>NZ_JBHTHA010000009.1:0-267793 GCF_042676385.1 Paenibacillus sp. GCM10027628
GGTTTTTTAATCTCTGTAGACAAGTCTCTGAAAAACAAGGGGTTTGTCGACATCCTGAAGAGAGTGCCGTAATGGCACTCTCTTTATCTTTTTCGATGGTGATTAGATTGAATCCATTTGAAAAAAAGCAAGCAAGCTGATTGCACATATAGATAAACGGTGAAAGAGTAGAACAGATTCCATCCTTTGTACGTAAAAACACCAAAACAGACAAAGATCCATTCAAAGCAGATGCCAAAAAATGAGCTAATCAGCACATAGAGCGCGGTGGAGATACCTCTAATGTGCAACCGTTCGTAAAGATATATATATAAGTAGGCAAAGGGCGGATAAATGAACTGCAATACAACATCCATCAATTCGACCTTAGGGGTATCATTGATATCGTAATAATCGAAAGGGGCTTCCCCGACCAGGACATCCATGATTTTGGCGGAGGTGAGGCCAAATACCAGGATCATGATGATGATTGTGGGCGGAAATTTTCTTCTTAAGGGGATGAGTAGTGCGTTGCTACAGATGAGCGTAACAATAATAAACCATTCCCTACTACCGAAGTGTTCAGGCAGGGGCAGGATGCTCATCGGGGGTACACTTCTTTCTCGGTTAAATGACGAAACCCTTTCATGATTAATAAACATACGAGAAGGAATACGAACCAAGCGGCTATCAATCCTGTTATCTGCCAGTTTGTAAATATCAGAATACCGACCGATCGTAGCGCAGCATCAATGAAAGCAAGAATAAGCGCGCAAGCAAATGCCGCAAAAATTTTCACTAAAAACGTATGCAATTTTAAGTAAATCTGCAGAAAAAATAAGATGAGAACAGGATATAGGATAAAGCGGATAAACATATATGAAATGGCTTTCTCGCTATCAGTTGAGACTGAAATCAGATTCAAATTCGCGGAGATGATGCCGAACACCACGATGTGCAAGTATACCACGATCATAAAATTAAAAATAAGTTCGTTAATGAGCATGTTTTTAGGCAATAAAACGATGACCATAAGAACAATGATCGTAGCAGATAGGCAGGTTGCAAGTATCATAAGGCGCTCGTCTCTTTCGTGTATAAAAGTAAGGGTTTACCATAGGATCGCCCAGTTGGAAAATCCTTATTCTGGATGGGTACCCTCACAAAATCTAGAGGAGAAGCCGAATATATTAAAAGTAAGATTTTAAAGGAGGTAAATTATAAAATGAGAAAAAAATGGTTAGTCATCGCATCCTGTGTACTGGCAACAAGCCTAATGGCGGGATCGGCATTGGCAAAAACGGAAAATGGCAATGGCGCAGTGAAGAAAGCGGAAGTATCAGATGAGGGCAATGCTGGTTCGGTAAAAGTAAACGTTGATCTCAAGGTGAAAGTTGATGAGAAAGAGACCGTTACATCCGATACTTATGGAAGTCAAGGTCACAATGGATACAAGGGACTGCTCAACGCGATCAATAATGTGAAGGACAAGCCTGCCGGGGCTGTTATTGCTGATCTTCTATTGACGAAGTACGAAACTCACCTTACAGCTGAAATGAAAGCTGAACTTGAGGCGATTAAAGAGAAGGACGCGGCTTTGTCGGCAGTTGCCGATATGTTGGATAAGAACGGAAGCGTAACTGATGCGGTTTATGTGCAAAAAGAAGCGATTACCGCTAATATTACCAATCTTGATTCTTACAAAAAGCTCGGCAAATTGTATGAGAAACTAGGAAAAAAAGGCGTGAAATTGTATGTGAACGGTGAAGAGCCTTCTTTTGAAGTAGCTCCGTTCATCCGCGAAGGCAACACGTTAGTGCCGTTCCGGGCTATTTCCGAGGCTTTAAAAGCAACTGTGAGCTGGAACGCAGAAGAGCGTTCGGTTACCGTTACACGCGACGGTATCACAGTGAAACTCTTCATCGATAGCAAGACTGCTACAGTCAACGGCAATGAAGTGACGTTAGAGGTTCCGGCGGCTATTGAAAACGGCAGCACGGTTGTGCCTGTTCGTTTTGTGAGTGAAGCCTTAAAGGCAGCCGTGAAATGGGAGTCCGAAACGCAATCCGTAGTCATTTACGAGGAATAGTCAAGTTTGATTAAAAGCCAAGAGCCATCGAGTTAGTTGATGGCTCTTTTTACTTTTTTGGTGGCATGATGACGGATTAAAATGATGTAAATCACGTCGAGAATCAGGATGAGAATATATAAAATCAATAGAAGTATCGATTTTGGATAAAGGGAATAAAACAAGATGGACGCGCAAAGCGTTCCGGCCAATTTGGAATAACCGATATAAATGGATTGCCCCAGCGTTCCTTGTCTTATCAGCATGACAATAAAGAGTAAAGACATCATAAAATTCATACCGAATCCGGAATACTTCCCCTCCCAATCATGAAATTCCAATGTGATCCCTAGATTAATAAGAAAAGCAGCGGCAAGTGAAGAAAACAAGATGGCGTATTTATATCTGAAAGCGGAAGGGAATATCCCCTTGGAATACCGTATGAATAAAAGCAGGATGATACAGTCTAACCCAAACCAAATGACATTAATCGTAAATTGGACCGGTTCGTAAGGGAACATAAAGGAAAATATAGCTTCCCATGTTATATTCGCACATAATGCAGCAAAGGGTATACCGACTTTACGGTCTTCCAAGCTTTTCAAAATGATCAGGATATAGGTGATTGTCCAAAAAAAGCCTAAACCCATTTGCAGAAGCCGTTCAACGGGGAAAGGAAGCAGTTGCTCCATCATATTCTTTCACGTCCCTTTATGAATGTTAGTAAGACCATATGATGAATCCGGACGAGTTATGAGTCGAATTTAAGAAGCTGGCACCCGTGAGGGTGCCATTTGCTATTGTATAGCGTTATTCCCTCTTCTCGCGCTTAGGTGCTTTCTTTGCTTTGGAGCATGTCAGGCAGTACCGCCGACCGTAGGATTTGGCATAGGTGACGATTTTTTTAATGATGGCCTTATCTTCCAATTTAGTGAACGGACAAGGGTCGGGACACGTGTTTACTTCCAAAATCCATGGCGTCAGGCTGCTGTCTACGGCGATATCGAGTCCGAGTTCATTCATGGCCGGATAGGTGCGGCTGAACTGTGCGGCTGTTAATCGGGCCAGATGATGCATCTTCCGAATAAGGTCATCTGTCTTTTCTTTTCCTGCTTCCGGTTCAATCAGGTCGATCGCAGAGAAAATCGTGCCGCCCTGGCTTCCGTTCGTTACTGCTTTACGAGGATGGGCGACACGTCCAGCCGTTCCGGTACACTCCCACTTGCCTTTTGGATTTTTCTGAATCATAACGCGAAAATCGAAGGGGCGCTCTTCATGCCGAAGCACGTGGATGCCTTTTTGAATTAAATAGGGTTTATGCCCGATGCGCCGCTGTATCGACTGGAACAGGTCATGAAATGTCTTGAAAATCAATGCTCGTCGGCCGCTTTGATATTGGAAAGCATCCTCTTTCTTCTCAACCCGCATGACACCAATGCCCAGCGATCCCCGGTCGGGTTTCACATACACCATTCCGTAGCGCTTCAGCATGGCATATAGCCGATTGCGGCTGAAGGGGCGAGTAGTAGGGATATGCTTTGCCAATTCCCGATTGTGCAGCAAGAGTCGGGTCTTGACCAGTTTGCTGGATACATATTTTTGCGTATTCTGCATGGACCATAACCTCCTTTTCCATGAATAACTAATTATTTATCATCATACGGAAATGTCTGAATATAGGTGATAACTGGGAAAAGAACGCTGCGCTTGCGGGACGCATATGGTATATAGACAAAAGTCCTGATGAAATCGGGAGGAAGGCAGCGGTGTCCATGCAAACAAGTCTTCAGGAAATTCAGGAAACAATCGGTCGGATGGAACGACAGTTTCCTTGGTATAAGGAACAAGTTGCCTTTCAACGAGGGAAGCGGGTAGGGGATGCAGCTTTGGAGAGTTTGCCTCTGATTACGGCTTCCATGTTGGAGGCGCACTATTATGCAGCGAATAATCCTATGGCGGAGCGCATCGATCTCCATCGTTATCGGACTTCGGGTACAAGTTCCGGTCGGCGCAAAACGATTTTTTACTCGGAGTCCGATGAAGAAGCTTATATGCGGATCAAGCTCGAGGTTTTCCGCACCATTCTTGGAACGGGTACATATCGGACAGCGCTGGCCGATATGGGTACAGGGCATGCGGAGGCGACAGCTGTAGAAGTATTTCGCCGATTGGGCATGGAAGTGGAGTCATTGTCGTTTCAATTGCCCATTGAACAGCATATCGAACGGTTAGCGAGCTTTAAGCCAGAAGTTCTATATACGATGCCATCGATTTTGGATCGCATACTGCTTGCATCGGGCGACCCGGCAGCATACGGAATCCGCCATATCATTCTGGTCGGGGAAATTGCTTCACCGGGCTGGAGAAGCCGTGTGGCGGAACGGATGGGTATTGGCGTGGAGCAAATTACGGATACGTATGGCTCCATCGAGATTGGGACAATCGCTTATTGGTCCCATGTGCATGGCAGATATTTGTTTGCAGAGGGAATCATTGCCGAAGGGGCCGGCACGGATGCGCTTGGGGAAGATTTGGAGCCGTTGTCGGACGAGAAGGAGCAGGTGCTTATCTTGACGTCGACAGTGAGAGATTCCTTTCCTGCTCTGCGTTATGTGACCTACGATGTTGTGCGTGACCTGCGTCCCATCCTGGTGAATGGCTCACTTAGGCAGAGCTTTCAAAGCATGGTGAAAAGAATCGGACCGGATCTAAAGCACGGTGAAAAAATTAGCATTTACGACATCGAGGATGTGGTCTACCGCCATCTGAGCGAAGCGAACGTCCGGGTAAAAGTATCGGGGAATTTGCTCCAAGTGTATGTGTATAGCCCAAATGCGGCTCCTACCGTACTAGCGAGCATTCGAAACGATTTGGAGCACCGGATTCCCGAAATAGGCACGATGATTCAGTCCCGAATTCTTGAGGGGATTCAAGTCAACGGGGCTGCTTTTGACGATTCGCTTACGCGGAGTGCAGTTAAAAACAAAAAAATATTTTATACGTAAAGGAGGGATGCATAATGAAACTCGAGGGAGGTATCGCTCAGGCGATCGGCCGTACGCCGCTTATTCGACTTCAGCAGCTGTTCCGCGAGGAGCCGTTTCAAGTATTCGGCAAGCTGGAGTGGATGAATCCCGGCGGGAGCGCCAAAGACAGGCCTGCCTTATATATGATCCGGGAGGCCATACGGCGTGGGGAGATTACAAGCGATAGCGTCATCGTGGAATCCAGTTCGGGCAATCTGGCCATTAGCCTTGCACAGTTGTGCTGCTATCTGGGGCTTCGGTTTATTTGTGTCGTGGATCCGCGTACTACAGAGCAGCATAAGCAGATTATCCGCAGCTTCCACGGGGAAATCGATGTGGTGACGGAGCCGGATGCGGAGACGGGGGAATTCCTGCCGGCGCGAATCCGAAGGGTAGGGGAACTGGTCCGGCAAATACCGAAGGCTCACTGGACCAATCAGTACGGTAACCCAGACAACGCTTTAGCCCATGCGGAGACGACAATGCAAGAAATCGGGGAGCAGCTCGGGCCGATCGATTATTTGTTTTGCGGTGTTAGCTCATGCGGAACGATTCGCGGATGTATGGAAGCGATTCGCAGCCGTCAGTGGCCTACGAAGATTGTTGCGGTGGATGCGGAAGGCAGCGTCATTTTAGGAGGGGAGAAGGGTCCCAGGCGATTTCCCGGGCTAGGTGCCGGGATCACGCCCGGTCTTTACCGGCATGATGTGGCGGATCTCGCCCTGCATGTATCCGACGTCGACTGTGTACGTGGCTGCCGTGAGTTGGTGCGCTATGAAGCGATTTTGGCAGGGGCCTCGTCGGGAGGCGTGATTTCGGCTGTGCGCAAGCTGAGCGACAGCATACCCGATGGAGCCATTTGCGCCGTGATCCTGCCGGATCGGGGCGAGCGGTATTTGAATACGGTCTATAATGATGAGTGGGTAAAGCAGGAACTTGGCTATGATCCCGGCTCCTTCAGCGGAGGATTAAGCCATGATTTATTTGCATGATGATCATATTCGTCAGATCGGCACCGATTGGCGACAATTAACCGACATCATCCGGGATGTGGTGCGGATTAAAGATAACGGGGATTGCGTGTATCCTTTGAAACCCTATTTGCGATTCCGCGAGCCGGCCAATCGGATTATTGCCATGCCGGCTTTTGTCGGGGGCGATATTCATTTAGCAGGGATCAAGTGGATTGCCAGCTTTCCGGGTAACGGTCGCTTGGGCTTGCCAAGGGCGCATAATACGATCATATTAAATCATCCTGCTACTGGGGAACCTGTTGCATTTATCCACAGCGGTTTGCTAAACGGGTTACGGACAGCTGCAGTCAGCGGAGTGATGCTTGATGCTTATTGCGCAGCTAAACAGCCATCGGAGCTGCGGCTAGGGATCATCGGATGGGGGCCCATTGGTCGCTTGCATCTTGATATGTGCGCCGACTTGCTAGGGGAGAAATTGAAGCGGGTCATGATATTTGACTTGAAAGGGATTGACCTGCGCACGATACCTGAAGGCATTCGAGCGATTACCGAAATTGTCGACGATTGGAGATCTGTATACAGAGCTGCCGACGTGTTGGTTACTTGTACAGTGGCTACGGAAAGATATATCGACGAGGCGCCGCCTGTTGGATCGCTGCTGCTCAATGTATCGCTTAGGGATTATAAACCGGAAGCCGTGGCACAGGTGAAGGCGGTCATTGTCGACGATTGGCGCGAGGTATGCCGGGAAAATACGGACATAGAGCTGCTGCATCTCCGGTATGGTTTGAAGGAATCCGGCGTCCGTACGTTATCGGATGTCGTTTGCCGTGACGGACTGGCTGAAATCGCTGCAGAGGAACCGGTTTATTTCAACCCGATGGGCCTCGGCATATTCGATATTGCCGTGGCGGGTTTCTATTGGCGAGAAGCAATGCGGCTCGGAATGGGTGTGGAGCTTGGAAGTTCTCGCTAGCCGTTGAGAGAATCAGGGGGTGCGCTGGCCTTTAGAGGCGGCGCCCTTTTTGTGGTACAGGAAATTGAGAATTCATTTTCGAACTACATATTTGTTCGTGGGCGTGTGGCTGATGTTTATTCTTAGGGGGTCCGTCTACAGGTTGATTTGTTCCTTTATCCACATTTTTGCCCACAATGTCCACAGATGCCAAAGTCCTGCTGTGCATAACTTTCCTTAGAGATGTCAACATATCCACAACTCGATATATCCACAAGTAAATGAATGGGACTAGATGACCTCAGCTTTATTGGTATGGTAAAATATTCCCATAAATTATAAGATCAGAAGAGAGGGAGCTTTAATTAAACGAGAACATGGCATTTACTCATCCGAACGTATGGTTACTTATTTCGACGCGATATTTGCGATCGCATTAACGCTGCTGGTTATCGAAATTAGAATACCGGAGCACTCGCAACATGAAAATCTGTTGATGATTCTAGGGCATGAGTGGCCCAAGTTCATTAGCTTTCTGATCAGTTTCATGATCATTTCCGTTGTCTGGTTCAATCATCATACGATGTTCCATTACATCAAAAAGATCGATCATATGCTCATATTATTGAATATGGTCTTACTTCTGAATGTCATAGCGATTCCATTTTGTTCATCAATCCTTGGAGAGTTTGCCGAGGCGGGCGACGAGAATTCCAGAATTGCAGCGCTTGTTTACGGCGGATGGATTACGCTGGGGGGAATCCCTTTTAATTTAATCTGGAATTATGCGCTGAAGCACAGAGAGCTTTTACACGATGGCTGTGATATGGATGATTTATTCAACATGAAGAAGCATTTTTTCCGGGGACCTTTTTTATACTTATTTGTAACTTTGTTGGCCTTGCTGAATGCCTGGGTCAGCATCCTTGGATTTGCTTTCCTTATCATTCTTTACTTCTTGCCTGCGACGCTTTGGATTAGGAAAGAGAAGCGAGGAATTTCCAATTAAATCTGATTCATAAAAATTTTAAGCCAACTTTTATCTCGGATTCAGCTTCCATTCTCAGTTTGTTCATAATTGGGGTGTAAGCTTGTTTCGAAGGATAAGGATAGGAGTGGGCAAGAGATGATGATAAAAAAATTAGCCGGTCTGTGTGTCATTATTCCAATGTTACTAAGCGGTTGCGGTAACCAGCCGTCAGCAGGAAGTGCAGCTGCTGCAGCAAGTACGGAGCAGCCAGCGCAGCAGCAAAGCCAGAATCCTGCGGCAAGTTCCAAGCCAGGCGGTCAGAATAGACCCGCGATGAGTCAGCAGCAGCGCCAAATGTTTGGAACGTTCCAAACGCTGCTCCAGATGGATAAAGCCGAGGGGCTCGCCATTACGAAGGAGCAAGCGCAGGATATGCTGCCGACGGCTCAAGATATCGTCACCAAGGGCGAGCTGACCGACGATAGCAAGACGAAGCTGCTTGAAAAGCTAACGGATACGCAGAAGAAATTCGTCGAGGATGCGGCAACGCGCATGAATAACCGAGGCAATGGCGGCAATGGCGGCAATGGCAAAAAGAATGCGGATGCCGCAGGTTCGGTGAAGAATGCCGATCCATCCGCCCAACCGGATGCAACTCAGCCGCAGGACGCAGCAGGGAAAGATCAAGGCCAGCAGCCAACCCAAGGACAAGGTCAAGGCAATGGCAAGCAGTCTGGCACTCCAGGCAACGGAAACGGAAATGGAAATCGCCCGGCCGGCGAGAAGCGAGATCCGGGTAAGCAATTGATTGAGCTATTACAGAGTAAAGTGAATTAATGGACTTAGAAGAGCCCCGCTTAAGGCAACTTAAGACAGGAGGCTCTTTTTATTTTATAGAAATAATGCATGAATCCGATTTGGTGTAAATAGGGATCTCCTTCAATCTTTCTGAATCTTAAATGTGCTATAATCTTCTTAGATTTTCCAAACAGCAGAAAACAAAGAAAAAGGGGCGTAAACAATGAATCGTAAAAATGTGATCACAATGGCTGGCTTATTCGTGCTAGGACTGGTTGGCGGAGCTGGTCTTATGTTGAATAACACAGCCTACAACGCGGTTAAGCAAGCAGTTGGCGGAGAGAGTACGGTAAACGCTGTAGGAAATATTCAAGGCGCAGCTGGCACCGTGAATATCAACGTGCAATCCATGGATTTAGAAACGGCGATGATGGCCGTTCAATCCAACCGGGCAAATTTATTGGAGGAGCAGCTCAAAACGCAAATCGAGGAGGTTCAAAAGAAAAATAAGCAAATTGCATCGCTGAATGATTTGCTGGCAGCTTTGAAATCGATTAGACCTGCGAATGCGAATGATGCTGTGGCATTATCGGCCGACATCACAAGCAAATTTGCGGCGGCAGGCGTTACGGCTCCTACTGCCGCTAAGCTGAAGCAAGGGGAAATCGACAAACAGATGGACACCATTCGCGGGCAGATCGACAGCATGAGTAACTCGCAACAGATGGATATGCTTCGCTTGCAATCGTTGTCAAATAAACGCAATGAAGCCTTTGACTTGATGACGAATTTCATTAAGAAGATGGCGGATAGCCGCAGCAGCGTTATTGGCAACATGAGATAGTGCAATGCAATCCATTGCCATATTGTTAAGAGATCAACCGCTTCTATATGGAGTGCCGTTTCACGAGCTGGAGACCGCTGCAGCCAAGATGGAAACATTAGTTGTTCCTGCCGGGGGGCGATTGATCGAAGAAGGCGCGTTAGAAGAGACTTGTTACCTGATCACTGGCGGCCAAGTGCGCGTCGTGACGAACAATTTAATCGGGGAAGAAGTGACGCTTGCAGAGTTCGGTCCCGGATCGGTAATCGGAGAAATCGGACTGTTGTGGAACGAGCGCCGAACCGCGGGTGTGATGGCTTTATCGGAGGTTACTGCCGTATGTTTGCGGCGGGAGGCGTTCGCACAATTGGCGGAGGCAAGTCCATTATTCTATGAAAGTATTCGCATGTTCGCGGAGATTCGGTATGTGCATGGTCTGCTGCGCAAAGCTTCGATCTGGGCGCCGATTCCGGATTCGGAGCTTCGCGGCTTGGCTGAAATTACAGTAAGGCGGCAAGTCCGGCGCGGTGATGCCGTGATTCGCGAGGGTGATGCGTCCGAATACTTATATATGATCGGCTCGGGTCGCTTTGAAGTCAGCGCATCCGGCCGCAGGATAGCGGTACTCAGTGCAGGTGATTACTTCGGGGAATTGGCGCTCATGTCGGATACTCCGCACGCTGCGATGGTTAAAGCTCTAGAGGATGGCGAGCTGCTCTTGATGGGAAAAGCCGAATTTGCGTATGTTTTGCAGCAATATCCGCCGATTTTGCACCAATTTGCTGAGGTTGTCCACATTCGGCGCCCGGATATAACGCTGTCAGATTGGTATGCATCTCGATTATCGATCATGAGCGATGTGCCGGATCCGTCTTCGTCCGAGAAACAGCCGGATCCCGACTCCATGATGTCGGCCAGGTTGAAACGGTACTGGGTAGACGGGATGTTGGGTATGAGCGGCTTGTTCATCTTGCTGACGGTGATGTCGATTTGGCAGAGCCATCCGATATGGCATATAGCGGCGCTTGTCGTCGGGGGCTTCGTAGGACCGGTTTCGTTCGTCCTGTATATGAGAAGCGCCCAATTGTTAGGATTCGGTTTCTCACGCTTAGCCTGGATATTCGTTGCTACTGCAATTGTCGCTATCCCATTAGCCTGGTGGCTGGAAAGACTGTGGGTTTTTCAGGGAAGCGCGGAGGCTTCCTTCGGCCATTGGCAAGCTCCGCTAGCGGTGGCCGTCATCGAAGAAATAGCCAAACTGCTAATCTGCAGTTGGCTGTTGAGGTTGAAGCGGCATCGCTTCTTAATGGATGCAGTCGTGTTCGGTGCGGCCGCAGGGATGGGCTTTGCTGCTGTGGAGAGCGTTATTTACGGCTGGTCGCATTGGTCGAACGGCTCGACGATCAGTATGCTGGCGGTATTAGCCGTAAGAGCGCTGCTCTCCCCCTTTGGCCACGGGACGTGGAGCGCCATTGCCGCCGTAGGGCTATGGTATGTACTGACGAAGGGACAGCTGCTTCGCTGGCAGTCTGCACTTCTGGCGATGAGCTTTTTTGCCATCGCTTTGCTTCTACACTTCTTGTGGGATTATCAAGTGGCTAGCGGCTTCTGGCGCATGCTCCTCATGCTAGCTGTAGGCGCAGCAGGCCTTCTCGTCCTTGCCGCGCTGCTTCGCTCAGGCCGCTATGCAGAGCAGCAAGCGCTGCTGCGCATGAACCCCGGGCTGGAGCCGACCGTGCCGTCGGCTGCCAGGCGTGCGGAGCAGCTGCAGTGCGAGGCATGCGGCACGCAGTCGCCGGCTGTTGCGCGCTACTGCGCACGCTGCGGGCAGTCCTTGCGCCTGCGCGCATGAACAAGAGCACCGTCCCGGAAGGGATCGGTGCTCTTGGCTGTTGTAGAACCTTATACCCGCTGAAGCGTTAGATGCCAGCTGTCGGAGCGGCTTAAAGATCGGGTGTTTCTAGCTGTGTTCACTGCACTGACGAGTAGAAAAATCGTAACCGCAGACCCGGTCGTATTGTTAAACAATACTTTATTGGGTCTCAAATCCCCAGAGCCACCTCTTGCGATAAACGTACCAGGAGAGGGCTGCGCCTCAATTTTAATAGCGAAAGCATCATTGTTAAATAAAAAGTTAAGATCCCTCAAAATGAGCTTTTGTCGATTTGGTACGTTGATCACGATTTGCTGGAGCAAGATCGTTTTACGAGCTCCCACAGCAATTGAAGCATTTCCGCCGACGATGCCATTAAGTTGAAACAAATTGTCCACCCCCAAAGAACTTGTACGAACTTGCAATTTAGCATATTCAACAAGTTCTCATAAGGAGAGGGTGAAAGCATATCATTCGGTGAAAATGGTGTACTGCCTTTTAGGGTTACGCTACATATTTCTCGAGAAGGTTCCAGTAATTCTCTTTCCAACCGTTCGCCAGATGCTCGCCTTGACCTTCCGGAAAACCGCTATGGTCAAAAATCAGCAGGGTGTCGGCGCCGTGCTCCTTAAGTTCGAATTTGACGATCGAATAGATGCCAGCTTCCCAATTTGCCGCTCGCCATGCTTGTACGATTCGCTCATTAGGGATAAGTTCAATATTCCGGCCTACGATCATACCTCCGAAACAAGAGAAGGTTCCTCCGGCTTCCGGGCTAATATCGGTTGGAGCGCCTCCTGTGACCTGGCTGAATTGCTCGGAAACGGTCAACGCTTCATAAACGCGAGCGGGGCTTGCTTTAAACGTAACTTCTTGATGGATTGATGTGATAGACATCCTTGCGTTCCTCCCATGTAGATGTTGACAGTAGTGATATCGAGCGAGGTATTAACCGGCAACGCTTAACTGCTTGTCCTTATTGATCAACCATTCTTCCAGTTGTAATACCGTCATGCTCTTCAGCATATCGGCATGGTCATGAATGGCATGGTGCCACATAGCAGCTTCAACCTTGTAGCGATTTTCGTCCTTAGCTGTAAATCCGCAATTGCAAGATAATGTAGTCATTATATAATCTCCTTTTATTCCAAATGGTGGTTTAATGCATAGCCTTAACGGACCAAGGATCGATGCCAGGATCCCGGCCTTCCGCCAAAGTTTGAAGGCGCACGGTGTAGTGACTCCAGCCCTGCACGTGAGAAGCGACTTCTTCGACCGGCAGGCCGTAATGCGTCAGTATGAGAAGTGTGCCATTGTCCTTAGGCGCAAAGCGGAACTCCACCGTGCTTGAACCGGGAGGAACAATCTTCGACTTCTCCCATCCCCAGCTCATCACAATCTTCTCGTTAGGGATGATTTCTTGATACTCGCCCATGGCAATGTCATGGCCATTGACATCAATGCGGTACTTACCGTTGATAGCGGGCTCGAGCAAAATATGGCTGCCCATCCAACGCACCATTTTTTCCGGATCGGTAAAAAAGGTGAACAGGATCTCCGGACGGCATTCGATGAACACCTCTTTGACGATCTGTTCGTTATTTTGAATCTGACTCACGTTGTTTCTGTCTCCTTTCTTCCTCTTCTGCAGCTTCCTTCAGGCGCATCAAGCTATCATCCCAGAAACGGTCGATATACTGTTTCAATTCGGCAAATCCTTCCCTCCTAATGGAATAATACCGTTTGGTTCCGTCTCTCCGGACAACGACCAGCCCGGATTCCTCAAGAACCTTGAGATGCTGCGAAACTGCTGGAGCTGAAATGTCAAAGTGTGAGGCAATGGCGCTTGAGGTAAGCTCCTCATTGCGAACGAGATATAGAATATCCCGGCGCCGCGGCTCGGTAATGGCGTGAATGACTTTTTCGATCATGCGATTATTTTAGCATACACTTAATTAAGTGTAAACTTAAATTATGTTTTTTTGGTTTGTTATATTTTGGCTTAGGTTAGTGAAATTATTTATGGATTACTTAATTTACAAAGTGTAAATTACTTCACAATTTAGTCATTTGGTTGTATAATGAAACTGTTCTTAAGAAGATCAAATATCCAAAATTCCAGAAGGAAAGGTCTGATATACAATGGGACGTTTAAGTGGAAAAGTAGCGATCATTACTGGCGCAGCGCTCGGTATGGGTGCGGCGGAAGCGAAGCTTTTTGCTGAGGAAGGCGCTAAAGTGGTAGGCACGGATATCAAGGACGATGTGCTGCAGGAGGTCATCGCTGAAATCAATGCAAGCGGCGGCGAAGCCATCGGCTTTAAGCATAATGTCGCTTCAGAGGAAGAGTGGAAGCAAATCATTCAAGAAACGGTGAACGCTTTCGGTAAAGTGGACATTCTCGTGAATAATGCGGGCATTTCTTCCACGAAGACGATCGCGAATATCGAGATGAGCGAATGGAATCGCGTGATGGATATTAATTTGTCGGGGTGTGTGCTTGGGATGAAATATGCCATTCCTGAGATGCAAAAAGCGGGCGAAGGCTCAGTCGTTAACATTTCTTCCATCGGCGGCATCGTCGGTATGGCCGGATCAAGCCCTTATACAGCAGCCAAAGGCGCACTGCGTGCCTTGTCCAAATCTGCCGCGGTAGAGTATGCGAAGCAGAACATTCGCGTCAATTCCGTGCATCCGGGCATTATCGTCACGCCGATGACGGAGCCTTCTATGAAGGATGCAATGCCGTATTACCAAACGTTTACGCAGCTTCCTTACTTCGGCAAACCGGAAGATGTCGCTTATGGCGTCTTGTTCCTAGCCTCTGATGAATCCCGCTTTATGACAGGCTCGGAGCTTGTTATTGATGGCGGTTGGACTGCGCTTTAAAATTTAGAAAATGAAAAACCTCCAAATCCTGCTTAAAAACGCGGTTTTGGAGGTTTTTTGCTTTACGACACCTCTACAGGTGCCCGCCTTTTCGAACAGGGATTTGTTTATAGGGTCCCCGGATCGACAGGTTCATCAGATGAGCGGCGATTTCCTCTTCGGCATATGGCATATTGTTAGCGATCCACCAAATGACGACTTCCAGGAAAGCAGACTCTACATACTTGACGACAATTTCTCTAGTAGCGGTTAAATTGCGGTCATCCGGTTCGGTGAAATCCACTCCTCGGGATATGAACTCATGGATGACCTGTTGAAGCGAGGCGGCGAAATAAGGCACCCGATTTCGAACCAAGAGCGCGTAATAGACATAGAAATTCTCCGCGATTTGATGAAACAACCGCACGAAGCTGGGATGCGGCTTCCCGCTTAGCATGTCGAATTCAGCGGGATCGCTGTCAGTAGCGAACAGCATTTTATGCCGCAGATCCTCCAAGATTTCGTCAATATACGTTTCGACAAACGTTTGCTTATCTTCAAAATGCAGATAGAACGTGGCTCGTTTGATGGTAGCGCGGTCTGAAATTTCTTGCACCGTGATCGACTCGAAATCCCGTTCCTCCATTAATTCAATTAGTGCTTTCCTTAGCAGCTGGTGCGTCCGGACGACGCGAGGATCTTTTTTCTTCATGTTCATTTGGTGTGATCCTTACTTGGTTTAAAGGGTTTTTATTCAAAGAGCATTGTATCGCGTTTGCCATGGTCTGTAAAATGCTTAGCAAAAACATTTCGGGGGAGACGGAGTTCCGTCGCTCGATGATGAAACGGTTTGCCCAGCGGGTGCCTCTTCAAAGGCGACAAGCGCGTGAGTGGCATGGCTAAGTATAGCGCCTGCACGGGTAGAAGCGGCTACTAAGACTGCTTCGAAAATTTCTTCGCGCGTCCCCCCGAGCGCTTTGTATTTTTTTACATGGTTATCGATACAGTAAGGGCAGCCGGTTACATGAGCAACAGCGACGGCGATGAGCTCTTTCATTTTCAAAGGGATCGACTCCGAAGTGTGGTAGATATCCTTCTCGAAAGATAGAAAGGAAGCGGCGGCTTGCGGTGCAAGCTTCATAAGATCAGGGATTCGATTTAAATTAGAGCTGTCGTAATAAGGGTTCACGGTTATACCTCCCATAATTAATTCATCGATTTACGTATGATTTTATGGGATATCTGCCGCGAGTTCTGTGATAAAATCACACTTGCTGCTCCAAAATATCAATCAGAATGCCGCGGTTCTCGATTGTAATTTTTCCTCTGCTTAATGCGATAGCGCCTTTATTCGCGAATTCGTTCAAAATCCGTGTGATGACTTCACGGGCGCTTCCCAGTTCAATTGCCAGCCGCTCGTGCGTGATTCTTACCGAGGCACTGGAGGCTGTAGAGGATGCGATCAAATATTCTGCAACGCGGTAGGGAATGGATTGAAATGCAACGTTCTCGAGCAGAGTCGTCACGCTTGTCATTCGCTCTACAAACTGCTTGTAGATGAACTTTCGTACAGAAGGATAGGTGTCCATCCAAGCGCGAAATAAAGCGACGGGAAGCAGCAAAACATCCGTTTCGGTTTCAATTGAGACTGAAGCTTCATACTCCGTTTCGCCTAAAATGCTGGCCATCATAAGCACACAGCATTGGCCGCTGTGCACACGATACAACGTGATTTCTCTGCCGGCCGCGCTTAATTTGTATACGCGGACCCATCCGCTAAGTATAAACATGGCATGATCCAACACATGCCCTTCACGGATGTTATGCGGAGTGGAGGGCTGAGCGGTTAACGTTTCGGCGAATTGCCAATCGGTATGCGGGATATTTGCGAAGCAAGGGAACGCCTCTCGGATTTGCTCAATCTGCTGCTCGTTCATAGATAAGCTCCTTAATGGATGAGGATTTATTGTAATTCTGCACAAAGTACCCGAGTCCCTTCCAGAAATTACCCTGCGCCAGCCGCTGATGATTTTCACATAATCACTGTCCGCAAAGTGGCATATTAGTATCAAATCCACTGACACAGGGAGGAAAATGTCTCATGAACTACATACGTATCATAGTGATGGTAATAGCTATGCTGTTGGGGCAAGCAACACTTGCCTCTGCAGATGGAACTTACCATTTTGGCTTTAAAAAAGCTTCAAAAGGGCAGCTTCCCTCAATTGATGAGGAAGGCTTTAAGCCGCTTCTCCAGAAATATGGCGCTATTTTTACAGGAGACTTGGCGGCCAAAGAGCTTTATTTGACCTTCGACAATGGGTACGAGCAAGGCTATACCGGCAAAATTTTGGACGTGCTCAAGGAAAAGCAGGTGCCGGCAATCTTTTTCGTAACAGGGCATTATATCAAGACGGAGCCGGATTTATTGAAGCGCATGGCGCAGGAAGGCCATCTTATCGGCAATCATTCGTGGAGCCATCCGGATATGAGCCAAATATCCCCGGACCGTATCCAAAAGGAACTGGATCAGGTCAAAAGCGGTGTGGAAGCCGCAACGGGACAGAAGGAAATGCGCTATCTTCGCGCTCCGCGGGGGATTTTTAACGACCGGTCCTTGGCTGTCAGCAAGCAATTGGGCTATACGAATGTGTTCTGGTCCATCGCGTATCGGGACTGGGAACCGAAAAATCAGAAAGGTTGGCAATACGCTTATCAAAATGTGATGGCGCAGCTGCACCCGGGAGCTGTCATCCTGCTGCATTCGGTCTCCAAAGATAATACGGAAGCACTCGGTAAAATTATTGATGATGCGAGAAGCCAGGGCTACCAGTTCAAAAGCTTGGATGAGATGAAGATCCGTACGCCGTAGCATCCATAAGAGCATGAGATAAGACAGGCACCCTAAAAGGTGTCTGTTTGGCATTCCTCAAAGTCGGATTCTGAGCTACAATAGAATCATAGTTTTGTAGTAGAGGAGGGCCGCTCGTGTCTTTCGTATTCAATGCCCATGAATATCCGGAAACACCGGGTTGTTACCTGATGATGGGCGAGGCGGGAAACATACTCTATATCGGCAAATCTATTAATCTGCGCAATCGGCTGCGCTCGTATTTTCAGCATTCCGATACCCGCAGGAAGATCCGGCAAATGGTCCGGGAAATCGCCAAGATTGAAGTTGTGCTCGTGAATAATGAAGCGGAGAGCTTGCTTCTTGAAAATAATTTGATTAAGCTTCACAAACCGCCTTATAACCGAGCCTTAAAAAAAGAAAAAAGCGGCTATGCCTACCTGCAGCTAACCAGAGAGCCTTTGCCAAGGATAGAAGTCTATTATCGGAATCAGCGCTCATTACCGGAAAAGGAAATGGTGTCGAGGGGCGCCTATCAGCGGCTTGGTCCCTATAAAAGCAGAAGGTTTCTTGAAGCGCTTATGGAATTTGTGACGAATCATTATGGTCTGCGTTCTTGTATGACGCTGCCCAAGCAGGCCTGCTTGCTCTACCATATTGGCAAATGCAGTGGCGTCTGCGCGGGTCATATTTCCCAAGCGGAATATGTGGATAGAGCTCATCAAGCCGCAGCTATGCTGGCCAATGAAGGACGAGCTCTGATCGAGGCAATGACGGCCAAGATGGAGGCCTACGCCGAGAATCTTCAATTCGAAAAAGCTCAGAATATGCTCCTCCATATTCGCAATTTGGAGCAAGTCCCCGAGAAGCAAATTGTCGACCGCGAGGATATGATCAACCAGGATGTTATTTATTTTGGGGACCGAGGCGTGATCGTAGCCAAAGTCCAGGAAGGCATGCTTCGTGAATTCCAACTATTTGAAATGGATACGGCCATACAAGGTACTGAGTGCGATCGGTTTCTTTTATCCTTATACACAGAACAGTGGCCGGATGAAATTATTCTTAATACGATAGGCGATATCCGCCAGGTACGTGCATTCATGCGTCGAAGAGGGGCCAAGAATCTTGCGATTACGCTGCCCAAACGTGGCGTCAAACACGATCTGCTTCAGCTTTGCAAAAACAATTACGAGTACCGAATGAGCGTACAAGTGTAAAATCTATGTAACAAACCCCTGCCGTTTCCGGTAGGGGCTTGATGTTTTATGCGTCTTTATTTAGATAATTCTCAATCGCTGCTTCCGATTTCTTTTGCTGCAGCCAGGTTGTGGAGAGCGTCGATATTTGTTGATTGGTCAGTGTTTGCTTAATTTCTGCTTTCTTTTCGTCCAGTGTAGGGGTAGAAGCGGCTTTATGGTCAGTTACCCGAATGATGTCATAGCCGTTTGCCGTTTGAATGGGGGCGCTTGTTGAGCCCGGTTTCAAGGCGAAGGCCGCGGTTTCAACGGCAGGATCAATACTTCCGCTCCCGCTGGAGATATACCCCAGATCTCCGCCTTTATCTTTAGTGGCTGTATCCATGGATTTCTCCTTCGCCAGAGTCGCGAAGTCCCCTCCATTTTTCAATTCTGCCGCGATGGCATCCGCTTCTTCCTTGGTCGCAACGGTAATGTGGGACGCTTGAATCTGTTCAGGCGTTTTCAAAGATTCAAGATTTGCATTATAGTACTGTTTAATCTGATCATCGGTGATTTTCACTTGAGGTGATAAAATCTTATTCAAAAGAACCTGCGTTTTTAGATTTTTTTTCAAGTCGTCCAATGTCATTCCATAGGAAGTCAATGTTTGTTGGAACTCACTATCGGAAGCAAACGATTTCCGGACGGATGCAAGTTCATTATTAATATCATCATCCGTGGCTTGGATACCTGCCTTCTTGGCTTCCTGATTAATAATTTCATCGCTGATCAAAGAATCGAGCGTTTGCTTCCCGCCGCTAGTCAGCATGGCATCATAGAGCTGGGTATTGCTTATATTGACGCCATTTACCTTGGCTACGGGCGTTTCTTTCAAGGTGCTGGCGCTTTTCAGAACTGGGGGGAAGAAAATCGCATAGATAATAAGTGCAACGATCAATAGGCTTGTTATTACAACCCATTTTCGATCTGCTTGCTTAATATTCATTTATTTGTACTCCCTTCTTAATCCGCGAGATGTAAATCTTTCTGAAACCATTATGCCTAACGATCCTGAAGATGAGTTGAAAGCAAACTGAATGTTTGGTGAATGCAGGCCCTTAATTTGACATGGGGGTTTTGAATTTAATTTGTATGCAAATTAATTGTTGACAATGTTAAATGGAGTTGTTAAGATGTAATCATAAAGATTGTTAACAATTAAATAGGAAACAAATAATGTGTAATTGATGACCGAAGATAGCATTTATCAGTAAAAGGAGGAGATGGATATGCATCACAAAGCAATCATTATCGGAACCGGACCTGCGGGGCTTACCGCTGCTATATACTTGGCCCGCGCCAACCTTTCGCCGCTCGTGATTGAAGGGGTTCAACCCGGAGGACAGCTGACAACGACAACTGAAGTGGATAATTTCCCAGGCTTTCCGGATGGAATTATGGGACCGGAGCTCATGGAGAACATGCGCAAGCAGGCATTGCGATTCGGTGCCAACATCGTCTCGGGCCGGGTTGTAGGCGTTGATTTATCCAACCGCCCTTTCACTTTGTCCTTAGAGGGTGGCGGTGAGTTGACGGCTGATTCCGTCATTATCTCCACGGGAGCATCCGCCAAGAAGCTTGGCATTCCCGGAGAGAACGAAAACATCGGCCGCGGGGTCAGCACATGCGCAACTTGCGACGGGTTCTTTTTCCGGAATAAGAAGATCATCGTCATCGGCGGAGGCGACACGGCTATGGAGGAGGCGCAGTTCTTAACGAGATTCGCATCCGAAGTGCGCGTCGTTCATCGGAGAAATGAACTGAAAGCATCAAAAATCATGCAAGACCATGCCCGCGGCAATCAGAAAGTTGCTTGGAGTTTAAACCGGACACCGCTTGAAGTCGTTTCGGGTCCACTCGGTGTAATAGGACTGAAAGTGCTGAACAACGCTACCGGGGAGGAAGAAGTTCTGGAGGCAGACGGTATTTTCCTCGCGATCGGTCATACGCCAAATACAGGTTTTCTCGATGGCCAATTGCCAACCGATGAGCTTGGCTACCTGAAAGTCATTCCGGGAACCTCACAGACTGCAGTGCCGGGGGTGTTTGCCTGCGGAGACGTACAGGACCGCATTTATCGTCAAGCTATCACATCTGCAGGGAGCGGCAGCATGGCAGCGCTGGATAGCGAAAGATTCCTTTCGGAATTGCAGTTTCACGAGACAGTCGTACAGATTTAATTCACATATAAAACAAATAGGAGGCTTTTAAACATGACACAATTACAAGAACGCACAGGGGTAGCGACATTAGGCGGAAATCCGATTACATTACTGGGGCCGGAGCTTAAAGCAGGGGATCAAGCGCCAAACTTTACAGTGAACAAAGATCTGATGACCGAAGTCAGTCTTTCGGATTATGACGGTAAAGTGAAATTGATTTCGGTCGTTCCATCCCTCGATACGGGGACTTGCGATGCGCAAACGCGCCGGTTTAATGTTGAGGCTGCCAAACTGGGTGACAATGTCGTGATCCTTACGATCTCGGTGGATTTGCCTTTTGCTCAGAGTCGATTCTGCTCGATTGCCGGCATCGATAAAGTCGTTGCGCTTTCCGATTACAAACACCGCGCTTTCGGTGAGGCGTACGGGGTATTAATTAAAGAAGTTCAGCTGGATCAACGGGCTATCTTCGTGTTGGATGCCGACAATAAAGTTCGCTATGTGGAGTATTTAAAAGAAATGAGCGCGCATCCGGATTATGAAGCTGCATTGGATGCTTTGAAAGAGTTAGTATAAGGAGAAAGTAAAAAGAAGGCTCTACCCATTGTCGGATTTCGGCATGGGTAGAGCCTTTTTAACTGGAGTAAGTTATTGAAACGAAGGCTTGGGTTTCGCAGTAGACGTTACCCGGGCAGCTTGCGGGCTTTTGCCGCTTTCCTTCGTGTTGCGGGTTTTGATTTTATTTTTCCAATAACTCATAATGATAGATGTAATCGCGATGGATAGAATCGAGTACATCCCTTTCAGCAGGCCTGCGGTCGATAAGCTGATCAATACAACCAGACAATCGATGGCAAAATTGACCTTGCCCGGGTCCCAGTTCAACTTACGCTGCAGGTAGAGTGCGAGAATTTGCGCCCCACCCAGCGAGGAGCCGTTCATGAACAGCAAGCTGACGCCAAATCCGATACTGACGCCGCCGAAGACAGCGCCTACGATGTCCGAAGGGTGGCAGCATATGGTCCACTAGAGTCGTCATGAGAGTTAGCGTAATAACGGAGCCGATGGAGTAGAGGGTAAATCTCCAACCCATGGTCATCGCCGAGAAGAGGAAAAAGGGAATATTCAATGCCAGGAACGCTGTCACGAAAGGGAAGTGAAGCACATAGGACAGGCTGAGCGCCAGCCCAGCGGTACCACCGGTTACGGCGTGCGTGTGCTTGAGTACAATTAGCCCGATCGCCGTAAGCATACAGCCAAGCAGTATGCACATACATTTACGCATCATAATCAGCTCTCCAATCTGGAAATTCGTGTATGAATCATGGAAATTTCATTCATTTGTTACCTTTTCTCACATGATATAATAGGAGAGCAAGGGGCTTATATAGAAAACTGAACAGAATGGATGCCGTAATTCGTAAGATTGCATCTTTTTTGGCTAAAAAAACTTCATTTTGAAGGTTGGGTTATTCGAGTGGATCCATTAGACATTGCTCTCCTCAAATTGTTGCAGGAAGATGGGCGGATGACGGTAAGCGAGCTCTCCAAAAGACTGTCCCTCAGCAGGCCCAGTGTATCGGAACGGATACTACGATTGCAGGAAAAGGGAGTCATTCAAGGGATAAGCGCCAAAGTATCTCCGGCTGCGGTGGGCAGGAACACCATCGTGTTCATACAAATCAGCGAACTCAAAATTTCATACCATGAATTCGAACAAAAAATCGCCAAGGACCTCGATATCATCGAGTGTCACCGCTTAACCGGAAGAATCGACTACATGCTCAAAGCAGCCGTCGGCAGTATGACTGAGCTCAATCAGCTCGTGGAGCGGCTCATGATCTATTGCAGCTTGAACACGTCGGTCGTCTTGGCATCGCCTGTGGCGAATCGGCTGATACTGCCGAAGGAGAAATGAAAAAAAGAACTCGATCCACCTTGGGGTGGATCGGGTTCTTTTTTTGGTGGGTTGGTAACGGCTTACTGGTGAGAAGGGATGTGGTGAGTCATGTGGGAGGAGGGGTTGTAGCGGCCTTTTTGGGCGTTACAGGTGAGGAGGAGCGGAGAGTGCGAGTTTGTAAGGTCTTTGAGGGGCGTTACAGGTTGGAAAAGCGGGGTTCCACGCGGGGAAGAGGGTTGTAGCGGCCTTTTTGGGCGTTACAGTGAGGAGGAGCGGGAAGAGCGAGTTTGTAAGGTCCTTGAGGGGCGTTACAGTTGGGTGTGAACTGGGATTTGTTGCGCAGATAGGCTGTTACATGTAACGTGTTAAAGATCTCAAAAATAAACAACAGGAAAACCTCCCGCTAATATGCCGCAAAACCCCTCTTGGTAGCAATTAGCAGGAAATTCTACAGGTAATTATAGCTTGAACATAGGCCGCATCGCATAAACGGTTGAATTAACAGGAGGAATTCCTGCTATAGGCTGCCAGCTTCAGATGGTGAGTAAAATTAGCTGGAGGTTTTCCATCTATGCTTACTGAGGGACATAGTGGAGCTGACCAAGCCGGGCGCGGCTGACGCCGCCCGGCTAGATCAGCTTGCTGCCCTTGTGCATGGCGGTGCCGCACAAGGGGCACGCCTTCGCCGCGCGCTGCGCTTCCTGCGGCGAAGAGATCCGCGCCCAGGCGTTGCACCGCTCGCCTGGGCATACCCAAGCCGCGACCCGCTCGGCCGCGGCTCTTGGCTTCGCCCCGGCAGCGGCTTTGCCGGCTGCCGTAACAACAACAGCCGCCTGCTTGCCGCGGCTGGCTGCAACCCCAGTGTCCGCGCCAGGGAACGCGGACACAAGAAAGCGGGAAGGCTCAGCCTTCTTCCCGCGAAAAAACAATGGCGAGCTGATCAGCAGCTCCGCCTTCGCCCTGGTGACGGCGACATACGCGAGCCGCCGCTCTTCTTCCAGCGCGGCGCCGGCCTTGTCGCGCTTAGCAACACCCGCCATCTGTACATCGTCCAGATGGCCCGCCTCTAGTGCCGAGCTATGCGGCATGTTGCCCTCAATCGCGCAGAGCAAATAAACGATAGGGAATTCCAGTCCCTTCGATTTATGAATCGTCATGAGCGAGATTTTGTCCGCGGCATGCTCTCTTTTCAATAAACTCATTTCGGTGCGTTTTTCCGCGACCTCCTGGATAAAATATAAAAACTGCTCCACCGTATCGAAACGCTTGGCTGACGATTCCAGCTCGTCCAGCGTTTCCCGCAGCATTTCCCGGTGATGCGTGAGCTTGCTGCGCTTGTTCGTCTCCAGGAACGCGTCATAGAAATCTTTCCGGATCGCTTGGATCCCATCAAGCGGCTTCATTTCCGCAAGCGACTTGATGAGCCGTATCCGGTTCTTCAGTTTTTCTTTTTGAAAATCCTTCAGCTGCGGCAAGCCGAGCAAGTGGATGAGCGGCCACTTTTTAGCCTGAACGGCTTCTTGCTCTTGAATAATCCGCATCCCCTGCTCGCGCCCGATATACAGGCTCGGCAGCACACCTTCCATCGCCTCAAAGTTGCGCCGCTCATGGGCAAGACGGAGGTGGTCGATGATCGGTTTCACCATCCATTGATCATAGAAGGAGTCGGTGCTGCCGTAATCAACGAATGGCAGATTGTGAAGGATCAGCTGCTCAATAATCGCCCGGCTGTTGCTGGCCGTCCGATATAATACGGCGATATCGCCGTAGCTGCCGCTGTCTGTCTCCACTCTGTTCCGAATATCGCTGATCAGCCACTCTGCTTCGTCGTCACTGCTTGTCGGCCGAATGTACTGGGGCTTGACCTCGCTCTGCTTGGTCGCAAGGAGTGTCTTGTTTTTACGCTGGACGTTATGCCGGATGATCGCATTACCCAGACCGACAATGCTGGAAGATGAGCGGTAATTGATATCGAGCGTAACGGTTTTGGCCGTTTGATACTGCTCATGAAACTGTAAAATAAATTCGTTCCGAGCCCCATTAAATGAGTAAATGGTCTGGTCATCGTCCCCGACAACCATCAAATTCTGATGGTGCTGCGCAATCATTTTGATGATTTCATACTGTACAGTATTCGTGTCCTGAAACTCATCGACACTAATATATGTGAATTTTCGCTGAAGCGAGCGCAGCACATCGGGCTGTTCTTTCATCAACTGATAAGCTTTGACCAAAATATCATCGAAATCGAACTTATGCTGCTCCATTTTCCATTGTTCATATTGCATGAAAATTTGCTTTACTTCCTGCTCTTCTTCCGTCTTCTCCGGGAGGTCTTCGACCTCGATCAGCTGCATTTTGTAGGAGGAAAGCAAGGAAATCAGCACCTCGGGCTGGTAGGTGTCCTGCAGTCCCATGCTCAGCATGATGCGTTTAATCACGATCTGCTGATACCTGCTGTCACTGAGGATGTCCTGATTGAAGCCATTCATCCGGAGCGTTCGGAGGCAGAAAGCATGGAACGTTCTGACCTGTATGAGACTAGACAAGCTGCTATCAAGCCCTGGCATCAGGGCAAGCCGCTCTCTCATTTCTTCTGCCGCTTTCTTCGAGAAAGTAATGAGCAACAGATTTCCCGGATGAACACGGTGAACTGCGAGCAAATAGGCGACTCGGCAGACCAGAACGGTCGTTTTCCCGGATCCTGCACCGGCCAGCGTAAGCAGAGGCCCTTTGAAATGGCGAACAGCCTGAACCTGCGGTTGGTTCAATAAGATCCCCTGCGTCTCCAAATCACGGAAAAAGTATGCATCGTCGTCATCTGTATCTGACACAAAATCTCGGCTAGTCGTTAATTGCGCCATACGCGCATGCGGGATGGTCCGGTTACCGGGAAGACCGGCGCCGAACGGTGTCGGGTGTAAAGTATGTTTCATCATGTCATCACCTGCTAATGCGTTACTTAGAATATACATTCTACCACATTTGCAAATGAAGTAGGGGAGTGTCATATTAACAAGTAACACGATGTTTCGTTCCTCCCAAAGCGAAAGGAGATCTGCACGCATGATCCTGTCTAACGTCAAGGAAATATGGAAGCAGTTTCTGAAGCATGATGTGTTAGGGCTTTCTGCGCAGTGTGCGTATTATTTTCTGTTATCGTTGTTTCCGTTTCTTATCTTTATTATCAGTCTGCTCGGATACTTGCCGTTTTCCACTAAGGACGTCATTGCCTTGATAAGAGAGTATACGCCGGGCGCCGTGGCAGGGTGGTTGGAGGAGACGGTTGCTAGTCTGCTGGATGTGAAGCGGGGAGGCACGCTTTCTTTCGGTTTGATCTTGTCGCTAGGCAGCGCCAGCGCGGCGATGAATTCCATTGTACTTGCCGTAAACAAAGCGTACGGGCTTCCTGAGCGGAAAAGCTTCATTCACTCGCATTTTTTAGCGGTGCTGTTGACGCTGGGGATGCTGATTGTCATTGCTTCGGCGCTATTGTTAAGCGTGTTCGGGCAATGGATCGGCGTTTGGTTGCATACGCATGTCCATGTGCCTGCGGCTCATATCCATATTTGGAACAATTTTCGCTGGATCGTTAACTTCATCATTGTGTTCATTGTCTTCATCGGCATTTATTACATAGCCCCGAATACCTGTTTAACGTGTAAAAGCGTGCTCCCAGGCGCGCTGTTCGCTGATGTTGGCTGGCAGGGCACATCGCTGGGGTTCTCGTACTACGTGAACCATTTTACGAACTATAGCGCTACTTACGGCAGTCTTGGCGGCGTCATTGTGCTGATGACGTGGTTTTACATATCGGCATTGATCATTATCGTCGGCGGTGAAATTAACGCCATGGGGCACATGCGCAGGCAGCTTAAGAAATCATAGATAGCGTTTGAAAAAGAAATAGACCTCTCTCTGAGTCATTCAGATGGAGGTCGTTTTTGTTGGCTGGTTGGCAGAGGCTCCCTGTGCCAAACTAACTTTCCTTAAGGATAAGCGCGATTTTCCGCGTTAAAAGGTGAAAAGTCCATGAATGGGGCGACTTAGTACTGTTTTTTAGCGTTAAAGTCGTCAGTTATATTGCCACCTGAGCATTAATGGAAGGTTAAGCAGGTTTTTCATTGTTAAAGTGTCTTGGAAGCATGAGAGGCCGGGAATTAGCGCTGTTTTTCCGCGTTAACCACGGTAGATTCACACATCCGCACGTCTGCCGGCAGGGTACTAGAACGGCTTAATTCCGTACTCCTCGATCTTCCGATACAGCGTCGTGCGGCCGATTTGCAGGAGCGAGGCCGCCTTGCTAAGGTTCCAGGATGTCTGCTTCAGCGCCCGCTGAATCGCTGCGATCTCCACGTCGCGCAGCGACATGGAGGCAGCAGTTGGCACATCTGCGGAAGCCCCAACTGCCGAGCTCGCAGGCTCAATGTCATCGAGCCTAATATGCTGCGCGCCGATCGGTCCTCCTTCCGCTAGGAAGCAGGCCTGAATCAGCACGCTGTTCAGCTCCCGCAGATTACCGGGCCACGCGTGCTGCAGCAGCTTTTGCTGCGCCTCGCTGGTCAGAATCGGCGTCGCGTAGCCGCTGCGATTCAGCAAATGAAGCGTCAGGCTCAGCAGGTCCGTTCTTTCGCGCAGCGGCGGCAGGTGAAGTTGGATGCCCTTCAAGCGGTAAAACAAATCCGCGCGAAACCGTCCAGCCTTCACCTCCTCCGGCAAATTCCGATGCGTCGCCGCGATGATGCGTGTATCGACGCGCCGGCTCTTGGTGGCGCCTACCGGTGTGATGGTGCCTTCCTGCAGCACGCGAAGCAGAGCGGCCTGCGCGCGAAGCGACATGTCCCCGATCTCGTCGAGGAACAGGGTGCCGCGGTGCGCGGCTTCGAACTTGCCTTTGCTGCCGTCGCGGCTCGCGCCGGTGAAGGCGCCGCGCTCGTAGCCGAACAGCTCGCTCTCGACGAGCGTATCGGGAATCGCGCTGCAGTTTACGGCAACAAAAGGCTGCGCTGCGCGCGCACTCGCCGTATGGATCGACTGCGCGAACAGCTCTTTGCCGGTGCCGCTTTCGCCCAGCAGCAGCACAGGATGCACCGTGAGCGCGGCCTTCTGCGCGAGCTCTTTGGTCTGCACGAAGCCGGGACAGGTGCCGGCGATGTCGTGGAACCCGTACAAGCGATCTTCGTCCGCTTGTACGGGTTTTTGAACGGCGACGGAACGCCAAACCTTGTGACGTTCGTCCAGTAAAGTCTCCACCGCGAAGCCCTTGGCGCCGGTGAACTCCCGGCCAATCGCGTCTTTGCCCAGAATCTGAAGCGCAGCTTGATTCGCCCGCAGGATGCGATTGTCGCTATCGAGGGACAGCAGCGGCATGGCGTGCTGTCCCATGGTATAATCCAGCTCCTTCAACGTAAGGAGATGTTCTTTTTTGGATGCTTCCAGCAGCAACCGATTCTGCAACGAATCGGCCGCCAGACACGCGAGTATTAGGGTGTAAGCGTGGTAGCTTTCCCTTTTGCCGCTAATATTAATGACGCCAAGCAGCTCGCCCGTCGGACTGAACACGGGGGCCGATGCACACGTCAGAAACCGATTAGCTTCGAAATAATGCTCCTCCGCATGAACGCGAACCGGCTTTTGTTCCGTTATGGCGACGCCGATGGCGTTCGTGCCTTTTCGCTTTTCGTCCCACGAAGCGCCTACTTGAAGTTGTACCCTCTGCGCTTGTGTGGCGAAGTCCGGGTCGCCCACCGCGTGGATAATCGTACCCTGCGCATCGATCAGAAGCGCAGTTTGCTTCGATTCCTGAATGAAGCGGCTGCAAGTATCGAACACCTGCCGGGTATGCGCAATGATCGGTGCATTTTGTTTGACAAGTTCCCGAAGGCCGTTCTCGGCAATCAGGACATCGTGAACGGGCTCAAACGGTTTGAGCCCATATTCTTGACAACGCTTCCACGATTTTGCGGTTATGTCTGAGAAGTCGGTAGTGAACAGAGATGACAATCCAAACACCTCCAACCCGAAGATTCACGTTTCTGATTTAATCATAGCATAAAGCCCGGGCGATGGGATAAGCGGTCGGACGATTGTACCAAAATGAAACATCTCGCTGTTCCATAACGTGACAACCGATTCGCTCTCATTCGGATCAAAGGCCTTTCCTTAAGCCTTTTTTGAAGTTGGCACGGTTTATGCTAAATGTATGACGAGGCTAATGAGGCCAACTTCACTAAGAAACCCGAAAACTCTAAGGAGGCTGTTACGATGATTTATGCGCAACCTGGACAACAAGGATCGAAGGTCACGTTCAAGCAGCGGTATGGCAACTTTATTGGAGGTTCATGGGTAGAGCCGGTCAAAGGGCAATATTTTGAAAATGTTTCCCCGGTGAACAATCGGATTTTCTGCGAAATTCCCCGTTCGACGGCGGAGGATATTGAACTGGCGCTGGACGCGGCGCATGCGGCTAAAGAAGCCTGGGGACGCACCTCTGTCGCTGAAAGAGCGAATCTGTTAAATAAAATCGCTGATCGGATGGAGGCGAACCTGGAGCTGCTCGCCGTTGCCGAGACCTGGGATAACGGCAAGCCGGTCAGAGAAACGCTTGCAGCCGACGTGCCGCTGGCAATCGATCATTTTCGTTACTTCGCTGGCTGCATCCGTGCGCAAGAAGGCGGACTCAGCCAACTCGACAACGATACGGTGGCGTATCATTTCCATGAGCCGCTGGGCGTAGTCGGCCAGATCATTCCTTGGAATTTCCCACTGCTGATGGCAACATGGAAGCTTGCACCTGCACTTGCTGCCGGCAACTGCGTCGTTCTGAAACCAGCGGAGCAAACGCCTGCGTCCATCCTTGTCTGGTTGGAATTGGTCGAAGACCTGCTGCCGCCTGGCGTGGTCAACGTTGTAAACGGTTTCGGGCAGGAAGCTGGTAAACCGCTTGCGTCGAGCAGTCGAATTGCGAAAATCGCATTCACCGGCGAGACAACGACCGGCCGTTTGATCATGCAATACGCCTCCCAAAATATTATTCCCGTCACACTGGAGCTGGGCGGCAAGTCGCCGAACCTGTTCTTTGAGGACGTCATGGCGCAGGACGACGCATTCTTGAACAAGGCGATCGAAGGTTTTGTTTTGTTTGCGCTCAACCAAGGGGAAGTATGTACATGTCCTTCCCGTGCACTCATTCAAGAATCCATTTATGATGCATTTATGGAAAAAGCTTTGAAACGCGTGGCCGCCATTAAGCAGGGCAATCCGCTGGATACCGAGACGATGATCGGCGCTCAAGCTTCGACCGAGCAGGTTGAGAAGATTTTAAGTTACATCAATATCGGACAGCAGGAAGGCGCCGAATGTTTGATCGGCGGGGGCCGTGCTGCCATGAGCGGGGATATTGTCGACGGTTATTATATTCAGCCGACTGTGCTGAAAGGCCATAACAAAATGCGCATTTTCCAAGAGGAAATCTTCGGGCCGGTCGTATCGGTTACGACATTTAAGGATCAAGAAGAAGCGCTGGCAATTGCTAACGATACGCTGTACGGCTTGGGCGCCGGAGTCTGGACGCGCGATATGAACACCGCTTACCGCATGGGCCGCTCCATCGAAGCGGGTCGCGTCTGGACCAACTGCTACCACGCCTATCCGGCTCATGCTGCTTTCGGCGGCTACAAAGTGTCGGGTATCGGTCGTGAAAATCACCGTATGATGCTGGATCATTACCAACAAACCAAGAACTTGCTTGTCAGCTACAGCCCTAACGCGCTGGGATTCTTCTAAGAGGCGGCGGACGCTATGGCGGACACGGAACCCGTCGTTCTAAAAGTCATTTGCACCGATGCCGCTTCGCAGCTGATTGATACGCTGCAAGCGAAGCATGGGCCTGTGATGTTCCATCAGTCCGGAGGCTGCTGTGACGGCAGCTCGCCGATGTGTTATCCGCAGGGGGAATTCCTCCTTGGCGATCAGGATGTGTTGCTGGGCGAGATTCACGGCGCCCCGTTCTATATGAGCAAGGCACAGTACGAGTATTGGATGTACACGCAGTTGATCATCGATGTGATCCCTGGACGAGGCGGCATGTTTTCCTTGGAGGGACCCGAAGGGCTGCGTTTTCTCACACGCTCGCGTGTGTTTACACCAGAGGAGCTGGCGATCCTGAAATTGCCGTAAGTCTACTGACCGAAGAAGCTGTTTGAAAGTCATGCGCAGGCCATGATCTTCAGGCGGCTTCTTTTTTTACGTCCGGGCACAGGACGGTCGTTAGCCCTTTTTCTTGACATAATATCCTTTTGTGAAAGCGTTCCATGCCTTTTGCAATTTACGATCGTTTTGCTGGCCGGCGAGTTCCATGCATTCAATCTAATCGATTAACGAACATGGGTCGTTATTAGAGCATAACTTTGACGCTAATTTATTGGGATGAAGGTTCAAGAGGGGCTCGAACGAACAAAGGTCCTAAATTTAAGAACAATAGAGTCAATTTCATAATTCAAAAGCCTTGCCACATAAGGGTTTGCAGCATCAAAGAAAACAACTACCTCCCCAAGTCTAATTTTGGGGTGTTAGGGAATTGAATGGACTTCCCAAAAAAAACCACAAAAGAAATCACTTTTGTTGATAAGTCTCTCGCCTGAAATATGAAATTCGCAGTTTTGTTAATAATTTCTGTAATGGTTATAACTCCTTGTGGACAAAACGGACTTTTATTATGAAATTGACTCCATATGGTCTTAAATTGTTAATGATATCGCCGTGCGATAGCCCAAGCTCAGCATCTGGCATCATTACCGGTTATGAGGGCGGAACATTCCGGTTTTCGGCTGCTGCCCCAGCATGACATCGCGAGAGCGGTTGTCCCTGAGCAGTTTCGGCTGCTTTTGCGACAGTTTTTTATTTCATGGAAGTCATAAATTCCTGGAAGGCAGGAGAAATTAATGAAAAATGTCAAACTATGGAGGGGGCCTCATCTTGAGTCATACAGCAAATAAACTGTCCATCTTCGCGCTGGGGGGCGTAGGCGAAATTGGCAAAAATATGTACGTCATTCAATACGCCGACGATATTGTCGTTATCGATTGCGGGTCCAAGTTTCCGGATGAAAGCTTGCTGGGGATCGATTTAATCATTCCGGACATTACGTATCTCATTGAAAATAGTCATAAAGTCCGGGCTTTGATCATCACACACGGTCACGAGGACCATATCGGGGGCTTGCCCTATATTTTGAAACAATTAAATATGCCCATTTATGCAACCCGATTAACGCTTGGGCTTATCGAGGTCAAGTTAAAAGAGGCCGGGCTGCTGGCGGATACGGAGCGGATTCTGATCAACTCGGATTCGAGTCTGACATTTGGATCGATAACGACAACTTTTTTCAAAACGAACCACAGCATTCCTGATTGTCTTGGCGTCGTGTTCCATACACCGGAAGGCAATGTCGTACATACGGGTGATTTTAAATTTGACCTGACCCCGGTAAACAACCAATATGCGGATCTTCATCGGATGGCCGATATCGGTAGGAACGGGGTGCTGGCGCTCTTATCCGAGAGCACGAATGCAGAGCGTCCGGGCTTCACGCCGTCAGAACGCCTAGTTGGCGAATCGATTACGGAAGCTTTTATCAAAGCCAAGCAAAAAGTGTTTTTATCCACATTCGCTTCGAATGTTCATCGGCTCCAACAGGTCGTAGTTGCTGCGCTGCTGACCAATCGCAAATTGGCGCTGCTGGGACGCAGTATGGTGAATGTGGTCAAAATTGCTTCCGAGCTGGGGTATCTTACCATCCCCGAAGGCATGCTGGTTGAAGCCGGGGAAGTGAACCAAATGGCGCCTGAGCGCATCGCGGTGCTATGTACCGGGAGTCAGGGAGAGCCGATGGCTGCGCTGTCCCGGCTTGCGAGCTCCAATTACCGGCAGGTGGAAATTTTGGCTGGCGACACCGTCATCTTGGCGGCTTCCCCGATTCCAGGCAATGAGCGAAATGTATCGCGGACCATCGATAATCTGTTGCGGTTGGGGGCCAAAGTCATTTACGGTTCCGGATCGGTTACCGGCATGCATGTTTCCGGACACGCCAGCCAAGAAGAGTTGAAGCTTATGCTGTCGCTAATGAAACCGACTTATCTGATTCCGATCCACGGTGAGTTCCGGATGCTTCATCATCACGGTCTATTAGCGGAGCAGGTAGGTGTAGAGCCGGCCAATATCTTTATTTTGAATAATGGGGATGTAGTCGATATCGAGCAAGGCGAAGCGCGCCAAAGCAGAAAAGTGACTGCGGGGAACACCCTTGTAGACGGCTGGGGCATCGGCGATGTAGGGAATATTGTCTTGCGCGACCGCAAGCATTTGTCCGAAGACGGTATTCTTGTTGTCGTCATCACGCTTAGTAAAGCAGAGGGGCGTATTGTGTCTGGACCTGATATCATCTCTCGCGGATTCGTTTATGTGCGGGAGTCGGAGAGGCTTCTGGATGAGGCTAGCCGTATCGTTGCGGACACGATTACGAAACTGCAGGCAGAGAACGTTAGCCAATGGAATTCGCTTAAAATCAGTGTGAAGGAAACGCTAGGCCGGTTTCTATATGACCAAACGGGAAGACGTCCCGTCATTTTGCCCATTATCATGGAAATTTAGCTCGCCTTTTTCCAAGACCCTCCAAGACCAAAGTCCAGTCTCAAACTAAACCAGAGTCAGTTATAGAGGCTCTTTATTTTAGTTAAACTGGAAATAGATAAAAATTAAGGATCGGTTTGGAGGCGCGTCGAAATGGAATGGATAAGCACGCTCTTTGAGCAATATGGGTACTATGTGTTATTTCTCGGATTATTTACCGAATCGATAGCCTTGCCTTTTCCGGGGGAATTGGCAATGGCTGTATCCGGTCATATGGCTGCGCTGGGGAGTTTTCATATCCTATTCGTCTTCCTATGCTCTTATCTGGGAGCGATCGTGGGTACGATAATCACGTATTATCTGGGCTATAAGCTGGGCACTCCGTTCTTTGAAAAGTACGGCAAGTTCTTTTTTATGAACCAGGAGCGAATCGCTAAGATTACACAATGGTTTGATAAATATGGGAATAAGCTGCTGTTCGTCAGCTATTTTATCCCCGGGCTGCGGCATTTCACGGGCTATGTGTCCGGCATTCTCAAAGTACGGTTACGCACATTCTGCTTGTATAATTTCACGGGCGGATTTCTGTGGGTGTTGACTTATGTCATGATCGGCCACCTGTTCGGCCATAAAATAGAACAATTGCTCCACCTTATTTCACACTATGCCACGGTTGCTATTCTGGTTGCGGTTATCGGAGTCGCGATTGGATTCTACGTGAAACAAAATAAATCAGCGATTGTGAACTGGATACGAGCTCGCAGAAAGCCGAAAAAAGTCGGCGGCCGTGCGGCAACCCGGAGAATGAAACCAAGATCGTTCGACAGGCCTTGAAATAAGGGGGCAGCTCAGCCCCTGGTAATCGGTATGCGTCATATCCTCATAAAGCAGCATTCACATTTAATTTCCTCTTGCTTACGGCAAACGATACGATGGCCACAACGAAACTCAGTAAAATCGTCCCGCTTGCGACCCACGGATTATATTGAACTGTAGACATTGAAGTCACGACTGCGCCTCCCAATCCGGCACCTGTTGCGAGTCCTAAATGAATAACGGAAGTGTTTAAGCTTAGAACCAAATTGGAAGATTGAGGCGCCTGTTGGATAAAGTAAGTTTGGATGGCGGGAGCGATGACGAACATGGACAAAATCCATATCGTAATCACCGCTATGCCAAGCGTAAATGATGCGCTAAGCAGCGGTAGCAAGGCCAAGGATAAGGCCTGAGCTGCCAATCCGTATAAAATCATTCGTACGGCTCCCCATTTGTCTACGCCATAACCGCCTATACGAGAGCCAATCGCGCCAAAAACTCCAAAAACCAGCATCGCAATCGCGATATCGGACGTATTCATCCGAAGGATCGTTGCCAGAAAGGGGGTCAAGTACGTATACATGACCGAGCCTCCGGCTTCCCTGAAAAAGGTGACGAACAGTCCGGCGAGAATGACCGGATTGGCCAATATGAGGAACTGCTGTTTGAATGAGACCGGAGCATCCCCTTCGATTTCAGGAAGCAGATAGATCATTCCAATCAGGATGAACAAGCTGATCATCGCGAGCAGGATAAAAATAATCTGCCAATTAAACCAATGGGTCAAAGCGATACCGATTGGGACGCCAAGCACCATGGCGCTGCTAAATCCAAGAATTACCGTACCCATCGCACTTCCGATTTTTTCGACAGGCACTAATTTACTAACGGATCCGAAAGTGACAACGAGGTATACGCCTGCGCTCAGCCCCAAAATTATTCGGGATACAAGCAGCAGTGTAAAATTGAAGCTTCCGAAAGAAATCAAGCAGCCTAGGATGAATACCGATAAGGAAGCGATCAGCATTTTTTTACGCCCTACTCGGGAGGTTAACGATACCAGGATCGGGGTTCCAATGGCAAAAGCCAGCGAATAGGCCGTAATTAATTGTCCGGCAAGGGCAACTGAAATGCCCATCTCGCCAGCAATCACATTTAGAATTCCGGCGACTACCAATTCGGATGTGGCGGTCAGGAAGACTCCTAAAGTAAGAAGATATATAAGCATACGTTTCATAATCATGTTCCTTTCTGTCGACCCTTTTTAGGTGAATCGGGAACATGGCTAGCTCATGAGTCCCGCAATCGCTGACGCCGCCACGTCTGGCAGCGCGCTTGTTGATTTAGATTATAATGGAGCAAGTGAAACGATGTAAGAACGCAAAGTATTTGGATATGATCCAACTATTTTGATTTACTAACTAAAAGTAAGCTTGCGGCGGCCTTTTTAACCTGCAAAAAGTTATACCTAAATGATCAAACCTATTGGATTATTCCCCTGGAATCCCGATGATAGAATGGTCTTCTAGACTATTTAAGTAAAGGGGAATGACTATGATTGCCAGAGATGACTATCCTCGCCCGCAATTTGTTAGAGACGCTTGGATGACCTTAAACGGAACTTGGGACTTTGCTGCAGATGATAGGCATGTAGGTCTTGCAGAAAGATGGTACGAGACTGATTCGTTCGACCGAAAAATTTGTGTCCCGTTTACTTATCAGAGCCAGTTAAGCGGTATTCAAGAGCATACATTTCATGATGTCGTTTGGTACCGGCGCTCATTTAAGATTCCTGCAGAACATTCGGGAAATAGAGCCATCCTTCATTTCGGAGCTGTTGATTACGATGCGAAGGTATGGGTCGACGGTCAACTCGTATGCAGCCATCAGGGGGGCAATAGTTCATTTTCCGTCGATATCACGGACGTTTTGAAGGGTGAAGAACATAATATCGTAGTGAGAGCGCAAGATTATTTCGAAGATTTAACACTGCCGCGTGGGAAGCAATATTGGAAAGAAAAGGGCGAAGTCATGTGGTTTACCAATATGACAGGGATCTGGCAATCGGTATGGATCGAGTTCGTGCAAAACGTATACTTGGAGCGTGTTCGCTTTACGCCGCATCTGGACACGAATGAAATTGAAATCGAAACTTTCATCGAAGGCTTAGCGAGGGGACAGCACGTCGATTTGTGCATAGAGATCACATTTGAAGGTGCTTTTATAGCGAAAGAGATCATTCGGGCCGGGGACGAGGAGAGCAGGCGTATTCATCTAAAGGATTTCAACGATCACGGGTTCGGGAGATGGTGGTCGCCGGAAAAACCTAATTTATACGATGTGCAATTTACGTTGCTGCTGGACCGCAGTCCCATCGATCGGGTGACAAGCTACTTTGGCGTTCGCAAAATTTCCATTGAGAATGGAAAAGTATGCCTCAATAACAAGCCGTATCAAATGAAGCTGGTGCTGGATCAAGGCTACTACCATGACGGTATCTTGACTGCGCCTTCGGATAATGCCATTCGTCTTGATGTAGAGTTATGCAAACAAATGGGTTTTAACGGAGCAAGGAAGCACCAGATGGTAGCCGACCCTAGATACTTGTACTGGTGTGACAGGCTTGGTTTGCTCGTGTGGGGCGAGATGGCCAATGCCTACAAATACTCGGAGTCTTATGCTTACAAGATGACTAGCGAGTGGGGTGAAGTGATCAAGCGGGATTATAATCATCCGTGCATTGTTGCCTGGGTGCCTCTGAACGAAAGCTGGGGAGTTCCGGACATCTGGAATAATGCTAAACAGCGCCACCATGCGATGTCTTTGTACCATTTTACCAAATCGGTGGATACTACTCGTCTTGTTCTCTCGAACGACGGCTGGGAACATTGTTTATCGGATCTGTGTACGATTCACGATTATGCACATGACCGGGCGGTCCTGATGGAGCGATATTCAAGTATCGAACAGGTAATGAGCGATTTACCGGCCAAAAAATTCATTTATGCCGAAGGGTATCAATATGGCGGGGAGCCGGTACTGGTCACGGAGTTCGGGGGTATTAACTTGAGAGTACTGCCTGAATCGCCCGTTGTTACGCCGTGCGCTGCCGATGAGCGCCAATTCCTGGGGCAGCTGGTGGATGTCATACACCCCATGGTTGTGTCCGGAATGCTGCAGGGGTATTGTTATACGCAATTAACCGACACGGAGACGGAAATTTGCGGATTGCTCACTTGGGACCGAAAGCCTAAAATTCCGCTCAGTTTAATTCGGCGTATCAATGAAGGAGAGCTCGTAGACGAGTTATAATATTGTAAATTTTGGAGACAATCATTTCCGAGCCCCCTGACTCCGCTATGGACATATCTATGCTATATTTGGATGACAGGATAGGAGGAATGGTGAGTGCCTAGGATTCGGCAATGGATAAGCTACAGCTTTCAATGGCAAATCAGGTTTCTTCGAAAATTTACGGTCAAGGAACGGTTGTTTCTTACCTTTCTGACGATCTCGATCATTCCCCTGGCAATAGCGGCAGGAGTGTCCTTTGTATACTCATATAGCGATACTATGCAAAAAAACGAATCCACCTCGATGCAGCTTATTCAGCAGATTAGAGTCAACACGGAATTGCTGATGGCGAACTATGAAGCCTTGCTTCAGGCGGTAGCCAATGACGATATGATCCAGAGCGGCATGAAACAGGCGGCAAGTCTCAGTAAACTTCAGCAATATAGCTTGGACGATTCGATAAAGAAGATGCTGAATGCCAAGTTAATGAACAATCTGGCTGTCGAAGGAATAACCGTTTCACTGCTTGACAATGAATACGCCATGTTTGCCGGCAGCCGGATGGTTCCTCCAATATATACGGACACCAACTTGTATAAACAAACGATTTCAGACTCGAAGAAAGGCTTTACCTGGCTCCCTCCTCATCTTAATGAAGTGGAGGGATTTTTCCAGACGGGAAACAAAATATTGAGCGTTTCCATGCCGATTCAGGATCGCTGGAGGGGAACAAACTTCGGTATGGCCGCACTTGCCATCAACCCAAGCGTGTTTAGTCATATTTTCGCCGGTCTGGCAGAATCTGAACTAGGAAACGTCGTCATCATAGACAATTCCGGGACTACCGTATATACCGACAAGCCAAGTGAATGGGGAGAGCCTTACCAGGATGTGCAGCTGGCTGCGTCGCTTCGCGATGATTCCCGGGATAAAGGCAGGTTTGATTACAAGACTGCGGATGGGAAGAAATTCATGATTTCGTTTACCAAGATCAGAGAGAACGGGTGGACCATTGTAAATGAAATATCTTACGATTATTTGCTAAGCAGCATAAGAAAGATTAATTTGTTTACGATTGTCCTATCCATTTCTATTATGGTGTTGTGCGGATATGTGGCTTTGCTAGTGTTCAAAAGCATATTCGGCAGTATTTATGCACTGATGCAATCCATGCGCAGCCTGGAGAAAGGAGATTTTCAGCTCTCGTATTCACCGGAAACGGGGAGGGATGAAATTCAGCATTTGACCGCATCTTATTATCGGATGGTCGAACGGTTAAACGATGTGATTAATCAATTGTATCGGGAAAAACTCATCAAGCAAGAGATGCAAATTAAAGCTTTGAAAGCGCAAATCAACCCGCATTTTTTATACAATACGTTAGAGACGATCTCCAGCTTGGCTAAAATCCACGGCGTGCAACCCATCAGTCGAATGACGACTTGGCTGTCGCAAATCTTTCAATACAGCATCGCCGGAGAGGAAGATTTTGTCGCTCTAAGAGATGAAATTCGTATCTTGGAAAACTATCTGAAGATCATTCATATTCGTTTTGGGGACAAGATGTCTTTTGACATTGAGATTTCGGAGGAGTTGCGCGATTGCACCGTTCTCAAGCTGATCCTGCAGCCTCTTGTAGAGAATGCCGTGCTTCATGGGATCGAACCAAAATTGGAACCGGGAAATATCCGAATCCGGGCACTAAAGCGAGAACGCCTGCTCCATCTCTCTATTGAAGATGATGGTGTCGGTATGAATGCTGAGCGCCTCGAAGAGCTAAAAGGCATGCTGACGGCAGTTGAGGAGCAGCAGCATAAGTCTTTGAACGGAATCGGTCTGTTGAATGTGAAGGAAAGGCTATGGCTCATTTATGGGCGAAGCTCCGGACTGGAGATATCCAGTAAGGAAGGAAAAGGAACGGTCATCGAAATTTCACTGCCTCTTTCCGGGCAATTATGAAATGAGTGAAAGCCATGTATAGAGTGATGCTTGTGGAAGATGAAAAGATCATTCGAGAAGGACTTAAGATATCCTTGGACTGGGAACAGTTTGAATTGTCCGTTGTCGCTGAAGCAAGAGACGGAATTGAAGGGCTGGCGATCGCCCGTGAGGTTCGTCCGCATCTGATCTTCTCCGATATTCGCATGCCCGGCATGGATGGCCTTGAATTCGCGCAGAACGTTCTGCAGGTGCTGCCGGATGTGAAAATCATCATCATTAGCGGATATAAAGATTACGATTACATCCGCCAATCGCTGCAATTGGGCTTGTTCGATTATTTGCTGAAACCGATCGACCAGGAAGAGCTCGAACGCGTCGTTCAGAAAGCCGTCCAGCAAATTCATAAAGACGAGTCCAGCAAGCAGATGAACATTGAGACCAATTCGCTTATTCGACAAAGCCGGAATGTCCTGCACTCCGCTATGTTAAATCGGCTGACTCTAGGTGATCTTGACCCGTTGCAGCTCCCTAAGACGGACCCTTTCCTGCAGGGTCTAACCATGGAGAGCTATATGTGCGCTGTACTGCGTATCGAAAATCTCCAAGAAGCCGTTCGCGGTCGGTTTGAAGGGGATGAAGCCGCGCTTCTGTTCAGCCTGTTGAATATTTGTGAAGAGTCTGCAAGCAAGGATACGTTCGTTTTTCAACAATATGGCCTGAACAAACAGATTACATTGCTCAAAGGTATGAAATCATCCAGTGAGGCTAAGGAAGCGGAGCACTTTCTGCAATCCTGCCGGCGTCTTCTGGCTAATATCAAACAATTTGGCAAGATTGAGGCCAATATCGGCATAGGACAAGCACATTCCGGATGGAAACGGATCCACAGTTCCTATGTCGAAGCTTGCGTCGCTGTCGAGCAAACGACTTTCGCTGAACACGGTCAATTGAAGCTTGCAGAGACTAAGTCCGTGCACAAATCAACCGTTCTGACGACCCCGGAATTCGAATCGCTCCTGCAAGACGCTATCAAACAAAGGGATGAAGAGAAGATTAGGGGCTTTATCACCGCATTGTTTCATTCAACGGAAGCAAGGAATGCTACCCGGAAAGAGGTGTTTGACACCATGGGTAGGATGGTTGCTTTCGTCAACCAGATCCACCCTCATGATGAGGACTTGAACCGCGGTAAAGATTATTTGATGAATCTTGAATTCAATCTATTCCGTTCTTTCGATTCCATAGAGGAGATCATAGGCTGGATGTATGAGTATGTTGCGGTTCGTCTTAGTGGCGGAAACCCTGTTTACCCGAACTCGCACGTACTCATTCAGCGTTTGAAAGATTATGTGACAGATAATTTCAGCTCCGACCAGGTTTCGCTTTCCTTCTTATCCGTCAAGTTTGGTATGAGCATCTATCAAATTTGCCGCTTGTTTAAACGCGAGTTTGGTGTAAACTTCCACGTCTATCTGACTGAACTGAAAATGCAGCGGGCCAAAGAATACTTGCGCGGCACGTCGATGTCGGTGCAAGATATTGCATACCTGGTCGGCTATAAAGAGTTGAAATACTTCTTTAAGGTGTTTAAAAAACAATCGGGACTAACTCCCTCTGAATATCGCAACCATCGTTCTTAACCTAATTTGTCTAATTCGTCGCTCATCTAGAGCGACTTTTTTTGCTAGTCCCCCAAAAGTGACGCAAACCTTCGAAGTTAATTCCGATTACTTTTGGGGGAGCCCCCACATATCTATACAGTTTAATAGTGCAAAAAGGTATACCTCATAGGTCAAAAGTGTCGGATAATATCGAATCGAACCGGATGCTATAATCGGGTATATCCATTGATAGTACTAAATTAACATGAGAGGGAGGGATAAGGATGCCTGCAAGCAGTAATAGGTTAAGCAGCAGAATGGACCGGTGGGCGCCAATGATCTTCATAGCACCGACCGTGATCGTCATTTCCTTTTTAATGATCATTCCGTTCATATACTCTGTATACTTGAGCACACTATCCTACAAACTGACGCTGCCTTCCAAAATGATCCATTTTGCGGGGGTTGAAAATTTCATTACTATATCGAAGGAACCCGCATTTCGGAAAGCCATCTGGTGGACGTTCGAATTCGCCGCGGTTGCAGTAGTCATACAAGTTACAATTGGCATGGCGATGGCGCTTGTATTGAACAGCAAGGCATTCGGAAAGAAGAAGAACGTATTCAAGAGTCTTTTTATCATGCCGCTTATGCTCGCCCCGATCGTATCGGCAAAGATGTGGTCGTTACTATTTCAAGTCATTTACGGGCCGATCAATTTTGTTGTGACGCAGCTCGGTTTTTCGAAAATCAGTTGGAGCGGTGAAGTATTGCCGGCCAAACTATCCATTCTCCTTGTTGATATCTGGCAAGCATCGCCTTTCTGCATGTTAATCCTGCTAGCTGCATTGAAAACGGTGCCAAAGGAATTGACAGAAGCGGCAATGATAGATGGGGCGGGTCCCGTCCATATCTTCTTCCGTATCACATTGCCACTCATTCGCAATTTTATCGCGCTCGTCGTATCGATTCGCGTTATGGATGCTCTTCGTGTGTTTGATAGCGTTGTTGCCCTCACTAACGGTGCTCCCGGAGGGGCGACGGAGACGCTGGCTACTATAACTTACAAGACAGCTTTCCGTTATGCGGATATCGGCGCCGGCTCGGCAGGCTCCATCTTGTATTTCCTGTTTATCGTGGTGTTCTCGCTTTGCACCTTTATCCTTCTGCAGCGTAAGGCAGTTACCAACTAGAGGGGAAATCAACCATGAAAACTACTGTGAATCGCCTTGTTGTCGCTGGTTTCCTAAGCCTGTTTACGTTATTCTTCATGTTTCCCATTTATTGGACGTTGACTACATCCATGAAGCCGAAAGAATCAATCATCAAGCTTCCTCCCGAATGGTTTCCGCTTCATTTTACTTTTACGAACTATTCGGATGTTTTCACTCAGAATCATCTCCTGCATACATTTTTCAACAGTTTGATAGTTGCGTCCGTTACAACCGTGATTACTGTTGTCATAACCGCTTTAGGGGGATACGGTTTTTCCAGATTTCGCTTTCGAGGAAGAAGCTTCTGGGTATATACGACCATTATCGTGCGGATGATACCCGGACTGCTCTTCATCATTCCGTATTACGTCATGTTTCAGAAGGTTGGATTGCTCGACAAGCTATCGGGGTTGATTATTGTAGATGTAACTGCTGCTCTGCCGCTGGCCATTTACTTATTCATGGGATTTTATAACGAAATGCCCTCCGAAATATTCGAATCCGCCACAATGGACGGTTGCTCCGAATATGGGAAATTTACCAGAGTAGCTTTGCCGCTGGTTACCCCGGGCATTGTCGTTACTTCCATTTTAGTATTCATTGGCGCTTGGAATGAGTTCTCTTTATCCCTGATATTAACGTTCTCCGACGATAAGAAGCTGCTCCCGCTTGCCATCAGCAGTCTGATTGAAGTGCAGAAGGATACGCCCCTTGGGACGCTTGCAGCTGCAGGAACGATCGCCATGATACCGACGGTGATCCTGTCCTTGACAACACAGAAATATATCGTCGAAGGCTTCACGGCAGGCGCCGTTAAAGGGTAGGGGAGCAGCGCTATTCTTAAGGGAGGTGATTTCGTACGGCGAACAGATAGGAAAGCTGTATGAATAGTTACTGATAACAAGTCGATTGAGTCGATCAGGAGGGTTGAATATGGTAAAAATGATTAGTAAACGGAGTTTTATGTTGCTAGGCACAGCTATTATTGTGAGCGGCGTCATGTCGGGCTGCACGTCAGCAAAGAATGATGCCGGTACGGGGGATAAAACGAAAAGTTCCAATGAGGTGGCCAGCCCTGCTGTTAAAGTAGAAGGTCCGGACGTGTATGGGATCAAACTGACGGACATGGATGCAGGCGGTACCCTGAAGAATCAGTATAAAGGTAAAAAGATCATTGTCGCTACGATGGCTGGAGATACGGAAAAGGCGCTTAAAGACGCAGCGGAATATTTCCAGAAGGCATCCGGGGCGACGGTTGAGGTTCAAAGCTTCCCCGCGGAATCGTATATGGAGAAAATTCAGCTTGATTTGCAGGCTAACAAATCTTTCGATGCGGTTGTCATGCCGGTTGCGCTCATTCACGGTTTTGCCGAGGGAGGACTTGTACAAGACCTGAAGCCTTACATTAATAACAAAGATCTCGTTAGTCCGAGCCTTGCTCTAGACGATTTTATTCCGAGCCTGCTCGATATCTATGGCAATTATAAAGGGAAACTGGTAGCATTTCCTTACAAGCCGGATTCGCAAATATTCTTCTATCGGAAAGATATTTTTGAAGATCCTAAGATGAAAGAAAGCTTCAAGGCAAAAACCGGGAAAGAGCTAACCGTGCCCCAAACACCGGAAGAAATGCTGGAGGCAGCCAAGTTCTTTACCAAGAGTGTAAATCCTGATTCGCCTGTTACCTATGGGTATAGCACCATGGCCGACAACACATCCAGTCGCTGGATCTGGACGAATCGTCTTGCGGCATTCGGTGCCAAAGATATTGATAAGGATTTCAAGCCGGCATTTAACAATGAAGCCGGTCTGAAAGCGCTGCAATTTGCAGTAGACTTATCCAAGTATGCGCCAAAGGAACTTCTTACCCTGCATTGGGACGAAGCGAACACCTTGTTTACCAATGGCGAAGTAGCCATGATGGAACAGTGGCCCGGACTCATGCAGGCGGCGGAGTCGGATAAATCGAAGGTGAAAGGCAAAGTAGGGTACGCTGTGACACCTGGCGGGGCACCAACTATGGGTGGATGGTCCGCAGCAATGACTTCCTCTACGAAAAATCCGGAATTGACCTATAAGTTTTTGGAGTATATCACTTCAAAAGATTTAGAAGTGTTGAAGATCAAGAACAACATGGATCCGACCCGAACATCAAATTATATGAGACCCGAATTGAAGAAACAGTTCCCTATGTATCCGACCTTGCTGGATTCGTTAACGAAAGGAAAAATATTGGCTGACCCTGACGTTCCGTTTGTCTCTCCGAAGCTCAATGATATCATGGAACTTAATATCCAATCTGTCTTGCGCGGTGCGATTCAGCCGAAGAATGCATTGGAGAATATGGAGAAAGGCTTCACTGAAGTCATTGCCTCTACCGGGATCACTAAGAAATGAGTTAAGACAGCCTCTTTTGTAATTGTACCAAAATTATGCGTACAGAAAAGCAGAGAACTTGTGCCGAAAGGGCATGGTCCTCTGCTTTTTGCTGTGATTATATTCGGCAATACCAGGCCCAGCAGCTATCCAAAAATGAGCAGCTTTCGTTTCTGATACCTATCGTTAGAAAGTCTTTAATGAGCTTCATTCATTCGCTATAATGAAACAAAGCTCCGCAAAGTCCAGATAGGAGGCGTTGTCAGTCCGTTATGATAGTAATCACTCATTGGATCGGTTTCGTTCTTGGTATGATGATCGTTGTTTCCACCATCGGAAGTATTATTGATACGTTGATCGTAACTCGAAGTGTTGAATCTCGAATTACTATCGTTTCTTGGGAGATAACCCGTTATATTTTCAAATTGCTCTCCTACAGAACCACGCTCTACGAAAAAAAAGACCGATTGCTTTCCTTCCGCGGACCTGCATCGCTCCTGACAACCTTGGGATTATGGATCGTATTGTTTGTTATAGGCTATGCACTGATGTTCTGGCCATTTACTGAGGGAAACTTCGCGACAGCACTTAAGCTCTCAGGCTCTTCTTTCTTTACACTTGGTGTTGTTTCCTCACCGGATGGGGGCCCGACAGTATTGGAATTCGCAGCTGCGGCTACCGGAATGATTACAATCGCCCTTCAGATTGGGTATTTGCCAACCTTATATAGTTCATATAACAAACGAGAAGCTCTTGTAACGGCATTAAGTATTCGCGTTCGCAGAATTGCATGGGGCCCGAACATTCTCAAGCATCATTATAAAGAAAATGAGATGTCCACTATGCCGACTTTATTTGCGGCTTGGGAAATTTGGGCTGCCGATATTACCGAATCCCATGTCAGTCACCCTTGGCTCATGGTATTTCGCTCTCCACATAGAATGAACTCATGGGTGACAACATTGCTTTCTGTTATTGATGCAGCAGCTCTCTATTTGATCTTGAATCCCTCTCAGGCTCCTGCAGAAGCAAGGCAATGTCTTCGTGCCGGCATCACCTGTTTTCAGACCATTTCGGATTCAATGGGATTCACCGATGAAGTGAGCAGAGCTAATAGTCCGCAGGAAGCAACGCTGAGTTATGAAGAGTTTTTGTATGGTCTTCAATATTTGGAAACCAGCGGTTTTCCTATCGAGATATCCAAAGAAGAAGCTTGGCAACAGTTCCGCGCTATGCGCGCAAAGTATGAATTGTCCGCTTATGAATTAGCCGATTTCGCCTTCGCAGTCCCTGCTCCTTGGTCTGGCATGCGGGATAAAATGACTCCAGAGACCATACTCCCTACGATTCCATTGCCGAATAAAATCTAATCATTCATCCGTGTCTAAAGACCTCGATAGTCTTCTGTGCCGCTTCGCGGCGGGGAGGACGTGTGGCTCACTATTCTTAGCGAGTTCGACCCTATGGGACGCTGATCGACGCCGGAACGACGCGTAGAAAAAGGCAGTGTGGTGAGCCAGAGCGAAGCAATAGTGATTGTTTCATCGTTACAGACGTAGAAGTAAAATGGAATCGTGCCCATAAGCATTTCCATCGTTACTGATTTGAAATGGGCAGATGTCACACCTAATTTCCCCCTTAGTCGCAAATGGAGGGGGTTACATGCAAAAAAACCGTCAGGTGATAACAACACCCTGACGGTTTTTCTTAGTTAAATCCGTTCAACTTTCAGCAGGTTGGTCGTGCCGGATTTTCCAAGCGGAATGCCGGCGGATACGATCGCTAGATCGCCCTTTTTGACGTAGCCGAGTGTCTCCGCCTGCTGGATCGCGGAGCGGATCAACGCGTCCGTGGAGTCGCAGGTTTCTCCGTGAATCGGGATCACGCCCTGCACCATGCTCAAGTAATTGATCGCATATTCGTTCGACGTAATCGCCAGAATGGGCGACTCCGGGCGGTATTTCGCGATCATGCGCGCAGTGAAGCCGCTCTCTGTTGGCGTGAGTATCGCTGCTGCGTGCAGCTTGTTCGCCGACGATACAACGGCCTGGCACAGCACCTCCGTCACTTCGTTATTCGACTCGAGCTGCGCGTCGACCAAGGAGCTGCGCTCCATCGTCTGCTCGACGCGTTCGGCGATGGTCGCCATCATCGTCACGGACTCGACGGGATACTTGCCTGCGGCCGTCTCGCCGGAGAGCATCACGACGTCGCTGCCGTCGAGCACGGCATTCGCAACGTCGCTCACTTCAGCGCGCGTAGGGCGCGGATTCCGCTGCATGGAATCGAGCATTTGCGTCGCTGTAATAACCGGCTTACCTGCCAGATTGCATTGGCGGATCATTTCTTTTTGGGCGATCGGCACTTCCTCCGTAGGAATCTCTACGCCCAAATCGCCCCTAGCCACCATGATGCCATCGGAGGCTTCAAGGATGGAAGCGAAGTTTTCCATGCCTTCTTCGTTCTCGATTTTCGAGATAATCGGCGTGAAGCCCGCGCCGTGCTGCTCCAGAATATGGCGGACTTCCCGGACGTCGTCCCCGTTACGAACAAACGACATCGCGACAATGGAGATATTCTCCTCCACGCCGAATTTCAAATGCATAATGTCCCGTTCCGTCACTCCCGGCAAGGAGGTGCGGACACCGGGCAAGTTCACGCCTTTGCGCTGCTTCAGCACGCTTTGATTCAGGACGCTGCACATAACTTCGGTGCCGTCTATCGTCTCTACTTGCAGCTCGATCGAGCCGTCGTCGATCAGCACCAGATTGCCCGGCTGCACATCCTGGGGAAGCCCCGGGTAGTTAACGGACACGCGGCTGGAATCGCCGATGATCTGTTCGGTGGTGAGGACGATCGTGTCGCCTTTTTGCAAATCGTAGGAAGCGTCCTTCAGTTGTCCGATTCGGATCTCGGGTCCTTTAATATCCATCAGAATCGGAATGGTTACGCCGAGCTCACTGGCGGCTTGGCGCACTCTCGCGATGCGTCCGCGATGCTCGTCCAAATCGCCGTGGGCCATATTCAGCCGGGCAACACTCATGCCGGCGCGGATTAGTTCTTTGAGAGTAGGGACGGAATCGCAAGCGGGTCCCATGGTGCAAATGATTTTCGTTTTACGCATGGTGGAAGAACTTCCTTTCGTGTAGGACTTTCGATTTTCGATTTTGGCTTCATTTTAGACCTATTTCTCCCCAAGTTCTATGAAATATAGTATGCTATATATACTATAGTATGAAATGGGGTTTCGGCATGCGGGTCACGACGTTCACGTATGACAAAACGAGCAATTGGTACATCGAAGAGCAGGCACATAATCCATACTGGACGCTCGTTCTGGTTACTTATGGCAAGTGCGTATATTGGATTGGCGGGGGTAATGCCGAGAGGAAGCAGGTGCTCGAGAAAGGGCAATGGCTGCTCATTCCAAGCGAAACCCCCTATTATGGAAAAAGTGTGCCTACGCTGCTTCATGAGAAGTATGTAGTACAATTTGCCACGGATGGACTGGTCGAACCGCTACCTCTCTTACAATCGAGGACGCACGAGAGCAGGATGACAGGCAAGTACGATTTGATACTGGACCGTCTTCGTCTCATGCTTCAGCAGTGGCAAGACAAACAGCCCTATTATCAGACGCTGTGCGAAGCGCTGCTAAAAGAGCTGTTTGTTCATTTGCATAGGGAGTGGGATCAGGCCGAATCCACGAACGCCACTGTGCAATTAGTCGAGCAGATGAAAGCTTACATTCAGAATCATTATCGCGAGCATGTGACCAAGGAGGCCTTAGCCATCTGCATTAGCCGTTCGCCGAACTATGCCGCCTCTCTCTTTAGCAAGGTGACTGGACAGACGATCAGCGATTTCGTGAACGCCACCCGGATCAAAACGGCCGTCTACATGCTCAGACATTCCGCGCTGACTGTAGCGGAGATTTCGGAATTTATCGGTTACAGCGACCCGTCTTACTTTTACAGGGTATTCAGACGACTGACGGGGCTAGTGCCTACGGACTTCGTTGCTGACCGTGAAACGGTACGTAAGTAAGGGGCTAGCGTATTAAGATTACATGGTACCGCCGCCACGCCTCACTTCAGGCGGGATTTGCTCAGGCCCCTTATCGATATTGCGATAAATGAATGTGCCGACACTCGCTTCATCGAACTTCTGGAGCTGCATCGTTTTGGTCCAAGCCGTCACGACGACTTCCTGATCGCTCGGTACATCCGGGTTGGGTACAGCAAGTACGCCGGCGCCGGCTTTCTTGAAATTGGTCAGATAGCGAAGCTTGTCCAACAGATCGGCGTTCGCATCCGGATGATAGTAAATAATAATGTCGCCATGCTCCAAATTATGGACAAGCTTCTCATAAGGAGGCTTTTCCGTATAAAAGCCAAACTTCAAATCATGCGGGCTATGCGTGCCGGAGGTTGGAATGGTCATTTCGTATTTCAAGGGCATTTCAGAATGACCGCGACCGTAATCCTTGTCGGCTGTTACCTGAATAGGCGCGTTGAAGTTCAGCTTTTCGATGCTGTATTTGGTAGAAGACTGCTGGATGAGTGAAGTTCCGATGAACAAGACGGCTAAAGTCAGAAGGACATGGGAGATCATCAGCATCTTTCTATATTTATTTTGCAGGACTTGCTTTTCCGCCTTTTTCAATCGGCTTGTATTCGCCTTGTTCGTTCGGATCGCCAGCACGTAGCCGACAATCGCAAGAACAACGATCATAATGCCTATATAGAGTAAAATGGAGATGAGATCGGGGCCCTGCTGCATTGAAGAATGGTCCATTAGACATAAACTCCTTTGGAAAAGTAATAAAATAAAGATATCAACACTACATATTGTAGTTTTGTTGGAGGGAGAAGTCAAACGGGTTAAAGTGGCAGCAGCCGTTTAGCACGCAGTGAGGCTCTAAAAAGTAATTGCTAAGGAATGGGGAAGTGTGTACAATGAGAATAAGCGCTTAACCTATTGTTTGTAAAAACATATCTTGCTTATCTATATTTTTTATGAAACGCTTAAATATTACTTTTAACGGTATCATTTGCCTCATGCTTGTTCGATACCATCAATCATCGGTATCGGTTCGAATGAATGGAATTTCGGCTCGAAAGATTAAGCGCTTAATTTATTTTGTGGGTGATATCTATGGGAACAATCCGGTTAACGATGGCTCAAGCTTTGCTGAAGTACTTGGATCAGCAATATATTTCGATTGACGGTGTTAGTACCAAGTTCGTTCATGGTGTATTCGGTATTTTCGGTCATGGCAATGTTACCGGGATCGGAGAAGCGCTGGAGAGAAGTCCGGGAAGTCTGACGTACATACAGGGCAAAAATGAACAAGGCATGGTTCATGCTGCAACCGCTTTCGCAAAACAAAACAACAGGACGCAAATTTATGCTTGCACAACTTCAATCGGCCCCGGAGCTCTAAACATGGTCACGGCAGCGGCTACGGCGACTGTCAACCGGATTCCGGTGCTGCTGCTTCCCGGAGATAACTTCGCGACGCGACAGCCGGATCCGGTGCTGCAGCAGCTCGAAGTGAGCGGAGATTATAGCATCTCCGCGACAGATGCATTCAAGCCGGTCAGCAGATACTGGGATCGGATCGTTAGGCCGGAGCAGCTGATGTCTGCTGTGCAGCAGGCTATGCGGGTATTAACGGATCCTGCGGAGACAGGGGCGGTGACGCTCGCCTTGCCGCAAGATGTGCAAGCGGAAGCTTATGACTATCCGGAAGCGTTTTTCGAGAAGAAAGTTCATTTTGTAGAGCGGAGGCTGCCGTCGCCGGACGCGCTCGGACGGGCGGCAACTGCGATCGCGGGCAAACGGAAGCCGCTGATCATCGCGGGGGGAGGCGTCCTTTACTCCAATGCGATGCAGGAGTTGCATAAGTTCGCTCATGCGTTCGGTATTCCGGTCGCCGAGACACAAGCTGGCAAGAGCTCGTTACCTTGGAACGATGAGCTGAATGTCGGGGCCGTCGGCGTAACGGGAACGCTGGCCGCTAACTTGATTGCGAAGGAGGCGGATGTGATTATCGGAGTCGGCACCCGGTATTCCGACTTCACGACTTCTTCCAAGACGGCATTTGCGAACCCAGATGCGGTATTCGTGAATATCAATATTAGCGGTTTCGACGCATACAAGTTATCCGGGGTCGCTTTAACCTGCGATGCCAAAGAAGGGTTAGCCTCGCTGCGGGAAGCGCTTCAAGTCCTTCAATACCGAAGCGGTTACGCCGTGGGGGAAATCGCTTCGCTCAAGGCGCAGTGGGACGCCGAGGTCGACAGGTTATATGGATTGGAGTGTACAGAGGGTTTATCGCAGACCCGGGCACTGGGAATTATTCAAGAGACCCTTGCACCGAACGCCGTTATCGTATGTGCGGCGGGCAGCCTTCCGGGCGATCTTCACCGCCTCTGGCGACCGGCCGAACCGAAGACGTACCATATGGAATACGGTTTTTCCTGTATGGGTTACGAAGTAAGCGGCGCCTTCGGCGCAGCGCTTGCCGCACCGGATCGTGAGGTATATGCCATTGTCGGAGACGGCAGTTATCTGATGCTTCACTCGGAGCTGGTGACGAGCTTGCAGGAAGGAAGGAAAATCACAATCCTGCTCTTCGATAATCACGGCTATCAATGCATCCATAACTTGCAGCGGGGACACGGCAGCGATGGGTTCGGCAATGAGTTCCGCTACCGCGAACAGACGACGGGACGCTTAACAGGCAGTTTCATGCCCATTGATTTTGCCGCCAATGCCCGCAGTCTCGGTGCAGCAGCGTATAAGGCGTCTACTGCTGAGGAATTGCAGGGAGCGCTTCACCAAGCGAAGCTGGAAGAAAAAACGACATTAATTGAAATCTCGGTCATACCGGGAACGAATACGTCCGGTTACGAATCGTGGTGGAACATCGGCGTACCCGAAGTGTCCGCCAGCAGCAAAGTAGTCCAGGCGCACCAAAGCATAAAGGATCGGTTGAAATCAGCTAAATCCATTTAAACGATGATGAGAAGGAGGTCGGCACCCTTGTTAAAATTTCCGTTTCGACTGGGAGCACACCCCATTAATTGGGTTGGAGAAGATGTAAAAGAGCACGGTGACAACACCACCTATGAGCAAATCATGGATGAGATGCAGGCATTGGGCCTGTCCGGCACTGAAATGGGCCGGAAATATCCGACGGATATCTCCATACTGAAGCAAGAGCTTGCCAAGCGAGATCTTCAGCTTGTCTCGCAATGGAAGTCAGTACTCTTTTCAGATCCTTCATACCGCGATGATGAACTGCAGGCGTATAGAAAGCATGCTGAGTTTTTGCAGAAAATGGGCAGCACGGTCATTAGCACTTGCGAAGTCGGCGGTTCGCTCCATTTTGACCCGCGCCGAACGCCGAATGAGAAGGAAGTGCTGCGGCTTGGCGAAGCGGAGTGGAATAGCCTGGCGGAGGGACTGAACGCTGCCGGTGCTATCGCCAAGGAATTAGGGCTTAAGCTGACTTATCATCATCACGGCGGGACTGCTGTAGAAAGCCCGGAAGAAATAGATCGATTGATGGAGCTAACCGATCCTGGGCTTGTCTATCTGTTATACGATACAGGTCATGCATATTACGGAGGCGCGGATCCGCTCTATGTGCTTAGAAAGCACTACGACCGAATTGCCTACATTCATTTGAAGGACGTTCGTCTTCATGTGCTGGAGGAAGCACGCCGTGAACAGGCAGATTTCATCACCTGCATTCGCAAAGGCGTATTTACGGTTCCCGGCGATGGACATATCGATTTTAAGCCGATTATCGGAGAGCTTGTGGAGCGGGGATATAACGGTTGGGCGATGCTGGAAGGCGAGCAGGATCCGGCAAAGTGTCCGGCGTACGAATATGCCGCAAAGGCATTGAGCTACTTGGAAACGTTGATACCAGCGAAAGCGGGGGAATAAAGCATGACCTATTTATCTTTTCAGACGGACAAAAGCTTGGATTTCACGGCGATCGGCAGACTTTGCATCGATTTGAACGCCAATGAAATTAATCGCCCGATGGAACAAACGAGCACCTTCACCAAGTATGTCGGCGGTTCTCCCGCCAACATCTCGATCGGCATGTCCCGCTTGGGCATGAAGACCGCCTTCATCGGCAAAATTGCGGACGATCAGATGGGACGCTTTATTGAAGACTACTTGACCCGCAACCATATTGACACCAGTAACGTCGTGATCGACCGAACAGGTGCTGTTACAGGGCTGGCATTTACTGAAATCAAAAGCCCGACCGACTGCAGCATCCTGATGTACCGCAACAATGTGGCGGATCTGCTGCTCACGGCGGGAGAGGTCCAGGAGGAGCTGATTGCAAGATCCAAAACGTTGTTGATTTCCGGAACGGCGTTGGCTCAAAGCCCCTCCCGAGAGTCGGTATTCCAAGCGCTTCAATATGCGAAAAAGCATGGCGCCGTCATCGTTTTCGACCTGGATTACCGCCCGTATACATGGACATCTGCGGAAGAAACCGCCGTGTATTACAACTTGGCGGCGGAAAAGTGCGACATCATTCTCGGTACTCGCGAAGAATTCGATATGATGGAGCGGTTCGAGCGCAATCCGGATCACATCGATCAAGTGACGGCTTCCAAATGGTTTGATCACTCGGCTAAGATCGTCGTTATTAAGCACGGCAAAGACGGCTCCATCGCATATACGAAAGACGGAATGAGCCATCGGGCAAAGACATTTCCGGCTAAAGTTGTGAAGACATTCGGTGCAGGCGATTCTTACGCCGCAGGTTTCTTATACGGAATTATGCAAGGATGGACGCTGGAGAAAAGCATGGAATACGGCAGCGCTGCGGCCTGTATCGTTATCTCCAGCCATAGCTGCTCGGATGCAATGCCGACTTCGGCGCAAGTGGACGATTATATAGAACGTTGCAATAGAGGGGAAATAACCGTTTAACGATAGTAATATATTGCCACTCAACAGGCGAATAACGAAGGGGAGTCCTTACTATGACACAATTGTTAAAAAACTGGATCGGCGGGCAATGGGTCGATTCCAAGGCGCAGCGGTCCGAACCTGTTTATAACCCGGCAACGGAGGAAGTGCTTGCGTACGTGCCTCTTTCTGTCAAAGAGGATGTAGACCTGGCTGTTGCAACGGCGGGTGCTGCTTTCCAAAGCTGGAGCCGCACACCGGTTCCTCGCCGTGCCCGCATCCTGTTTAAATATCAGCAGCTGCTGGTGGACCATTGGGAGGAACTAGCCAAACTCGTCACGCTGGAGAACGGAAAAAGCTATAACGAAGCGCACGGCGAAGTGCTGCGCGGGATCGAATGCGTCGAATTCGCCGCCGGGGCGCCTACGCTAATGATGGGGAAACAACTTCCCGACATCGCTACCAATCTGGAATCCGGCATGTACCGGTATCCCATCGGCGTTGTTGGAGGGATCACTCCGTTCAATTTCCCGATGATGGTTCCATGTTGGATGTTCCCGCTTGCCATCGCTTGCGGCAATACATTCGTGCTGAAACCGTCCGAACGGACACCGCTGCTTGCCAACCGCTTGGCGGAGCTGTTCCAGCAAGCCGGGCTTCCTGATGGCGTGCTGAACATCGTTCACGGCGCGCATGACGTTGTGAATGGAATTTTGGAGCATTCGGACATCCGTGCGATATCCTTCGTGGGCTCGCAGCCGGTTGCGGAGTATGTATACAAGACGGCATCCTCCTATGGCAAACGCGTCCAAGCGCTGGCCGGCGCCAAAAATCATTCGATTGTCATGCCGGATGCCGATCTGGAGCTGACCGTTAAGGAAATCGTGAACGCCGCATTCGGTTCGGCGGGAGAACGCTGTATGGCTTGCTCCGTCGTCGTCGCGGTCGGAGAGATCGGTGATACGCTCGTAAGCAAACTGGTAGAAGCGGCCGATCGCATTACAATCGGTAACGGATTAGAAGACGGCGTATTCCTGGGGCCTGTCATTCGCGGTCCGCATAAGGAACGGACGCTGAAGTACATTGACATCGGCGAGAAGGAAGGGGCTCTTCTGATCCGTGACGGAAGGAAAGATTCGGCTTCGGACGAGAACGGATTTTTCGTCGGTCCTACTTTGTTCGACCAAGTGCAGTGCGGGATGAAAATATGGGAGGACGAGATCTTTGCCCCTGTGCTTTCGATAGTACGCGTGAATAGCCTGGAAGAGGCCATCGAGCTCGCTAATCGTTCGGAATTCGCTAACGGTGCCTGCTTGTTCACGAAGAGCGGCGGCCATATGCGCCAATTCAGAGAGTCGATCGACGCAGGCATGCTGGGCATCAACCTGGGCGTGCCGGCCCCAATGGCCTTCTTCCCGTTCTCAGGCTGGAAAAAATCGTTTTACGGCGATCTGCATGCGAACGGCACCGACGGCGTAGAATTTTACACGCGGAAGAAGATGGTCACTACCCGCTGGTAAGCGAAAGCTAGCCGGCTCCATTTTTCCAATCGGAGGTTGATCATCTCATGGCCCTTGTTTCCATGGTACAGATGCTGCAGAAGGCGCTGCAGGAACGATATGCAGTCGGCCAGTTTAATTTGAACAACCTCGAGTTCACGCAAGCGATTCTGCTTGCGGCGCAGGAGGAGCAGGCCCCTGTTATTCTTGGGGTCAGTGAAGCCTATATCCCGTATATGGGAGGGCTTCCGTGTATTGCCGGCATGGTGAAGTCGCTGATGGAGCATTACCAAATCACGGTGCCAGTTGCGCTTCATTTGGACCATGGCTCTACTTACGAAGTATGTTTGCGTGCGCTTCATGCCGGGTTTACTTCGGTTATGATTGATGCTTCGCATCACGCTTTTGAACATAATATTGCGTTGACCAAACGTGTTACGGAAGCGGCGCATACGCTTGACGCATCCGTAGAAGCGGAGCTGGGGCGCATCACGGGCAGGGAAGACGACCTTCTCGTGGATGATGCGGAGGGCATGTATGCCGTGCCGGAGGAATGTAACACACTCGTACTGGAAACCGGCATTGACTGTCTGGCTCCTGCGCTAGGTTCCGTGCACGGACCGTACCGCGGTCAACCGAAGCTTGGATTCGAACGAATGGGAGAAATTCAGCGCTTAACGGGGCTGCCGCTTGTGCTTCACGGCGGAAGCGGGCTGCCTGAGGAGGAGATCCTTCAGGCGATTTCGCTCGGGACAGCCAAGATCAATGTGAACACCGATAATCAAATGGCTTGTACGGCTGCGATACGAACTTACCTGAACGAACATCCGGAAGCTTATGATCCCAGGAATTATTTGATCCCGGCGCGAGAAGCGATCAAGGCGGCAGTTCAAGCGAAAATTCGATTGTTTGGCAGCTCAGGAAAAGCGAAAGTCAGTGCTTACGAAGCTAGTTTTGCTAAAGTAAAACGCTAAGGAGATGCAACATGAAACAAGTGAGAGTAGGCATTATTGGCGCCGGACGTATTGGCAGGATTCACGCCGACAACTTGCTGCGCATGCCAAATGTACAAATTGTCGGCGTCAGCGACCTGTTCGCGGGTCCTGAACTGGAAGCGTGGGCGGCGGCAAGGGGAATCGGCATGCTGACGAAGGATAGCCTCGAGTTGATCCATCATTCGGAGATCGACGCGTTATTTATTTGCAGCTCGACGGACACCCATGTTCCGATTATTAAGGAAGCGGCGCAAGCCGGAAAACATATTTTTTGCGAAAAGCCCGTCAGCATGGATCTTGCACAGACGGAAGAAGCGATTGAAAGAGTTCGTAAGACCGGTGTTAAGCTGCAGATTGGTTTTAACCGCCGCTTTGACCATAATTTCAAGCGCGTGCGTGAGCATGTGCTGGCAGGGACGATCGGGGAGCCGCATATCGTCAAAATTACTTCCCGCGATCCCAACCCGCCGCACCAAGACTACATTAAGAATTCAGGCGGTCTGTTTATGGATATGGCGATCCACGACTTTGATATGGCACGTTTCCTGTCAGGCAGCGAAGTGACAGAAGTATACGCGCAAGGCAGCGTCCTTGTGGATCCGGTTTTCGCCGAGTATGGCGATGTGGATACGGCCGTCGTATCGCTCCGTTTTGCGAACGGTGCGCTTGGCATCATCGATAACAGCCGCATGGCGGCGTATGGGTACGATCAGCGCGTGGAGGTTTTCGGCTCCAAGGGTTCCGTGAGCGTGGCGAACGATCACCCGAACACGGCGGTCGTCAGCACGTCCGGCGGTGTTATGTCCGACAAACCGCTTCACTTTTTCCTGGAGCGATACAACGAGGCTTATATCGAGGAGACGAAGATGTTTATCGACAGTCTCGTGAACGGCACGCCGCTTCCGGTTGACGGCAACGACGGCCTTCAAGCGGAGCGGATCGCACTTGCCGCCAAGCTGTCTCTTAGACTCAATCGCCCCGTTAAAATAAGTGAAGTCGATGAGCTTCGCGTTCAATTGGCTTGATCCTTAATCATACTCAGGGAGGCAGATATCGTGCAGAAATTTATCGTATCCCCCGAACAGCAAGCAGGATCTGACGGAACCGTTCTCTCCATCACTCCCGAAGCGGCGGGATGGTCTTATGTAGGATTCGAAGTGCTTCGTTTATCGGAAGGTCAGGCCATAAGGCGGGAAACTGGGGATCGCGAGGTTTGCTTGGTGCTCTTGAGCGGCTTGGCTGACATCGTAACCGATCAGGAAACATGGAACGGCATCGGCAAGCGAATGAGTGTATTCGAGAAAATACCGCCTTACTCTGTCTATATACCTAACAAGGACAGTTATGAGATTCGTGCGCTTACCGCGCTTGAGGTGGCTGTGTGTTCGGCGCCTGGACGCGGAGGGTACGGGGCGCGGCTCATTGCGCCAGAACAAGTCGGTTTCGAAATGCGCGGTTACGGCAATATGGAGCGACAGATCCATAACATCCTTCCGGAGCAAGAACCTGCAGACAGCTTGCTTGTTGTCGAAGTGTTTACTCCGAATGGACATTGGTCCAGCTATCCGCCGCACAAACATGATCGGGATGCGCTGCCGGAGGAATCTTTGCTGGAAGAAACGTATTATTTTCGCGTTCAGCCTGAACAAGGATTTGCCATACAGCGTGTGTATACGGACGACCGTTCACTCGATGAGACCCTTATTGTTAAAGACGGGGAGGCGGTTATCGTACCGCGAGGCTATCATCCGGTTGCGGCTCCGCCGGGTTATGACGTGTATTATTTAAATGTCATGGCAGGCCCGCATCGAACGTGGAAATTTCATAACGACCCCGACCATAACTGGCTCATGCGTCCGCCTGCGCAGAAATCGCTCTAAACTATTGCAACCAAAGTTCAAAAACAGCATAATAGGACAGGGGGATGAGCGTTCATCCCCTTTTTGTACCACATAAGAAAGTATAAGTTTTCGGTTCCCGAAAACCGCTTTCTTATTGGCGATAAAACCTACATCTAAACGCGGTCGCTCATCTTTGAATGGCCTCGATAGAGGTTTTCTCATAAGGACATTACGAGCTATACGCAAGGAGAAGCGAGCATGAAGGCAACCATTTATGATGTGGCTAAAGAGGCGGGTGTTTCGATCGCTACGGTTTCTAATGCCATTAACGGCAAAGGAAAGATCAGCCAAAAGCGGCGTGAAGAGATTCTTAAAGTCATGGAACGGTTGCAATATCAACCTAGTCTGATCGCATCTGCTTTGATGGGAAAAAAAACGTTCACACTCGGTCTTCTCATACCGGATATTTCAAATCCGTTCTTTGCTGAAATTGCCCGCGCAATCGAGGATCAAGCCCATCAAAACGGCTACAGTGTCATTATGTGCAGCACGGACAATAAGGACGAACGGGTTGAACGATATATTACGCTGCTTGAGCAAAAAAGCGTAGACGGGATCATTATTGGTACAGGTATTGAGAATATGGAAATTTTGAGTCTTCTTCAAAATAAGTCGATTCCGATAGCCATGATTGCCCGTGAAGCTTCCGCATTGGCTGTAGATACGGTTGTGGCCGATGATTTTGTGGGCGGCATGTTGGCTGCGGAGCATCTAATCTCCCTGGGACACCGGCGGGTTGCGATTCTTGCGGAGAACTTAAAAGTAAGCAGCAGCCGTGAAAGAATTCGTGGATTCAAGCAAGGTATGCATGATGCGGGGATATCTTTCAGCGACGACAACATCATTATCTGTGAATATAAAGTGGAAGAAGGCAAAAGAGGCATTCAAGAGCTGCTCGGACGCAGCTCTGCTGAACATCCAACGGCAATCTTCTGTTGCAATGATTTATTGGCTATAGGCGCGTTGCAGGGTGCCAAAGAACTCGGCTTGCGCGTACCGAAGGCGCTATCCATCGTCGGATTTGATAATACGATCCTGGCTACCGTGACGGATCCGCCGCTGACGACCGTTTCCCAGCCGATGGAGCAAATGGGAAAGCTCGTCTTCAACCTGCTGATCGACAATCTGGAGAAAAAAGATGGGATCAAACAGCGTATCGTGCTGCGCCCTGAACTTATTATTCGGCAGTCGACTATGCCATTGGGAAACTAACTAGTAACGTTAGGCTTACATCTATCGGTTAAAAAAACTATTGCTAATGAGCCGGGAATCGACTAAAGTAAAGCCAAATGAATAGCAACACGGGTGCTTGATGAAGTCAGGCTGAGATAGCGGCCCTATGCCGCTGACCGTTAATCTGATCTGGGTAATGCCAGCGTAGAGAACATTGTGCGATTCTTCGTATGCACTTATCTTATGCCTGCCCTTACCCGGCGGGCTTTTTCGTGTTCGCTGAACATTTTACAATTTTATTAAAGGAGTCGATGAACAATGGGCAAAGCACAATCCGCTTCAAAAGGTTTAAAACTGACAGACATCCTGGTCACCATCGTGATCGCTGCAGTATTCGGCGTGATTTACAGAATATGGGGCCCGATGTATGATGTGTTGAAACCGCTCGGTCTTCATGTCGAGCAGTTGAGCTATGGCATGTGGTTCATGGCGGCGACATTTGCGTTTCTGGTTATTCGGAAGCCGGGCGTCGCACTGCTCGCAGAGGTTGCTGCAGCAACGATTGAAGCTTTATTTGGAGGTTCGTGGGGGGTATCCACACTCGTATACGGTGTACTGCAAGGGCTCGGCGCAGAAATTATTTTTGCTCTTTTCTTGTACCGTAGAGCGAATGTCGGGGTGACGGTATTAGCTTCTTTTGCTGCGGCCGCATTGTCCCTGGTCGTCGATTATTACTATGGATATATTGATCAGCTGACGTTCTGGAACTACTGCCTGTTCATTGGGCTCCGTCTTGCCGGCAGCGCACTGATCGCAGGTGTATTCGCTTACTATTTGGCGGCGGCGCTTGATCGTACCGGTGTGCTGAACTTGCTTCGTCCCGTTTCGAAGAAAGATTACGAGACATTGGGGTAGGACGATGAGTCGAAGCGAAGGATTAGGCATTAAGAATCTTAGGCTCAAATATCCCGGAGAAGATGTCCCCCTGCTGTTCCGGGGAATTTCCTTATCGGTCGAGCCGGGCGAGAAGGTTCTCCTCCTAGGGCCGAGCGGCTGCGGTAAGTCGACGCTTCTTCAAGTACTAAGCGGTATCGTTCCGGATATTGTGGAAATTCCGCTTAAAGCCGAGGAACTTCGGACGCCAAGCCGTCCCGGTTATGTTTTTCAAGACCCCGATACGCAATTTTGCATGCCGTATGTAGATGAGGAGATTGCGTTTGTCTTAGAAAATTTGCAAGTCCCGCGTGAGCAAATGCCTGCGCTCATCGATCGCTATTTAGAGATGGCCGGCCTTCGTTTCGACGACACCCACACCCCGATTGGGCAGCTATCTCAAGGGATGAAGCAGCGGTTGGCCATTGCGAGCGTACTTGCGCTCGAGCCCGATGTGCTATTCCTTGATGAGCCGACGGCACTGCTCGATGAGGAGGGCACGGAGCAAGTATGGGACACCATTCGTACAGTCTGTGGCGACAAAACGCTCGTGATCGTAGAGCATAAAATAAGCGGGATTCTCGACTTCATCGACCGTCTGATTGTCATCGGGCCAGAGGGTCAATTGCTAGCGGACGGCAGACCGCAAGACATTTTTAGCACCTGCAAACAACAGCTTATGGATTATGGGATTTGGTATCCGGGCGTATGGGATGAGGTTGAGCGGAGGCAGGAGCAAGTGGTCAAAGACTACACAGAACTGACGCCGGTCATGACCTTACGCGACTTCTCAGGCTTGCGTGGCAGGCAAATCAGGACCTCTGTGGATAACTTAAGTGCTTATCCTGGGGACTGGATTGCGGTTACTGGGGCTAATGGTGCGGGCAAAAGCTCGCTGCTGCTCGCCATCATGCGCTTGATCCCGATCCAAGGAACCTGCTGGATTGAGGGTGTAAAAGGGACAAAAGTCGAGCAGCTCGCCGAGCGCGTCGCCTTTGTGTTCCAGAACCCGGAATTCCAGTTCGTCACCCATTCGGTTGAAGACGAAATCGCCTATTCGCTGCCGGAGGGCGCCGGTCAGGAGGCGGTTGAGGCGCTGCTGCGGCAGTACGACTTGCATCAGCTGCGTAATCGGCATCCGTTCCAGCTATCGATGGGTCAGAAACGCAGGCTCAGCGTGGCGTCTGCACTGGTGCGCCAACCCCGCGTCCTGCTGCTGGATGAACCTACCTTCGGGCTGGATGCGCGCAATACGTTCCGTATGCTGGAGCTGTTGGAGCAATTGCGTGCGAGCGGCACGGCGATCGTAATGGTGACGCACGATTCGGAAATCGTGAGCCGCTATGCAACCCGCGTCTGGCGGGTCGAGGTGGGCGAAGTGAAGGAAGCGGCGAAGAGGCCGCTGCCGACGCAGGCGAAGCCCTTTGCGGAAGGGGAGGCGCTGCTGTGCAACTAACGTTCGCGTATCGTGAAACATGGCTGCACCGGGTGAATCCCGGTGTGAAGCTCATTCTTGCGATCGTCATGTTCATCGTCGTTGTGCTTACGCACAATCTCAATACGATGATCTACTTAACGATCGGCGCGCTTCTGCCGCTCACGCTGTTCTCCGGGCATCCGCTGAAACGGCTGCTGCTTTATGCCTCGCCGTTTCTGTTGATATTCCTTTCATCCTCCGCCGGGATGATGATGTTCGGCAATGGCGATACGCTGTGGTACCGGCTTGGCTTCATCCGAATCACTGAAGAAAGCTTCTACCGCGGCCTACATCTGGGGTTCCGCGGCCTGCAGGTCGCTTCGGTGGGGCTGCTCTTCAGCTTGACGACGCGGCCCGTCGCGCTGTTCTATGCGATGATGCAGCAATGGAACATAGCCCCCAAGTACGCTTACAGCTTCCTGGCGGCATTGCGCATGGTTCCCGTCATCCTCGAAGAGTTCCAAACCCTTCGGCATGCCCTGAAGGTGCGTGGTAAGAAAAAGCGCAGCGTTTTCACCGGCTGGTATATTACGCTCCGCATGTACGCCATTCCGCTGCTGGCGCAAAGCATCCGCCACGCCCACCGGACAGCGGTTGCGATGGAAGCCAAACGCTTCTCAATGCAGAGACAGCGCACCTACTATTACCGGATCTCCTACTCAGCGTGGGATTTAGGCTATATCTTGTACTTTGCCCTGGTTCTTTATTTAGCGAATTGGTTAGGGACGACATGGCCGCTCCTTCTAGACGCCATGGACGTCCGGTAAAACAAAGAAAGAAACCTCTCTTGTGAAGGTCAGACGGCTTATGCCGTTCCAACCTTACAAGAAGGTTTCTTTTTTGTTTGTGAACTGTAAAATGGCCTATCCGCCCCATTTCAGCATCATGGTCAAATTGCAGTTAGGCGCACCTTCCCGAGGTTCGATCATAAACTGAACACCGCTCGGGGTGAAGCTCGTGGCGACGAGCGATTCGCAGCCGAAAGCGTGGACGATCCGATTCACTTCTTTCTGATCGCCGATCTGCGCGGCAGTCATGATCTGCTGGGCAGTTTGTTGGTCGGATAACTTGCCCAGCACGATAGAGGCGTCTTTCATCAGCTTCTGACAGCTAGCGATGGAATGCGATAATATGGTCGTGCTCACAGGCGGAAAATTGCGATTCCAACCCCAGTAGGGCAGCGGGTAAACAACTGGAGGGAGTGGAATACGCAAATCCTGATAAAGAGTTTGGGGCTGCTGCAGGCAGTAAGAAGGAGGATAATTCATCGATGAACTCCTTATTATTTTTGTCGCTACGTCACACCAATATATGTAAAACCCAGGTTGGTGTGCATAGAGACTTCAGCCCAGCCTTACAAGACAACACCAAATTCATCCGCAAGCCCCTGCAAACCTTCAGGGGTAACGCGGACAGCCCGAACGCCCTCCAGCCGCTCGATCCAGCGGAGCTCAAATAGCCGCTTGGTCAGGGCAGCGCCAAGCGTTCCGGACAAATGATGGCGTCGTTCGCTCCAGTCGAGGCACTGCCGCGCATAGTGGCGCCGCCGCTTGCGCTCCTCTTCGACGTCGACGCCGAAAAGCGCCAGCCGCTGCTTCCCTTCCGGGCTAAGGATGAAATCCTTGCCCTCTTCCTGCAGCAGGCCTAATTGCAGCAGCCGGTCCGTCAAGGCTACGCCGACCTGACCGGCTAAATGATCATAGCAGGTGCGCGCATAGCGCAGCGCCCGCAGTTGGTCTGATTCGCGCAGAGAGCGAATCGGTTTTGGCGAGGCGATGGCTTGCAGCGCCTCTAAGGCATAGGCCACCTCTGCGCCAGCGAGGCGGTAATATTTGTGCCGTCCATACGATTCATGGACGAGCAGGCCCCCTTCCACCATCTTCGACAGGTGGGAGCTCGCGGTCTGCGGCGTTATGCGCGCGGCGCGGGCCAGCTCGCTTGCCGGCAGCGATTTGCCGCCGAGAAGGTGCAGCAAAATCGCTATTCGCGATGGCTCGCCGATCAGGGATGCCACTTCAACGATATTCGGGTTGGTACACATGGATTTCAACCTCCTGTATCCTATATTCATATTTCGATGTGCAACGAAAACAATCCATCATATAATTCAATTATTGAGCATAAACAGTGGATTCATACAATCACAATTCGAGCATAATAGAAATGTGATTGCAAAGCAATAGCGGCTTTTTTGCGGATGTTTGAAGGCTGGCTGCAGGGGGAGAAAACAATGAATCGATATTTGTACGGATTGCTTGTTGTCGTAACAACATCTTTGATGGGTTCATCTTTTGCCGTCGGTAAAATGGGGTTGGCTTATTTCTCGCCGCTGTTGTTGGTGGGCTGCCGGTTTACGCTGGCCGGTCTGATTATGGCTTTGGTCGTGAGAAGAAGACCGCATCCGGGTGCAATTCGACAATGGGGTAAAATCTTGAGCGTAGGGCTATTTCAGACCGCCGGTGTGATGGGCTGCATATTTCTAAGCTTACGGACCATTACGGCGGGGGAGTCTTCCATTTTGACATTTACCAATCCGCTGCTGGTCATCGTGCTGGGAACGCTGTTCCTAGGTGCAAAATATCGAATTTCTCAATGGATAGGTGTCATTATCGGCTGTGTAGGCGTATTTATCACTCTGGGAGTTCACATGCAGCTGCAAATGGGTACGCTGCTTGGGATGGGATCAGCCATTTCATGGGCTATCTCCACACTGCTCATTAAGAAGTGGGGAGCCAGTCTCGATGTCTGGGTCTTAACCGCATACCAAATGCTGTTCGGCGGGCTGCTTCTGCTTGTATTTGGCTTGACCATGGAAACACCGAAGCTAATTATAGGCGTATCCGCACTATGGATTCTGTTATGGTTGGCCATTATGGCCTCCATTGTACAGTTTGCCTCATGGTTCTATCTGTTGAAGCAAGGAGATCCCGGCAAAACGAGCGCCTTCCTGTTCCTCGCCCCTTTCTTCGGGGTTTTATCCGGCTGGCTGCTGCTTGGCGAAGTTGTTGAGTGGTACGTTTATGCAGGTGGCTCGCTCATCCTCATCGGTATTTTCCTTGTGAATTGGACGTACTCCGCCCGAACTCAGCAAGAAACGAAATTGGCTTAAAGGGGGTCCCGCCAGCCGCGGTCGTCCTTCTCATTAGCTAAGCCTCCAAACATTGACTTACATTAGAGGACATTGTATTCTTAGCTGAAACATTAGCGGACATTTGAAATGAAATCTCAAAAAACGGTCCAATCAGCCAGATGAATGTTGCCTGAATGGGTGACGCGAGTTGAACCTGCATTTTTTATAATTATCCTCATCAAGATGAATGGGATGGTGGATGATAAAATGACAGATTTTCAAATGGCTTATTTTTTGTTGGTTGCGATTATAGTAGCTCTAGTTCAGCTTAGAGAAAGACGGGTTCGGGGCTGGACAATATGGATCATCCCTGTGTTGCTGACCGTGGCAACCATTCAAGATGTCATGGTCATATGGTATGACTATGTACTTACGCCTATCATTTTAATACTAGGATTGGGCGCGGGTTTGTTCCTGGGGGCCGTACGGGGAAAAATGACCCATATTCGAAAAAATCCTGAAACGGGCAAATGGACAATGCAAAGTTCGTGGGCTGCTTATCTGATGTGGATTGCCGTATTTGGAGCGGGGATCGCTACAAAGTCAATGGGTAATGATATTCATCTCATCAGAGGTTTTCTACTGATGGCCAGTTTAGGCGCTGTTGTAATGAGAAGAATTTGGATATTTTATATTTATAAAAAATCTGCGGCAAAAAAATAGGACCGCGATGAAGCCATCGGAATGCTTGAGGCCTTAAAGCATTAAAGATCTTGGCCGGGAGTGATAGCATGAAATCGCAAGTCTACGACAAAAATATCATTGTCTACGCTGGGAAGATTACGACACTGCTAATTAACACTTATACAATCATTTCTTATTTATTCTCTACAACGTTGAGCCTCAAGGCGATGTGGATATTAATGCTCTTCGGAATTTTAGGCGTTCTGCAGATAGGATTTCATAAGGATGTTTTCACTCGGAGATCCCTGCTGCTGATCAGTATGGAAACGATATTCATTGTAGTGTTGTACGTATTCGTCGTCATCCAAGTTCCCCAAGTGGTGCTGTTATTTTTACCGCTTATTTTTTGGTGCGGACAAATCCTTCCGCTAAAATACAGTCTTGTTGCTTTAACGGCATTATTTTTCCTTGCCCTCATAACCGGTCACGTCGCAGGCGTTCCTCTTGATATTTCATTTGCAGTATTAAATCCGACGCTGCTGCTTGCTTATTTTCCTGGATGGATTATCCGTCAGGAGAGAAACAATTCGATTCAGACGCAAAAAATGCTCGAGCGAATTCACAAACAACAATCCGAATTGGAAAAAGCCCATATCGAGCTCATCAAATATACGATGGATGCCGAGGAACATGCCGTGATCAAGGAACGAAGCAGAATGGCGGGGGAAATCCATGATACGATCGGGCATTCCTTAACCTCCATTATTCGCGGTCTGGACGCATGCCGCGAGCTGATTCACAACAAGCCGAATGAAGCCGACTCCTTCTTGTTTGCCATGCGGGGCATCGCCAAGGAAGGGCTGGAAGACATAAGGCGTTCCGTTAGATCCGGGCAAGATATGGAGAAATGGTTTTTAGACAAAGATTGGCATTCTATACTCGAACGGTTTGCGCAACAGGTCACCCAGGGGACAGGGATTTCGCTACGTATTTTGACACCAATTGAAATCCCGATCAACACCAGATATGCTGCTTTTCAGTGCATGAAGGAAGCTGTAACCAACGCCATACGTCATGGCCACGCAACCGATATTTCGTTTATCCAAAGAGACACTCCTTCGCAATTCATTGTAGAAATTACAAACAATGGTCTGGTGCCCCAACTGCCCCTAACCCATGGTGTTGGTCTATCTCAGATGAGCACCCGTATGCAGAATACAGGCGGTAAAGTTGAATACACAGTGAATAACAATACTTTTCAAATCGTACTATCATGGCCTAAAAGTGTAAGAAGGGAGGTAAGTACGGGGTGAGTCCAAAGTATCGTATTGTGGTTGCAGATGATCAAACGCTGATTCGCAGCAGTCTGGTCGTCGTGTTGGAGAATCAACACGATATCGAGATCGCAGGTCAAGCTGTCAATGGGCATGAGGCGATTGTTCTCGCCGCAGAGACTGGGCCGGATTTGATTTTAATGGACATCCGAATGCCGGTGATCGACGGAATCGAAGCTACCCGACGGATCCTTTCAGAGTTTCCTGACATCAAAATTGTCGCTTTGACAACTTTTGAAGAGGATGAATTGATCGAAAGCTGCATGTCTGCTGGAGCTGTCGGTTATTTACTCAAAGATTTGACGTCGGAAGAATTGATTAGCTCTGTCCGCTTGATTCGTGCCGGTGGGTCGATCATGCCCACTTCATATGTGAAGCGCTGGGGAAGGAAAATTGGATCGGAACCGGTACATCACAGAGAAGACAAAGCTGACGTCCATTTAACCGAACGGGAACGAGAGGTGCTGCACCTATTAATGGAAGGCTGCAGCAATAAAGAAATGGCAGGAAGAATGTACGTAAGCGAGACTACGATTAAGAACCATCTCTCCAGCATATTTGCTAAAATGGAGGTTCGGGATCGTACGCAAGCGGTGATTTTTGCCACTCAGAACGGTCTAGTCAACTAGCACATTTCATGTATGGTAACCTTATCATTTGAGTAAGGAAAAGGCTCTAGGAGTAGTTTTCCTAGGGTCCACTTTTTATAAAATTAAGATCCATAGCTCGTTGCTGTGGATCTTTTTCTGTTTTGGTTGGTTTATAACTTTGTTACCAGTCTTGTTTTGGTGGCAAATGTCTATAGATATGTACATCATCTGATTCCATGGAGGTTCATCGTTTGAATAATAATGGTGTCTCTGGTACCAAATGAATTAAGCCGAGTCAAAGCACCATCGTTGGCAATGCCTCATACAATGATCAAGGTCAATCGCCTATTTCATTCTAAGCGGAGGTAAAAAAATGTATACGAGTCAACAGATGATGCCTTACACAGGAATGCCGAACATGTACGGTGGTCAACAGATGATGCCTTACACAGGAATGCCGAACATGTACGGTGGTCAACAGATGATGCCTTACACAGGAATGCCGAACATGTACGGTGGTCAACAGATGATGCCTTACACAGGAATGCCGAACATGTACGGTGGTCAACAGATGATGCCTTACACAGGAATGCCGAACATGTACGGTGGTCAACAGATGATGCCTTACACAGGAATGCCGAACATGTACGGTGGTCAACAGATGATGCCTTACACAGGAATGCCGAACATGTACGGTGGTCAACAGATGATGCCTTACACAGGAATGCCGAACATGTACGGTGGTCAACAGATGATGCCTTACACAGGAATGCCGAACATGTACGGTGGTCAACAGATGATGCCTTACACAGGAATGCCGAACATGTACGGTGGTCAACAGATGATGCCTTACACAGGAATGCCGAACATGTACGGTGGTCAACAGATGATGCCTTACACAGGAATGCCGAACATGTACGGTGGTCAACAGATGATGCCTTACACAGGAATGCCGAACATGTACGGTGGTCAACAGATGATGCCTTACACAGGAATGCCGAACATGTACGGTGGTCAACAGATGATGCCTTACACAGGAATGCCGAACATGTACGGTGGTCAACAGATGATGCCTTACACAGGAATGCCGAACATGTACGGTGGTCAACAGATGATGCCTTACACAGGAATGCCGAACATGTATGGCGGTCAACAGATGATGCCTTACACAGGAATGCCGTACATGTATGGCGATCAACAGATGATGCCTTACACAGGAATGCCGTACATGTATGGCGATCAACAGATGATGCCTTACACAGGAATGCCATCCCAGATGGATCCCGACCCACAGATGATACCTCATCCTGGTCTCGTTGAAGCGAAGCAGATTGCTCCAAACCAAATTGAAATTGTGTATGATCAGCGGGCGGACTTAGGAACAGCAACAAATATTTCTAACTATTGGATTAGAAATAATCAGCTGAGAGCTGCCGATATTGCGAATTTGGGGAAAGACGACATGATCACTGCAACAAATGGGATAAGTCCTACAATGGGAATGATTACAGCCACCGACAATTCAAAAATGAGATTTGTAATGACATTTAGAGCAAATGCTACAGCTGGTGTTCAATACACCGTTCTACCTTGCTTTGTTAACTTAGAGGGAAGAAGTGGCTTTATGGGAGAGAATTGGGGCCCATTCAGTAAGAATACCTTTATAGCAAAGTAAATTTCAAAAGGGGAGCTACAATGTAGCTACTTCGTCGTCTTTATGGGGTAGGGCCACATGCCCATCAAGTTAGGATGAAAAGAGCTAAATTGGATCAGGCTCAAGGGTGAAACGATAATATGCATCCCGTATCTTTGTTCTTAGCTTGATGGGCATGTGACGGGACCCCTAAAATCATGAAATTTTTAATAACCCACCCTTTGCGGGCGGGTTATTTGCGTTATGTCGTACCAACGTGACGTTTTATGACTGAGCGTGACGAAAAATGAAAATAATACCTTTGGAAAGCGCTTTACAAATAATTATCAATCACATATAATCATAAATGAGAACAAACAATCAATTGCATGAACGTTTATGCGCAAATTCATCGTGTGGAATAGGGGGGATCGTATTGCTGTTTGAGGAAGAACGTCAGCAGAAGATCGCCGATTATGTTCAAACAAGGGAGCGAGCCTCCGTTCAGGAGCTGGCCCAACATTTCCAAGTATCCGAATCGACAGTTCGAAGAGATCTGAAGATTCTTGAGGAAGAAGCCAAGCTTCGTCGTACGCATGGAGGAGCTGTAGCTTTTGTCAGCGATAATTCAGAACCTACTTTCGTGGAAAAAGAAGACCGCTATCGTTTGCAAAAGGAATTAATAGCCAAAGAAGCCGCGGCCATGGTTCGAGAAGGGGATTCTATTGTACTCGACTCAGGGACTACCACTTATTATTTGGCAAAGGAATTAAAAACATTCAAGAAGCTCACCGTGGTAACCAATTCCGTTGCGGTCGCGCAAGAATTGTCTGCGAATACGGGAATTGAGCTGATTCTTACAGGCGGTACCTTGCGTCATGAAACGCTTGCGATGGTAGGCCCGCTCGCAGAGAAGGCACTTGAGTCCGTGCATGTCGACAAAGCTTTCGTGGCCATCAATGGTCTGGATCCAGTTATCGGACTGACAACGCCGAATATGCTCGAGGCTTCAACGAAACGGGCTTTCTTCCGATCAACCAAGCAGGTCATTTTACTGATGGACCACAGCAAATACGGAAGAGTTTCTTTTGCCAAGGTCGCCGATTTATCCGAGATCGATCAGCTTCTGACGGATGACGGTATTTCGGACAACGCTCTAAAAGAGCTTGATAATGCCGGTGTTACTGTTACCGTCATACAGACGGGGGTGAAGAAGTCATGAAGCCACCTGTTTTGACGATTACACTCAACCCGGCCTTAGACAAAACGGTAACCGTAGAAGATTTCGTCCTTGGCGGACTCAACCGGATTAAGGAATGGAGAATGGATGCGGGAGGCAAAGGGATCAATGTTGCCAAAGTGTTGAAGCATTTTTCCGTTGATGTGACGGCTTGGGGCTTATGTGCAGGGCGCCAGGGGAACGTGTTGACGGATACGCTTACGAGTCTGGGCATCCCGAACTGGTTTGTTCAGGCGAAGGGTGAGACGAGAACGAACTTGAAGGTGTATGTCGAACAGACCCAGGAAACAACTGAGCTGAACGAGCCGGGCTTCACAGTGGACGATGACGTGTTGAGTCAATTTCTTGACCGTTTCAAAGCGGATGTTCGCAATATGTCACTGGTTGTGCTGGCGGGCAGCTTGCCGAAGGGGATACCGCCTGATTTCTATAAGCAGCTAATCATCATTGCAAATGAGGCAGGCGTTCGGACTGTACTGGATGCTGATGGGGAGCCTTTCCTTCATGGCATCGAGGCTGCGCCTTACGTGATCAAGCCGAACATTCATGAGCTGGAGTCGTTCTTCGGAGAAACCTTCCGAACGGATGAAGAGATTATCGATGGGGCAAGAAGATTGGTCGCTAAAGGAATAACTTATGTAGTCGTTTCTTTAGGCGGTGAGGGATCCATCCTTGTAACGGAGAAGGAGGCCATCCGCGCCAAACCTGCTCCAATCACTCCGCTAAGTACCGTGGGGGCAGGCGATTCTATGGTAGCTGCGCTTATTTATAGCATGCTGCGTGGGATGTCGCTCGAGGAAACCGCCAGATGGAGCTCAGCTGCAGGGACGGTAACGGCTTTGAAGCCTGGAACACAGGTTTGCACGCTTGCTGAAGTGGAAGAAATACTAGGCAGCGTTAACATATGGTCTATTCCACAACTAACAAATTCGAACTGAATGCGGGGGGCGTCTTATGAAAAAGATTCTTGCTGTTACTGCTTGTCCAACCGGTGTTGCTCATACGTACATGGCCGCTGAGTCGTTGGCTAAAGCAGCTAAAGAAAAAGATATTCCGATTAAAGTAGAAACCAGAGGTGCCGTCGGCGTTGAGAATGAGTTTACCGAGCAAGAGATTGCCGAGGCTCATGCCATTATTGTTGCTGCGGATACGGATGTGCTGGAGTCCCGCTTTGCCGGCAAGCCGGTTGTAAAAGTGCCAGTGGCGCAGGCGATCAAAAATCCGGCAGGCCTTCTCGATGAAGCGCTCAGCAAAGAGGCTGCTTCTGCCGGCGATTATATGAAGCAGGTCGAACAGTCCAAAGCTCAGCGCAGCGCTTCACGGACCGGAGTGTATAAGCATTTGATGACGGGTGTGTCGAATATGCTTCCATTGGTTGTCGCAGGCGGTTTGCTGATTGCGCTATCATTTATCTTCGGGATTCATGCTTTTGAACAAAAAGGTACCTTTGCTGCATCTTTAATGGATATTGGTGGTGGAGCGGCTTTTGCTCTAATGGTACCGATTTTGGCGGGATTCATCGCCTTCTCTATTGCTGAAAAGCCAGGTCTGGCGCCAGGTCTTGTAGGCGGAATGCTCGCTTCAAAAATTGGTGCAGGCTTCCTTGGCGGCATCATCGCCGGATTCCTTGCGGGCTATGTCGCGAAGCTTTTGAAAGATTACATTAAGATGCCTAGAAACTTTGAAGGCTTAAAACCGATTCTGATTATTCCATTGCTGGCTACTGGGATTACGGGACTTTTAATGATTTATGTGATTGGCGAGCCAGTGAAAGCGATTATGGATGGTTTGACAGTATGGCTCAAATCTCTTGGATCCACCAATGCGGTTCTGCTCGGTATTTTACTGGGAGCGATGATGGCTTTCGATATGGGCGGTCCTGTGAATAAAGCGGCGTATACGTTCGCTGTAGGGTTGTTGGCAAGTGATGTTTATGGTCCGATGGCTGCCGTGATGGCTGCAGGTATGACGCCGCCGCTTGGCTTGTGGCTGGCAACTATCCTGGCTCCGAAGAAATTTACGAAGGAGGAGCGGGATGCGGGTAAAGCGGCTTCCGTACTCGGAATTTCGTTTATCACCGAAGGTGCCATTCCGTTTGCCGCAGGCGATCCGTTCCGCGTGATTCCTTCAATCGTGGTCGGCTCCGCTTTAACAGGCGCTTTATCCATGCTGTTCGGGGCTACACTGCGCGCGCCTCATGGTGGGATATTCGTCCTGCCAATTCCGAACGCGGTTGGCCACGTTGCCTTGTATGCTTTGTCCATCGTTGCAGGAACTGTTGTAACGGCCATCGTGCTGAATATATTGAAGAAGCCTGTCAAAGACTAAATTTTTAATATAAAAATAACCAAACATGAAGGGGGAGGCAAACATCTCCCTCTTGTATATTTAGGAGGATGTCCATATGAATATTCAAGCGCTGCTAAATGAGCAAAGCATTTTAATCCCATTGGAAGCAACAAGCAAAGAAGCATGTATGCAATCCATGATCGATGGACTTGCAGCCGCGGGCTGCATTACGGATAAAGCTGCATATTTGGAGGCGGTTTTGAAACGCGAAGAGACGGGCTCGACAGGTATTGGCTTCGGCGTCGCAATTCCGCACGGGAAGTCTAACGGAGTCAGCAAGCCGGGCGTTGCTTTTGCCAAGCTGGCACAACCGCTTGACTGGAAATCGCTCGATGAGAAGCCTGTAAGCATTGTTTTCATGATCGCTGTGCCGGAGGCTGCGGCGGGCAATGAGCATTTGCAAATTTTGATCGCGCTCTCCCGCAAGCTGATTGACGAGCAATTCCGCGAAAGCTTGCTGCAAGTAACCGAAGCACAGCAATTGATCACGATTTTACAAACTATCTAAGAGGGGATACCTACAATGATTTCAAAGGAACTTACGATCCGGAACGAATCCGGCTTTCATATTCGCCCTGCCCAGCTGTTTACGGAAAAAGCGGCATCTTTTCAATCAACCGTAAAGATTCAATATATCAATGAACCCAACAACGTAATCGTAGACGGGAAAAGCATTCTTGGTCTTATGACGCTGGGGCTGGAAAAGGGCTCTGTCATTACAGTAACAACAGACGGGCCTGACGAACAAGCGGCGCTTGATGCTCTGGCTGAACTGGTTGACAGCGGCTTTGGAGAAGCGTAAAAACGATTAGGACAGTTTGAGGGATAGGAGGAACTGATATGACGGAGAAAATACTGCAAGGGCTTGGGGTATCGGCCGGCATTCGCACAGGTAAAGCATTCGTGTACGAGCCTGTGCGGCTTACGGACATAGAGAAAAAGAAAACGCAGGATACCGCCTTAGAGATTGAACGGCTTCGGGGAGCTAAATCTGCCTGCGAGGCTGAGCTGCATGTTCTGATCGAAAAGGCACAGCGCATGCTTGGGGAAGAAAAAGCCGTAATTCTGAAAGGGCAGATCAGCTTTCTGCAGGATCCCACCTTTTATCCACCCATGGAGAACTTAATTACGGGCGAGCAATTAACGGCCGAAAGCGCGATCCATCAAGTGGTCACGCAGGTTGCCGCTTTGTTTGAAAGCATGAAAAATGAATATATGCGGGAGCGCGCGGCGGATGTCCGTGATGTAGGAAACAGGCTGTTCGCTCAACTGAGCGAACGCAAAGGAACGCAGCTGTCGGATATCGCGGAGCCGGTCATTCTTGTGGCCGATGATCTGACACCTTCCGATACGGTTCAGTTAGACAAAAATCTGGTGCTCGGGTTTGTCACCCGTATTGGCGGAAAGACTTCTCATACCGCTATTTTGGCCAACTCATTAGGGATCGCAGCGATTCTGGGGCTGGGGGAGGGGTTAGATCAAATCCAGCATGAAGATGAGCTTCTGATTGACGGTTCAACTGGAAGCTGCATTGTAAGCCCATCGGCGCCAACTAAAGAATCGTACCATGCGCTCATGCTGCGCGATGAAGCCGAAAAGGCCGAGCTGCAGGCGTATGTAGAACTAGAGGCTGTCACGAAGGACGGTTTCCGCGTAGAGCTGGCCGCTAACATCGGCACAGTGGAAGAATCGGCGAACCTTCTGAGCCAAGGGGCTGAAGCGGTTGGTTTATACCGCACGGAGTTCCTCTTTATGGGTCAGACGCAAATGCCGGACGAGGAAACCCAGTATAAGGCTTACCGGCAAGTAGCGGAAGCCATGAAAGGTCGTCCTGTTGTGATCCGCACGCTCGATATCGGCGGCGATAAGGAGCTTCCTTATCTGGATCTGCCGAAAGAGATGAATCCTTTCCTAGGCTACCGGGCGATTCGACTTTGTCTGGACCGCAAGGAACTGCTTCGTACCCAGCTTCGGGCTATTTTGCGAGCAGGAGTTTACGGGCACGTAAAGATCATGTTTCCGATGATTTCGGGCATGGAAGAATGGCGTCAAGCGAAAGCGATCTATGAGCAGACCCGCGAACAGCTTAGCGTTGAAGGAATTCCTTATGCGGATTCTGTAGAACTGGGGATTATGATTGAAATTCCGTCGGCGGCATTGCTCGCTTCCAGATTTGCCAAGGAAGTAGACTTCTTTAGCATCGGAACGAACGATCTCGTACAGTACACGGTTGCCGTCGATCGTATGAACGAGAAGGTATCCTATCTATACGACTATTTCCATCCCGCAGTTATCCGGTTGATCAAAACGGTTATCGACGCTTCAATCGATGCGGGCAAATGGACCGGCATGTGCGGCAGTATGGCCGGAGATCCGTTGGCTGCGCCGCTTTTGCTCGGCTTAGGCCTGCATGAGTGGAGTATGGCCGCGACTTCGCTTTCCAAGGTGAAGAAAGTGATTACTGAATTGAACCGCAGCGATTGCGCGGCTTTAGCGGAAAGGATCTTGGAGATGGACACGGCGGCCGAAGTCAGGGAAGCGCTGCTGGCGTTCAAATCATAAGACGTTCAAGAAAAAAGGGCTATCCCCAAGGTCAATTTGACCTTATGGGATAGCCCTTCGTTTTTTATTAGTGCAGCGTTACATAGCTGGTTGCTTGCTGGCCGTTTGGCAGCACGCCGGTTAATTCAAAGGAAGTTACGTTGCCTGTTGCATGCACAGTGCCGTCTGGGTCGATACTTACGGTGCCGACAGCACCTTTGCTAGGATCGCCTTTGATGTTGTTTGTAGTAAATAGCATACCCAAAGCGAAGTTATAGGATTGAATCTCGTCTTTTTCATAGGTGATGCCGTAATTGTCAGTAATGCTCAGATCCATTTTATCATAAGCGTCAAAGGAATAGACACCGCCTGTTACGGTCTGTTCAATCGTCGCATTGCCAGCTTTAATGTCTTTCGCATTAACTGCGTCGCTTTTCACGGTGACAGTCACGTGCAGTTGCTTCGCGGTGCCGTTGCCGATTTGAACCATCAAGCTGATGTCAGCCGTTCCTGCTTTGTTACCAAGTACATAGGCATGGTGATCGGCGGATAAAGCGACTTTTGCAACACTTGGATCGGATGAATGTACGGATTGTACGATTCCCGGAACGGCTACAGTCTCGCCTGCGGATGTTGTTACTTTAACTACAATTTCTTTAGCTAGCTTGCTTTGTGCAGGATCTTCAGCGATAGCTTTTGTAGCAAGCAGGTTTTGGCCAGTTGCAGCCTCTGTCAACCCGCTATCGATTACATTGGCCAATGCGTAATTGCCAACAATTGTCGTATTTCCTGTGTCCGCCGTTGGCGCAGCTACGGTAAATTTACCGGTTGCTGTTTGAATGGTAGAAGCATCTAGACCGCCTAAGGTTACTGTATAATCTCCTGCGGCAAGTGCGCCGCCAGTTGCGGTTAGCGTAGCTGTCTGACGGTCACTGGACCATTCTGTAGTCGTGTTGACGAATGTAGTCCCATTATTTAAAGTCAACGTCGCCTTGCTAGTATCCACTTGCTTGTTCAATGCTACTTGAACTTTCTGATTGTCGGAAGCGGCTTTCACGCTAGTTACCGAAATCAATGTTTGCTTTTGGAATGCATCTTTAGCGGTATAAGAGCTGGAAACGAGGTCCGCTCGAGTAGCAGGTTGGTCGCCAGCTTTGCCAGCTGCGTGAATGCCAAGATCAGTAGCTTGTTTTACCGCGTCGGCATACCAAGGTGAACCGGTTGTGCTTACTTTTTTGCCTAAACCTTTTAGTAAAACCGTATCAAGCTGGCCAGTCGTTACGGGATCGCCCGGAAGGAATGTCGTATCCGTGACGCCATCGATCAGGCCGGCTTTTTTCGCGGCTTCAATATAAGGAATCGCCCAGCCGTTTGTCGAATCAGCGGCTTGAACATCAGAGAAGCTGGAAACTTTCACAGTAGAGTCAATTGGAATCCCATAGATCAGAGTGGCTACTTTGGCGAATTGAGCTCTAGTCATGTTTTGTGTGATGCCGAATGAGTTATCGGAAACACCTTCAAAAATGCCGGCCGAAATCATAGCATCAATCTTGGCTTTCAAACTCGCGTCGATGCCGGTCAAGTCTGTAAAGTCAGCAGAGGACTTGGTAGCTGCAGCGGCAGTTGCGGGATTGGCTAAAGCGGCCGAAGAGAACATGGAAAATGCGACAGCAGCAATAGCGAGTGTCGTAAGTTTGTTAGGCTTCATAATACCTCCTGGAAGTTAAATGATAGAATCATAAAATGGATCTAGCTAGCTTTCATCGTGCAAGTTGTTTTGTAGCTATAACTATACTTTGCATGATGGGGAGCGTCATTGTCAAATTGTTGGCAATCTCGCCAGATGAGCGACAAAGGTGATTGCGCTAGATTCATAGCGATAATGAGAATGATAATTAACCTCACCGACTAACAAATAGTGAGAATGATTATTATCATCATTTACTAACTTAAATTTATTCACTTTACAAATGTTAGTAAAATGCGTATAATCAGTTCAACACCACATTCGAACGAAGGAGGCTGACACCATGGGTAAATGTGCATGCGGCAACACTCAAGATGCTCAAGGAAACTGCGACGGTTCACACGCAAAAAAAGATAAGTAATTTCAAGTCTACATATAGAAAAAGGATTCCGCGAACAAATTCGTTGGGATCCTTTTTGTTTTTCAAGCCGAGCTAATAGGCGCGCTACGGGTCGAACGAACGAGCAAAGGGCCGTTACTTAACGCCTGAAAGGCCCTTTTTGGGCGCTACAGCCGGCCGAGTTCGGCATTGCAGTTTTGTAACGCCCCAAAAGGGTGCTACGGGTCGACCGAACGAGCAAAGGGCCGTTCTCAAGGCCTGAAAGGCCCTTTTTGGGCGCTACAGCCGGCCGAGTTCGGCCGTGCAGTTTTGTAACGCCCCAAAAGGGCGCTACGGGTCGAACGAACGAGCAAAAGGTCGTTCTCAAAGCCTGAAAGGCCCTTTTTGGCTGCTTCAGCTGGCAGAGTTCGGCATTGCATTTCAAACTCGTGTAATCGAATGTGCAAGAATCGTGATGTATGTTTGTTGCGAAAGGCAGATTCCTCGTGCACAATAGAACTAGATAGAGGAACTTGTTGATGTGGAAAAAAAGGAGTGGCTGATTCATGGATGTGAAAGAAGCGATTCGCCATCGGCGCAGCATAGGGAAAGTCAAAGTGGATGCTGTGGACCGAGCATTGATTGAGGAAATACTGGAAGCTGGCGTGTGGGCTCCGAATCATTGCCATACGGAGCCGTGGCGCTTCTGGGTGATGACGGGAGACGGCCGCAAGCTGCTGGGGCGCGCTTATGCGGAAGTCGCAGCAGCCGAGGCGGGAGCGATCCCGGAAGAGGAGCTGGAGCAGCGAAAAAGCGCTCAAGAGAAAAAAGCGTTCCGCGCGCCCGTTGTCATCGCGGTAGCGGTGTCGCCGTCAGCGCAGCACCCGGTCGTACCTGAAATTGAAGAGTACGCAGCCGTGCATGCTGCTGTTCAAAATATGCTGCTAACCGCTCATGCTTTAGGGTTAGGCGCAGTTTGGCGCTCCGGTGCCCCGGCTTACCATCCGAAGATGCGGGAGACATTCAATCTCCAAGGGAAAGAGGAGATGGTCGGTTTCATCTATATCGGTTATCCGGATATGCAAGCGCCTAGAGCGGAGCGGGTACCATTCGAGCAAAAGACAGTATGGGTCAGTGAGTAAATACAAACGGCAAAGGAGCTGCCCCGAAGGTCGGATAAGACCGGGGCAGCTCCTTCTTTTTTCTACAGGATAAATTCAATTTCAATTGGAATTTATCCAATAGATTGATCGCAGGCAACGCTATACTAACTATTCCGTTGGATTCTGTCCAATTAGATCGGCTTACAGGGAAGCCGAAGAGTAGAATTGAGAATTTCAATTGGATGATATCCAACAGATGTATATAAAAACTGGTTGCAAATCGAATTTTAATGGATGTTTTCCAATGGAGCTGAGCCGCTAATTATGTCATTGATACTTAGCTGCGATTGGCTCTATCGAAGTTGCCTTATTTTTTAAGCGCGACAGCGACTTGCGCCGCGACTTGCGCATTGTGGTACACAAGCGCGATGTTCGTTTCCAAGCTGCGGCCTTCGGTCAGCTGTTTGATCCGCGCGAGCAAGAACGGCGTTACCTTTTTGCCGGTAATGTTCTGATCTTTGGCTTCAGCCAGCGCTTGCTGAATGACGGCTTCGATCTCCTTGTGGTCCATGGCGGACTCGGCTGGAACCGGGTTGGCGATAATAGCGCCGCCGTTCAGGCCAAGCTCCCATTTCGTCCGCAGCATGCCTGCCACTTCGGAAGGCTCATCGAGGCGGAAGTCAACGCCATAGCCGCTTTCGCGGGCGTAGAAGGACGGGAACTCACTCGTTTTGTAGCCGACAACCGGCACGCCGTGAGTTTCTAGGAATTCGAGCGTACGTCCGATATCCAGGATGGACTTCGCTCCGGCGCAGACAACGGCAACGTTCGTTTGCGCGAGCTCGGTCAAGTCGGCGGAGACGTCCATCGTCACTTCGCCTTCACGGTGCACACCGCCGATACCGCCGGTGGCAAACACTTCGATGCCGGCGAGCGCAGCGCCGATCATAGTTGCAGCTACGGTCGTCGCGCCGATCTTGCCGGAAGACAAAATGTAAGGGAAGTCGCGGCGGCTGACTTTCTCCACGTTCTGATTGGTGGCGAAAGCTTCGAGCTCCTGCTCGTTCAAACCGATCTTGATTTTGCCGTCCATGATCCCGATAGTCGCCGGAACGGCGCCGTTGTCGCGGATGATTTGCTCGACTTTTTTGGCCATTTCGATATTTTGCGGGTAGGGCATCCCGTGGGAAATAATCGTCGTTTCCAAAGCAACAATAGGCTTATTACCCGCTAGCGCGTCTTTTACTTCATCGGTAAATGTTAAGTAGTTGTTCATGTTTAGTCTCCTTTTTAAACTGCCTTTATTGTGGATATCGTTTGAATGAGTTTTTCTTCGTTGAGTTCTTTGGCAACGGAATCTGCAGTTTGCAGTGTAATGTGCGAAGCGGCGATACCGTACGTGCAAGCTTCCATATATGATTGATGGTGCAGAACGCCGTAAGCGATTCCTGCGACGAGAGCGTCTCCCGCCCCCGTCACTTCCACGACATTCGTCGGGATCGGGGGGAAGAGCTGGCTGCCTTCCTCGCCATGATACATGACGCCCTTGCTGCCCAGCGTGATGAAGACATGCTGTACGCCGCGCTCCCGGATGGCTTCAGCCAGCTTGACGAGGTCAGGGGCCGCAGTAATGGCGATGCCGGCGAGTTCGCAGGCTTCCTCCAAATTCGGAAATAGCGCCGTCACTCCCTGCAAGTGCCTAGGGAGTTTTTTTGCTTTTTCCGAGGAGACAGGATCTATGAACAGCGGGACAGACTCATCGCTGCAGCGTTTAATCAATTCTGCCAACGTTTCAGCCGGTAAATTCGTATCGGCGATTACCAGCTTGGCAGCTGCGATGTGGGACCATTTTTCCCGGAGTAATAAAGCCGAGAACTTATCGTAAATTTCCATATTGGCGAAAGCAAGAAACATCTCACCGGTCGCATCGAGCAAAGCCGTATACGTACCGGTTTTCTCGTTAGGCAGCACGATCGACTGACTAACGTCAACGCCGCGCTTTTTCGTCTCTTCGAGCACCCACTGACCGCCTTTATCGTCGCCGACAATGGTGAGCAGGGCGGCTTGGCAGGACAAGTTGGCCAGCGTTTCCGCAATATTGCGGGCAACTCCGCCGCAGGACTCTGTGACCGTCACGGGGTTCGACGAAGCAAGACGTATGGCTTGCTTGCTGTTAGCCTTGCTGTCCAAGTTCGCGCCGCCGATGCACATGACCGTACTTTCGTCAGCTGTAACATAAGCGCGCCCTCGTATAATGCCTTTCTTCATCAGCGCAGCGATGTAGCCGGCAACGGCCGATCTGGATATGCCGATACTGCTGGCCATTTCATGTTGGGAGATGAAGGGATTTTGGCGTATGAGCGCTAAGATTTGCTGTTCCCGATCCATGAGCTGCTCCTTTCCCTGATAGTCTACATTCAGTTTAATGCATTTATAAACTTTTGTCCATATTATAAACAAATGTTTGTTTTAAATGGCTAATTAGAAAAGGAGCCTGCCCCGCGAACCGGAACAGCGCTCCTTTATCATGATCAAATCGGTTGGTGCCCAGGCATTATGCACGTGAATTCCTCGAGCGGCTGACGAGTCCGAGCAGTCCCAGTAAGCCAAGCAGTCCCACATAATTTCGAGTGGAAGCTGGCTGCGCTGCTGTGTTATCGGCCAGAGTTTTGTAAGACGTTGGCGGTGTAAGACCGTAAGAAGCAGCATGACTGCTTGAATCTGACAGCGTGCGAACGCTCCGATCCGCTCCCGGCATGCCGAAGGGGTTCGTATTGAAGAACGTCGGCGAACCTTGTTTAGCAGCGTCAATGCGTTCCGTTTCCGAAATGACCTGCTGCACACGAGAATGCGTGTGGTAGTGATGAGCTGCAAGCAGAGCGGATATTGATAAAAAAGAAACCAAGGCAAGCTTCACAAAACGGGGAAACATATTCCATACCTCCAAGCACGGTGTCTGGTTTTGCTTAAGACCATGTAGGTATTGGATAGTGTTCCCTTGGTTCTGGAAGTTATGTATCCTTGGTTCCCAATTAATTATTTTGTCACATTGACGACAATCGTTGTTTTCATATTCGAATAAGAAACAGTGATTCTTGCTGAACCTTTGCCAGTCGCTTTAATGATGCCATCCTTCACGTCAGCAACCAGAATGTTGGACGAGGTCCATAGAGCGGGCTTCGTCACATCAAGTTCAGATCCATCGGTATAGGTAGCCAAAGCTTCAACTTCTGCACTACTGCCTTCGCGTAGATCGACTTTGACCACATCGGTTTTTAAATATTTCAAAGTATCAATTTCTACAGGAATGGAAACCGATTTGCCGCCAAAAGACGCGGTTATCGTCGTCTTCCCGGAGCCCGTCGCGGTGAAAAGCCCGTCGCTCACCGTACCGAGTTTGTAAGACGATACCTTCCAAGTCGCTGAGCCTGTGACATCTTTGGTCGTTCCATCAGACAACGTCGCTGTCAGTTTTACTTGCGTTTTTGAACCACTTTTGGTTGAAATGTAGGCAGTGTCAGCATCCAGTGCTTGAATCACGCCAATTTCAATGGGTATGGTGACACTTTTGCCGCCATAAGAGGCTGTGATTGTTGCTTTTCCTCTTGAAACCGGCGTAACAACCCCTTTGGCTACGGTTGTGATCGTGGCGCTGCTTGTTTTCCATTCAGCATCGCCTGTCACAGTGCGGGTAGCGCCAAGCGCATCCGTTGCTGTGAGCACGATCGTTCTCGTTTCATTTAAGTCAAAAACAAGACTCGTCACGTTTGCCGTAAGATCGCTCGCCATATCCACCTGGACGGTGAGTGTAACTGTTTTCGCATCCAATTGCGCCGTTAGCGTGGCTTCACCTGAAGCCACGGCCTTCACTTTGCCGGCATCGACCGTAGCGACTTTGGCGTTGCTGCTTGTCCAAATGACATCCGCCGTAGCGTCTTTCGATGTCTCGTCGGTGTAAAGGGCTGTTGCTGTTAACGTGACGGCATCGCCTTTTTTCATGACCAGCTTCTCTTGGCTGATGGTCAAGCTTTTCAGGACACCAATGGATACTTGAACGGCGGTTGTGCGCGTTCCGTATTTAGCTGTAATCGTGGCTGTACCCGTACTGATTCCTGTAATGTAGCCGCCGCGCACTTCAGCGATATCTTTGGAGCTTGTCGTCCACTCCGCTTTACTTGCGACATCCTCTTCGCGTCCGTCTTTATAAACTGCTGTAAGCGTTAATTGCTCTGAGCCGCCAATCTGCAAATTGACGATTTTCTTGCTCGGTTTGATGAGGTTTGGAATATCCACTTCCACGAGGGTCGTGGTTGTTTTACCGCCGTAGGTCGCGGTTACTTTAGCGATTCCGGCTTTATAGGTTTTTATAGTCCCTTTGGTTACATAAGCAACTGTTTCATTGTCGACCGTCCACACCGCGCGGTCCGTTACAACCTCGGTGCTGCCATCGGCATAAGTAGCCCGTAATGTAAGAGTGTGCTCGTCTCCTGTCTTCAAGGAAACCACATCTTCATCGACAACCAATCTGCGAGGTACTTCAACATCTACGGTAGCTTTAACCGTCTTCTCGCCATACTTTGCAGTAATGATCGTTTCGCCGATGGCATGAGCGATCAGTTTGCCGCCCGAGACTTCAACAATATCCTTATCATCGGAAGACCAGTCGGCGAGGGATGAAACGTCTTTGGTCTTTTCCGCTTCAGTCGGAGCGTCCGCATAGGTAGCAGTAAGCGTAAGCGTACCTGTAGCATCCTTTTTAAGCAAAAGACTTTGTGTATTCAAATCAAGCTTGAGGGCGTTGTCCACATCGACGGTTATCGTCGTTGTTTTGGTGCCATAGCTGGCGGTTAAGGTAGCTTTTCCCACGCCATAGCCTTTGATGGTGCCTTTAATGGCATCGGCTACTTTGTCTTTATCCGTTGTCCAGACAGCTTTCTCCGATACGTCGGAAGTTGTGCCGTCCGGGTAGGTCGCGATGAGCTCGACTTTTTCCGTATCGTTCGTTAATAGGGAAACTTGAGTCTTCTTCGCATCGATACGACGTACGACTTCCACGTCGACCGGAAGTGTCAGGCTTTGGTTCATATATTTGATCGTGACAATGGCGCTGCCGGGACTTTGTCCTCTTACTAAACCGTTGGTTACCGAGACTACGGAGCTGGCGTCAATGGTGTAGTCGGCTTTGTTCGTAACATCTTCGGAAGTGCCATCGTCATAGTAAGCTGTGATGCTCAATTGGTAAGTTGCATCCAGACGCAAATCCAAAGATTGCTTGTCTTTCGTCAGGGATTTCACTTTTTTCGTGACGGTTACGTTCACGATTTCGGTTTTCCCCATATAGGTGGCCGTAATAACGGCTTTACCTTCTTTTTTAGCGGTTACGACACCTGCATAAACAGAGGCGATATCCGCCGTCCCGGAAGTCCAATCCGCTTTGACCGTCGCGGTTTCGGTTGCGCCGCTTACATAGATGGCCGTAGCCGTCAAATTAGCTGTATCTCCGACTTGCAGAACGATCTCGTTCTTGTTGAGCACCAGCTTGGAAATTTCATCGGCTGCAGAGGCGATGCCTGCAACTGATGTTTGCGTGGCTAAGATCAAAATAAATACGAATGATAACCATTTGCTGCGACTAAACTTCATGATTGATTACCTCCACGTTGGACTCCTTCCAAATCAAAAAAATGAAAATTATGGAACTTCATTTATATCGGTTTGAAACAGCTCAAAATGAATAGTGAAAAACAGAATACCCTAGACCGTTGAAGCCATCGGCCCAGGGCATGTATTTGCTTTTTAATACGATCAAATTTTATCTCTTTACGACATTGAAATTATCTTCAATCAGCAGCCAGTTCTGCGGAAAACTAAGCCCCAGCTTCCAGTAGCTGATGCCGCGCAAGCCGAGTTCCTTCATCAAGCGGAATTTGGCCTGAATGGAACGTGCATCCTCGAACCAGACGGTGTGTTCTTTGCCGGCATCGTCCCAGTAATTGAAGTGTGGCGCTTGTGCGGTATGGTCGTATAAAATTTGTGCGTTCCACCTGCGCGCCAGACGGATGGCTTCTTGGGGACTGACGGCTTTGGCGAAAGGGCCGCCTTTGACGAAGGGCAGCGTCCAGTCGTAGCCGTACAGGTTTTGCCCCATCATGATTTTGGAGGCAGGCATCTCGGTGATTGCATACTCCAGCACTTTGCGCACAGGCCCGATCGGAGAGACGGCCATTGGTGGTCCGCCGCTGTAGCCCCATTCGTAGGTCATAATGATGACAAAGTCAGCAATTTCGCCATGTGCCTTATAGTCGTGGGCCGTATACCATTCGCCTACCTGGGAGGCGCTTGTTTTGGGCGCGAGCGCCGTGGACATCAGATAACCTTCTTGATGAAGCTGTCCTGCGGCTTTGCGGAGGAAAGCGTTATACGCATCGCGATCGCCGGGTAACAAATGCTCAATGTCAAAATGGATATCCCGGAACCCATACTGCTTCGCTGTAGATTTAATTGTGTCGAGCAACCGGTTTTGCACCGTTTCATTCGTAAGAAAAATGTGTCCCAGTTCGGCGCTGAACTGGCTACGTTCCAAATTCGTGACAACCATCATCAGTGTGACGCCTTGCTGTGAAGCTATAGAGCCGAGGTCGTCCAGAGGCGGAGCTTGCAAGGTACCATCCCTTTGGATGCGAAAGCTGAAAGGGGCCAAGTAGGTCAGGTGAGGGGCTGCTTCTCTAGCCGATGCCAATAATACGGGAGACACGGCCGTTCCGTGGGGCTCCAAGTAAGCATTGACTTCCGCCTTCGGACGCGGAAACGGGGGGACATACAGGCGAAAGCCTGCTGAAAGCGATTGATTCGGGCGAAGCCCATTAACCGAGATGAGCGTTTGCAGGTCAACGCCTAATTTACGGGCAATGAGATAGAGACTTTCACCGGGCTGAACCCAGTAATAAGAGCCGACGATCGGAATGACCAGTGCCTGTCCGATGACCAGTGATTCATTTGGCTTGATTTCATTGGCTGCAGCGATTGTATCCACAGATACACCGTAAGTTTGTGAAATTCGATACAACGTTTGTCCCTTCTGGACTACGTGAATTTGCATGGGGGGATCCTCCTCGTATAGGGCCGGAGAGCAAAACTCTCTCCTTTTTTGGCAGTTATCATTGCTTTACCATATTCCCGCGGGGTGGAATGGGTGTATGTCTATTTCATTTTTCAAGTAAAGAGTAGTGAGGCGTCGGTAAAATGCGGTATACTCGTAATTAGGAATCGCTTCCACACAATAGGGAGAGGGGTAGATGATTCATGAAAATAGCTATCGTTTGCTTTGACGATTTTACCGATTTGGATGTATTCCTGCCGTGGGATTTGCTGAATAGAGTACGGTTAGTCGGAGGAATTACCGATTGGGAAGTAAAATTAGTAGGAGCCGAACCCTCGCACGTGTCCATGGCGGGACTTAGAATCCCGATGCAGGGGGAGGTTGAGGAGGCCAATACATCGGATGCCGTCCTCTTCGCGAGCGGAAAAGGCGTCCAAAGCTTGTTCCGGGACCCTGCTTATCTAAGCCGATTTCAGCTTTCCCCGGATAAGCAATTGATCGGTTCTATGTGCTCAGGTGCTTTGCTGTTGGGAGCTATGGGCTTTTTAACCGGGAAGCGGGCTACAACCTATCCGACTGCGGCCCATCAATTGGCCGGATTTGGCGTAGAAGTGGTCAATGAGAGCTTTGTCAACCATGGAAACATCAGTACGGCAGCGGGATGCTTGGCCGGACAAGATTTGTCCTCTTGGGTGATTGACTCATTGATGGGGGAAGAAATGACCCGGCGCGTTCTGGAGACGGTGCAGCCTGTCGGCAAGGGGCTAAATATTGCTCTATAGCTTAGTGGGATAAATGAAAAGGAGATCCGTGGCCGGTTGCTGCGGATCTCCTTTTTTATGAAACGTTCAGGATCTCGGGTTGCTGGTGTTTTAAAGCGGTTTTTCCGCGTTAATCCCGGGAGATGCGGTAGCATTGCTGGTTTAAGACGTTTTTTCCGTGTTAAAGTCTTGGATATGACCGATATATCCAAGAAGGGTTTGCTTTAACGCGGTTTTTCCGTTTTAACCGACGCCGATGCGGTAGCACTGCTGGTTTAAGACGGTTTTTCCGCGTTAAAGTATGAGTCGACGCAGCGTCCAGGGTGAGCCCTATAATCCCAGCTGCCGCAGATATTCCGCTGTTTTCTCCGGCTGCGAAAGCGGGAAATTGTGAGCAGCCGGAATTTCAAGCGTGCGCACGGAGCGCACAGACTCCGGCAGCCGGTACACCCGATCCTGGGTGCCCCACAGGATCGAAACCCCGTCCTTTCGCAGCTGCGCGTCCTGCGAAAGGCGGAAGCTCTCTGCGCGCGTAAGCGCAGAGAGGGTTTCCGCAGTCGTCTTCCGCACGCGCGGCGACTGCAGCTCTTGCAGGACATAAGTGACATACGCCTGCGGTATGTCACTTATGTCAGTGAAGCAGCTCTGCGCGAGCAGCTGCTTCTTAAGGCCGGGCGCGCGCAGCTTGCGCAGCGCGGCCTCGGTCAGGAACGCGCTCCGGTACATCTGCGGAGCGCGGTGCAGGACAGGCTGCAGCAAATGCAGCCTGTGGATCCGTTCCGGTACGCGCGCGTAGGCGTGGGCAGCCAGCAGGCCGCCCAGCGAATGGCCCACGAGCGTAACCGGGGTGTCGAAAGAACGAATCGCCTCTACGAGCGCGTCGATATGGCCTTTCAGGACGTCCCGCCCGTGGTGATAGGGCGAACGTCCGAAGCCCGGGAGGTCGACCAGACAAACGGTCGACTCGGGGAACTGCTCCGCTAGCGGTAGCATGCAATCCGCGCCGCTTAAGGTGCCATGCACGAAGACGATGGTACTCGCTGCAGTGGCAGCCGTGTATCCCTTTTTCTCTTGATCTAGTGTGCCATTCTTCCGTTGATCCATCCGATTGTCCAACTCTTTGTCCCTCGAGCCATCCTTTGTTCTGTCGGACATACGGTCACTTGCGCTACCCAATGCGCCATCCTCATCGCGACTCGCTCCGTTTCGCTCCAGCGTCGCTAATGGGCCTCTTCTCCCACGCACATATCCGTTCGTATCCACTCGCGAATGTACGAGTCGAAAATCGAGATCTGCGATGGTGGCCGGCATGATCGAGGCGTTCACAGCATGTGCCAGACCGTATCGGTGCTGGAGATCACGAGCAGCAGCCAGGGGATAGTTTTGATCCACCTTGACGATAAAATCCAGCGATTCCTTCGGAATCCCCAGTTTCCGGCCGATGGGGCTGCCAAGTACTTTGGAAAGTATACGAGGCGAGATGGAGCCGATCGGTTTGCTCACTCGAAGCTCTTTCGTAATGCCTGTTACTAACTCCGTCATAGAAGGGCTTTCCTTCTTTTCATCCAGCAAATAATAGGTCCCGGCAACGGGATGAGTCTCATGGGCAAGAGCGCCTAGGAAAGAGGCGACGTGGTCCACATGAACGAGCGGCAGCCAATGCGAAGCTCCGCCAGGGACAATGCCCATCATTTTCCTCGCTGTGGATTTTACGAGAATGCCCAGCCCGCCGGTTTGCACGGTCTCGCCGTGCTCCGAGCTGCCGATGACGACACTTGGATGGACGACGGAAAGGGGAAAGCCGGCTTGCTTTGCACCCTGGCGAATAAGCAAATCGGCAAGGAACTTCATTCGCTCGTAAGGCGGTTCCTGCTCCAGACGGGCGATAATAGGATCCGGTGAATGGATGTTATCGTCGTTAAAAGGGCTTTTAAACCCGACGAGATGAATGAAATGCTGCAGTCCCTTGCGCTTATGAATCTCCTCAGCCAAGCCGAGCATTTCCTCCGCTGCTTGCAAGAAAACGGTGCGCGCTTCGTCTTCGCCCAGCAAAATATCCATGGGCCCCCCGGCATGAATGATGACATCCGCCGTCTGCGCCAGAGCACGGTTTGACTCGCTCAATCCTAGCTCCGGCGCGCTCAAGTCCCCGATGACAGCGGTTATGCGCGCAACTTGCTCACGTCCCAACCCGATCTGCCTGCATACTTGTTCCCACTTTGCTTTGGATCGTACAAGAACTGTGATTGTGTGATTCGCTGGGGAAATTGCAAGCTCCTTCAATGCATACATGCCGATAAACCCCGTGCTTCCTGTCATGAAAATGTGTGTCATCAAATTCGCCTACTCTCATCAATTTTTAGTACTTAATAGTACTAATTTGGGGTAAAAAAAATTACTTTAGCAATAGCGCTAAAGTGGGAAAAGACTGCTCCAACATCGTAGAGTCTTCGCTCGCATGCTGCAGGAATAATCCGCCTTCTATCGCCGCGACGATGAATTGTGCAGTGGGTCTGGCCGGTAGATCGGCTTTGAACTCTTGTTTCTGAATCCCTTCAAGAACTAATTGTTCCACGATGTCAATTTGATCACGGAAAAATTGGCCCACCTTTTCGCGAATCGTTTGAGCCTCCTGCGGCATCTGTGTATAGAGGGTGATAAAGGGGCAACCGCCTAAGCATTCCATCTCTTGGTGGGTCAACAGATGCAGGATCGCTTGGAAGCGTTCTTGCACGGTGGAACTCGACCGTTTGGCCATATCGCGGATCATTTCCGAATAGGTATGTATGAGCTGATCCATGATAGCGGCCAACAGATCGTCCTTGCTTTTGAAATAATAATAAATGTTCGTCTTTGATACTTTGCTCACTGTTACGATTTCATCCATGCTGGTCGCGAGATAACCTTTTGACAGGAACAAGGTGGTAGCGACTCGGAGAACAAGATCGCGGTTGCTGGGTTTATTTTTTTTCATCATACTAGTACTATAAAGTACTAAAAAATCTTTGTCAAACTCGGCATGCATATCCTGCTCAGGAAAGAAGATAATAGGATAACTGGAAACTTATTCATAAGGATGCTGTGCATGGTTCATAAACCGCGTCGGTACATCGCACTTGTCAGCTTACTAGGCACTACGCAAATACATCAGCGGAACCCGCTTATTGTTGCCTGGTGGTCGGCCGCCTTTCCGGGGTTCGGTTACCTGCTCTTAGCGAAGTACTTCAGGGGCTTTATGCTCATTGGGTGGGAGATGTTCATCAATTCCAAAATGCATCTGAACGAAGCGATGGTGTTCACCTTTCTAGGCCAATTCGAACGAGCTGGTGAGGTGCTCGATGTTCAGTGGATGTCACTCTATGCGCCCGTCTATTTATTTTCCATTTACGACAGCTATCGAACCTCTGTAGATATGAATCATCATTTCATCTTGGCTAAAAGGGAAAATGCCCCCATACCTAATTTTAAATTGGGCGGTATGGAAATCAATTACTTAGATAAACGATCGCCGTGGGTATCTATCGCTTGGTCTTTGCTAATGCCGGGCATGGGGCAGTTATATACGCATCGCATCCTTAACTGTTTTTTCGTTCTTGCGAGTTGGATCGTACTCTCCTATTTTTCACATTTGCTTCAAGGAATTCAATGTATGCTTATGGGGGATTGGGCCCGAACCGCAAGTGTAGTGGAGATGAGGTGGCTTTTATTTTTGCCTTCTTTCTACGGATTTGCCGTTTATGACGCCTATGTGAGTACGGTCGAATATAATAAGCTATTTGACCACGAACAGATTCGTTGGCTGGAATCGGGTTATCAGCCTTCCCGGTTTCCATTTCCGAAATCTCCGCGTCTAAAATGAGGGTGAACAAGCATGCATGTAGTCTCATCTTTTGACCATTCCATATATTTGGAGCTGGCGATTACTGCGTTGGAAGAAGCGGGTATTCCTAAAGCGCATATATACGCCATACCTTTGCGTCGCAGATCCGAAAAGCCGAAACTATTCGATACCATCCATCGTTCAGACGGGATGAGCCTTTTCGATGCAGGTACGGCTTTGGGAACGGCTCTGGCGGTAGTGGGCTCCTCTTATGGTTTTAAGTTGAAAGGCGGGCCTATTCTGTGGGGGATCATCGGCGCGATTGTCGGGTTTACCCTAGGAATGATTATTGATGTGTTTCACAAGAAAAAGAAACAAAACCCTAAGTCGAGCCATAAAAGCACGGAAGTCGTCGTACTCGTTACCTGCACCAAGGAGGAAGCCAAGCAGATTGAGTCCATCTTTTGGGAGCATTATGCCTTTGGCGTTGCGGTGTGTGAATAAACGGGCTAAGTGTGCAGGCCGGCAAAAATTGTTGGATAGACCGAGCGATGATCATGTGATCACCGCTGGGTTTTTCGTCGTTTCAGGTCCCTTTGTATACAACGAAACAGATATAATTTAAAATAATATTGGGTAATATTTCCTTGTTTTTTGCTGGGTGCGGAAAGGATGAAAGGAACCTGATGACCCAAACGATTGGCATGAAAGTCATCAAACGACTTGGTTATGCAGCAAGCGTACTTACAGTTGTTCTCTGGATTATTTTTGTATGGATAAATCCTTATGCTGCAGGCATGAATAGGAGCAGCACAGTCATTACTTTCGCCATGCTGGTCCTTCCGGCTGTGGTTTGTATGTCAGGCTTATTCCTAGCAAGAAGCAGTCTTATACTAGCAGCTTTTATTTGGGGGCTTCCATATAGTTTATATATGCTGCTGACTCCAAGTATTTTTCTATTGTTTGGTATTACAAACTTCATGTATTTACTATGTTTTATAGGGTTCAGAGCAAATAAAGTAAAATATTGATTTTAAAACATTTCATTTTCTCAGGTAGAAAGATACCGCGTACGGGAGGCGTTATATTAGCGAATCTAAGTACGAGGCAGGAAGTCGATTCGATCATAGGCAACGATCCATTTTATGTGAATCATGTTGCGAATTATGAAATCATTGAATTCCAACCTACGATGTTTGATGAGGAATTCTCGGTATTTATGAATAACGCGTATACTTAGGGGGAATTGGATGAGGTTGCTTCATTTCAGCGAAGAACCGAATATTGAAATATTCGTACCGAGGGTCAAAGCAAACAGACAAAATATGCCCCCAGTGGTGTGGGCCATTGATCAAGAACACGCGTTTACCTTCTACTTCCCAAGGAATTGTCCCCGAATTGTCTACTCAAAATCAGAGGGGATTAGTGAAGAAGATCAATTGAAGTTTTTTGGGCTGAGTCAATCGGATACAATCATCACTGTCGAGTCGGGGTGGTATAAGGCAATTAACGAAACGACGATGTATCGATATTCCTTGCCGGGAAACGGTTTTCAGCTGTTTGACGAGACGGCGGGGTACTATATTTCGGAACGGACGATTAAGCCTCTAGCTGTAGATCCCATAGATAATCTTATTGAAAAAATCACAGCAATGAACATAGAAATCAGATTTACTCCAAACTTACATCCGTTAAGAGAAGCTCTTTTGAATTCGACGTTAAAGGATTTTGGCATACATAGGTTTGACAATGCGAGGAAGATGTAGGATGGAGTGGCTTAAGGTGTTGAACCGGGTTCGGAGTGACTTAACTTACTATCTTGATGCGCACCAGAACAGGCATAATCGAATATTACATTACTTTGCTTTCTTATCCGCATTCATTGCCTGGATTTATTTGTTTATAGATATAAAAGTTACAATTGTGCTTGCGATATTGCATTACTTGTTTTCCTGGATCGATCATTTTTATTTTGAGGGGAATAAACCGGCAGCATTCCGGTATCCGTTTATCGGCATTTATGCTGGATTTACTTTCGGCTCGCTTAAGCATTTCCATTCCGGCAATGCCCCGGAAGGTTCGACTGACCGCTGCCTGGACTGCGCGGTAGAAGCGACATGCCCTTACTCCGCGATGAAATTCTATTTAAGCGAGGAGTTTAAAGGCTGGGCGCGCCACTTCACGCCGGAGCTGACGAGGGAGAAGATCGTGAAAGGGCTGCGCGAAACGGATTACGGACGCTGCGTGTATCGGAGCGATAACAACGTAGTTGACCACCAAGTCGTTAATATGGAGTTCGAAGGCGGAGCAACCGCAATGTTCAGCATGTGCGGCTTCACCTTCGAGCAGGAACGGCGCATCCAAGTGATGGGAACGAGAGGCGAGCTTCGCGGATACAGCGGTCAAGAAAGCTTGACCTCGGCGGCCGCATCCGTACGCAGCCATTTAATGGCGTTTGCGGCGGAAGAATCCCGCCTGAACGGCGGCAAATCGATCGACTTGGCCGAGTATGCGGAGTCGCTGATGGCGAAATCTTAAAACAACAGATCTGCATGGCAGATGGCAAAGCCTCATTCACTTTTTTGTGAGTGGGGCTTTTGGCTTGAAATGAGTCTCCCGAACGGAACGATAGTACCTTATATGCGAAAAAGACATCAAATGATGTTTCCGGGGGAACATGAGTGCCTTATTTGAACAAAATCGGGGTTTATTGCAGTCGAAGTGGAGAATAAGTGATCGACGTTCCGCTGGCTATCAATGAGAGGCGTATTTTAACAGGATAGCGCATCGTTGTTCCCTCACCCTGAGCTTCTTTTTATGCCTAGGAGGTCATTGGCAGAATACGTTGAATTCATATTATTATGAAAATTATGGATATAGATGTAAAGAGAATAGACGGGAAAAGAAGGAAATAAATAATTGGAGGAGCTCGCTCGAATGACGATTATAGCCATATTAGCAGCTATCGCTGTTGCTATTTTAATTTCAATTTTCCTCGGCCCATTTGGAGGAATTCTATTACTTGCTACTATTTTCGGTCTGGTGTTTAGCACACATCAAAGAAACAAGAAAATATATGATGACCTGCAAAGAATAAAAGAGCATTTGGGTATCGTAGATCGAGACGATTTTAATATGACTAACGAAGAGATTGAACATGAATTAGAGCAAGAGGAACAGGAAGATTCCGAAGAAATGAATCAGATTAACGAAGAGATCGAGAAGGAGCTTGAGCAGTACGCGGATGAGAAGGGTGAACACGATAAAGGTCGGAAATCATAATTTTTAATCGATCCTGTGTGAGGATGATGAAGAAGTAATGAGAATTCTAAGCAAATATGCAGTTATTATTATTTTTATGGCTATCCAAATGCTGCTTGCATTTCCTTCGAACAAAGCTTTTGCGTGCAGCTGTGCGGGAGTAAGCGTTGCTGAGAGATTAAACAGATCGAACGCTGTTTTTACAGGTGAGGTAATTGGCATAGGCAGAAGTGTAAACGGCGAAATAGGCAAACTCAGGGAATATACGTTTCAAGTGCGTAAATCGTGGAAAGGCGCCACGGATAAACAGATAACCATATATAGTTATGACGGAAGCGAGGCTTCCTGCGGGTATTCCTTTGACAAGAGGCAGACTTATTTGGTTTATGCTTACACCGGAAAAAATGGATTACTAGAGACTAATTTGTGCAGCGGTAATCTAAAAGACGCCGATGCAAAAGCGGATTATGCGCTACTGGGTGCGGCGCCGCACGTTTTCGGCGAAGATGTAAGTGCTCGTCAAGAAGAGATGAGTTATGGCGACGGATGGTTGCCAGAAGTAATTTGGTATATTGTTGGTTTTATTGTTTTGCTTGGTATTGTTATATTAGTGATATTCGTTAGAAGAAAACGGGAGTAGCAGATAAATCCGGAGCTAGTGCTGCCGGGTAATGGATAGCGCTTTGATCCTTGCGATCAGAGCGTTTTTCCGTTGTTCGAGAGGGATAATTTTAGCTAAATCGGGCATATTGGGAGGTATTATGCTGACCAAGGGGGGATTATGACCAATGACATTCGAACGCGTTATTTTGATTATTGTATGGGGAATTGGTTTGATTTTGATCCCGCTTACCATCCCCAAGGATAGAATGCGAGAGGCCGCTCTCGTATTTTTAGCGAATCAAATGATCACTTGGACGCTAAGCGTGCTTTTTGTAGAAATGGGTTTGTTTGAAAACCCTGTCCGAGAGTTTCCGAAAGCGGCAGGGATAAACTTTACGAATAATTATTTGCTTTATCCGCTTAGCTCAACGCTCTTTTATTTATATTATCCCAAGGAGAAATCGCCAATCATCAAAGTCTTATATCAGGCATGCTATGTTGCAGTAGCTTGTATCTATGTGCAAGCTATAGCCACTTACACCAATTTATTCAAATACGTGCATTTTAACGCCTTTTATAATGGGCTAGTGTTTTTTCTAGGCATAAACGCTGCAAGATTCTATGGATATTGGTTCTTCAAAAAGTCTCATGGGGAAGGATAGAATTGCCATATGGTACTTACGCTGGAGCGAATCATATTTATAACCGTATGGGCGATATGTATCGTCGGCTTGCTCTTGGTGCCAAAGCATCGCAGACGGGAAGCTCAAGTCGTGTTTTTATTTCAACAATATATTACCTGGCTTCTGGGATTGATTGTCGTACAGAATGGTTGGTTGGAGTATCCCGTAAGAGAGCTGAGATCGAACCAGACAAGCTTAACCTTTGAGTTTTTGGCGTATCCCATCGTTGCTGTGTATATGAATTTATATTACCCCACCAAGAAAAGCGCGTGGATCCAATTGTTATATGTGGCGGCTTACCCGGCAGGCATCACGATCATCGAGCATTTCATCGAAAAATACACCCAGTTGATTGACTACCTTTCTTGGAAATGGTACTGGACGTTCTTAAGCATATTGGCGACTTTGTTAATATCTCGAGGGTTCTATGTGTGGTTCTATCGTAAACCCGTAGGTAATAAGAAAGGTTAAAATAAGAAAAGGGGCTGATTCTCCGGTGGATATAATACGGAGAATCAGCCCCTTATTGTATGAAACCTTATACGTTAGTCAAGTATTGGTTCAAAGTCGCCTTGATCAGTTCCAGACGGCCGGATTGGTTCACGATGTTGTTGTTGGCCAGCGCGTAAGCTTCGAGCGTTTTAAAGTTCGCTTTGCCGGACACGATGTCCGCGCCGATGCCGGTTTTGAAAGACGCATAACGCGTATCCAAGATGTTGTCGAAAACGCGGTCTTCGATCAGTTTCGCCGCCACTTGCAAGCCGCGGGCGAAGGAATCCATGCCTGCGATGTGGGCATAGACTACATCAACCGGTTCGAACGACGTACGGCGAACTTTGGCGTCAAAGTTCACGCCGCCGCGGCCGATGCCGCCTTCGTTAAGCAGGATCTCGTACATCGCGAGCGTCGTCGCGTAGAGGTCCGTCGGGAACTCGTCGGTATCCCAGCCGAGCAGCATATCGCCTTGGTTCGCATCGATAGAACCTAGTACGCCATTAATTCGCGCTACACGCAGCTCGTGCTCGAATGTATGACCTGCGAGCGTTGCATGGTTCGCTTCAAGGTTTAATTTGAAGTGCGGCAGCAGATCGTATTTTTGCAGGAACGAAAGCGTTGTTGCCGCGTCGAAGTCATATTGATGCTTGGATGGCTCTTTTGGCTTAGGCTCGATCAGGAACTGGGCGTTAAAGCCGATTTCCCCAGCATAATCGACAGCCATGTGCAGGAAGCGGGCGAGGTTATCCAGCTCCAGGCCGAGGTCGGTATTGAGCAGCGTTTCGTAGCCTTCGCGGCCGCCCCAGAACACGTAGTTTTCGGCGCCGAGTTCTTTGCCGTGCTCAAGCGCCTTTTTCACCTGTGCAGCTGCGTAGGCGAATACGTCGGCATTGTTCGTTGTAGCTGCGCCGTGAACGAAGCGCGGGTTCGTGAACATATTGGCTGTATTCCAGAGCAGCTTTTTGCCGCTGGATTTCATGTTGTCTTTGATCAGCGCCACGATCTCGTCGAGGTTGCGGTTCGTCTCCTGCAGCGTGCTGCCTTCAGGCGCGATATCGCGGTCATGGAAGGCGAAGTAGTCGACATCGAGGATGCGGAGCAGCTCGAAGCATGCTTCGACGCGGGCTTTGGCCAGATCCATACCGGTGTATTGATCCCAAGTGCGAAGCATAGTTCCGCTGCCGAACGGGTCGGCGCCATTCGCGGAGAAGGAGTGCCAGTAAGCGATTGCAAAACGCAGATGTTCACGCATCGTTTTACCAAGAATGACTTGGTCGGGATTGTAGAATTTAAAAGATAGCGGGTTGCCGGACTGCTTGCCCTCGTACTTGATCGTTTGAATGTTATCGAAGTAGCTCATGAATTCTCCTCCTAGTTTTCATTTGGGTTCCCCGCAAAGTTATGTATAAACTCTTATCGAAGTAATTCGGGTGAGTTTAGACGCCGACCGAGTCTTTGACTCGCTGCGGTTGGAATTTACTTCAGAGCTTGGCGTCACTTTGTGGGGGAGAGTATATGCTTATGCAGCCATCATAGCATCATTCGCAAAGTTTGTAAATTCATTAAACAAACTTAGTTCGTGCAACAATAATCTATTCATGGTAAAATCATTTCAACCATCGAGGATGGCAGGCCGCTTCACAGAATGAGCGTCTCGAAGCTTGTAAGGCCCTTGTTGGCCTTTACAGCTGGGCTGGGTGCATAATTTGTGGTTGTAGCACCCTTTTTGGCGCTTACAAGTGGAGGAAGCCGTGAAAAGTGGCTCCATGGCAAGTTATAAGGTTCATTTTGGCCGTTACAGCCCTTCTGGGTTGCTGATGCATGATTGTAGCGCCCTTTTTGGCGCTTACGGCGTATAGATAGATTAGATTTTGAGTAGTGTGGGGGAGCATCATGAAACAGACAGGCGACTTAAACCTGGTGAAAAAAATAAATAAATCGATCGTGCTGCACCATATTCGCACGGATTCTCCGATTTCACGCGCACGCATCGCGGAAATTACAGGACTGACGAAGGCGACCGTGTCAAGCCTCGTGAACGAGCTGATCGAAAGCAGCCTCGCTCACGAGATCGGCGCCGGAGAATCGAGCGGCGGGCGCAAGCCGATGATGCTGCTGTTCAACGGCTCGGCCGGATACGCCATTGGCGTGGACCTCGGCGTGCATGATATCTTGGCCGTGCTGACCGACCTCACGGGCAAAGTGGTTGAAGAATACAGAGTGCAGCATGACAATGCCTCTGTCCAGCAAGTCGTCGGGCTCCTTAAAGCGAGCATTCGCGAGCTTATTCACCGCGCGCCCGACAGCGTCTATGGCATTATCGGCATCGGTATCGGGGTGCCGGGCATTTGCGACGAGAACGGCAACCTGCTGTTCGCGCCGAACCTCGGGTGGGAGAACGTTCCGCTGCAGCAGCTTGTGGAAGCGGAGTTCGACATCCCGGTCGTCATCGACAACGAAGCGAATGCGGGCGCAGTCGGAGAAAAGCAATTCGGCGCCGGCAAGGACACGGCGAATCTGGTCTATGTCAGCATCGGCATCGGGATCGGTGCCGGGATCATTATCAAGGGCGAGCTGTACCGCGGCGCGACCGGATTTTCCGGCGAGATCGGACACATCTCGATCCAGCACGACGGTCCCAAGTGCCGCTGCGGCAGCTTGGGGTGTTGGGAGCTGTATGCTTCCGAGCATGCGCTGCTGGAGCAGGCTCGGATCGAGCTCGGCGTGGCTGCGGATCTGGATTCACTGCTGCGCAAGGCGGATGAAGGAGATCCTGCAGTAATCCGGCTGTTCGAGCAGCTAGGCTACTATTTGGGCGTAGGCGTAGTGAACATTATCAACGGCTACAACCCGGACTTCATCATTCTGGGCGGGCGATTGGCCGGAGCTGAGAAATGGTTGATGCAGCCGCTGCTTACCCTGCTGGAGAAGCGTTCCCTGCCGCATCCGCGCAAACAGCTGAATGTGGAATTTTCCGAACTAGGCGATCGTTCGACGGTACTTGGCGCTTCATCATTCGCGATTGCCAAGTTTTTTGCCTCGACGCGGGTGTCTCTAGACCCAAATTAACTTTATAAGGATTGACCGGAGGACTGTACCTTCTGTAAAATGAGGAAAGCCCAGTCGTTGACTTGGCATTACATCATTCATATGGAAAAGGACTGGAATCAACGATGCTTCTGCGTTCACTTATTATTTGTTCTTACCTGATGGCCGCCTACTGGGCTTCCTATCACTTCCCATCAATGAAGATGGTGTTTTACCCGACGCTTGGCGCGTTCAGCTTCTTATTCATGCATCGCGTAGACGAAATCAAAGATTTAGGGCGGATCATTATCGGAGCGATTGTTTCCGTAACGATCGGCAGCCTTTTTTATAGCATCAGCACCGGGGCGGTTTCGTTTTTTATCACAGCGATCGTCACGATTTCATTAATTAAATTTTTCAAATGGAATGCGGCGCCGATCATGTCCGTATCGCTCATTCCATACTTTGCCCATTCGGCTTCCATCTGGGCGCTGCCGGCCGCCGTGCTGGCATCGTTGGCAGGTTTGCTGGTGCCGATCTGGCTCATTGGCAAATTGGAACAACTGCCTATAGTCGCAAGATGGTCTACGTTGATGGAGCCGTTGCGCGGAAAACTGACGGCGGTTAAGAAAGAAATGTAAGCCGGCCACCGGCTAAATCAAACCAAAGAAAGCGAAAAGCAGTGATAGACTGCCTTTCGCTTTTTATTGCATAAAGAAGTTTAACAAGGAGAACGAATATGATTCTACACAAGGGTGAAACCCTGTTTCGCCAAGGGGAGTCGGGGCCGCTATACCATCTGAAAAGCGGACTGCTCAAGATCGTCCGGTTCCATGAAGACGGCAACTCAACGCTCGTTAACATCATTGTGCCGAATGAGACGATTCCCCATCACTCCCTCATTAGCCCCAATCCCTACTATGGGACCGCTGTTGCGCTTGTGACCAGCGATGTTGAGATGATTTCAGCAGCGGAATGGTATCGGGAACTAGAAGAGAATCCAGACAAATGCCGAACCATAGCTCTTCAATTGCAGGACAAATTGCGGATGATGCAGCAACGGATCGACCAATTAACCGAGGTAGCTCCTGCCGAAAAACTAAAGAAATTGCAGCGATGGTTCCAAACTTACATCGCCCCGGAAGCATTGACTGACGTTCTGACGCAGGAAGAGATCGGTCAGTTCATCGGTCTGCGCCGTGAAACGGTCAATCGCCTTTTGAGGGCGGATTCGGCGGCGAAAGGCAATAACTAAAGCGTTCAAAAGCATTTCAAGGCAGTCAATTAACCCAAGCATCCTGACATTAACGCTGAAAAACCGCGTTAAAACTCTGAGTTCGCGCTGGAATGGACGGTTAACGCTTAAAAACGTGCTTAACTCCATGTTAGGCAGTCAATTAGCCCAAGCATCCCGACATTAACGCTGAAAAACCGCGTTAAAATCAGGAGCTCACGCTGGAATAGTCGGTTAACGCTGAAAAACGTGCTTAATCCACTATGCTGCCGTTGCGAACGCCGCCTAACCCTACAAACTGCCGGCAGGGCCGAAAAACTCATAACGCCTGTCGGCCTCCGGAACGCCCCAAACCCGAAGCGCTTCATTGATTGCTTTCATGAAAGGGGTAGGACCGCAGAAATAGAAAGCGGCTTCTCGGGTCGGCAGTACGTTTTGCAGCCAAGCCAAATCGATGTAGCCTTCTTTATGGTAGGTTAATTGCGATTTGTCGCGATCCGTCGGTTTCTCGTAGCACCAATGTACTGAAAGCTGCGAATGCTGACTGGCGAGCTCTTCTACATGTTCGCGCATGGCATGCATTTGCCCATTCTGTGCCGCATGGATAAACGTGACTTGTCGCGTCGGATGGTTGGCCACAAGTGTGTTCAACATACTAATCATCGGAGTTAGTCCAACCCCACCGCTGATCAAAACAACTGGGCGCTCATCTTTTTGATCCAGGGTGAACGAACCCGCAGGTGCGGAGAGCAGAAGTTCCCCGCCTTCTTCGACATGATCGTGCAAATATACGGATACTTTACCGGCTGGCCGCGCTTCAAGGGCGTCTTCGCGTTTAACGGAGATCCGATAATACGGTTTTCCAGGTGCATCGGAGAGACTATACTGGCGGATATGCGTATTAGATTCTCCAGGGATATTAACTTTAACGCTCACATACTGTCCGGGTTCAAACGCGGCGACAGCCGTTCCATCTTGAGGCGTAAGATAGAAAGAAGTAATTACATCGCTCTCTTGGACTTTCCGCACCACTCGAAAAGGCTTGAATTCCGCCCAGCCGCCATACTGTTCCTCTGCTTGCACATACATGTCCGCTTCCACGCTTATAAAAGCGTCCGCGATAACGCCGTAAGCTTCCGCCCATGCTTGTAAAATGTCATCCGTCGCCGCTTCGCCGAGTACGTCTTTGATAGCGGCGAGCAGCGTTTGCCCGACTATCGGGTAGTGTTCGGCCTTTACGCCAAGGCTCCGGTGTTTATGGGCAATCTGTTTCACAACTGGCAGAATAGCCTCTAACCGATCGATATGCTGAGCTGCCGCGTACACGGCGTTAGCTAGTGCGGTCTGCTGCTTGCCTTGTTTTTGGTTGGCGTGATTGAATATATTTAGCAGCTCGGGATGTCCGGTGAACAACAGTTCATAAAAACGTTTCGTGATCGCAGTTCCATGCACTTCCAGAACAGGAACGGTTGATTTGATTATCGAGATTGTTTTATCGTTTAACATAAAGTTTCCCCTCTCGTGTGTTGGATTCATGCCCCCAGTATAAACAAAGCGGGAATGGGGCCGTGTGATTTCAATCACACCAAAAGGCAACGATCTGTGTCCGTCCGATACAAGATGGGATGGGCCCAAAGGGTCGCATATTGGATTTCCTCCAATAGAACTTCATAAAAACCACCTTCACAGACGAAACCGTTGGATTTTCTCCAATAGATTGTTGGAGGTAATCGGCTTTTAAAGGTGCTTTCACTCAAAGCATTGGATGTTTTCCAGTCAAATTGATAAATAACCGTGAATTTCATGCGACTGCTGTATATAATCCAACAACCACGCGGCAACGCCGAACCCTAAAATGGATCGCAAAGGAATCGGCAAAAGAAGCGCTAATTTTGGTATACTATAGAGAAACTTTTCCAATCCAATACGGTTATGAACAGGAGCGCATTTACATATGCCTGACTGGTCTTATCACTCTGTATTTCGACCTTTGTTATTCCGCCTACCGGCCAAAGCTGCGCGAGATTTCACACTTCATGCTATGGGCGGGTTGAGTCGCGTTCCGGGAGGTACCTTTGTCATTAAAACAATGGGGCACATGGAGCTGTCACCGATCCTCGCCGGCGAGTTGGCAGGTGTGTCTATCCAATGCCCGGTTGGGCTTGGCGGCGGTTTAGATCCGCACGGTACGGCTCATAAGGCATTGGCTCAGTTCGGTTTTGGCTTCATCGAAATCGGCCCTGTCACGGTACGGGAAGTTTGCGGCCCGGACGAAGTCCTGAATCAAGGGACAGGGGGCTTCAGCGAGAAGAGCCCAAGTACGCAGATCCGCAGGGATGAAAAGCAGGAAGCCATCGTGTACCCCGATGGCTATGCGAATGACGGCGTCGACGCGATCGTCCGGCGCCTGAGCAAAGGCACCGGGCATCGCCTGCCGCACTTCGTGCGGCTGCGGCCGATGCCCGGGAGCACGCCGCGCGAGGCGCTGCTTCAGCAGCAGGAGATGCTGCTGAAGCTCGCGCCGTACGCGGCGGGGTACTACATCGATGGCCTCGACGAAGGCTGGCCATCGAATGATGCCGTAGCGTACCTCGCGGAGGTACGCCGGCTCGCCCTGACAGCGGCCTCGGGGAAGCCGCTGCTGCTCTACCTGCCGCAAAGTTATCCACAAGGGATGCTGCGGCAGTTGGTTGAAACCGCCGAGCTGCGCAGCTGGGGCGGTGTCGTTGTCGGCGACGCGGAGCGCGAGGGCGACGGCCACAGCATCCGCGTCGGCGGTGCGGAGTCGCTCAGCGCTGCGCTGAGCTGGGTGAGTCTGCTCCGCGAGGCGCTGGGCGAGCGGAGCGCGATTGTCGCGGCCGGCGGCGTGCACCAGCCGCAGGATGCGCTGGAGCTGCTGGCAGCAGGCGCGACCAGCTTACAGCTGCATAGCGGGCTGGTCTATGCGGGGCCGGGGCTGCCCAAGCGGGTGAACGAAGCGATTCTTTATGAGCGCATTCGGAATACGGAAGTACCCGAGACGCCGTCGTTCTGGGCGAATTGGGGCTGGATGAGCCTGCTGGGCATCGGCATGATGATCGGCGGCGTGCTCGCCTGGCTGATTGCGGCAACGAGTGTGCTCCTGCCATATGATGAGACGTTTCTAGGCGTCAGCCGCAACGTCATCGGGCAATTCAACCCGCATCTCCTGCATTTCATGTCCCATGACCGGATCACCCTGGCAGGGACGATGATCGCCATCGGCATCTTTTACAATCAGCTTGCCCGTCATGGCTTAAGGGTCGGACTGCATTGGGCGCGAACGGCGCTGCTTACCTCATGCGCGGTAGGCTTCAGCAGCTTTTTCCTCTATCTCGGTTATGGTTATTTCGATCCGCTTCACGCCTTAGCTGCCGCTATTTTACTCCCGATGCTGCTGCTAACGCTGCGCGGTCTCAAGGATCGGCCCTCACGTAAGCCGCCCGGGTTGTTCAACGATCCCGTTTGGCGCAGAGCGCAGTGGGGGCAGTGCTGCTTTGTCGCGCTTGGTTTTGCTTTAGCGATCGGGGGGCTGACGATCTCTTTCATCGGCATCACGTCGGTGTTCGTCCCGACCGATTTAGCTTACATCGGTTTAACGGCCGAACAGCTTCAGGCTTGGAATGAGCGGCTGATTCCGCTGATCGCACATGACCGCGCTGGCTTCGGCGGTGCTTTATTTTCATTAGCTGTGGCGATCACGGCATCAGCGCTATGGGGTGTCAACCAGGGGGAAAGCTGGGTATGGTGGACCTTTTTGTGGGGCGGTCTGCCAGGGTTCGCGGCTGGGCTGCTCGTTCATTTTCATATCGGTTATACCGACTTCGTACATTTGCTTCCTGTTTATATCGCTGTAAGTCTTTATGCAGCGGGGCTTTATTTGATGTATCCATTTCTGGTAGGTCGAGCAAGCCAAACAACTGTAGCTATGATCCACGATTCTTATCATTAGGAGAGACTTTGAGCTATGCTCGAAGATTCTTATAGGGCAGGTGATACAATGGAGAAAATCGCCATTATTTCAGATATTCATGGGAATATGCCTGCTCTGGATGCTGTTCTGGCGGATATTCGGCACCGTCATATTTCTCGCATTCTATGTCTTGGCGATCTGGTGGGTAAAGGTCCCCATTCCGATCTGGCGGTAGATCGCGTGCGTGAAGTTTGCGATGCCGTTATCCAAGGCAACTGGGACGATTTCATCGCCAAGCCGACGGAGGATCCCACTTTAAGATGGCATCAAGTCAGATTGGGAGCCGAGAGAATAGCATACCTGCAGAAATTGCCCTTTTCCTATGAATTTTGGATGAGCGGAAAATATATAAGGCTATTTCATGCTTCACCTAGAAGTGTTTACGAACGTATTCAGCCATGGGATCCTGTGGAGCGCCGCTTATCCATGTTCGAGTCTTCGCCATTGTGCATGGAGCCGTTGCAGGCGGAGGTGGCGGGCTATGGCGATGTCCATAATGCCTATCTTCAAAACTTGAATGGGCGCACCTTATTCAACACAGGTAGTGTAGGCAACCCGCTCGATATGACGCAGGCTTCCTATGCAATTCTGGAGGGGAATGAGGGAAGCAGGCTAGCCGCGGCGCTGAATATTCAGCTGGTACGCGTGCCTTACGACATTGAACTTGCCGTACAGCAGGCCATTGACGAGGAAATGCCGGATCTGGAGCCTTATTTGTTAGAACTGCGTACGGGACAATATCGAGGGAAAAAGAAATGAAACCGGGGACGAGGAGAGACAACTGCATGAATCACACCGAATTGAAAGGGCTTCGAGCCCAGATTGATGAAATTAATTTGAAACTGCTGGATTTGTTGAATGAACGAGCCCGAATTGTTGAATCCATTGGTGCCTATAAAAGAAGCGCCGGTATTCAGGACGTGTATGACCCAGGCAGAGAGAGGGAAATATTCGAGCTTCTATGCCGTCACAACAAGGGTCCTTTCGATGATGAAATGATCAAAAACATTTTTAAACAAATTTTTGATGAATCCACGAACCTTCAACATCGCCAGAAGGCGTAATTGTTTAAGAGCGGGTCAAGCAGCAGAATGATTTCTGCCGTCTTGGCCCGCTCTGATTTTTAGCTAGAGGATTGAAATTACAATGATTTCCTTTTACCTATATATAACAAATGAGAAGAAACACCCAGAACAGAAGGATCTGAAGCCGTCGCGATCAATAATTGAGTCAGCTTCGCGTACGCTTCGTCGCCTTGTTCCGCCCAGTATTGTTTTTGATCACTTGTGAGAACGGCGCCCAAATTAGAGGAGCCAATAAGCTCAATTGTTTCAAAGCCGTGCTGCTCCATGAACGGTTGGATTTGATCGACATGGAAGTAATAAGCGCCGGTGAACCGTCCCGCATCCTTATGATTAAAGACGCCTGTTTCGTTAAACCGCTGGATGGCGTCTATCGTATCATTCGGCTTCCATGCTTGCGGAAACTGCAAAGAGGTCAACAGCATGCGAATGCGCGTTTGAAAAGCGACAAAAACGATGCCGTCTTGCTTCGTTACCCGGAACAATTCCTTTACGGCCGCAATACGTTCCTCTTCTTGTTGCAGATGATACAAAGGACCCATCATAAGGGAAGCGTCATATTTTTCATCCGGAATTCTGTCTAAATGAGCCGCGTGCCTTACATGAAAACCATCAAAATGCTCCGCTAACGACAGCTCCTCGGCTTTAGCCTTCGCGATATCTACTAATTTAGGAGTAAGATCGGAAAGGGTTACCTTGTAGCCCTGTTTGGCTAGCTCCATGGCATATTTTCCAGGACCGGCGCCATTATCCAATACATGACCGGTTGCAGGCAAATACTGCTTCATAAATGCCAATTCACGGTAAACTCTAGCGGTTCGCGATCCAACCTTCCCCATTCGTCAAAACTGGAATAATACGCAATCACATTTTCCATCTGCTTACACCTGCCTTAGCTCAATTTGGTCGTTGAAAATAAAAAAACCTACCGCCTCCAAAAGAGGCGATAGGTTGTGACCTTCGCGGTACCACTCTTCTTGATTCGCCGTTCAATAGCGCAGCGGCAAATACCTTAGAACCTGATGACGGAGGCGACCCGTTAAGATCTACATTGATTCGATCTTACCGCTCATGGGTGAGTTCAGGAGACTCTTCACTGTCTCGCACCGGCCGACAGTTCTCTGGATCATAGTTACTCCTTACTAGTCCCGATCATCGCGTTTAGCTATGTGTTTGTAAATTATATGTAGTATACAACTTCTAAATAATTCCTGTCAATTGCATGTTGCAAAACCGATGTGCAGGGGCGGCGAGACCCGGGTCTTTGTTGTCTCTGATTTTATTACGAGACTGGGATCCTATGTGCAGTGTTACTCCAACACTTTTTTATCCCTAACCTTTTCAAATTTCTTTAATCTTTTTCAATTTCTACAAGATCTATTTTCTTTTGTTCAACACCTGTACTAATCTCCATTCGACTTTTGCATGTTCATCAATCATTTCTCGATGTGTCACAGAAAAGTCCACCTAATGTCGTTTCAACATAATTGTATTCGTACAAGCCTCTCCAGCTCCTTTAATAAAATAATCTTATTGTTTACGATCCCTGTCCCGATAGTTTCAGTTAAACTGCCTTGGCGTACGTTACTTCAACGATCAGGAGGCAGGTAGCCGCGGCGCCTGCTACACTCAATAACATTTGATACACAAAATTGAATTGTGAAAAAACACAAACTGGCCTTACAGCATTTGTAAGCACCAGTTTATTGTTTTATTTTGATTATCGGTCAACTAAGTCGTATCCAGTGATATAGGGTTTTAAAAAGTCAAAAGCATTTGGATCGTTGGGGTCGATGAATTGATCGATGACAACACCACTTTTGGGGCTAATGACCATGTGTGATTTATCTTTTTTGATTACTAAGGCTGGTAAGTAGGCCTCCTTACCCTGCAAACTTACAAGAGTGCCGTCCACGTAGGTGTTATCGGGCAGCTTGACGTTTTTATCTGTGATACAGATGTTTCTTATTTTCTTAAGATCTGAACCTTCCTCAGGAACGCAAGCGTCCTCTACATGTTTGTTCAATATGACATATTGATGCTCAGGATCCCACTTGACCTCTTTTCCCATCATTTCGGCTACAGTCCTCAGCGGAACATACGTAGTTCCATTATAAATAAACGGGGAAGCATCCTCAGGAAAAACGACCTTTTGATTATTATTGAAAATGCCTTTTATTGTATAGTATACCTCTATCATCTTTCCTCCAGATGCATAGGCTTGAATCGATCCGAAGAATAGTGTCCCGCAGATAAAACCGATTAGCATTTTTTTCATATGCTTGCCTCCTTTTATTTGTAATAAATTATTAAAATTGGAAAAAATATTGACAATACTCTATATTGATTATACCATAATATGGAATCTATTACAACAAAATGGAAGTTTTTGATTATGATTACTAAGTTTCGTAAGGGAACTATCCTAGGTCTTGTATGCGGTATAGCTATTACCGCCACTTCGGTTGCATCCGCTTTTTTACAGGAAAACGATAGCGATGAACCCACTCCGCCACCAGTAACGGCGAGTGAGAAAGAAAAAGATAAGTATAAAAAAGAGCTGCTTGCATGGGCTGAGAAAAACAACAAAATTACCTATTTGACCCCTGAAAAAACAAAAGGCTCAAAAATCAAACTAAATGGAAAAGATGTTCAGCTACCTGAGGATGCCTTCCTTGACGGCTTGCTAGTTTCGTATGATTCGCAAGATTTTAATCAGAAAGACCTACCAGGACTAGTCATAAAACGTGGCAGCTCGGACATCGTAGTTAACCCCAATTCAGGTAAAGTGCTTATGAGAAATTATGAGTCACACCTTTCTAACAATAAAAGCGTTGTAGATTCAGAACCTTTTGACTTTTTAAAGGGGATTATCGTGGAATAAACAGCAATAACAAACTTTAAAATTGAGGAGAGAGCTACATGGTAAAAAAACAACTATTTTCGTTCTTGGTTATTTTAAGTATTTTTATTTCGGTATATTCACCTGCATCCGCTCACCACTACCGTTGGACAACCATGAACCCTGATTTGCAAGGAGGAATTGTCGGTAATTCTACAGGACCGTTCAATTATCTCAATTACTTTCATGAAGTTGGAAATACGGTATCGGTAGGCACTCCGACTGCAATATCCTCCAACGTAAGTGCCGCAATAGGAAGTTGGTCCATAATCCCGCTTAAATTTACTAGTGCAAGCGACGGTCAAGGGGATATCAATGTCAAAAGTGTAGCTGGTGGTTGCGGTGGGGGATCCGGCTGTTACAAGTTAACGGCGATGATCTCAGGTCCCAGCAATCATAACGCGAATTACGCGTTGCACGCTGAGATAATCGTACCCTCCGAAAATAGCGGAAGTGATCTGACTTTTATGATTGCTCATGAACTTGGACATGCTATTGGTTTGGCTGAAGCTTACGGTGACACACCAGGTGCGCCAGCATGCGCATCCTTCTCGACCGTCATGGATTCTTGTAACCGGGTGCTTCCAACATCTATTGATAAAAGTGATGTAGAAAAAACGTATGGTGGTTTAACTGGCGGGGCAACCAATATCACAACGAGTTGGAGCAGCAACACGCTTAATGTCCAGTGGAAAGATAATTCTTTAGGCGAAAGATACTATCAGGTCGACTATTACAAAGTATCTGGTGGTTCAGAGTCTTTACTATTCTCTAGAAATGTTTCTAAAGATGTTGGGTTAATTAAGGGAATAACAACTGCAACTTTCTACAATTACAGCGATAAAACAATCTTAGAAAATTCATTCTCTAAAGCAAACTACAGTTCTGGCAATTATAGAGTAAAAATCAAACCTTATTACACGATGTATGCAAGATATGGTGTATCCAACCAAATCGACTTTTCATTCTAGGCATTCATAATTCAATATTTGGACGAAAAGTACTTTTCGGATTCTCAGATAGTAGGGAAACCCATGCTTTCTCAAAGCGTCGGTTTCTCTTTTTTGTTTTCAAGTACGGTTTGAAAAGATTTCTAAGATAGCAATGTTATCAGGGTATGCGTTATAAACCGTCGCTTGGTCTTGGTGAATTTATAGGCTCTTTTAGTTGTGTCAAGACACTTTCGGAAAGGTAATAGGTTAATTCCCACTCTGTCCCAAATGGGTTGAATTTAGAATTTTATGAGGCCTTAGAATGTTTAAGGTAGATTTGTTAAGGGTTAGCGTAATCAAATGCTCGGCAGGGGCGTTCGTTATTGTAAAATTGAATTTATCGACCAAAAGTAACATCCTTATTTTTGGCATCCAAATATTCAAGTTGAGCTAGTTTTATCAAAGGAGAGGGATCGGAAATGCCTGTCTCTCTGTTAAGGCATTGAATAACCCGATGCTGTTGATTTCTGAAAGTGGATTATGTGAAATATCCAGGTGTTGAAGTTGGCGTGCGACGGGCTTTAATGGATCAAGTTGGGACAGGTTTCCTTCTGATGACCCGCAAGTAGTTCTTCATCCTCTTCCTCCTATCGATTAGTGTTTATAAAAATATGACGCTTACGAAAGGGTTTAGTTACGTTTTATTCCCAAAGCCATTGTTGATCGCATAAGAAATGTTAAACTGTATCCAGATGATTCGAGTGAATTCACGATGAGGAGAGAGCTTTCAATGAATCCAGCGATCCGCCGCATGCAATCCTTGTTGAACTATCCCAAACGACACCTCCGCGCGAAGCTTTTCTTATTTTTCCTGATTGTCGCGATTATTCCGCTGAACATTCTCGGTTATTTGTCCTACGCCAAATCGTCGCAGATCGTGCATGCGCAAATCGGCCAATACGGGCAATCCGCCATCAATCAACTGCAAACGCAGCTTGACGCTTATTCCAGCCAAATGCAGATGACCTCGCGCTATATTTATTCTTATTTGCTCGATCCGCTCAACAATACGCTCCACGAAGAGGAGCCTGGCAGCTATTCGAATTTTCTAGATCAAAAAAATTTCGAGCGGTTTCTCGACGCACATAAAACGATGGAATCGACGGGGATCTATCTGATCACGCAGTCGGGCTATTATTACGGCTCCCCCCAGATCAATGTCGACCGGCTTCGCCAGTCGGACTGGTGGCGATCCATCCCCAGCGGGCTGCATGGCGAATATTGGACAGGCTTTCATGCCCCGGATTATTATATCGCCCGCAATTTGAATTTGCCGCAGCAGGTGATGGGCTTCGTGTTCCCGCTTAGCAGCCAGTTCGGGTCGTTCACGAACGGGTTTATTTTCATCGAGGTTGATGCGACGAAGGTGCTGGATTCGTTCCGGATGCTGGAAGGGGAGCTGCATTCGTTTATTTCAATCCGCGATGCGTCCGGCCGATCCATTTATGAAACCCCGCAGGCAGCAGCGGCCAAAGCCGACGATCTGGTCTGGATGAAAACGCTGGAGTCAAATAAATGGACGGTGGAGATCCGAACGCCTTATGGGCAGGTGTACCGCTCGGTGAACGTCATTCAGCCGTTGACGGCTGGGGTTATAGCGGGTACGCTGCTGCTTGCGCTCATGGTCTCTTATCTGTTTTCCTCGCAAATTACGAAGCGGATCAAACGGCTCAAAAATAAAATGGAACTCGTCGGCATCGGCAAGCTGCATTCGCGGATTGATCTCGAATCCGAGGATGAGCTCGGACGGTTGGGCAGCAGTTTCAACAGCATGGTCGAGCAAATTCAGACGCTCATCCAGGAGGTCACGAAGAAAGAGCAGCTGAAGAAAGAGGCCGAGCTGCGCGCTTTTCACTATCAAATTAATCCGCACCTGCTGTTCAACACATTGAACTCGATCCAATGGCAGGCCAAGCTCAAAGGGGACGATGAGATCAGGCAGACGATTTATCATCTGACGAAGGTGCTGGAAGGCAGTCTCATCACGACGCAGGAGCTGGTCCCCCTGCATAAGGAACTGCGTACCGTCGAACATTATTTGAAAATACAAGAGGTGCGCTACGGCGGTGCATTTGATTTTCAATTGTCGCTCGAGGAAGATTTGAGCCACTATTTGATTCCGCGCATGACGCTGCAGCCGCTGCTTGAGAACTGCTTTTTCCACGGCTTTGAGGATGGGGAAGGGACGATCAAGCTTACGGTTGCCAAGGAGAAAAGCGATCTGGTTATCGTCCTTGCCGACAATGGCGAAGGCATACCGGCGGAGCGGCTTCCTACGCTGCTTGACGAACAGGCGCCGCGGCCCAGTCGGGGCGGACTTGGCTGTTTTAACGTGGATCAGAAGTTCAAGCTGCATTTTGGCGAGCGGTACGGAATGAAGATCGAATCGAAAGAAGGCGAAGGGACGACGATTACGATTCGTTGGCCGATCACGGAGGCAGTCCCGACGGTTTAGTAAACCGCTTTCAAACAAAAGACCAGACAGTTCGAACAAAATGGCACATAGCTGCGAAAAGTCCGTATAAGTTGACACGATAATGCGAACAAAACGCCATTTTGAAACGCTTACAATCCTCTTATAATGAGAACACAGGCAAGGAACTAGAACAGGGGGAATGTACAGTGAAAAGAAAACTCCGTTACAAGCTAGCGGCACTCGCTATGACAGTAGGACTAACATCCGTGCTGGCGGGTTGCAGCAGCAGCCCGGAGCCGAAAGCCGCCGGCGATTCGGGTGAGAAGACGAAACTTGTTGTCTGGATCTGGGAAGACGCCAAGAATGTGCTTGATTTGAATATGCCGGCGTTCAAGGAGAAGTACCCGAATATCGACGTCGACCTGCACGTGCTGGCGCAGTCGGACGTTTATCAGAATTTCCTGATCGCCGCGAGCTCCGGTGACGCTGTTCCGGACGTCGTTAATCTGGAAACGCTGCGCCTGTCGCAAATGGTGCAAACCGGCGGCCTGCTTGATATCAGCAGCAAAGTAGCGCCGTATAAGGACAAAATGAACGCCTATAAATGGGCGGACGCGACGCAAGACGGTAAAACGTACGCGATGCCATGGGACAGCGGTCCGGTCGTGATGTTCTACCGCAACGATATGTTCAAAAAGGCGGGATTGCCTTCCGAACCTGCGGAAGTCGCGGCTCAGCTGCAGACCTGGGACGACTACATGCGGTTTGCAAAGCAGCTGAAGGAGAAAACGGGCTATGCCATGATGGCCGATTCCCGGACGAAAACAGATGCAACGTTCTTCGGGCAAATGCTGTGGCAGCACGGGCTCTGGTATTTCGGACAAGACGGCTCGGTACAGCTCGACAATCCCGAAGTCATCAAGATGGGCCAGTACTTCGTCGACATGGTGAACCAAGGGTATGTTTTTGAAGCTAAGCCGTGGAGCGACGCCTGGTACAACTCTTTTAAAGAAAACAAATTCGCCACTGTTGTCGGCGCTTCCTGGTATGATGCACTGCTTCCGACACAAATCGATCCGGACGGCAAAGGCAACTGGTCTGTCGCCCCGATGCCGAAATGGTCGAAGGACGACAAGTACGCAAGCGCTATCGATGGCGGCTCGAACTTGGCGATTAACAAGAATTCCAAGCACCCGGAAGAAGCGTGGAAGTTCATCGAATTCATGCTCGGCAACAAGGACTCCCAGCTGAAAATGATGAAGGACGGCGGGCTGTTCCCTTCGCTTGAAACGACGTACAGCGACCCTGTTTTCCAGGAAAAAGTGCCGTACTTTAACAATCAGCCGGTCCGCCAGCTCTATGTGGATGCGGTGAAGAAGGTGGCACCGATCGTGTATACCAAGGATTACCCGCTTGCCAATGAAATGGTCATTAATGCATTTGCCGAAATCTTCTTGGACAATAAGTCCGTAGAGAGCGTCTTTAAGAAAACAGCCGATCAACTCCGGCAAAAAACAGGCCGCAAGTAACTCTACGTTAACGCGGATCACTCAGCAGCAACAGCCCTCTCTCCCAGACATACTACATCCCAGACAAACAACTAAGGGAGACGGGGGCTATTTGCTGCGCCCAAAAAAAGAATGCCCCACAAAGTGACGCCAAGCTCTGAAGTATATTCCGGTTACTTTGCGGGGGCCCCAAATGATAAGGAGGAGGAAAAATGCAGCAAAACGCCTATTGGAAATGGCAGCTCAAAACAGCGCCTTATGCGTTCGTCGCTCCGTTCGCAGTCAGCTTTTTGCTGTTTACGCTGATGCCGTTCGTTTACTCGATTTATTTGAGTTTTACGAATTGGCAAGGGCAAGCGGAGAAGACGTTCGTCGGGTGGAGGAATTACGCCCACGTGCTGCAAAGCGGCGATTTCTGGAATTCCGTGTTTAACAGCGCCGTCATTTTCGTCCTTTATGTGCCTGTTATGCTGCTGCTTGCGCTCATCTTTGCCGTGTGCCTCAGCAGTGGATTGATGAAAGCGAAAGGCTTTTTCCGCACGGTCTTTTTCATTCCGAATATTACGTCGGTCGTCGCCGTATCGTTCGTGTTTCTGCTGATTTTTAACACGAGCAAAGGCGTTCTCAACCAGTTGCTGCTTGCTGGAGGGCTGATCCATTCGCCGATTCCGTTTCTGGAGACGCCCTGGTGGGCGCGGATATCGGTTGCCTTGCTCGTCATTTTCCGCTGGACCGGGTACAACATGATTCTACTGCTCGGCGGCTTGCAAAATATCCCGAAATCGCTCTACGAGGCGGCGAGGGTGGACGGCGCGAATGCACTGCAATCGTTCTTCTACATTACGGTGCCAATGATGAAGAGGCTGCTTGCCTTTTGTACCGTTTTGTCGACGCTCGGGACATTCTCATTGTTTACTGAGCCGTTCATCTTGACGAATGGAGGACCGGCCAAGGCGACAACGACGCCCGTGGTGCTCATTTACAAGGAAAGCTTCCAAAACTTGAATTTCGGTTATGCCTCGACGCTGGCGATGTTTTTCTTTATTTTGATGATGGTCTTATCCGTGGTTCAGCTTCGGCTGTTTCGCGACAACGATTAAGAGAGGAGGGTGCATGGTTTGAATAACAAAGAAAAGGCACTCTCGAGTCTCCTGTTTGTGTTATTTCTGGCGCTGGCGGCTTTGTTCCTGTTTCCGTTCGCGTGGATGATCAGCTCGTCGCTCAAGGCGAGAAATGATATTTTTTTGACCCCGCCGGTATGGATTCCAGACGTCCTGCATTGGGAGAATTACACCCAACTTTTTGCGGAGCGTCATTTTGGGAACGTCATCCTGAACAGCTTGTTTACGGCGACGACGGGGACGGCTGGTGCGCTTTTGTTTTGCTCGCTGGCGGGATTTGCTTTTGCCAAATATCAATTTCGCGGCAAAAGTCTGTTGTTCGGCCTGGTGCTCGCATCTCTCATGGTGCCGATGGAATCGTCCATGATTCCGCTGTTCATGATTTACCGCAAACTGGGAATGATCGACAACTTGTGGGGCGTCATTTTGCCGAGATTGACAAGCGCTTTTGGAATTTTTTACATGCGGCAGTACTGTGCATCGATTGAAAATGAACTGCTGGAAGCGGGAAGAATCGACGGCTGTTCCGAGGTGCGGATGTATTTCCGGCTGATTGTGCCGATCCTGCTGCCTGCCTTTGCTTCGCTGGGCATTATTTTTTTCGTGGAAGAGTGGAACAACTTTCTGTGGCCTACCGTATTGCTGCGTTCGCCGGAGCATTTGACGATTGCCGTTGCGATCCGCGCTTTGGAGGCTGGCGTCCGTACGCCTTATCATCTCATTATGTCGGGCTCGGTCATTAGCATTATGCCGATGCTGGCGATTATTTTCATATTTCAAAAGCAGCTGATCATGGGTCTTATGGACGGCTCTGTGAAAGGATAAAATAGTGTTAGCAATCCGTCTGGATTTCATAGGAGGCGACACTAGTGGCAAACCAAACGATCAAGGTGCTTATTGTAGACGATGAACTTATCGTTCGAAAAGGGCTTCGCGCGACGATCCCTTGGGAACGTTACGATATGGAAGTCGTGGCCGATGCGGCCAATGGCCTGAAAGGCTGGGAAGCGTTCGTGGCGCATCAGCCGGATGTCGTCATTACGGATATCGTGATGCCGAAGCTGACGGGGCTGGAATTGGCGCAAAAGGTGAAGGAGGCCGCGCCCCAGACGCATGTCCTGCTGCTCAGTTGTCATGAGGACTTCGCTTACGCCAAGCAGGGCATCAAGCTGGGAGCCTCGGGTTATGTGCTGAAGACGGACATGGACGAAGAAGAAATGGAAACGTATTTGCGGCAGTTCCAGGAGCAAATTCATAAACGGCAGTCGACTCAGGGCGAAGCCGCCGATGATGCGGTCGTGGATGCGAAAGATCAGATCGCCTATATTGGCGCATGGCTTAGTGGCTTTTATTCCGCCGAAGAGATGGGGAAGCAGCTCAGGAAGTGGCTGGACGGCGAGTGGGGTTGGATGAAAACAGGCTGCTTGGTTTACGGGGTTGCCGGCGAGTTGGAACGGTTGCAGGACTCGGAATGGGAGCAAGTATTTGAGCAAGGCTGCATCTGTATCCCGTGTGGAGCGGAGAAACGGCTATTCCTTTGTGATGACGCACGAAGCGATGCGCTCGAACTGACATGGCAGGAGGCGAAAAGCCGAATCGGATCGCTTAACTGGACGCGTTCAGGTCCTGTTACCGATCCGCAAGGGTGGATGGACGCAGTAAGGAAATCTTATTCGGATCTGCAGTCTGCCTCGTTGTACGATCTTGCTTCAGGGAGATGGCCGGAGCCGATTGCCAAAGCCGTGCAGTTGATTACCTCCGGAGAATCCGATTCGTGGTCGGTTGCTGAGCTGGCGGACCGGGTCGGGCTGAGCCGGAGTCATTTCAGTACGTTGTTTAAGAAGTCCGTCGGGGAGAATTTTATCGATTTTCAAGCTAAATACAAGCTGCGGAAGGCCGATGAGCTGCTGCTGAACACCGGGCTTACGGTGAACGAAATTTCCGATCTTCTGGGGATGATCGATGCGAATTATTTCAGCAAATGGTTTAAGCGATGCACAGGCCTGACGCCAAGCCAATATCGTGCGGACAAAAGGACGAATTCGACCGGACAAAAGGGCACCTGAAGGACCGGAACCGGTCTAACCGAACGACAATTTGACACATAAATGGCGTTAGAATTCCGTTCTTTTGCACACCAAATCCCTTTATACTAACAGCAATTCAAAGCGAAATCATAGATAGATCACCATCATGACAGGGGGCGAGGACGTTGACAACCGGATTTCGGGCGGAAACGAACGATTGGGAGAACTTGCAAGTGCTGCAGCGAAACAGGATGAAGGCGCGCAGCTACTTTCATTCTTATGCGAATAGAGAAAGCGCTCTCACTTATGAGAGAGGCCATTCACCATGGTACCGTTTGTTGAACGGGACTTGGAAATTTGCTTACGCGCAAAGCCCGGCGAGCGCGCCGGATGGCTTTTATACGGAACATTACGAGGATGAGGGCTGGGACAAAATAGAGGTGCCGGGCATGTGGCAGCTGCAAGGCTACGGCAAACCGCACTATACGGATTTGTTATATCCGTTCCCGGTCGATCCGCCGCATGTCCCTTCGGACAATCCGACGGGCTGCTATCGGAAAACTTTTCATATTCCACAGCTTTGGGACGGCAGGCAAATCGTGCTCCGTTTCGAGGGCGTGGATAGCGCATTTCATCTTTGGGTGAACGGGCAGGAGGTCGGCTACAGTCAAGGCAGCCGGCTGCCGTCCGAATTCGACATCACGCCATTTGTGCGAACCGGTTCGAATGTCCTCGCCGTGCGCGTCGTTCAATGGTCGGACGGCAGCTACATGGAAGATCAGGATATGTGGTGGCTGAGCGGCATTTTTCGCGATGTGAGCTTGTTTGCCAGACCGCTCGTGCAGATTCGAGATTATGCGGTGCGGACGGATTTGTCCGAAGCTTATACGCAAGGAAAGTTAACGGTCAAAGCTTGCATCGCTAATTTGCTTGACGGAGAGGCTAGCAGCTACAAGGTGAAAGCGCAATTACTCGATGCAAACGGTGTGGCCGAGATCGGTGCTGTTCAGGAAAGCCATGTGACGGTATCCCGGGGAACCGAGCAAGTTGTGGAGCTTTGCCTGGACGTGGCTGCGCCAAAACTTTGGTCCGCGGAAGACCCTCAGCTGTACGGGTTGCTGCTCACGCTTACCGATGCCGACGGGCGCGAAGTTGAGATCATTCCGCAGCGCATCGGGTTCCGCCAGATCGAGCTGAGGGACGGCAACTTTTATGTGAATGGCGTGGCAATCATGCTGAACGGGGTAAATCGGCACGACCATCACCCGGAGCTTGGGCGCATTACGCCTTACGAGACGATGCTGCAGGATGTGCTCCTGATGAAGCGGCATAATATCAACGCAGTGCGGACGGCGCATTATCCGAACGATCCGAGATTTTACGATTTGTGCGATGTGTACGGCTTGTACGTGATGGATGAGACGGATCTTGAGACGCACGGTTTTGAACCGCTCGGCAACATTAGCCGCATCAGCGACGATCCGGCGTGGAAGGAAGCGTATGTAGACCGTGTGGAGCGGATGGTGGAGCGGGACAAAAATCATGCCTGCATCCTCTTCTGGTCGCTCGGCAACGAGTCCGGCTTCGGCTGCAATTTCATGGCAATGGCCGATTGGTGCAGGGCGAACGATCCGACGCGGCTCATTCACTATGAAGAAGACAGGGAATTGAAAGCAGTCGATATCAGCAGCACGATGTATTCTTCGGTCGAGAAGCTGACCGCCATTGCCGAGGAAGAGGGTTACAAGCTGCCGCACGTCATTTGCGAATATGCGCATGCGATGGGCAACGGTCCGGGTGGCTTAACGGAGTATCAACAGACATTCCGCAAGTATAAACGATTGCAAGGCGGCTTCGTCTGGGAATGGATCGATCACGGATTGAAGCAGGTTAGCGAAAACGGCAAGACGTTTTATGCGTACGGCGGAGATTTCGGCGACGTGCCGAACAACTCGAATTTCTGTCTGGATGGTCTAATTTTCCCTGACAGGACTCCTTCACCAGGATTACTCGAGTACAAAAAAGTGATAGAACCTGTCCAGGTGACAGATGTTGATCTGAGCCAAGGTTTACTTGAAATAACGAACTTATACGATTTTATTTCACTTAATGAGTTTGAATTATTCTGGTCCGTATACGGGGACGGCAAGCTGCTGGACAGCGGTTCACAGCCATTGCCGCACATTCCGGCGCAGGGTAAAGCGGAGATTAAGCTGCCGCTTGCGAACGGGGCGCAGTATGGCGCAGCGTTTGGGGACTGCCAGCTGACGCTTAGCTTTTGCCTGAACAAGGACGTAATCTGGGCGAAAAAAGGGCATGAAGTGGCGACGGCGCAATATCAATTGCCGGCCGTGCAGCCCCGGGCGCACTTGAAAGGTCAGAGTGAGGCGGCGAGCCTAGAGCCGTTGACATGCACAGCGGATGGACAACGGTTAAGCATTGTCGGGCCGCAGTTTGAGCTCAATTTCAACTTGCTGCAGGGGACAATCCAGACCTGGCGCTACGAAGGAACGGATGTGATCGTGGCAGGTAAAGGTCCGAAGCTAAGCTTCTGGAGGGCGCCGATCGACAACGATATGTACATCGTCGAGGAGTGGCGTAAAGCTCATCTCGACCGGATGCAGCATCGGGTGGAACGAGTGGAATGGGAGCAAGCCGATTCATCATCCGTCACCGTCCGTACGACTGTAAGGATCGCTCCGCCTGTTCATGATTACGGTTTCCGCTGCACGTATGTTTACACGGTTTCCAGTGATGGAGAGGTCCGCATCGACGTTAAAGGCGAGCCGGTCGGTCCGGGCAAACTGCCGCGCATGCTGCCGAGAATCGGCCTCCGCATGGAGCTGCCGGGCAGTCAGGACCGCGTGAACTGGTATGGTAGAGGACCCGGCGAATGCTACAGCGACAGTAAGCGGGCGAATCTGATCGGACTATACCAAGCTTCCGTCGATGAGCTGTACACGCCATACATCTATCCGCAAGACAACGGCAACCGGACGGATGTCGATTGGGTGTCACTTACGAACGTTCGCGGCATCGGGCTGCTCGCGGTCGGTCAGCCGCAGCTTGAGTTTTCGGCATTACGGTTTACGCCGGAGGAGCTTGAACGCGCCAAGCACCATACGGAGCTGGTGCCAGGAGAGACGATCACACTGCATCTGGATTACAGACAAAATGGCTTAGGCAGCAACAGCTGCGGTCCGGCTCAGCTTCCGCCGTATGAGTTAAAAGCTGAACCGTTCCAATTCAGCTTCGCCCTGACGCCTTATCATAAAGAACTGATTTCACCAACAGCACTAGCGAAAAAAGGAGCGACGACACAATGAACCAAACATGGGATGCACTCAATTTGGCAGGAAAAGTAGCGGCTGTAACGGGAGGCGCTTCGGGTATCGGTCTGGCGACAGCCACTATGCTCGCTGAGTTCGGCGCGAATGTCATGCTGCTGGACATTAATGAGACCCAAGGGCAAACCGCAGCTTCAACCATCGTGACAAACGGCGGGAAGGCGTCATTTTACAAGTGCAATGTGACGTCGGGAGAAGATTGCAAGCGTGTCGCTGAAGCTATTATGCGTGACCATGGCCGCATCGATATTTTGTTCAATAACGCGGGGGTCATCCGCAGGAAAACGGTCGTTGAGCTGGAGGAAAAGGACTGGGATCTTGTTGTCGATGTCTCGTTAAAGGGAGCGTACCTGCTCTCAAAATATATCATTCCGTTTATGGCGCAAGGCGGCGGCGGAAGCATCGTCAACACCGGTTCCGGCTGGGGGCTTAAAGGCGGCGACAAGGCAGCCGCTTACTGCGCGGCCAAAGCGGGCGTCGTCAATTTGACGAAGGCGATGGCAATCGATCACGGTCCGGACAACATCCGCGTGAACTGCGTCTGCCCGGGCGACACGGACACTCCGCTGCTGCGGGAAGAAGCGAAACAGCTCGGTCAAGAGGAAGGCTCGTTCCTCGTTTCATCAGCATCGGGTCGCCCGCTGGAGCGTCTCGGAACACCGCGCGATATCGCAGGTGCTGTGCTGTTCCTGGCCAGCGACTTGTCCGCGTGGGTGACGGGAAGCGTATTGGTCGTGGATGGCGGCGGATTAGCTTAATACACATTTTAATCGGAGGTGACGATAAATGAGCAAGAGCGATAACAAACAAGCACATCCTTATATTCCAAACACGGTACCGGACGTTCAACGGCAAATGCTGGACGAAATCGGCGTGCAGCGTATCGAGGATTTATACGATATTATTCCCGATTCTTTGAAATTGAACCGCATGATGGATCTGCCGCCGGCATTGGGCGAATTCGAGCTTCAGCGCTATGTGGAAGGCATGCTGGCCAAAAACAAAAGCTCCAAAGAAGTCGTCAGCTTTCTCGGCGCAGGCTGTTGGCCGCATTTTATCCCGGCGGTGTGCGATGAGATTAATCAGCGTTCCGAATTCGTGACGGCGTATGCGGGGGAACCTTACGAAGATCACGGTCGGTTTCAGGCGCTGTTTGAGTACCAAAGCTTGGTCGCGGAGCTGATCGATATGGACGTCGTCAACGTTCCGACCTTCGACTGGCCGCAGGCGGCTTCGACTTCCCTACGGATGGCGGGGCGCATCACGGGGCGGAAGCAGGTACTGCTGCCTCGCAACATCGATGCCGACAAACTGATGGTCATCGCTAACTACATCACACCTGATTTATCTTACAGCTTCGTCGATTTTGCCGGCGAGACAGGCGAGCTGGACTTAGCCGACCTGCAAAGCAAGTTGAATGAAGACGTCGCAGCTGTCTATTTTGAAAATCCAACCTTCCTTGGCGTCATCGAGTCGCAAGGTCAGCAGATCGCAGACCTTGCTCATCGTGTAGGTGCGTTGTGCGTGGTCGGCGTCGATCCGAGCTCCCTTGGCGTGCTTAAGCCTCCTAGCCAATACGGCGCGGATATCGTCTGCGGCGAGCTGCAGCCGCTCGGCATGCATATGAACTATGGCGGCGGTCAAGCCGGATTCATTGCGACGCGGGACGAAGAGAAGTTCGTCATGGAGTACCCATCCCGTTTGTTCGGTATTGCGCCGACGATCGTAGAGGGCGAATATGGCTTCGGAGACGTAGCGTATGACCGTACATCCTTTGCTTTGCGTGAAAAAGGAAAAGAATCCGTCGGCACGCAAACTGCGCTTTGGGGGATCACGGCGGGCGTTTACCTCGCATTGCTAGGGCCATACGGCATGGAGGAGCTTGGCCAGACTATCATGCAAAAGTCACAATACGCGGCCAAGCTGCTCTCGGAAATTGACGGAGTCAGCGTGCGTTTCCAGTCTCCGTTCTTTAAAGAATTCGTCGTCGATTTCACGGCGACCGGGAAGAAAGTCGAAGACATTCATCTTGCGATGCTTGCGCTCGGCGTGCAAGGCGGTAAAGATTTATCAGCCGACTTCCCAGAGCTTGGTGAGTGTGCCCTATATTGCGTGACGGAAGTCCATGCACAGGAAGAGATTGAGCGGTTAGCCCGCGCGATTTCCGTGTGTGTGACAGGTTCGGCAGAAGGAGTGATGTCCAGATGAAACGCATTCGCAGAGAAAGCAAAGTGAGAAATTTCCATCAAGCTAAATGGGATGAGCCGGTCATTTTTGAGTTGCATAAAGAAGGGGAACGCGGCGTTCAGGTGCCAAAGGCCGAAGCGGCTGTCAGCGCGGCTGTAGGCGACGGTGTATCATCGATTCCCGCATCTATGCGCAGAACCGAGCGGCCTAAGCTGCCGGAGATCGGCCAGGCGAAGGTACTTCGCCACTATTTGCGGCTTTCGCAGGAAACGATGGGTTCCGACTTCAACGTGGAAATCGGGCAGGGTACCTGCACGATGAAATACATTCCGCGCATCAATGAAATGATGATCCGCACGCCGAAGCTCACGGAGTTGCACCCTTTGCAGGATGTAAGCAGCGTCCAGGGGATTCTGGAAGTGTTCTATAAGCTGGATCTCGCTATGCGCGAGATTTCCGGCATGGATAAATTCACGTTCCAGCCGAGCAGCGGTACGCAAGCGTTGTTAGCTATGGCTTCGATTGTTCGCAATTATCATGATTCGCGCGGTGAGGGAGATCAACGGGACGAAATCATCACGACGATCTTCTCCCACCCGTCTCAAGCGGCAACCGCAGCGGTAAAGGGATACAAAATCATCACTCTTTACCCGGACGCGGACGGTTTCCCGGATATCGAAGCGCTTAAGAAGGTTGTTTCCAACCGCACGGCTGGTTTTGTGGTGGCTAACCCGGAAGATACCGGGATTTTCAATCCGAAAATCAAGGAATTCACAGATATCGTGCACGCTGCTGGGGGCATTTGCTATTACGACCAGGCGAACGCGAATGGATTGCTAGGCGTGACACGCGCCAAAGAAGCCGGTTTCGACATGTGTTTCTTCAACCTGCATAAAACATTCGCAGCGCCTCATATGTGCGGCGGTCCGGCGACAGGCGCGCTGGGCGTTGTGAGCGAACTGATTCCTTTTATGCCGGGTCCGATTGTAGAGCATGAAAACGGCGAGTATGTGTTGAAACGGACCGGTGGCAACAGCATCGGCAAAGTGCGTATTTTCCATGGAGTTGCACAAACGGTACTAAGGGCTTATGCATGGATTCGTGCTCTCGGAGCCGAAGGCTTGTTGGAAGTGGCGCAGACGGCCGTGCTCAACAACAACTATTTGTATCATAAAATTTTGCAAATTCGCGGCGCATCAGCCCCGTATGTGAAGGGTAACCGCCTGGAGCAGGTACGCTACAGCTGGGAGCAGATGGCTCGAGAAACCGGCGTGACGACCGAAGACGTGACCCACCGCATGTGCGATTTCGGGCTCCACTACTGGACCAGCCATCATCCATATATCGTACCGCAGCCGTTTACTTTGGAGCCGACGGAGTCGTACTCGAAGGAAGACCTCGACGAATACATCAACGCGTTAGCGCAAATTTCGAAGGAAGCCTACGAGACACCGGAAGTGGTGAAAAATGCGCCGACCCGCAGCACCGTGCACCGCATCGACCATTCCAGTTTCGACGATCCGAAGGAATGGTGCATCACCTGGCGGGCGTATCTCAAGAAAACGCAGGCTGAATAAGGAAAATGCGCATGCATGGCACGGCCTTCGCCCATTTAGCGGGAAAACCTCCCTTTAATTTGTTTGGCGACAAGGTGTTACAACGATTTAGCTGGAATTTCTCCTATTAATTTAGGCCGACTTTATTGGAATTGAGAAGAACGATTCATTTTAGCGGTAGCTATTCCATGTAAATGCAACTATCAGGCCGCGGAGCTAGTATTTAGAGGTAGGTTTTCCTGTTAAGTGATTAGGTAGGTAAACGTGCTCGCGCATAAACGTATAGAAAGCACCGGTCTCTGACTATCAGAAGCTGGTGCTTTCTTCATGCCTGGCTGCCTGTTATTACATTCGCAAATTGCATTGAGACTGAGCGGCTTTTAGTATATGATGAAATACGGTGCTCGCAAAGGCAAAGCGATTGGCGTGAGCCCCCTCAAATATATAAATAAAGTGAGATGGATGAGATGAATGCAAAGGATTTACAATATAAAATGCCAGCAGAATGGACAACTCACGAGCGTACCTTCGTTTCCTGGCCGGTACAAGCGTCGATGGTTTATCCGGAAGATCACGCGGTAGTAACGAAAGGCTATGCGGATTTGGTCAAAGCGATCGCCGAATTCGAACCGGTGACGGTCATCGTTAACCCGGCAGATGCGGAGCAGGTTAAGGCTCTTTTTACAGAAGGGGACGTTACCTTTCTGACGATCGAGCATAACGATGCCTGGTTCAGGGACAACGGACCGACTTTTGTGCTGAATGAACAGCAAGAAATTGCCGGCGTAAACTGGAAATTCAACGCTTGGGGCGGTAAATATGCTCCTTGGAATCTGGATGACGAAGTGGCTCCGCAAGTACTCGAACACTACGGTGTTAAGCGTCTAGACGCGCCATTGGTTATGGAAGGCGGCTCCATTCATGTGGACGGAGAAGGCACGCTTCTGACGACAGAAGAATGCTTGCTTAACACAAACCGCAATCCTGAGCTAAGCCGCGAGCAAATCGAAGAACATGTGAAAAACTTCGTAAACGTGGAGAAAATCATCTGGCTGAACAAAGGTCTCGATGGCGACGAAACGGACGGTCACGTCGATAACATCGCTTGCTTTGCAGCGCCGGGCAAGGTGATCATTCAGGTTTGCAACGATCCGGCGGACGAGAACTATGCCATCACGCAAGAGAATTTGGACATTCTGCGCAGCGCAACGGATGCCAAAGGTCGAGCTTTCGAGATTATTCAAATCGAGCAGCCGCCTAAAACTTTCTTCGGCGAACAGCGTTTGACGCTGAGCTATTTGAACTTTTATTTCGTAAATGGCGGCATCATTTTACCGGTGTTTGGCGGCACGGCGGAAGAGACCGATCGCAAGGCGGAGCAGGTACTGAGCGCAGCATTCCCGGATCGCCGCATCCGCAAGATCGACGGTATGTCGATCATCAAAGAGGGCGGCAACGTCCACTGCACGACGCAGCAAATGCCTGCAAGCAAACGGGCGTAAGCGATCTGTAGCTGTAGCGCCCTTTTGGGGCGCTACGGGCAAGAATCGGCGCGAGCCTGCGCTTGAAAGTGCCGAAAAGGCCGTTACAGGCGAGAAGTCAAGCGGGGGATTTCGAGCTGTAGCGCCCTTATGGGGCGCTATGGGCAAGAATCGGCGCGAGCCTGCGCCCGAAAGTGCCGAAAAGGCCGTTACAGGGGAGAAATCCGCTCAAGCGGGGGATTTCGATCCGTAGCGCCTTTTTGGGGCGCTACGGGCAAGAATCGGCACGAGCCTGCGCCTGAAAGTGCCAAAAAGGCCGTTACAGGCGAGAAATCCACACTCAAGTGGGGGATTTCGATCTGTAGCGCCCTTTTGGGGCGCTACGGGCAAGAATCGGCGCGAGCCGGCGCCCGAAAGTGCCGAAAAGGCCGTTACAGGCTCGGAATCCACGCTCAAGCGGGGGATTTCGATCCGTAGCGCCCTTTTGGGGCGCTACGGGCAGAATCGGCGCGAGCCTGTGCTTGAAAGTGCCGAAAAGGCCGTTACAGGCGAGAAATCCACGCTCAAGCGGGGGATTTCGATCTGTAGCGCCCTTTTGGGGCGCTATGGGCAAGAATCGGCGCGAGCCGGCGCCCGAAAGTACCAAAAAGGCAGTTACAGGCGAGAAATCCGCGCTCAAGCGAGGGATCATCAGGATGTAAATTTTACTTTATACGATAAATGTTAAGAGGTGATTGAAGTGAGAAAGGTGAAAGTGGCAGCCACCCAAATGAGCTGCACCGACAACATTGAAGAAAACATCCGCAAAGCCGAGTCCCTGGTTCGCCAAGCGGCCGCGGAGGGCGCGCAGATTATCCTGATTCAGGAGCTGTTCGAAACGCCGTACTTCTGCCAAAAGGAGAAGTCGGACTACTATCACTACGCAACAGAGCTGGAAAATAATAAAGCAGTCAATCATTTCCGCCAAATCGCCAAAGAGCTGCAAGTTGTTCTGCCGATCAGCTTTTATGAGAAAAAGAACTACGCCCGCTACAACTCGCTCGCGGTTATCGATGCTGACGGCGAAGTGCTCGGCCTTTATCGCAAAAGCCATATCCCGGACGGTCCCGGGTATGAAGAAAAGTTCTATTTTAACCCCGGCGATACCGGGTTCAAAGTCTGGAAAACCCGTTACGCGAAAATTGGCGTAGGCGTATGTTGGGACCAATGGTACCCGGAAGCGGCGCGCTGCATGGCACTCATGGGTGCGGAGCTGCTGTTCTACCCGACAGCGATCGGCTCCGAGCCGCAGGACGGCTCGATCGACTCCAAAGATCACTGGCAAATGTGCATGCTCGGCCACGCCGCGGCGAACTTGATGCCGGTTATCGCATCTAACCGTGTCGGCACGGAAACGGATGACGATTCCCGCATCGATTTCTACGGTTCCTCTTTCATTGCCGGCCCGCAGGGCAACAAGATTGTGGAAGCGAATCGTACCGAAGAAACGACGCTCGTTGCCGAGTTTGACCTCGATCAGCTCGAAGTACAGCGCATCGAGTGGGGCATTTTCCGCGATCGTCGTCCTGATCTGTACAAAAGAATTGCCACTTACGACGGCGATTTGGTACTATAATCAATAATGTGAGAAGGCAGGCTGCCCCTTAACGAGGTATCCTGCCTTTTTTGCAACTGGGTGTCAGAAAGGGGATTCATTCGTGATGTGGATGCCTATATGGAAAGGGATTTTGCTAGGGTTTTCGATCGCTGCACCGGTTGGGCCTATTGGCGTTCTCTGCATACGAAGAACGATTGCGCATGGCAGACTTCATGGTTTTTTGTCGGGTTTGGGAGCGGCATCAGCGGATGCTTTTTATGGTTTCATAGCGGGGTTCGGTCTTACGCTTATTACGAATTTTCTTCTTGGGCAAAAAGCGTTGCTGCAGACCGTTGGGGGCTTATTCCTACTCTATCTCGGTATTCAAACCTATCGATCTAACCCCGCTACGGGACCGGCAAAAGCACAGGGTGAAACTCTTTTCAGATCATACGCTTCAACATTGATGCTTACGATCACCAATCCCATGACGATCATGTCTTTTCTTGGGGCTTTCGCTGGGCTCGGCATTGGTAGCACGCAAACAGGCATCTTATCGGCAACAGCGCTAGTTGCAGGCGTATTTGTTGGTTCCGCTCTATGGTGGTTGGTTCTAAGTTTGATAGTGGGCATGTTTAGAGAACGACTCCATATCTCTGCTTTTAAATGGATTAACCGGCTCTCGGGTGTTATCGTTTCTATTTTCGGTGTAATATCATTGATTGATGTGCTCAAAGGCTTGTAGGCGAAGGCCAGCAACTAGAACGGGTTAAAAAAATGGATCATGCTAAGGCAAACAAGGCTCGCCAAAATACGAACAATCGAACTAAGGAGAAATTATGTTATCTGCAATTATTCATGCATTTATACTGGCAATTGGACTCATCATACCACTAGGTGTGCAGAATTTTTTTGTGTTTTCGCAGGGAGCAGTTAGGGAAAAATGGATCTATGTGCTCCCGATCGTACTGACCGCATCGCTTTGCGATACGGCTCTAATCTTAGTTGCTGTTCTCGGACTCTCGGTTGTTGTGTTGAGTTTTGTTTGGATGAAGACGCTTCTAGTCATTGGCGGTACTGTTTTTCTGTTGTACATGGGGTTTATGTCCTGGAAAACGAAGCCGGAAGGGAACAAACAAGTACCGCAGCACACGCATACCGGTAAGCTGATTACGTTCACGATGATGATTTCGATCCTGAATCCGCATGCCATTCTCGACACGGTCGGTGTGATCGGAACGAGCTCATTAAGCTACTCAGATTATGATAAAGTCGCGTTTACCGTAACTTGCATAGCGGTTTCTTGGATGTGGTTCTTCTTATTAGCGCTGGCCGGACGCCTGGTGGGGGTCAAGGATAAGAACGGCAAGCTTATTCCTTATCTGAATAAAATATCGGCGGTGGTTATGTGGGCCGCGGCGATTTACTTGGTAACGACACTGTAAAGCGAAATCCACTGACCTCTCGAAGCAAATGACTTCCTGAATGGAGTGATGAAAATGGATGCATCCAAGTATGAAAAGCATTTTTCGAACAACGGCTTCTGGGACAAGTTAAAAAAGGGCGCCAAAGACGCCGGCATCAAGGTCATCTACTCAGGCTTGCTCCTGTTCTATGCACTAGAAAGCAAGAAAACGCCGCTCAAAGCCAAGGTGCAGATCTACGGCGCGCTTGGCTATCTAATTTTGCCATTTGATCTTGTTCCTGATCTTCTACCCGTTGTAGGCTACGTGGATGATTTAGGTGCGCTTGCCCTAGCGCTCGGTGCGGTAGCGAAGAGTATTGATGATGACGTGAAGCGGAAAGCGAAGGACAAGCTGCGGGAGTTTTTTGGCGAAGAAGCGGTCAATAGCCCGGATGTGATCGACATTGAGGCTCAGCTTGTGGAAAAAGAGGACGCTCCTGGGAGCGGCGAGCATTTGAAAGACTAAGGAGCGCTCAGTCATATTCCCGCCGCTCTGACGCATTGCGCGAATGCGGCGAACGCTTTGCTGTGGAACTGCTCTTTCCGGTAAACGAGCCGCGTTGTTGCGTATCGGTACCGATCCGGAACCGGATGGGTGCCCAGTCGCTTATCATCTTCGGGAACGGCAGATTGGGGCAAAAGCGCGTAACCGAGCCCCGAGCGCACGCAATTCAGCATCGTTTCCAATGTGCTGATCTCAATTATGTTGGCTGGCGGCGCCCCCTCGCTGTGAAGCCATTCTTCGATGGCAGACCGAAATGGGCAGCCTTTCGGGAACACGACCCACGATGCAGTTGCCACGCTCGGGGGGATTTGAGGCTCATTATCGCTGCCGGCCGTTAGCAGGACTGCTTCATCCTGAATCTCATGGGCGATTTGAAGCATTGAAAGATCGAATTCTCCAGTGAAGAAAGCGCCGTCTAGCTGGCGGTTCAGCAGTTTCTCATAATTTTGGGGCGATGTTCCCGTCACGAGCGATAGCGAAACTTCGGGATATTTATTTTGAAACTCGGAGAGCGCATGGATAAAAGGCCCCGAAGAAGTTATCGTCTCCACAACCCCGATCGCAAGCGACCCGCTCGGATAGTCCGGTTCCTTCATGGCCATGACAGCCTCCTCGGTCAAATGAAGAATGTCCGAAGCATACTTGCGGAAAGCAAGCCCTTTCTCCGTTGGGATTACGCCCTTCGGATGTCTTTGGAAAAGTTGAACCCCAAGCTCCGACTCCAGCTTGCGAATCCGCGTCGTGACGTTCGACTGCACATAGTCCAGTCTCTCTGCCGCACGAGATACGCTGCCTTCCTCCATGACTGCCATAAACACTTTAAGATCTGTTAACTCCATGAGGATCTCCGCCTTAGGTATCAATAATTTTGATGTGATCATCGATACCAATCATTTTACAGTATAACATTGACGGATTACAATCATCTCAAGAAAAACCGAGCAAGCGATGAAGAGTCGCGTAACGTACGGTAAACTTGAGGAGGCATTAAATATGAGCAAATACCCTAATCTTTTATCAGCGTTTCAATTAGGTTCCCTGCAGTTATCCAATCGGGCGGTGCTATCGCCTATGACCCGTACGAGCGCAGAATCTTCCGGATTGGCGAATGACCGCATGGTCCGCTATTACACGCGATTTGCAAAGGGCGGGTTTGGTCTCATCATTACGGAAGGCATCTATCCGAATGCAGTTAACAGCCGAAGTTACGGGAACCAGCCGGGAATTGCGAATGATGCCCAGGCTGACGCGTGGCGGCCCGTTATTCAAGCGGTGCATCGTGAAGGAGGCAAGATCGTCGCGCAGCTGATGCACGCGGGTGCGCTCGTCCAGCACGACGGATTTACGCCAATCGCGCCTTCAGCTGTGAAGCCGGTAGGGGCGATGCTGGAAGAACACGGTGGAAGCGGCGAGTTCGCGGTGCCCAGAGAGATGACGCTTGGCGAGATCCGGCAAACGATCGATTGTTTCGCCCAGGCCGCTCTCCGCGCCAAGCAAGCCGGTTTTGACGGTGTTGAAGTGCATGCCGCAAACGGTTATTTATTGGATCAATTCATCACGGACTACACGAATCGCAGAACGGATGAATACGGCGGCTCTACCGAGCGCCGCATCCGCATAGTGGCGGAGGTGCTGGGAGCCATTCGTGCCGCCGTAGGTTCGGATTACACGGTGGGTGTCCGCATGTCGCAAGGCAAAGTGAACGATTTCCACCACAAGTGGGCACAAGGAGAGGCCGATGCCAAAGTCATTTTCGAACAATTGGCTGCCGCTTCGCCGAGCTACATCCATACAACCGAATACAAGGCGCTTAGCCCTGCATTCGCGGAGGGCGGACCGACCCTTGCTGAACTTGCCAAACGGTACAGCGGTCTTCCCGTTATTGCTAATGGCAAGTTGGGCGAACCGGAAGCAGCGGAGCGACTCCTAATGTCGGGCGATGCCGATTTGGTCGCGATCGGAACAAGTGCGTTGGTCAATCCGGACTGGGTTCATAAAGTGAAGGCAGGCCAAACGCTAAACCCTTTCGACCATCAATTCCTGCACCCCATTGCGACACTGCGGGATGAAGAACTTGTTGTGTGAAATGAGTCTAGGGACTAATGAGCCAGACGTTCCTCCCTTGGACAACATCCAACTTTCGCTGGCGCGCGGGAACTCTCCCGCCCAGCGATGTAAAACATCGTTGCGGCAACGCTACGATGTTGATCCTACCCCTGCAACGGTGGAAACCATCGTTGCAGTTCGCCTTTATACGCTGGCGCGCGGGAACACCCCCGCACAGCGATGTAAAACATCGTTGCGGCTACGCTACGATGTTGATCCTCCCCCTGCAACGATGGAAACCATCGTTGCAGTTCGCCTTTCTTCGCTGGCGCGCGGGAACTCCCCCGCACAGCGATGTAAAACATCGTTTGACAAACGAACGATCGTTAGTATAATAGAAACTAACATCCGTTAGTCATAGTGTAATGGCTAATGAGCGTTCGGAGGTATTTCTATGAGAAGCTTGTATCGGAAACCGGCAGGCGAAGCCCTGCTGAATCAGGCATATAACGCCACCTTATCGGCGTGGAAGGTGCCTTATGAAAGCGTACAAGTGCCCACAACATTCGGGCAGACCCATGTTCTCGTCGCAGGCCCTGCCGATGGCGAACCGCTCGTGCTGCTGCATGGCTACGGCTTCAGCTCGACAAGCTGGATCGATAACATTGAGTCGCTAAGCGCTCAATATCGCGTATATGCTGTAGATTTTATCGGCGATATGAATCGCAGTGTCGCAAAGGGCGTCATCCATACCAAAGAGCAATGCGCGGATTGGTTTGCTCAGGTGATGGAAGGGTTAGGCGTCGCCAGCGCACATGTCATGGGGCTCTCTTACGGCGCTTTCGTCGGGATGATTGTAAGCCGTCTGCTGCCTGACCGAATCCGGAGCCTCATCTCGATTAGCCCCGGCGGAGCGATACAGCCGCAGCGCAAGGGCTTTTTCCTTCGCTGCATGATGGCCGGGATGCTGCCAAGTAGGGCGAGAATTAATCGGCTCATGGACTACATGAAGGCTTTGGGCAATGAGGTTAACCCAATAGTTCGCGAGCAATTTGTGATCGCTTTGCAAAATTGTTTGCCTCAAGTCAGGCTGCATGCCGGCTATATGTCAGATGACGAGCTCCGCGCTATCAAATGCCCGGTACTTCTGCTGCTCGGAGAGTACGAGGTGCAGTATAATCCCGAAAAAGGCCTCCAGCGGGCGAAGCAGCTTATTGCCAATTTGCAGGGCGACATCATCGCCGGCACAGGCCACGGGCTTTCATTGGAGCGGCCCGACCTTGTGAATCCTCTTGTGCTTAAGTTTTTACAACAGCATGAGGGAAGTCGCAGGAACGAATCCATAAAGGAGCACGCGGTATGAACGGGCAAAGCGTTTTTTTAGACTTACATGCAAGTCCCATCGCCAATACGAATAAAATCAAAATTCTCGAAACAGCGATCGATCTTTTTTCCCGCAAAGGTTACTCCGGCGTCTCCATCCGCGAGATTACGCGGGAGGTAGGAATAAAGGAAAGCTCGCTTTACAATCACTTTGCGAGTAAAGAGGAGCTGCTTAGCGTCATTTTCCTCAACTTTCGAAGAGCGATTGAAGAAATACTGCTGTCCCCGGAAATGCTGAAGGGGGCTCTGAAGCAGATGACAGCGGAGCAATTTTTGCACCAAGGAGTCAAAAATTTCAAGGCGCATATCGATGATCCGATTAACGCGCGCATTTGGCGCATCGTCACGATTGAGCAGTATCGCGACCCCTTGGCACGTTCGATTCTCGTGGAAGATATTATTCGGAGGACGCTAAGCTTTTTGGAGAACGCCTTCTCCATCATGATTGAGCGGGGGATGATCAAGCCTCACGATCCCAAGCTGCTTGCTGCTGAATATCAGTACCCGCTGTTTGGTATGATCACGGAGTACAACTTACACAAATATTTAGACCAAGACACCAGCGCGATTGAGCAGAGCATGGCGGATCACATCGAGTTCTTTCTTAGCCTTGTTCGCATAATGTGAAGCGGTCCTTCGCAATACTCGTTCCATCTTGGCATGAAAAACGCCCCCGGATTCTTAGTCTCCGAGGGCTTTTGTGTAGCTTTGACCATATTTATATATTTTAACAAGGGACCATCCAACCATGAGAATCTGCAAGACGGCCGCTTTGAATGCCGGTGATCGTATCATACAGCTTCTGGGTCAGCTCCCCGCTGTGGCCTCCTTGAACGAGCATCTGCTTATCTTCCCAAAGCAAGCTGCCTATTGGAGTGATGACAGCTGCCGTACCAGTGCCGAAAGCCTCCTGCAGCGTGCCGTCCTCGTAGGCCTGAACAATTTCCGTTATCGAAATTTTCCGTTCAGTTACCGGAACTCCCCAATCGCCCAGCAATCGAATGATGCTGTCTCTTGTAACCCCGGCCAGGATGCTCCCGCTCAGATCAGGAGTAATCACTTCCCCGCCAATGCGGAAAAAGACGTTCATGCTGCCCACTTCTTCCAAATACGTTTTCTGGATGGCATCCAGCCAGAGCACTTGCGCATAGCCTTTTTCCTTTGCAATCGCTTGCGCCTTGAGGCTTCCTGCATAATTGCCGGAAGTTTTGGCGCCGCCGGTACCGCCTTGAACCGCTCGGGCATAGTGGTTTTCCACTAGAATGTTGATCGGCTGAAGCCCTTCTTCATAGTAAGCCTCTACAGGCGACAGAATGACGACGAACAGGTATCTTGAAGAACTCCGCACGCCCAGGACCGCTTCTGTCGCGATAACGAAGGGACGAATGTAAAGCGATGCGCCTTTTTTACGGGGCACCCAATTCGCATCCACCTGTACAAGGGTTCGAATCGCTTCCACGATGAACGTTTCGTCGATCGGAGGCATTTGCAGCCGCTCACTGGAACGGTTCAGCCGCTTCGCATTTTGGTCCGGACGGAAGAGCCTAATCTCGCCGTTCTCACTGTAAAAAGCCTTTAAACCCTCAAACACAGCCTGCCCATAATGGAAAACCATCGCCGCCGGGTCCAAGGAGATCGGAGCATAAGGAACAATGCGGGGATCGTGCCAGCCTTTCTCTTCCTCATAATCCAACAGCAGCATATGATCGGTAAAATAACGTCCAAAGCCAAGACCTTGTTCTGCTGTCGGCATGGCTTTTCCTTGCTCATTGCGCTCAATCCGAATCGTCCCGTACATCGTATTCATCCCCCTGATTGGAAAAAAGTTGAAAGTGATTATTCTAACTATATGCAAAGAATAATCATTGATCAATTGCGAATTAACAATTAAGATCATAGTTAATATCTATGGGTGGAGAGGGCGAAAAGGGATGGAGCATCGTTTGCTGGAGTACTTTTTGGCGGTGTGTGAAGAATTGCATTTTACGAAGGCGGCAGAAAAACTTGGTATTAGCCAGCCTACCCTCAGTCAGCAGATTCGTCTATTGGAGCATCGGCTCGGCACGCCGCTTTTCCAGCGAATCGGCAAGAAAGTATTCGTTACCGAAGCGGGGCAGATCCTGAACAAGCACAGCAGGAACATGTTTCACGAGCTCGATCAGGCGCAGGCCGCCATTAATGAGATCCGAGGCATGCAGCGCGGACGCCTGCGTATCGGTTGTTCCGGCAATCATCTGCTGACTGCAACCATACTTGCTTTTCATGCGCAATATCCAAAAATTGAACTGTCCGTCACCGAACTCGCCACGGAAGAAACCAAAGAGCAGTTGCTGAGCAATCAGCTCGATCTCGGTGTTGTTTTCCTGCCGGATGAAGACGAGCACCTTCAAAGCATTCCTTTGTATACCGAGCGTCTCCAACTTGTTGTTTCCGACCGGCACCCGCTTGCCGAATCCGAGGGGATCCAGCTCAGGGATCTGGATAAACTTCCGGTCGCGATGCTCCAGAAAAAATTTTATGTCAGGCAAATGATCGACGACTGCATGGAACAAATCGGCATCCCCATACAGCCAGTTTTGGAGATGTCCACGCTGGATTCGCTGCTGCAAATGGCCAGGAACCATTTGGGCGGAGCCGTTTTGCCGGAATCCTATGTAAAAAGCGCCAGCGCAAATGGCATACGCAGCATTTCTCTCATTGACCCCGTTCCAGAAAAAGAAGTCGGCATCGTTTTTCGCAAAGACATGTTTATGTGCTCGACAACCGATACGTTTATTAAGGAACTTATGCGGCATTTTTAAATCATTTGTTGAAGCTCTCCGCAACGCCCTCAATCGTGAGCAAAATAACGAAACCTATACATAGAAACTGCTGCGATCATGATTGAGGGGGCTTAAATGGTGGGCAACATGGATGAAAGCAAGATCACGCACGGAGATATTGACCGGATGATTGCCGAAATCGAAAAAGGCCGGAGAGAATTGCATCATATCAGCAGGTCTTGTCGCGATATTAGGGAGGATTTGTTTCGGTTATCGCAAGATTTGGATGAGAAGTTTCTTTAACTGGTAAAATAATAACGCCTCGCCGGGACCCGGACGAGGCGTTTTTACTTGTACGAGTTAGGTTCCTATTTCAACTTGAACCGATTGATCTGCTCTTGGAGCTCGACTGCCATCACGCTGAGCGATTCGGAAGAGGAGCTAATCTCTTCCATCGACTGAAGCTGTCCGCTGGCCGATTTGGCGATAACCTGCAAACTATCTAGTGCATGCTTCACAACGAGAACGGTTTCCTGGGAGGAAGCGGCGACCTCTTCCGTACCCGCGGATATTTCCTGGGACGCCGCCGACACTTCCTGGATCTGGTCGTTTACCGATTGAATCGAGGCCAGAATCGACTGGAATGCTTGCCCGGCGGTCTCGACAAGCACGGCGCCTTTTTCGACCTCCGCGAGTCCGCCCTGCATGGAACCGGAGGCTTCTTTCGTGGCTGCGATCGTTTCGCCGATAATGGCAGTGATGTTCACGGTTGCGCTGCTTGTCTGCTCAGCCAGCTTCTTGACTTCGCTAGCGACGACCGAGAAACCTCGGCCGTGCTCGCCGGCTCTTGCCGCTTCAATGGAAGCGTTCAAGGCGAGTAAATTGGTTTGTGCGGCAATTTCCGAAATAAAGCCGGCGATTTGACGGATTTGTTCGGATTTCTCCTCCAGGCCGCGTACAAGACCGGCCGTATGCTCCACTGCGTGGCTGACCTCTCGCATCTGAGTCATCGCTTGTTGGATATCGCCGTTTCCGCGTCCTACTACTTGAACGACGCTTTGCGCCGTTTCCGATACATGGGTGGACGATTCGGCAATTTTTTGCACGCCGGACGCCATTTCACCCATCGCGGTAGAGATTTGCTCCGAAGCTTGATAATTCGCTTCAGCACCGGTTACAACCTGCTGGACCGAGGAGGTGATATGCTCCGAGGCCCTTGTAGACTCGTTTGCGATTGCAGTAAGCTGCTCGGATGAGGCGGCGGTATGCGAGACCGCTTCCGAAAGCCTGCTGATCATCTCGGAGAAGGAATCGAGCATGGTATTGATGTTCTTCCGCAGCGACGCGATTTCGTCCTCACCCCGATTGCTCAATCTGCCGGATAAATCGCCTTTCCCTACTTGCTGCATAAGGGATGTAATCGTCATAATCGGGCGAAGCATCATCCTAGTGAGGAACATTGCCAGGCCAATGACAAGTAGAGCGGCAATCGCCAGCATGATGGCGGAATTGTACTTAAGCTTACTCACCTTCTGGTAGATTTCCGCTTGTTCCCCTGAAAGAACAAGCTTCCAGCCAGTGGCCTCGATCGTTTGAAAAGCAGCCGATTTTAATGTGCCGTCCGGCTCTTTGTATAAAATGTAACCACTTTTATCGGCGAAAACGGTTTTTTTGTAGAGATCCATTTTTTCGGCTGTGGAGGATTCCTCCAGCTTTTGCCCCGTTTTCTTGGGGTGAACCAGATAGGTGCCGCCAGGTGAAAGCAAATAGCCGTAACCTGTTTCCCCGAATTTGATTCGGTTAATGATCGACAGCATTGACTCTGGTGACAGGAAGGACTGTACAATACCTTGAAAATCGCCCTTGGCATCGACGAGAGGTACATCGATGATAATAATATTTTTACCGCTGGAGCCTTCCTTGATGATATCGGAGACGGCTACCTTTTTGCTGGCTACAGCACGTTTGAAATTATCAAAGTTGCTTGCGTCGAGCTGTTGGCCAGCCGTATCCGTTGACTTGCCCTGCGGGTCGATATAAGCAAAACGGAACACCTCAGGGTCACTCTCAGCCATAATTTTCAAAATGGGGAGAACGGTGTCAGCCTTACCGCTCAGCAATTCGGGATGCGCTTTGACAACGGATTGGATGGATGCAATTTTGCCGTTCAGCCAAGCATTAATCTCGCCTGCAGTTAGTTCGGCAATACGGGATTGCTGTTCTTTCGTTTCGGTCTCAACGACGGATGAGGACTGCGAGGTAAGGATGGACATGGCGACCAACAAGGGGATCAGAGAGACAGCCAGCAGCAGCAGCGACATCTTCACTTTCAGTGACTTGGCCCCCAATAGGTTTCTTAAAATGGTCATGTAAAGCGTTCGTCCTTTCTGTAGCGATTCATTTTAATGTGTTAGGGTTGATTTACGACATAGTTCGACAATTATCCTGCAAATTTCGACACATGGGCATTCATTGAAAGAGCGAAGAAATTTCTTTTTTCTTGGTGAACGTGGCAGTTGGGTCGAGACTGTGGCAGTTAAGGCGGAAAAAGCGACTTAAAGCAGGCAGTGGCATGGACATCAGCGGTGAAGGGTGGATTTAGCACGGAAAAACCGTCTTAACGTGGCAGTTGGGCCGGAGCTGAGGTAGTTAAGGCGGAAAAACCGACTTAAAGCAGGCAGTGGCATGGACATCAGCGGTGAAGGATGGAGTTAACACGGAAAAACCGTCTTAACGTGGCAGTTGGGCCGAGACTGGGATCGTTAAGGCGGAAAAACCGACTTTAAGCAGCGAGCCAGCTGGGAAGGCTAATTGCCCCCTGAATGACCTATGCGAGGCCGGTTTGTAAGAAGGCTTTTTAAGGGATGAAAATTTATTTGAAAACCGCTTGACATACCGACCGACGGTCTGTATTATAAAGACATAAACAAACCGACCGACGGTCTGAACAACAAAATCAAAAAGGAGAAGTGAAAAACAATGACACAACAGCAATGGGATTTAATCGGATATGGGGTATGGGCGCTCATCATATGGGTGACGCTGAAGCAGTTCATGCAGACACGCAAAGAAGTCAAAGGCAGCGGCCTGCGCCTCTTGTTCGGAGATTGGCTGATGTTCGCCGCACTGCCTTGGATTTTCTACTGTGTAGGTTCGAGAGCGACGTTAGAGCAAGTGGGTTGGACAGTTGGCTTAGGATTGGCGCTGGCGATTCCTTACATCGTTACCTCGAAGTTCGAAGTCAAAACGGACGGTAAAGTATTTTTCAAGAAAAATATCTTGTTCTACATCTTCTTATTCGGTTTCCCATACGCACGCTACCTGGTTCGCGATAACGTGTTCCACACGCATCCGATCCTGACGGCCGCACACCGTCCTGACATTGAATTGATGCTGGCTTTGTACATTTCCGTGCTCATTATTTACACGTTCGCATGGCGTTTTTACATGTATACGGCTTACAAAAAAACAGTGAAGCAACTAACTGAAACCACACCCGGCGGGCAAGCAGCACTACCAAACACCCAATCTTAAGGAGTGAAACGTTTATGCCAAATTTGTTTCTTTGCGCAGTCATCTTGATTCTTGTCATCCGCAATCAATTAAAAGCGAAACCGCTGAAGAGAAGCCTGTTCACCCTTCCGCTGCTCCTGCTGTTCTATGCGATCTATGTGGCGGCTCAAGCTAATGTACAGACGGGCGAAGCCATCTCATTGGCACTGGGGGCTTTGCTGGGCGGAGGCGTGGGTCTCATACAAGGACGTCTGGCCAGAGTATATGTGGATAACTCAACTTGGTGGGTGGAAGGTTCATGGGCTAGTTTGGCGGTGTGGCTGATCTCGATTCCTCTGCGTTTTGTGGTCCGTTACGGTTTTGTGGAGCTTGGGGGCATTCCTGTGGTCCTCACGGGAGATCAGGCCTATGTGCCATTCCTGTTCTCCATTGCCGGTATCTTACTGGGAAAAGTGCTGATGCTAACGTTCCGTTACCCTGGACCGATGCAGGCGGCAGCTTCCGGGGAGTTCAGACGCCGCAGGGTTCATTAGACACTTGACCCGACCGACCGTTGGTATACAATAGAAGAAGCAATTTGCATAGGAGGGACACCCATGACAATCGATGCAAACCAACGCAGCGCAAGCTTTCAACTTATTTTGGAGACGACCGAACAGCTGATCAAAGAAAAAGGGTGCCGTCAGACGACACTTCAAGATATTATAGATCGTACAGGGTTATCCAAAGGGGCTATTTACCATTATGTATCCGGCAAGGATGAATTGTTCGGGTTGATTTTAAAATCCAAAGCGGAGCTGCTGAATGATCAGTTCCAAGCGGCCGTAGCCGGGACCGTCGGTCCGGATGCGGCTCCTCCTATTCAGAGCATATCGCGAGGGATGATCGCGAACACGGATAAGGAAGATGTTTCGAACAAAATTTTTACCTATTTGCTCAGCCAGAACGACAATCCGAAGGTCGCTGCGATGATGAAGGATTTATACGACTTCTCTTTGCGTATGGCTACCAACTGGATTGAAATCGGTCAAAAGGCCGGGGCCATTCCGCAGACCGTGGATGCAGGTCAGGCAGCAGCGATTTTTATGACGTTTACGTATGGAATCAGGGTGCAAAATGTGATCGCCAGAGAGCCGCAGCAAGCGCTGCAGCTGGATGATATTTTTCGGTTTATTTTCCGTTCGCTTCAGTAGAAAAAGATATGGGGGAGACCAGTGTCGATGCTAGTAAGCCATGCGCAGCGATCCAAGATTTTGAGAAGCATCATCATGACGATAGTCATTAATGGTGTTGTGCCTGTGGTACTCTATGTGCTGCTTCGCCATGTGATGCCAAGTTTGACGGCGCTTGTGATCGCTACGCTTGTGCCTTTGCTGGAAAATGCCGTGCACATTTGGAAAAGGCGCAGCATAGACACTTTCGGTCTACTGATGCTTAGCTCTTTTGTGCTGGGGGCGGGGCTTGCTCTGCTTGGCGGCAGTGAGCGGCTTGTGCTCGTCCGGGAATCGATCGTTACGGCGGCGGTTGGATGCTGGTTTCTCATATCGCTTCTGTTTCGCAAGCCTTTGATTTACCAAATGGCGCAGCGTTTTGTCGGTGACGAGAAAGCGGCTGTATATGAGCAAAAATGGGAGGAACCCTATACGAGATTCGTGTTCCGGCTCATGACCGCGGTTTGGGGAATGATGCTGCTGCTGGAAGCTGCGGTGCGGGTGGTGTTGGCTTACCAGTTGTCTACGGCTCAATTTTTGGCATTATCACATGTTATTTCGTACGGAGTGATTGCTTTGACGATTGGGTGGACGATTGCTTATCAAAAGCATGCCAAGCGGAAGGCCGCACGGCTCTAGAGAGAGTAAGTACAAAGAGAGTTAGAGGGTTAGATCGTGACGTATATATACACCTACGCCTGCCATGAAGATGAGCAGGCTTTATGTGAGTTAGAGCTGCGCACGCTATTAGGCGCAGAAGTCCGTGCGCGCTACGTAGAGAGCGCGCGTTGCATTGAGCCGAGCCGCAGCCCGTTCCTGAAGCTGCGGCTGGACGTGTTGTTCGAGGCCGGCAGCCTGCAGGAGCTGGCCGAGATGGCGGCAACGTTGACCGTGCGCGGGGCAACGTTCAAGGTTGTGTTCGCGGAGACGGAGGCTGCGGTCAGCTATGACCGCCAGCGGGAGATCGAACGCGAAATAGGCCGGCATCTCCGCGGCAAAGCCGAGATGCGACGGCCGGAGCAGTGGTTCGCCGTAACGGAGCTGCGAGGCCGGTGGTTGTTCGGCGACTGCAGCTACGGCGAAGCCGTGTGGCTTCAGCATCAGCAGAAGCCGCAGAACTACTCCACCGCCCTGAGTACGCGCGTAGCGCGGGCGGTGGTGAACATCGCCGTGCCCGAGGTGGCGGGCACGCGGGTCATTGACCCGTGCTGCGGCATCGGCACGGTGCTGGTGGAAGCGATGTCGATGGGCATCGACATCGTCGGCTGCGACGTGAACCCGCTGGCGGTGCGCGGCGCGCGGGTGAACCTGAACCACTTCGGCATGCCGAATGTGGTGAGCCTCGCGGACATGCGAAGTCTGGGCGAGCAGGGGATGGAGTCGCCGGCCAGCCTGGAGGGCCGCTTTGACGCGCTCATCCTCGACATGCCGTACAACCTCTGCTCGAAGCTGCCAGAAGACGAGCAGCTTCAGATGCTGGAGAGCGCCCGGCGTCTGGCGGCGCGCGCGGTGATCATCACGACCGAGCAGATTGATCCGCTCGTGGCAAAGGCCGGATTTCGCATCGCCGAACGCTGCGTCGTCCGCAAAGGCAAATTCAGCAGACAAGTTCTCGTCTGTTTGTAAACACGTGAGCTGGATCAATACAGCATCTTGCCCAGCGGCCCATTTTCGTCGATGATGTCCTGAATGTCGTACACGGAAATCGGGAAGTAAAGGAACCCGTACACATAGGCAGCAAGCTCATACACCTGGAAGTAGATGACTAGCGCTTTGTCGGCGATGTAGTAATCCTGATCGGGGCGGATTGCGGTGAAATCCACTAGCAAAGGAATATTTCTTGCTTTAATCTGTGCTTGGATAATAGCTGTAAGTCTGGCTACATAGTTGCTGCCTGGCTTAAATAAATCTTTCAGCGCATAGGATTTCCCTGTTTCCGTGTTAAACGTCAACGATTTCTGGATCGTTAATCCATGAGCGCCTCCCGAAAACGCATAGTTCACCAAAGACAAGCTGAGGATATTGCGTTCATTCGTTTTGAGCTCGTAATAAGCGCTTACGTCGGTCATTGGATTTTGCGGATATCCTTGATCGTGAAGCATTTGATTAACTGTGTGAACGATGGTGGTATTGATCGCGTGTTGAACGGAAAAAGGATTCAAGTGCACGACAGCGGGATATAACAAATCGAGCTTATCTCGCTTTATCGAATACGTTTGTATACTAACGGGTTGATCCATGTTTTATCATCCATCCCTTAGTTTTGCTACAATTTATTCGAAAGATGGGCGGATGGTTCATGGCTCCTATTCGCTATGAGAAAAACGTCTATCGACGTCCTTTCGAAGATGAGCGACCGCGTTTAGCGGAAGTTTTTATCGCCAATAGGAAAGTTTGTTAAGCACTTTAGCGCTTTAACGAAGTTAAACTTTCCTATGTGGTAAAAAAGAAACGGCAAGAGCATTAAAGCTCCTGCCGTTTTTTTTGGCTCTGTTTATTGCTGTGCCGTTGAATTGTCAGCTTGGGATGAAGTGTTAGCTTCATTTAGCTGGGAGGACAATTGTTCCACCTGCTCTTTGGATTTGCTGTCATTCGCATTCGCTTGGGCTGCGTTAATGCCATGACTGATCACATCATTATTTTCGTTTGTTGACATGTGAAATCACCTCTTCCATAGAGTTTTATTAGCAATAGCTGTGTTTTTCGAAAAGCTATGTAACGAACAAAGTATGCCACGAAAATGACGATTTCATACGCGCAATTTTACTTTATATGGAAACTTTGGTTTCGGCTAAACGTCTATAGAAGCTAAGGGACTCAAGTGAAAGGAGTATAAGGAAATCGATAGGGAAAACCTATAAACCGAATAGGATTCATCTACTTCACAAATAGAGGCGAAACGGTTCATAATAGAAGAAAATGGAAGCTGTGAAAAGGTGAGGTGAGTTCGATGGGGAAAGTGTTTGAAGCGATGCTCCCTGAGCATGAAGCATTTATTGTGAAGCAGCATATGTTCTTTGTCGGTTCGGCTCCGCTGGATGCGGAGGGGCATGTGAATCTATCGCCGAAAGGTCACGACGTGCTGCGCATTTTATCTCCGACCGAGGTGGCTTACTTGGATTTGACGGGAAGCGGCAATGAAACGAGCGCGCATCTTGAAGAAAACGGGAGAATTACGCTCATGTTCACTGCATTTGAGGGCCCGCCCATGATCCTTCGGTTGTATGGGGAGGGGCGTGTTATATTACCAGGAACCTCCGAGTGGGAGGAACTGGCTCCGCGCTTTACACTGCTTCCGGGAGCTCGCCAAATCATCGTTGTTAACGTACATGTGGTCAAAACCTCATGCGGATACAGCGTTCCGTACTACGCTTATGAGGGTGAGCGGGAAACGCTGCAGAAATGGGCGATCCAAAAGGGCGAGCAAGGACTGGATGAATACCATCGGGAAAAGAACATGGTGAGTATGGACGGCCTGGTGACAACGATCGGTCAAAAGTTATCCACAGATACTATGTCATAGCTAGCTTAACAACCGCTCATTCAAAATGCTTCCGCAGCTCAGCAGGCACTTCACGGCTCTTGCGAGTGCGGCTGTCCATCGTCACGCTGGTGACAAGGGCGTCCGCGCAGAGCTCGCCGCGCTCGTTGATAATTTCCTGCTTCAGTACATAGCTGGAACGACCGATTTTTTCAGGCTGGCAGGTGACGGTTAATTTATCGCCTTGCATGCACTCTTTTTTATAATTGATATTGATGTTGACCGTCACGGTTTGAATGCCCATTTGGCTGAAAGCATCGTAGGGCAGTTCAGACTGTTCGTACCATTCTTCGCGGCCCCATTCAAGGTATTCCAAGTATTTGGCGTTATTGACATGCCCGTTCACATCGATTTCGGTGGATCGGACGATAATGTCGAGGTTGGATTTCATGGGCTGTAGACTCCTTTATAATGAGGATTTATCTTGGAACCTGATATTCGTGTGTGTTGGCTGATACTGTTCTCGGGAGCCCGCCACAATAACCTTGGATTGTTTTTACTGTAAGGTCCGATTTGGGTGTTACAGAGAGCGGGGGCGTGAGAAACTATACTGTAGCACCCTTTTGGGCTCTTACGCCTAGGTAAATGATCGAAAATAAGGGAAATCGCAGTTGTAACTCCCTTTTAGGACGCTACAGAGGCAGCAAACAGCATATCTCTGACTGTAAGGCCCTTTTGGACAGCTACTGGCGCCGTCCATGTCATAATGCTGTTCAGTGGCAACATTTCACCCGGATCGACCTCCGCTGCGTGTGCCGCCAACGATTAGGCAAGTATAGCCTCAGGGATCAGCGGTCTATGCTCAACGGGAGAGGATAACACAATGAGTGTTGTCGGTTTCCCGTAAGCCATTGATGCGTCGATGAACGCTTCGAGCGTAAGGACCGATGCGGTCGTGATTTTGGTCAAATAGCTGAATGCCCCGGTAATGCGATGGGTCTCTACGACGTCGGGGTAGATCTTCACGAACTCCACATATTTTTTGCAGTGTTCGGTTTCCATCAGGATGTACGCGGTTACGCGTTTTTCTAATTTGTCCGGCGCCACGACAGCGCGATAAGCGACGATCACGCCCGCATCCTCCAGTTTGCGCACGCGTTCGGTGACGGCAGGTGAGGTGAGGCCGATGATTTTGCCAAGTTCGGTCATGCTGAGCCGGGCATTTTCTTGTAAATGTTCGATGATTTTTTTGTCGATTTCATCCATACCGATCAGTCCTTTGGATATTAAAGTAATGGGTCTATTATATCTGAATTTTCAAAGAAAAAACTAGTCAACGCTTTCATCATCCCATGTAAGAAGAGCGAATAGACCGATATAATAAGCGATATCCATTATGAGAGGCAGTTGAGTGTAGGATGATGGCATTGATTGTAATCGACGTACAGAAAGCTTTTGAGGATCCGGCATGGGGATCCAGAAATAATCCTCAGGCCGAGGGGCAGATCGCTTTCCTGTTGGAGTCATGGAGAAAGCGGGAGATGCCTATCATCTATGTCAGGCATGTTAGTCGGGAACGTTTTGCTAGAGGCACGGTGGGCTTCGAGTTTAAAACGGAGGCTATGCCGCTCCCAGGGGAAACGGTGTTAGAAAAAACGGTGAACAGTGCGTTTATCGGCACGGATTTAGAGCAACGGCTGCGTGAGCTCTCTTGTGATACGGTCGTGATCGTAGGGCTAACCACGAATCATTGCGTGGAAACAACAACGCGGATGGCGGGCAATCTGGGATTCACGGCATATCTCGTCTCCGATGCGACGGCAACGTTTGACCGTGTTGGTCCCGATGGGTATGTGCATAAGGCGGAGGAGATTCATCGAATGACGCTTGCCAATCTCCATGAGGAGTTCGCGACGATTGTGACTACCCGTGAGCTGATGGAGCGCCTGACCGATCCTGAAGTATTGTAGCTGTTTTTCAGTCGAAGAAGCTGCCTCGTTCATTATGTATAGGAAACAGGTTCAACTGATATTAACGGGAAAACCTACTTATAAATGGGTTCTAATTCGCTGTTCGGGCACATTTAGAAGGAAAAAATGCCGCTAAATGAACCGTAATTCGAGGATTTCAAGATAAAAACTGATATTACCGCCAGAAATTCCAGCTAATTCTCCCACAACCATATTTTCAATATAATTAAAGGTATGTTTCCTGTTAATTGTGCCCGGTTACCGTTCACCATAAGGAGGTATCAGCCCGTTCTCCCCGAACTGGAGAATCGATGATAGATCCCCATAAGATGGGAATGCTATGTCGGGACAGAAATTCAGAAGAATGTTTACTCAGCTGAAAAGAGGTGCTGAATATGACCATGGAGCAAGATCAAGGATACCGCGTGGAACGTGACACGATGGGGGAAATCAGAGTACCTGTGGATAAGTTGTGGGGCGCTCAGACACAGCGAAGCTACGAGAATTTCAAGATAGGCACCGAGCGGATGCCGCTCAGGCTGATCCAAGCGTTTGCGCTGTTGAAAAAGGCCGCTGCACAAGTAAATCGCGAGCTTGGCGGGTTGACGCCGGAGAAGGCGGAAGCCATCATGCAGGCGGCTGACGAGATCGTGGAGGGGCGCTGGAACGACGAGTTCCCGCTCGTCGTCTGGCAGACGGGCAGCGGGACGCAGTCGAACATGAACGTTAATGAGGTCATCGCCCATCGCGGCAATGAGCTGCTCCAGGGGGATGGCTCCCAGCGCATCCATCCCAACGATGACGTGAATCGTTCGCAGAGCTCGAACGATACGTTCCCGACGGCGATGCATGTCGCAGGCGTCATCGCCGTAGAGGAAGAGCTGCTGCCGGCGCTGGCGCTGCTGCAGGAGACGATGCGCGGCAAGATGGAGGCCTATGCCGACATCGTCAAGATCGGCCGCACCCACCTGCAGGACGCCACCCCGCTGACGCTGGGGCAGGAGATCAGCGGCTGGTGGGCGATGCTGGAGCAGGCCGGGCGCATGGTGCGCGCCAGCGTGGAGGCGATGCGTGAGCTGGCCATCGGCGGCACCGCGGTCGGCACAGGGCTGAACGCGCATCCCGAGTTCGGCGCGCGCGTCGCCGAGGCGCTCACGCGCGAGACGGGTACGCGCTTCGTCTCGGCGGCAAACAAATTTCATGCGCTGACCAGCCATGATCAGATCGTATACACGCACGGCGCGCTGAAGGCGCTGGCGGCGAACTTGATGAAGATCGCCAACGACGTGCGTTGGCTGGCGAGCGGTCCCCGCTGTGGAATTGGGGAAATCACGATTCCGGAGAACGAGCCCGGCAGCTCGATCATGCCGGGCAAGGTCAATCCGACCCAGAGCGAGGCGATGACGATGGTCGTCTGCCAAGTGATGGGCAACGATGCGGCCATCGGTTTTGCCGCGAGTCAGGGCAACTTTGAGCTGAACGTGTTCAAGCCCGTTATCATTCATAACTTCCTGCAGTCCGTGCGGCTGCTGGCGGATGCGATGCGCTCGTTCAACGACAACTGCCTCGTAGGCATGGAACCGAACCGCGAAGTGATTCAGCGCAACCTCGAGCAGTCGCTTATGCTGGTGACGGCACTTAACCCGCACATTGGGTATGAAAAAGCGGCAAGCATCGCCAAGCAGGCTCACAAGGAAGGGCTGACGTTGAAAGAGTCTGCGTTACGCAGCGGTTATTTGACTGCTGAGCAGTTCGATAGTTACGTACGTCCGGAAGAGATGGTGCATCCGAAATAACGATCCGTGCGGACTAAACAGAAGAAGATAACCTGTACGAACCCATTGGGGTAAGTGCAGGTTTTTTCGCGTTAAAAGGGAACCTTTTTCGCGTCCGGGGAGACTCCGACTTTCGGATGCATGTGGCAAAAGGAGTGTCGGGCGTTTGGAAAATTACTTTTCTGGGAAGTGTAAACCCGTAGAAATTGGCGTAATTGAGCGCGCATCGTCTCGGAAGCTAACAAGTTATTAGCCTTGCTGACCCACAAAGAAGAAGAGAAATCCTCCTGCTGCTATGAGAAGTACCCAACTCAGGGTTGCCCTAAGACTTGGCGCGGGCCCGCTGCGCAGTACCTGGATACCAAGCGGAACGAGGGCTACACAAAGCCCAATCGCAGCAGCTATTGAGAACGAAGTTGTTCCTTTAAGGACGCCCAAGGGAAGTGCAGCCATTAGCCCCAATACTATAGCCCGAATGAATCCGAGCGTTCCTGAACGGTAAGCGCCTATAGCAAGGACGATCCATCCTAGCATGATGGCAAGATTGAGTGTACTGAAAATGTGGAACGCTCCGTAGGAGTCGGCAACGGCTTTCGCTGCAAGCTCCACGCCTTGCGAACGAACCAGCTGAAATGCCAGGTGATCGATGCCGGCATGAAACGTGCGGGCAAACAGCCCAAAGATGGCGAACATGCCGCCCCAAAAGGCCCACCCGGGCCTTTTGGCGTTGATCATCCTTACGAGTGTAAGGATGGCAGGCCACATCAGCACATTGCCTGCTGCAAAAGCGCTGTAAGAGGCAGCTATTAGATTCGGGTGATCTTTGTAAGCCGTCAGCTGCTCTGGGAAGAAAAAATGAAACGGCAGTCGTAGGACGACTCCGATGAAGATCAGCGTCGGACCTAAGATCAGCGTGATTCCACCGATCCAACGGCCTGGGAACCACGGATCCTCTTTTCTCATGACATTTTCATTCATAGACTTTCACCTCGCAATGGATATGGAAACATTTATGAGACGTAAATGACTCGTGTTATCCATTCAACCCATTTCCTTCACGCCTAGTTATCCATGTTTAATCTTAGTTATATCAAGATACCCTAAGAATCAAGTACTCTTAGTAATGTAAGCACATACATTTCAGAGCACTTGGGAGGTCATAGATCAGATGAAGAAATCATTGAAACAATGGGTTGGCGTAGGCACAACGGTCATCATGGCCGCAACGATGGTTGCAGGCTGCGGCAGCACCACGAATACAGCGCAAGACACAAGCAAGCCGAGCGCAGCGGCAACCGCTAACGCGAAACCGTTCGCAGGCAAGACGATCTCGCTCGTTACTGCGAACCATCCTTGGGCGGATGCGATTAAGCCATTGCTGCCAGACTTCGAGAAAGAAACGGGCATTAAGGTGAATGTCGAGAGCTTTTTCGAGGATCAGCTTACACAAAAGCTGACCGTACAATTCACTTCCGGTTCTGCAACGCCTGACGTATTCATGTATCGCCCGCTGCAAGAGGGCAAGCTGTTCTTCAAAAACGGTTGGGTTCAACCGCTTGACGACTACACGAAAAAAGACGCGAACTACGACTTTAACGACTTCGCCAAATCGGCGATCGGCTCTACGACGGTAGATGCGAAGTTGGCCGGTATCCCGATTATTACGGAGCAAGAGATTTTGTACTACCGCAAAGATTTGCTGCAAAAAGCCGGCATCGCTGTGCCAAAAACGCTGGATGAACTTCAAGCGGCCGTGAAAAAGCTGCACGATCCGAAAAATGAAATGTACGGTTTCGTGGCTAGGGGACAACGTTCACCACTGGTAACTCAAGTTTCTTCCTTCTTATACTCGGAAGGCGCTGACTTCACGACTGGCGATAAAGCAACCATTAATACGCCTGAAGCGGTTAAAGCTTTCACAACTTATGGAACATTACTCAAGGATTACGCGCCTCCAGGCGTACTGAATATGTCTTGGCCGCAAGCCTTCGGTATTTTCGCTCAAGGGAAAGTCGCTTTCTTAACGGATGCGAACTCACTCTATCAGAACGCTACCGACCCAGCGAAGTCCCAAGTTGCCGATAAAGTCGGATTTGCCGTATTCCCTGGCGGAAAAGCAGGATCCAAGCCTTACAGCATCACATCATGGGGTCTGGCGATGAACGCCAAATCGGGCAATAAAGACGCTACTTGGGAATTCATCAAGTGGGCGACAAGCAAAGATATCGTGCTGAAAACCCAGCAAAAAGGCAACCCTGGCGCCCGCGTTTCTGTTTGGGATAAACCGGAAGGTACAACAGGCTTCCCGGCTGAGCTTGTTCCGATTATTAAAGAAAGCTCCAAAGCCGGCGTTGACCACGACCGTCCGACCGTCATCAGCGTAGGCGAAGCTCGTGACGCAGTAGGCGAAATCGTACAAAAGCTGATGACAGGCGAAACGAACATCCAGCCTGTTGCCGACAAAGCCAACCAAGCGCTGCAAACGATCATGGACAAAGACAAAACGAAATAGTCCACTTTGATAACGAAGTTATTCAGGATGTTATATCGACTTCGAATCTTGAACGAAATCCGGGAAGTCCGGTACTCACGTAGCACATCACTACGCTCCGTTCCTCCTTCACCGGATTTCGTCCAACCTTCTCGGTTCTGAAAGTGGACTTTATAAAACACATATCAAATTCTCCGATCAAAAGGGTCATCATATGGCCCTTTTGATCACATATGGGGATTTCATTCATCAGGAAGGGGGAATGCAGTGTGCAATACAGTTGGTTTAACCGCAACTTAAAATGGATTTATACGCTTCCGGCCGTCTTCTTCGTCCTCATCATGATGCTGTTTCCAATCATCTACACGGTTCGGATCAGCTTCTACGAGTGGAGCATGTCGGCGACAACGCCGCCTGCGTGGGTTGGCTTGGGAAATTATATCGCTTTATTGAAAGATGCACGTTTCTGGCATGCAGCCGGCTCTACGTTTTACTTTACGATCATGGCTCTGGCGCTGGAAGTGATTTTGGGCATTGCAATCGCCCTGCTGCTTTCCAGAGAATTCAGAGGGAAAAATCTGGTGAAGACCGTGTTCCTGCTTCCCATGGTAGCGACTCCGGTCGCAATGGGTCTGGTTTGGATGCTGATCTACGAGCCTACCATTGGTGTAGCCAATATGATGCTCAAAGCGATGGGACTTCAGCCTTTGCTGTGGCTGGCCTCGCCGAATCAAGTAATTCCGTCCCTCGTGATCGTAGACGTCTGGGAATGGACGCCGATGATCGCCCTCATCATCATGGCAGGATTAGCTACGCTTCCAACAGATCCTTATGAAGCTGCGGATGTGGATGGCGCTAGCGCTTGGAGGAAATTCGTCTCTATTACACTGCCGCTCTTAAGACCTACGATCATCGTGGCTGCGATGCTGCGTCTGATCGACGTGCTGAAGACATTCGATATCATCTACGCGACTACGCAAGGCGGACCGAACTTCGCTTCGGAGACGCTCAATCTTTACGGTTACGTGCAAGGCTTTCAGTACTTTAAGCTGGGCTCGGCTTCATCCTTGCTTGTCATTTTCTTCGCCCTGGTGATGGGCTTAACGTTATTCATGATCTGGATGCGCAAACGATTGGAGGGAGCGTCATGAAAAAGAATAAAGGCAAAAGCATCCTCCAGACGCTGCTCACGTTCCTAGTTCTCATTGTCTTTGCTTTTCCGTTCATATGGATGCTGCTAGCTTCTTTCAAGACGCAGGCGCAGATTTTGTCTACGGGGCAGCTCTTTATTTTCAAGCCTACTTTTCACAATTACGTTAGCGTATTTAAGGAGTATAACTTCCTGAAGTTTATTTGGAACAGTTTTCTTGTCGCTTTTGGTTCGACGCTTCTTTCCTTGATTCTCGGCCTGCCGGCCGCGTATGCGATTGCAAGGCATCACCTTCAAAAATTAGGGCTGCTTATCCTGGTTGCGAGAATTATCCCGGGAATTACGTTCCTGATTCCTTGGTTTATCCTGTTCTCCAAAATTCATTTGGTGGACACGTATACAGCACTCATTTTGAGCCATATGCTTGTCGGGCTTCCGTTCATTATCTGGATTATGATTTCGTTCTTTGAGGCGCTGCCGACCGAGATTGAAGAGTCTGCGCTCATTGACGGATGTACGCATCATCAAGTGTTTCTGCGCATTATTTTGCCGATTTCCGGTCCGGGCGTCATCACGTCATCGCTGCTTTCCTTTATTTTTTCGTGGAACAATTTTATGTTCTCGGTCATTCTGGCAGGGGACAAAACCAAAACATTACCGATTGCCGTCTTTAATTTCATGTCTTATTCCGAAATCAATTGGGGCGCTCTGATGGCAGCCGCATGTATCATCACTTTGCCTGTCCTGCTCATCGCGTTGGTATCTCAACGCTATGTCGTCAGCGGACTTGCCGCAGGTGCTGTAAAAGGCTAATCATGGAAAGACTATACTGCGGGAACGAACGCCTTTCTTTTGAAAGGCTTCTCTCGTATAGTTAGGTTCTAGGTTAGTCAGTCCAGCGGAAGCGTGGAAGGTGATCAGCACATGCCCTATAAATTGAACATATTCAGCAAAATCCTGATTTTGCTGGTTTTGCTGCTTATTCCGATCGTCGTGCTATATAGTTTCACGAATCGAATTACGAACCATGTGGTGCAGGACCAGATTCAATCCTCGAATTTGAACCAGCTCTCTTTTTTCCTGAATCAATTGGATTCCAATGTGGAGCGTCTCGCGATGTCACCGGTCATTCTCGGCAGCGATCCTTACATCAGAGAATTCATCGATCGAAGCGGGTCGCCGGATTACGACACCTTGAAGGAGCAGTCGCGCATCATCGAGAAACTCAGCTTGCAGAGTGTGGCGGGTGGTTGGGTCAACGAGTTGACCATCGCCGTTCCGAAGGAGAACAAAGTGTTATCCTCCAGTATTTTTGTTAATGGTACGGATAAATGGCCTTGGAGCAGTCCTGTTCATCGGACATGGTCTTATGAAGCGCAAAGCATCGGCAACAATGGAGCATCGTTTGTCCGGGACATTAGCGAGCCCGTCCGGGCGGAGTATATGAACCAGGCCAGAGTGCTTTATCAAGTCAGATTTAGCGTTCAAAATATTATCCAGCTGCTGGATGTTTACAAACAGGATAAGCGAAGCGATCCTTTTTTGTTGGACAGTCAATCGGGACTGATAGCGAATAGCACGTCTACGCCTTCGATTACTAAAGCAATTCGTGAACAAATGGCAGGCATCCGTTTAGCTGGATCCGGACAAGTTCAATTTGAAATCGATAAACAACAGTATTTGATCAGCTATGTGAAATCGGAGCAGTTGGGCTGGTATTTGGTGGACTATGTGCCTGTTCAGAAAATATTGTCTCCGATTACGATGTCGCGCAACTTGTTTTACGTCTCTATTGGTCTTCTGCTCGTCATGAGTGTACTGGCTTCATTCTTGCTGTACCGCAATGTGCAGATTCCGATTGTGAAAATGATTCAAAGCGTGCAAAAAGTGAAGCGGGGCGACCTGTCGGCACGGATCGAGTACAAGGCCAAGAATGAATTTGATTTCTTGATTCAGCGTTTTAATGAAATGGCACAGCAAATTCAAGTGCTGGTTGAAGATGTGTATGCGGAAAAAATACGCTCGCGCGAAGCGACGCTGAAGCAATTGCAGTCGCAAATTCACCCCCATTTTTTATATAATTCGCTGTTCTTTATTATCAATTCGGCGGAGATGGAAGATAAGGAATCGGTCGTGGCGATGGCGCAAAACTTGGCCGAGTTTTACCGGTATACAACCCGGGTCGAAAACCAGATGGTACGGCTCAAAGAGGAAGTGGACCTGGTCGGTCACTATTTGAACATCCAAACCTTGCGCATTCACAGGCTCACTTATGAGATTGCCGTGCCCGAGGTCATGATGGAGGAACGCATTCCACGGCTCATCCTGCAGCCACTGGTGGAGAATGCCATCATTCACGGCATCGAGCGCAGTCTGCAAGGCGACCGGATTACCATTACAGGCGAGCAGGATGCGGAATTTAATCGGCTTATCGTGGAAGACAACGGCGGAGGGATCTCGGATGAGGAGCTGGAAAAGCTGCATAAGCAGCTAGAGGCGTCTATGTCGGATGAGGTTGGCTGCGGTACATGGAATGTCCATCATCGCTTGTACTACCAATTTGGCGCGGGCTCAGGTTTGACCTTCCATAGAGGGTCATCCGGCGGTATGCGGGCTGTTCTAACTTGGAACCGTCATGTACAGACGAGCGGACCGGTTATGGAGGAAAGAAAAGCATGATTCAACTATTGATCGTCGATGATGAGGTTCACGTGGTGGAGCGTCTTTTTTCTACGATACAGTGGGGAACTGTCGGCGTTGAACAGGTATATAAAGCTTATTCGGGTATGGAAGCGCTGGAATTGCTCGAACAGATCTCCATTGACATCGTGATCACAGACATTCAAATGCCAGGCATATCCGGACTGCAACTGATCGATGAAATCAACCGCAGATGGCCGAAGACCAAGTGCATACTTTTGTCAGGCTACTCGGATTTCAACTATGCCAAAGAGGCGATCCTTCAGGGTACGGAGGACTATCTGCTGAAGCCTGTTACAGAAGAAGACCTGCTGACCACGGTTAGACGCGTGAAGGATAAGCTGCAGCGCGAGTGGGAGGAAGTCGTTTCCAGACAGCGCTTGACCTATACCTTGAAGGAGAATTTGCCGCTGCTACGGGGGAATTTATTGAACGATATCCTTCAGGGGCGCAAAATGTCAGAGTCCACACTGCGGGATAAAATGCACATGCTGGAGCTGATGGATTACCATGGGCATGCGTTTGCCATTATGATGGTCCGGCTCGAGTCTGAATTTCTCGAATACGATATCGGCCGGTTGTCCTTAATGGAATATGCCATCGGCAATATGGTAGAGGAATTGTTTGGGGAACAATTCGACAGCTGGCATGCGAAAGATGCTCACGATTATTTGGTTTTCGTCATGAAGGGGAAAGGGCGGCAGGAAGCGCCCGATAAGGATGAAACGGCTTGGCTTGAGAGGACGGCTTCCGTTCTGCAGTCAGCTGTGAATAACTATTTAAAAGGGAAAATCTCTATTCTGGTCAGCAACTGGGGCCGATTCCCGGACGATATGAATGCTCTTTATAACCGGTCGTTAAGCGCCTTCCGCAAAAGGATCGGCAATGAGCACGAATTGTTCATGCGGCTTGGCGATGAACCGGCGCAGGCTGAACTTACGGCGTTACAACGGCTGTATGAGCCGCCTACGCTCAATCATCTGCTGGAAGCTGCGCGCTGGGAGGATACCGAAGAGAAACTGAGCGTTATTTTCGATGAAATGGAAGACAAATATTCGGAGTCGCAGGAACATTTGCTGGAAGTGTATTTTTCGGTAGCATCCGCTTTTGCTTACATCGCTCATAAAAATGGCCGGCAGCTCCATCAGTTGATCGGCACGGATTACGACCGAATGACGGAAGGCATTCCTTTCCGTACAGTGAACCAGTTAAGGGAATGGTCGCTTCGCGCTCTGCAGCGCATGAAAGAGGATATGGACCAGGAGCGGAAGGACAGCAGGGTGTCGCTGATCAACGAGATCCGCTCTTTTATCGAGCAGCATCTGTCCAGTGATGTTTCCTTGCAGTCCATAGCGGATCATGTATATTTACATCCTGTTTATGTGTCCAAAATTTACAAGTTAGAGACCGGCGACAACTTAAGCGACTACGTGAATCGTCTACGGATGGATAAAGCAGCGTATCTATTAAAACATAGCCAGGATAAAATCTATGAAATCGCTACGCAGCTCGGTTATCAGCGGCCCCATTCGTTTAACCATGCATTTAAGAAGCATTACGGCATGACGCCGCAGGAATATCGAGATCAATACTCGTAACGATGAGGGGAGACGGCTTAAGGTGCAAGAGCTGATTCAGCAAGTGAAGAAGTCGAAAGTCATTGTCATCATTCGCGGCATTGAGCCGTCGCAGGCAGAGCCGCTCTTCGCAGCGCTGGATGCGGGCGGGATCCAATTCGCGGAAGTCACGCTGAATACGCCGAATGCGCTGCATATCATTCATGAGATGCGGGGCAAGTATGACGGGCGTATGACGATCGGCGCAGGGACCGTGCTCAATGCGCGGATGGCGGAGGAGGCGGTGGGGGCCGGCGCGCAGTTTCTCATATCGCCAAATGTGGATCAGGGCATGATTCGATTCGCCGTGGATCGAGACGTGCTGCCGTTGCCTGGAGCGATGACGCCTACGGAAATTGTGCAAGCCGTTCAGTGGGGAGCACCTATGGTAAAGCTGTTCCCGTGCTCAAGCCTGGGTCCGGGCTATGTAAAGGAGCTTCGCGGCCCGCTCGGTCATGTAGATATGATGGCAGTAGGCGGCATCACCAAGGATAATGCGGCTTCCTATCTGGAAGCGGGCGCGGTGGGCGTTGGCGTGGGCGGAAGCCTGGTCTCGCTTCGAGACATTCGGGAAGGCAATTATGCGGCCATTACGGCGTACGCTAAGGAGCTTAATGCTGCTGTCGGAGTCTGACGGTGCGAGGGGTTAAACCATACTTATAGCATGAGAGGGGAAACTTAGGATGAAGATAACGAAGCTGGAATTGTTCAAAGTGCCGCCGAGATGGCTATTTTTGAAAGTGGAGACCGATGAAGGCATTACCGGTTGGGGAGAGCCGGTCGTAGAAGGTAAAGCGGACACCGTTGCGGCTGCTGTCATGGAGATGAGCGAGCATATCATCGGCACCGATCCGATGCGCATCGAGGATCTGTTTCAAGTGCTGTACCGCGGTGGATTCTATCGCGGGGGGCCGATTCTATCCAGCGCGATATCCGGCATCGAGCAGGCGCTCTGGGACATCAAGGGCAAGTTCTACAACGCGCCCGTGTATGATCTGTTAGGCGGCGCGTGCCGCGAGCGGACGCGCGTGTACTCGTGGATCGGCGGCGACCGCCCGAGTGACGTAGGCCAGGCGGCCAAGCAGCAGGTCGCGGCCGGCTTTACCGCGGTGAAGATGAACGCCACCGAGGAAATGCACTACATCGACTCCATCGGCAAAGTCGACGCTGCGATTGCACGCATCGCCGCTGTGCGCGAAGCCGTGGGCAAAGAAGTGGGCATCGGCATCGATTTCCACGGCCGCGTGCATAAGTCCATGGCGAAGATTATCGCCAAGGAGCTGGAGCCGTACCGGCCGATGTTCATCGAGGAGCCTGTACTGCCCGAAAATAATGAAGCGCTTAAAGAGATCGCGCGCTACACCTCTTGTCCGATCGCTACGGGCGAGCGGATGTATACCCGTTGGGGCTTCAAAGAACTGCTCGCCCAAGGGATCGTGGACATTATCCAGCCGGACCTTTCCCACGCGGGAGGCATCCTGGAGACACGTAAAATCGCCGCAATGGCTGAAGCTTACGATATCGCTGTAGCTCCGCATTGTCCATTAGGACCCATTGCGTTGGCAGCCTGCCTGCAGCTAGACACATGCTCCCCGAATGCCTTCATTCAGGAGCAAAGCCTGGGCATTCATTACAATCAAGGCAGCGATCTGCTTGATTACTTGGTGGACCCTTCCGTATTCAAATACGAGGACGGCTTTGTCCGCAACCTCACCGCCCCGGGTCTCGGCATCGAAGTGAACGAAGCGAAGGTCCGCGAGATGGCCGCGATCGGGCATAATTGGAAGAATCCCGTTTGGCGCCAAGCGGACGGCACCGTCGCAGAGTGGTAGGGTGGTATTTCTAAGTTACGCAGGTTAATGAGGCACCTTTCCGCGGAAGACGCGGAGGTCGGCGGCTGTAAAGGCCCTTATGGGCCTTTGGGCGCGTACTTCGCGCCATTTCGCAACTGTAGCGCCCCAAACGGGCGCTACAGCTCGCCTTTCCGCGGAAGACGCGGAGATCGGCGGCTGTAAAGGCCCTTTTTTGGGCCTTTCAGCGCGTACTTCGCGACTTTTCGCATCTGTAGCGCCCCAAAAGGCCGCTACAGCTCGCTTTTCCTCGAAAGGCCTGAACGGCATTTGCCTGGCGGCAAATGAAAGACAACTCAAAAAGCCCCTGTCCCGTTGCATAAAGCAACGAAACAGGGGCTTTTCACCTACTCACGCGGCCTGCAGCCGCGCTTGTTGTTCATCTTCTGCTGCTTGTGTTCGTCAAGGCAGGGAGCATCTTCATGTCCTTAACCATCGCCGAATTACAAATCGGACATACCGGACTTTCATCGAAAGAGAAGTTATCCCTCATCCAGCATGAGCACTGATCGGTACTGCACGTCCAGATGCTTGTTTCTTCTTCTTGGACTGGCTCCAATGTTTTTTTAGAAAAATACAAACGAACGCCTCCTTGTCGAAAGTAGACTTGGGCTCGCAAGCAGCTTGATGCTTATTGCTATGTGGTGAAAGAGCTACAGCCTGACTACATTTTCAGCTTGTGGCCCACGGTTACCTTGAACGATATCGAATTGAACACGCTCGCCTTCATCCAAGCTTTTGAAGCCTTCACCTGTAATAGCGCTGAAATGGACGAATACGTCTTTACCGCCTTCAACCTCGATAAAACCAAACCCTTTTTCAGCATTAAACCACTTGACCGTACCTGTTTCCATGTATACAAAAACCTCCAAAAATAATTTGTGCGCACGCCGCCAAATCGTATCGATCGGGACAGCTTGTTAACGCAGCTTTGATAATATATCCAAAATCCCCAGAGCTTATTCCACTTTTAACTAAAAGTTCACAAAGCCGAATCGTGTCACAGAAAGGGTGGGCGTTTCGTCTTACGAGTATCATAGGGTTGAAAGGGGAAAAAGCTCATGAAACAACGGATGGTAGTTGTAGGCGGGGGATATGCCGGTCTCAATATGGTGAACTCCTTAAAAAAACAGTTTGCAGGCGAGAAAGGCGTTCAAATCACCTTGATCGATAAAGAGGTCTACCACCTCAGGAAGGTGCTGCTTTTCCAAAGAGCGGTAGAGGAAGCGCAGCTAAAAGTGCCGCTTTCCGCGTATTTTGACGATACGGTCGAAGTCATTCAGTCTGAGCTGTCAGCTGTAGATCCGCGACAGAAGCATATCACGATCCGGCACCCGGATGGCCAAAGCGAAGCGCTTTATTATGATCGGCTCATTCTATGCTTGGGCAGCAAGGTCGTGTCGGCAGCACCGGGGCAAGGGGGAATATCCTTGACCGATACGGACAGCGGTGATCGAATACGACTTCGTTTGGAGCAAAATGTTCACGATGCCCGCCTCGCGTCTGATGAGTCGGAGCGTCGACGGCTCTTGTCGGCAGCGGTTGTCGGTGGCGGTATCACCGGCATCGAAACCGCCAGCGAGCTCGTGCACGGGCTGCGCCGGAAGGCAGCAGCGGCGGGGCTCGACCCGGCGCTAGTCACGGTGACGCTGATTAACTCGCAGCCGCGACTGCTGGAGGCGGCTCCGCCGCACGTCAGCCAGCGGCTGGAGAGGGAGCTCGGCGAACTCGGCGTCCATATCATGCACAGCGCAAGGGCTGAAGCATATCGTGAAGCCGAGGGCGTTCTGCTGCTGCACGGCGGCGATAGCCTAACGGCCGGCGCTTGCGTCTGGACGCTGGGCCTGCGTCCGAATCCGCTGGTACAGCAGCTGGGTTTGCCGGTTGTAGGCAACGGCAAGCTGCAAATTGACGCCCGCTATCATGTTAAAGGCAGCGAGGGCATCTATGCCATCGGCGATTGTGCTCATGTGCTGGATCACGTGACGGGTAAACCGGATGGCATGACCTGTAAGGAAGCTATTCCGCAAGCGATGCGGCTGGCCAAGATTCTTAAAGATGAGCTGGCCGGAATCAAAGGCCCTGCGCATGCTTCGTATATCAATCTGTTTTGCATCGGTCTCGGCCCGGATAAAGGTTTCGTCTGGATTCAGAAGTGGGGTATGAATATCATGCTGACCGGCAAACTTGGCCGGTATATCCGCAGGTTAACGTGGGATATAGCCAGCCTGATGAACCGTAAATCAGCGGATCAGCTCCTCGTGAAAGCTGGGCAAAAACAGGCGTAAGCTAGCAGAAAAGACCATTGACGTAATATTGGGAATTGTCTTACAATTTAATCATAGTGCTAGTTTAAAAAGTCCGCTTTCAGCACAAGAGATCGGACTTTTTAAGCAACCTCTGTAAGCGTTTTTTTGAAATGGGGGATGGTGCAATGAATGCGTCGGACATCATGGTTTCCCAAGTGATCAAAGTGTTGGAAGGGGATACAATTCGAACTGTTCTGGAAAAGTTCGTGACGCATCGAATCGGCGGCATGCCCGTGGTCAATCACTGTAACCAAATTAAAGGGTACATCAGTGACGGCGATATTATGCGAGCGGTCGGGTCCCAGACGAAAGTCGTGATCACCTCGCCTTTTTTTGCCTCCACATGGCAGGATACACAGACGATGGAAGACAAGTGTCGGGAAGTCATGACAGCGAACGTAATGGATTTTGCTACGAAGAAGGTTGTTACCGTTAATGAATGTATGCTTGCTGACGAGGTTGCTACGATACTTGGGCGAAGACATTTGAAAAAGGTCGTTGTAGAGAAAAATGGCGGATACTTGGCCGGTATTATTAGCCGCGGGGACATGATGCGTTTCTTAAATGATCAATATTTGCATAAAAGACTTAGCTAACCAGTTTCCTGTGTGAAGTAATGTCACTCGGTTCGGGGGCTCTTCAGGGAAGCTAAATCCTAACTACGAACACAGTATATGCAAATATATTGTGGTTGTCAGTTGGGATTTTTTTGTTCCGTCCACAGAGGGTATAGCACCATGAAAGCTGCAAAGCGTACAACAACAAACAGCAAGTGCGTAGCTGCAGCTGTAGAAATGTTTTTCATCGTAACAGACATGTGGGGAGGTTCCAATCGCGTCTCTAACGATTTTTTTCATCTTTGCAGAAGAGAAGATGGCCGATTGACTAAGACAAAGATAGGATCGTTACCAAAAGTACGGCTTTAGATAAGTGCCTGGCCATCGGCCACCTTTTTCTTATTTCTCGACGATCTAATCAGGGGAGATAACCATGGGCTCGATTTTAATCAAGGAGACCGATATCGGGTCTCTGGAAATCGGCAAAATGGCGAATTTATTCCTGGTTCGCGTGGATGAGATCGATTGCAGTGGCACGCATAAAGATCCGAAGTCGCTGCTTAGCACTATCGGGTTAAAACGTCCTGTCAATTACACCATTGTAAACGGCAGGTCTGTTGTTGAGAATGGCAAGCTGGCCGGGTTAGATGAAAAAGAATTGTTCGTCGAATGCCAGCAGTCTTTCGAACGCTTTATTGCACACACGTAAAAAGCTCGCTCCTCTAAGGTTAAATAAATAACCACTAGAGAGCGAGCTTTTCCTTTCCTCACATCTAAGCAAGCAATGCAATTACAAGCAATTCAAACAACACGAGCGTCATGATTTGGTTGTAAGCCGCAGGTGTGTAAATCGGGCGGTATTGCCCACCGTGATGATGGCCGTGAGAAGACACTTGCAAGTAGATGTGGTGTGCGTCCACGTCAACCAATACGCCTTCATGCGTGTATCCGTCCAGGGTCGTAACGCGGATGGTATAACCGATATGCGGCTTTAACGAGCCCCAAATCTGGTCCCTTTTTTGCTTCAGCATCGGCATCCATGATGGATCCTCTTGATAAATGACGTGATGGTGAGTCGGGTTCGTATACATAGGGTTTGCTCCTTTTTCGCAGCTGCTGCAAGGGGAACAGCAGGGCGTTTGCCTAGTTTTACTACCAGACTATGCAGCCGTCAGAAAAAGGTGCCCGCTTGCGCGAAAGCAAACGGGCTGAAATTTATGGTAAGATCACGCTTCGGTGCTGATGTTGCATTAACGGGAAAATATCCAGTTAATTTTGGACCGGGCGCAAGAAGGAGCCGAATAACTGGAATTCCTACCGTTAATTCTGGCCTTTTTGATTGAGTTTAACGAAATCAGCCGAATTAGCACCATATTTTCCAGTTAAATGCCCAAAATCTAGGGAAATCTCAAGACTAGAGGTATGTTTTCCATGTAATTACCGGCGAACCACGCGTTTCGCTAATCCCGCTTAATGGTAACGACACGCGTATCGTTATCGAACTCAACCTTGCTGCCGAGATTCTCGGCAATGAAGCGAACGGGTACGAAAGTCGAGCTGTTATGAAGCGTAGCCGCGCTTTCCAATTGCGAAGCAGAACCGTTCACGCTGGCATTTTTGTCGTCGAGTGTGAGTACGATCGTTGTTCCCGTTAACGCGTCTTTAATCGTAACTTGCTTCAGGTCGCCGTTCCATTTGACATCAGCGCCAAGCTGCTCGGAGATAAACCGGACCGGAACCATCGTCACTCCATCCGCATTGATGAACGGGTGCGGTGTATCGGAGTCATCGGCGGCGGCTTCCTCGCTCAGTTGAAGCTGAATCTGTCTTTTGGTCACGCGCATATCCTCTTTCAAGAGCTTGTAGAGCGCGGAGCTTTTATCCAATTGGCCAAGCAACGAATAGAGGGAGGAAGGTTTGATGCCGAAGTTCAGTACACCCCCGGAAACGTCGATGAGATCCGCCTTAACAGGTTTATTGATGTTCCATATTTCATTGGTGAGAGTTAATTTAAGGGCGGAAACTCCGTTATCTGATTTAGCAACCGGCATGTAAAGCTCGAGGTTTTCTTTGCGCAGCTGCTTATCCGCATCAATGAAATAATCAGCCTTCAGTGTTGTTTTACTATTTATCAAGGCTTGCAGCTGAGGACTTGCGGCAGAAGCTTGCGCTTGTGCGCCTTGATCCAAACTTGCTGAAACTTGCTCCAATGCTTGGTGAACCGTAGAAAAGATGAATTTGACGGCCAACGGTTTGTTTTTCAAGAGCGAAGTGAACACGGATGCTTCCCCGTCTGTCTGAGCGTTAATGACAGGGAGGAGCGCATCATATAACTGGTCAATCAACTCTTTTAGCCCGGCTTCATCGGCAAGTATGCTTCCCAAAAGCGATTTGAGCAGGCTGGCCAATTCGGTGCCATCCAGTTCGACATGGGCCTTTTGCAAAGCGAGAGTCTCGCCGTTTACTTGTTCGGATACGCTTGTAACGGTGATGTTTTTGGGATTGGCGGCATTTTTTAAAAGGAATTTCACCAAAGCGGGCTGCACGGAATTAATGACATGACCGAATTCATTTTGTATGCTTTCAGGCAGCAGGGATACGGCACCTACAGCGCGGCTTACTGTTTCCGTCACCGGATCGTATACGATGGGTTTTGGAGCACCGTCGATTTTTATGATGAGTTTGGTGCCATCGACGTTCAATTTGAAGGGAATGGAGCCTTTGCTATATGTAAGAGCGCCGTCAGCAGAAAAATGCTGTGCGTCTTCCATGTTCGCGTTGTTAATTGCGATCTTCACACTGCTCATCGTGTCAATAAACGTTTTCTCGTCGGCAGTTAATGAGCTTGTATCCTTAGGGATGAGTTCTAGTTGCAGCGTTCCTTTGGAGGCCGCCGAGGTGATGCTTGCATGGTTCTGGATCGCTTGGGCAATGTCCAAGCCTTGAACAGCTTGGCAGCCCGTCAAGGCCAAGAGGAGGACAACCAATGCGGTGGAGATCCACCAGGTCAATCTTTTTTTCTGCATGTTCGAATCTACTCCTTAAATGTTAATAGAATGAGAAAGCGCACTGAAAGATTATACGCACATAGCCAGAGAACGATTCTCTGATTGCTTGATACAAATTGTATCACAGAGGATTCGAATTGGCACTATGCTCAAAACGATTTCTATGTGGGTTCTAAATTGTAGAGAGAATCATAATTTTAGTTAAACGATTAAACTGATAAATGAATTTTATCTCAAAAAGATAGCGTTATCATCTTGTAAAAAGTGATATTAGCCCTTATAATCTAGTTAAACGTATAACTAACCGAGGTATAACACATGAAAAAACCAACAATTAAAGATGTGGCCAAAGCCGCAGGCGTCTCCACGGCAGCTGTCTCTTATGCGCTGAATGGCCGAACCGACAAGGTGTCGGGTGATACGATCGAACGCATCAAGCAGATCATTGAAAACATAAATTACATTCCGGATTTCTCGGCCAGAAGCCTCGTCAAAAACCAATCGAAACTCATTGGCATCGTGATTCCGCAGACCGAATCGCATAAGCAGCTTATTCTTGAAAACCCTTTCTACAGCGAAATCATCAGCGGCATTGAGGGAAAGCTGCGCGAGCATGGTTACCATCTGCTGCTTTCCGGCGTTAACCAAGGTGAGAGCTATCTGGATTTATCGGTTCAGCGCAACCTGGACGGCGCGATCATGATGGGGATTTACCCGGAGCAGTTTTATGACGGCTTCAAAAAGATCAATATCCCTATCGTACTCATCGACAGCTACATCAATGACAGTTATTTCAAGCGTATTGGCATCGACGATGAATATGGGGGCTACCTGGCGACAAAATATTTGATCGACAAAGGGCATTCCAATATTGGTCTGATTACCGGAGCGATTCGCAGGGACGGCGTCGTTGAGAAACGGTTTCTCGGCTACAAGCGGGCGATCCGCGAAGCGAACTTTTTTTACAATCCGGACTATGTGTTTGAGGAATCGATGAGCTACGAACATGGTATGGCGGCAGGCAAACTGATCGCTGACAAATTCCCCGAGATCACTGCGGTGTTCGCAACGGGCGATATGGTTGCATTTGGCGCGATTCGAAGCTTTATGGACAGGGGTAAAAGAGTGCCTGAAGATATTTCAGTCATCGGATTCGACGACATTTCCATGTCCAAAATGTTCATCCCTCCGTTAACCACGATTCGTCAAAGCATTACCGAAAAGGGCGCCATCGCTGCCGAACATCTCATCAACATGATTCAAGGCGGCGGAGAACAGGAAGCGAATGAGATTATGCTGCCGCTTACGATTATGGAGAGAGCAACAGTTAAGACCAAGGATTAACCTTCAGGCAGAAAAGGAGAACGACATGGTCGGACAAAAGAGACTATCGAGAATTGCCGTCATTATTGGATTCTTATTCCCTAGCTTAGCGGGTCTGCTTCTATTCCAGCTCATCCCGATGCTGTCATCGGCTGCGATCAGCTTCACGGACTGGGATCTGCTGACCCCGGCGAAGTTCGTTGGGCTGAACAATTACAGCGAAGCTTTAAGTGACGAGAAAACGCTTACTTCTTTGCTAAACATTCTTCAGTTCATCGTAGGTTATATTCCCTCCGTGCTGGCATTCGGCTTGTTGTTTGCCGTGCTGTTGAATCGGAAGCTGAGAGGCGTCAAGCTGTATAGGATTTTCATCTTTGTGCCAGTCATCACCTCATGGGTAGCCGTATCGATCGTATGGAGATGGCTGCTCAATGGGCAGAACGGACTCATTAATTATTTGTTATCGCTAATCGGCATTGAAGGTCCGGTATGGCTGCAGGATTTCGTATGGGCGATGCCATCCATTATCGCGGTGAGCGTTTGGAAGGATATCGGGTATGTAACCGTCATTTTGCTTGCAGGCTTGCAGGACATATCCGACGACTACTATGAAGCGGCAACGATCGATGGGGCTGGCGGGTTTCAGCAGTTTTTCCGCGTAACGCTTCCGCTGCTCACGCCGAGCATCTTCTTTGTACTTGTCATATCACTGATTAATGGCTTCCAATTGTTCGATCAGGTGCTGGTTATGACGAACGGCGGTCCGGCCGGCCGAACGAGTACGCTGGTTCAACAAATTTATGGAAATGCTTTTCAGAGCTATAAAATGGGCTTTGCATCCGCACAGTCATGGATCTTATTCGTTATTATTTTTGTGGTGACGATTGTTCAACAACAGCTGCAGAAAAGGTGGGTGACGTATGACAGATAAATACACCGTGTACCGCAACCTGCTGTCGCACATCATTTTGCTGGTCGCTGCTGTGGTACTTATGTTTCCTTTCGTCTGGATGCTGTCGGGTTCTTTCAAGGATAGTTTAGAGGTCGTAAGGATGCCTCCGAACCTGATTCCAGACACGTTCAAATTCAGTAATTATGTCGAGATCACGAAGTATTTTCCGATCTACCGGTTCTTGGGCAATAGCGTGGGTGTAGCAGTGGTTACGACAGTGGCACAGATCGTTGTATGTGCGATGGCAGCCTTTGTTTTTGCCAAAATTCCTTTTCGAGGCAGAGAGACGCTGTTTGTCCTCTACTTGATTACGATGATGATTCCGATGCAGGTGACGATGACGCCGCTTTTTATCGTATTCCAGAAGCTGCACCTGACCAATACTTATCTGGGACTTATCTTGCCCGGCATCTTCAGCGCCTACGGCACGTTCCTGCTGCGGCAGCACATCATGACGATCCCGGACCCGCTGATTGAGGCGGCGCGAATGGATGGAGCTTCTTATGTTCGAGTGTTTATGAGCATTATTCTCCCGCTTAGCAAACCGGCGATTGCGACGTTGGCGATCTTTGCCTTTATGGCCTCGTGGAACAATTTCTTGTGGCCGTTGATCATCACGAGCGACAAGGATCTAATGACGCTTCCGATAGGATTAAGCAAGCTGCAAGGGAGATGGGCGACAGAGTGGAACATTTTGATGGCGGGTAATGTGATCAGCTTTATTCCGATTTTTGTCGTGTTCTTGTTTGCTTCGAGGTACTTCATTAAGGGAATGACGATGAGCGGTGTGAAAGGTTAACTTGAAAGGGGTGATGGAGAAGCTTTAGGGCGGGCAAGGCATGCTGGGCACAGGGGATTCGAAAATCCGGATATTCCAAGAAAATCCATGAGAAGAGAGGGTTACACATGGTTACAAAGAGATCAGGTTGGGTCGTGGCGTTAGGCGTAGTTGTTTCTATAGCGGCAACAGGATGCGGTTCAAGTGCAAAGCCCGAGGCGACATCGACGGCGGCTCCGAAGCAGGAACCGACTGCGGCGGCAACGGCACAAGCGGAGACGAAGAAAGATCCGGTTACATTGAAGTTCATGCAGTATACCGCAAGCGGCTCCCAAGAGCAAACGCTCGGCGATATGGTCAAGGCGTTCGAAGCGGCGAATCCTGGCGTGTTGGTCAAGGTGGATATCGTCGACTATAACAACTACTACACGAAGCTCAATACGCAGCTTGCATCGGGGGATGCACCTGACGTATTCGAGGTCGGGTACGAAAACTTCGTCTCTTATGCCGCTAAAAACACACTAAAAGACTTGACGCCGATCATTGCGAAGGACACGACGTTCAAGCCGGAAATCTACAAAGGACTCGCCTATGACTCTTTCAAGTATAACAGTAAACAATACGGGGTTGTAGAGTCATTTTCAGACGTAGTTCTTTTCTATAATAAGGACCTATTTGACAAAAAGCAAGTCGGCTATCCGAAGGCCGATTGGACTTGGAAAGAGGAGCTGGATGCGGCTCAAAAGCTAACGGATGCCAAAAGCGGTGTCTGGGGGACTTACTCGCCAATCCAATTCTATGAGTTCTATAAAACGATCGCTCAAAACGGCGGCGGCATTTGGAGCGCTGACGGCAAGCCTACCGTGAATAGCAAAGAAAATATTGAAGCCTTGAACTGGATGTTGGATAAAGCCAGAAAGTATAAAGTATCGCCAGCGCTGAACGATGATACGTTCAACCAACCTGATGCCGACCTGAATGCGTTCAAAGCGGGTAAAATCGCGATGCTCCGCGCCGGTATCTGGAACTTCGGCCGCTTCGCCGATGCCCCGTTCAAATGGGACATTGCGTTAGAGCCGGGCAACACGAAAAAAGCGCATCATTTCTTTGCTGACGGCCTCGTCGTATCGGATAAAACGAAAAATGCGGAAGCGGCGTGGAAGTTTATCAAATTCATGTCCTCCGACCCGTCTGTAGTCAGCAAGCGGATTGAAAAAGGCTGGAGCGTTCCGGCTGTATCCGATGAAAAAGTCATGGAAGCTTACTTCAAACAAACGCCTCCGGAGTCGAAGAAAATCGTGCTCGAGGCATTGAACACACTCGTACTTACGCCGGTTGGCCCGATTCCGGACAAATGGAACGACTTGACGAAAGCGATCGGCGACGAGCTGGATAAAGCGAAGCTGAAGCAAGATTATACAGCGGAAAAAGCACTCAATGAAGCGCAGGCTAAAATTGAGAAGCTGGTGAGTAAATAAAGGGCGGAATTCGAGCGGATGTGCGGCGGTGATCGGACTGAAAACCGAAATACAGGCAAGTGAATAGCGAGCAGGCGTAAAGTCGGCACAAGGAAAGGGCATTGTTGAGGCACTGCCCTTTTTCTTGTCCGAATGATCGCGTGATGAAGCTGGGGCAAGCGAGGCGAGGGTTAACACTGATTTTCCGTGTTAACTTGGTCGGTGAGCCTGGAAAAGGATAGTTAACGCTGAAAAACAAGCTTAACTTGATTGGAACAAGGCTGAAGCAGGGTTGATCACGGGTTTAACACTGATTTTCCGCGTTAGCTCGGTAGATGTGCCACCAGTTGGATGGTTAACGCTGAAAAACGAGCTTAATTATTAATGGGATGAATATTTTTATACGAGATTGAATTTGGATGGAGCAGGGAGGATTTATGGTGAATACGCAAGGTGTTCGAGATTCGCATGTAGATTATGAGATTGAAGGATTATCGGGTGAAGTGACCATCAGGGGGCAGAGGGCGAATCTGCGGGATATGGCATTTCTGTGTTACGCGCTTGTACAACGGGGCGATGCGGAGCGGGCTTTGGCGTTGCTTCGTCATTTAATCGGTTGTTTCGGAAAAGGGCAGGGTGATCTTACCGATGCTGCGCTGGCGTTATGGGCCGCCGGCGAGTATATCAAGGCAACCGGCGATCACGACTTTCGAGATGAGAGAAAGGTGTTCATTGAAGGAACGGTACACCTGATTGCTTCGAATTGGCAGAAGCCGCAACCTCACTGGCTGCAGGGCGATAGCCATGGTATTTATCTCAGTCATCTGGCTATGTATTACGCAGGCATTCAGTCAAATGCGCAGCATGGTGAATTGGGCGAGAAGTTGTTGAAATCGATCCGTGAGCTTGTTTTTGCAAAATTTATCAAAGACGGCCGGGTTGTCAGCGCGCTCGGAGACACGGCGATTCATGGCGATATTATTGCAGCGGCTATTCCGTTTGGTATGCTTGGTATCGAGGACCGCATACTTATCGAGGCTTTGTATAAGCTTGAAGAAATGCTTGTTGGCAAAGGTGTCAGACTCTCGACGGCTGATACTTACTACGGCGGTTGTGAACGACCTGATTTAACCTGCCTGTTGGCGCTGTACTATGCCAAAAAGGGAGACACAGCGAGGGCGAAAGAACTGCTCACGCATGTGGAAGCGTTATTGAAGGAGCACGAAGTTCTGTATGAGGTGGATGCGGATACGGCGAAGGAGCCGTTGATGTTAGCGTACTGGCGGGAGCGAGTGCTGGGGCAAGGAAAAGATGGAGGACAAGGACAGGAGCAAGTACAGGGACGAAGACAGGTACAAGTACAGGGAAAGGACGATGGACAAGGACAGACACTAGGGCAGGTAAAGGGACAAGGACAAGATGAAAGGCAGGACCTGCCGTCCGCCAGCGCATTAGGCGCGGTGCTGCTGGAGCTGGCGCAGGCTGCGCTTGCGGCCGGGGGCACAAGCGTCGCGAGCTCGAACGGCGTCGCGCTCGTGCACATGCCCACGGGTTACGACGATCCGTACGTAACCCTGCCGTACGAGCGGTTCCCCCGCCACCCCGAAGCGGGGGATGCGGTGCTCGTGCGACTGCTGACTCAGCCTTTTCAGGCGAGTCAGGTCGTCACGGTGCAGGCCGCCGTCAATGGCATGCCGGCGGGGCAGCCCGTGTCAGCCGCCGTGAAAGTCACGGCCGACGGCGAAAAAGTCTGGGAAGCGCAGCTGGGCCCCTACCTCGCCGGAGACGAGGTCAGCTATGCCTTCGCGCTTCAGAGCGGGAGCAAGTCGGTGGCTTCGCCGACTTACCGCTTTAAAGTCCGGTCATGGACGGCGCTGGAGCGCGTCCATGCGATGTACGCGACGACGGACGGCTTCGTCGTCGAACTAAACGGTGCGGATGCATCCCGCACCGTATCCATGGCCTTCCGCGCCGACGCCAGCGGCGCGGTAAAGCTGACGTTCGCCGCAGCGGGCGAACGGATTCAATCGGCGCCGGCGCAGCAGGCGGCGCTGCCGGTGGGACGCGCACGGCTGGAAGCCGGCGTGCGCGAAGGCAAGCTCGCGCTCTCCCTGCGCAGCGCGGAGGGCGTGCTTGTCGAGGGCTTCGCTGCCGAAGGGAAGCCGCTGATCGAAGCGTTAACGGATGGCTCGGGTATGATCCATAAGCTTCGTCTGAACTTAAAAGCGAAGCCGGAGCATCGCTGGTTCGGCATGGGGGAACGCTTTTCCCATTATGAATACTCGGGTCAGGAAGTGGATCAATATGTGTACAACCAATACCGGGATCAAGGGCTCAAGACGTATATGCCGGTTCCTTTTGCCATCAGCTCGGGCGGATATTCGATTTTTGTGGACACGGCTTTATACTCCACATTCCGTTTTCATACACGGTTATCCGATCTCGTTGAAATAGAAGCGGATCTTTCGCCGTCCACACAACAACTGACCGCGTATTTGTTCGCAGGCGAGCCGCTGGAGATGATCGGGCAATTCACGGATATTTCGGGTAAGCCCGTGCTTCCGCCGAAGTGGGCGTTCGGTCCCTGGATGTCAAGCAATAACTGGGACTCGCAGGCTGAGGTTAAGAAACAAGCGGAGCTTACGGCCAAGTATCAAATTCCTTCTACCGTCCTTGTCATCGAGCAGTGGAGCGACGAGGCGACGTTTTATATTTTCAACGATGCTCAATATGAGGTTAAAGACGGCGGTCAGTCGTTCCGTTACGACGACTTTCAATTTCCGGAGTGGGGCCGCTGGCCGAATCCGAAGTCGATGGTGGAAGAACTGCACGATCAGGGATTGAAGGTGCTGTTATGGCAAATTCCGATTCATAAATTTATGTACGGCGTCGCTCACGGGCAGCGCGATCAGGACGAGGCGACATTGCTTGAGAATGGCTATTGTGTAAAAACAGCGGATGGCGAGCCCTATACGCTCCCGTATAACTGGTTCAAAGACTGTCATATTATTGACTTTACGCATCCGGAAGCCAAAAAGTGGTGGTTCGCTAAGCGCCAATATCTTGTCGATGAGATCAAGGTAGACGGCTTCAAAACGGATGGGGGCGAGTTCGTCTTCGGTCACGATCTGCAGTTTCATGATGGCTCTACAGGGCGTGAAATGCGTAATTTGTACCCGAATTTATACGTGGGCAGTTACTACGATTTTGTCCAGCAGCATGCCACGGATGGCGGCATTACATTTAGCCGTGCTGGTTATACGGGAGCTCAGAAGTACCCGCTGCATTGGGCGGGCGACGAGCGCTCGACGTTCCAGGCGTTTCGTTCCTCGATGATTGCCGGGCTGTCCAGCAGCATGTCGGGGATTCCGTTCTGGGGCTGGGATTTGGGCGGTTTTCATGGCGACATTCCATCAGCGGAGCTGTTCGTGAGATCGGCGCAAATGGCGGCATTTTGCCCCGTGATGCAGTATCATGCCGAGACCAAAGGTGAGTTTAATCAGGATCGGACGCCGTGGAACATTGCGGAGCGTACGGGGCAACCAGCGGTCATTGAGTTATACAAAAAATACGCTGATATCCGGATGAATCTCCTGCCGTACATTTACGATCAAGCGATTCGTGCGAGCCGGACAGGGCTGCCGATGATGCGCGCCATGTCGCTGCAGTATCCAGCTGATCCGCATTGTACTGAAATCATAAGCGAGTACATGTTCGGTGAAAGCTTGCTGGTCGCGCCTGTGACGGAAGAAGGTCACGGTGCGAAAGAGGTATATTTTCCAGAGGGAGAATGGCTCTCGTTATTCGGTCACGACACCGTGCAAGGTCCTCGCTTGATGAAAGTCGCTGCGGGCCTCGACCATATCCCTGTTTATGTGAAACAGAATAGCATCGTGGCGCTCAATCTGGCTGAGGATTACACGCTAGGCGGACATGTAGGCAATCGGGTGGATGGATATGAGCAATTATGCTTCAAAATGTATGTCAAAACGGAGCTGCAGGCGGAATTTGAGGACGATTTGGGTAATCATGTGAAGATTTCAGCCAAAAGAGAGGATGAAATTCTCCATTTGTATTGGTCTGGCAGGCTGCAGCAGAACATAACTTTCATCGTGCACCAAACAGGGTCCGTATCTACCGTCTCATCCGAGCGTGCGGAATGGGTGCATGTAGCTGATGTAGGCCAACTGCAGCCTGGCTCTTATGCACAAAGGAATAGCGATTTGTTCATTACGATTCAAGAGCAGGCGGGAAGCTTGGTGATTGCGGGGTGATTTTGTTTGGTTTCCCGCATTGTGGCATATGGACGGAGTCCTACATGGCTTGGAGCCAAAGACTCCCCTCTCTATTTAGGTTTCAATGCATTGATCTAAGAGGAGAAGGGTTGTCCATGCGGGAGGTATCTTCTGCGATGTGGGATCAGGCGGTGATAGCGGCTTGTGAGTATGTAAAAAGGCATATGCAGCCCGGTGAGACTTTCGCTTTTATAGGTCATTGCTGGGGCAGCTTACTGGCTTTCGAGGTGAGCCACCGATTGAAAGCGGATGGTATGGAGGGGCCGGCGCATTTATTTTTGTCCGGATGCAGCGCTCCTCATTTGCTCCGCCCCCGCGCCCAGTTTGTGAAGAACTGCCATCCTGTAATGGAGTATCGGTTGCCATCATGCCGGGAACCGCTTCATGCCAGATTCAGTGTTTTTGCCGGGCGGCAGGATGAGGTTGCCCTTGCTGATCAGCTTGCGGAATGGAGCCGATACACGACTCGCATCTGCGATGTTCATGTTTACGATGGCGAACATGATTATTGGCGGCAAGATTCCATTAGGTGGTTCCAACTTGTGCAAACCATTGTGGAAAGAGAATATATGTGTTGAAATACGGCGGCCTCGCAACCGATAGGCGGGTCCGGGGCGCCGATTATGGAAAGGGGTGATGCCTGGAAAGACGATCACATGGAGCAGGAAGATGCGAACGCCGGCCATTTCATCCATGTTTTAGCAATCAAATTTGAATGGAAGGGGAAATTTCATGTATGCACGTAAAGTGGTATCGCCAACCAAATTCATCATCTCTTTGTTGCTTTGTTTTTTTATGCTAGTTCCTAACATTTATGCGATTGACGGTGTGTATCATGCGCCTTATGGCATTGACGATCTTTACGACATTCAGGCCACTGAGCGGAGTCCAAGAGATCCTGTTGCAGGCGATACGGTGTATATCAAAATTACGACGTGGCCGATTGAGCCCGGACAGACAGCCTGGGTAACCTGGACGAAAAACGGCGTTAGCCAGCCTGCTGTCGGAGCCGCCTTTAAATACAACAGCGGCAACAATACGTATTGGGAAGCGAACCTGGGCAGCTTTGCCAAAGGCGATGTTGTTTCTTATACGGTACGCGGCAATAAAGACGGAGCGAACGAAAAGACGAGCGGACCGTTCACTTTTACGGTAACCGATTGGGAATCGGTAAGCAGTATCAGCTCAGTCACGAATAATACAAACCGGGTAGTGCTGAATGCGGTGCCGAATACGGGAACGATGACGCCGAAAATCAACATTTCTTTCACGGCGGACGACGTGTTCCGTGTGCAGGTATCCCCAACGGGGACAGGGACGCTTAGCAGCGGACTTAGCAACTACACGGTATCAGACACGGCATCGACGACTTGGATTTCTACCTCTAAGTTGAAGTTGAAGGTGGATAAGAATCCTTTTAAATTGAGTGTTTATAAGCCTGATGGGACGACGCTGATTGCCCGGCAATATGACAGCACAACGAATCGCAATCTGGCTTGGCTCACCAACGGCAGTACGATCATCAACAAAATGGAGGATCATTTCTATTCGCCTGCCTCCGAGGAGTTTTTCGGCTTCGGCGAGCACTACAATAACTTCCGCAAACGCGGAACGGATGTAGATACTTACGTTTATAACCAGTATAAAAACCAAAACGACCGTACGTATATGGCTATACCTTTCATGCTCAACAGCAATGGTTACGGAATTTTCTTGAATTCTACGTATTATTCCAAATTCCGTTTGGCGACGGAGCGCACGGATATGTACAGCTTTACGGCTGATACAGGGGGTAGTGCAACCTCGACGCTGGATTATTATTTCATCTATGGTAATGACTTGAAGGGTGTTGTCGGTAATTATGCCAATATTACCGGCAAACCGACCGCGCTGCCGAAATGGGCTTTCGGCTTGTGGATGTCGGCCAATGAATGGGACCGTCAAACCAAGGTCTCGACGGCGATCAGCAACGCAACGACGAACAACATTCCTGCGACCGCAGTCGTTCTCGAGCAGTGGAGCGACGAGAACACGTTCTACATTTTCAACGATGCGCAGTATACGCCGAAGACTGGGAGCAGCGCGTTTGCTTATACGGATTTCACCTTCCCGACAACGGGCAGATGGACCAATCCGAAGCAGATGGCGGACAACGTGCATAACAACGGGATGAAGCTTGTCTTGTGGCAGGTTCCGATCCAGAAGTGGACGTCAACGGCCTATCAGCAGAAGGATAACGACGAAGCTTATATGATCTCACAAAATTATGCCGTGGGTAACGGCAGCGGCGGTCAGTACCGCATTCCGAGCGGTCAATGGTTCGAGAACAGCCTGCTGCTTGATTTTACGAACGCGAGCGCGAAAAACTGGTGGATGTCCAAACGCGCCTATTTGTTTGACGGCGTCGGCATCGACGGTTTCAAAACCGACGGTGGCGAAATGGTTTGGGGCCGCTGGAACACGTTCTCAAACGGCAAAAAGGGCGACGAAATGCGCAACCAGTACCCGAACGAGTACGTGAAGGCGTACAACGAATACGCGCGGTCGAAAAAATCCGATGCCGTCTCGTTCAGCCGTTCCGGCACGCAAGGCGCGCAAGCGAACCAGATCTTCTGGTCCGGCGATATGGAGTCGACATTTGGCGCCTTCCAACAGGCCGTAGCGGCAGGGCTGACTGCCGGAATGTCCGGCGTTCCTTATTGGAGCTGGGATTTAGCGGGCTTCACGGGATCGTATCCATCGGCTGAACTGTACAAACGGGCCACCGAGATGGCCGCATTCGCTCCGGTGATGCAGTTCCACTCAGAGGCCAACGGCAGCTCCGGCATCAATGAGGAACGCTCGCCGTGGAACGCACAGGCCCGTACCGGCGATAATACGATCATCAGTCATTTTGCCAAGTATACGAATACCCGCATGAATTTGCTCCCTTACATTTACAGCGAGGCGAAAAAGTCGAGCGACACCGGCGTACCGATGATGCGCGCCATGGCACTTGAGTATCCGACCGACAGCAATACGTACGGATTGACGCAGCAGTATATGTTCGGCGGCAATCTGCTGGTCGCTCCGGTCATGAACCAGGGTGAAACGAATAAAAGCATTTACCTCCCGCAAGGAGATTGGATCGATTTCTGGTACGGCGCACAGCGCCCGGGCGGCCGCACCATCAGCTATAATGCAGGCGTTGACGACCTTCCTGTTTTTGTGAAGTCCGGTAGCATTCTTCCGATGAATCTGAACGCCCAATATCAGGTTGGCGGTACGATTGGCAACAGCTTAACTAGCTACAACAATCTGACCTTCCGCATTTATCCGCTGGGCACAACAAGCTACGACTGGAATGATGACATCGGCGGTTCGGTTAAAACGATTACCTCCACCGAGCAGTACGGACTTAGCAGGGAAACGGTCAGCGTGCCTGCCATTAATTCGACGAAAACGCTGCAGGTGTTCACAACCAAACCGTCTTCAGTGACGGTTGGCGGTTCGACGGCAACCGAATACAGCTCGCTCAGTGCTTTAATCGGTGCCTCATCGGGCTGGTACTACGATACCGTGCAAAAGCTCACTTATGTGAAGCTTGGCGCGAGTGCTTCGGCTCAAACCGTTGTTTTGAACGGTGTAAACAAAGTGGAGTATGAAGCTGAATTCGGTGCGCAAACGAATGTTACCACCAATACAAATCATACCGGCTACATGGGCACAGGGTTTGTTGACGGCTTCGAGACAGTGGGCGACTCTGTCACTTTCGACGTTTCCGTTAAAGCAGCCGGCACGTACACCCTGAAGGTGCGTTATTCCTCCGGCGCAGGCAACGGTTCACGCGCGATCTATGTGAATAACACAAAAGTGACCGACTTGACGCTGCCTCAGACGACGAACTGGGATACATGGGGCACGGCTACCGTCAATGTGACGTTGAACGCAGGCTGGAATACGGTGAAAGTTAGCTACGACAGCACGAATTCGCTCGGCGTCAACCTTGATAATATTGCGATACTTGAGCAATAAAGAGGGGGAAGGGGGCCCTGGCGGCCCCTCCCTCATTCCACAAACGAAAGGTGGCATTGTCATGAGTCCACGGAACAAAAGAGTTCCACGCATCCTCTCTGTGTTCGCAGCATGCGCCCTGATCGGATCTACTCTAACCTTTCTTCCGGCACCACCTGCTCACGCCTATGTGAGCGCACTGGGCAATCTGCTGTCATCGAGTGTGACAGGAGACACGCTGACATTAAACATCGATAACGGCACTGAGCCTAATGATGATATTTTGGTCATTCAAGCGGTGCAAAACGGCATCTTAAAAGTGGATTACCGTCCAAATGGCGTAACGCCAAGCACGAAGACCCCTATGCTCGACCCTAACAAAACCTGGTCGGCCGTAGGGGCGACGATTAACACGGCGAGCAATCCGATGACCATCACGACATCCAGCATGAAGATCGAAATTACGAAAAGCCCTGTGCGCATGACGGTCAAAAAGCCGGACGGCACTTCGCTGTTCTGGGAGCCTTCGAGCGGCGGAGTGTTCTCGGACGGCGTTCGTTTTGTGCATGCCACTGGCGATAATATGTACGGCATACGCAGCTTTAATGCCTTTGATGACGGCGGCGACTTGCTGCGCAACAGCTCCAGCCATGCCGCGCATGCGGGAGAGCAGGGAGATTCCGGCGGACCGCTTATCTGGAGCACGGCGGGGTACGGTGTGCTCGTTGACAGCGATGGGGGGTATCCGTACACGGATGAGCCTACGGGCAAAATGGAGTTTTATTATGGTGGCACACCTCCGGAAGGACGGCGCTATGCGAAGCAGGATGTGGAGTATTACATCATGCTTGGCACGCCAAAGGAAATCATGTCCAGCGTTGGCGAAATTACGGGCAAGCCGCCGATGCTGCCGAAATGGTCGCTCGGATTTATGAACTTCGAGTGGGATACGAACCAAACGGAATTCACAAATAACGTGGATACGTACCGGGCCAAAAATATCCCCATCGACGCCTACGGCTTCGATTACGACTGGAAAAAATACGGCGAAAACAACTATGGAGAATTTGCGTGGAACACGACAAACTTTCCTTCCGCCGCAACGACGTCTCTGAAAACGACGATGGATGCCAAAGGCATCAAAATGATCGGTATCACGAAGCCCCGCATTGTGACCAAGGATGCTTCGAACACGGCGACTGTTCAGGGAACGGATGCGGCGAATGGCGGCTATTTTTATCCGGGGCATACCGAGTATCAGGATTATTTCATCCCGGTTATGGTGCGCAGCATCGATCCATACAACGCCAGTGAGCGTACCTGGTTTTGGAATCATTCCAAGGATGCGCTGGATAAAGGCATCGCGGGATGGTGGAATGACGAGACTGATAAAGTTTCGTCGGGCGGGGCTTCCTTTTGGTTCGGCAATTTTACCACGGGCCATATGGCGCAGACGATGTACGAAGGACAACGGGCTTACACGAGCGGCGCGCAGCGCGTTTGGCAAACGGCGCGAACCTTCTATCCGGGAGCGCAGCGGTATGCGACGACGCTCTGGTCCGGCGACATCGGCATTCAGTACAATAAGGGCGAACGTATCAATTGGGCCGCAGGCATGCAAGAGCAGCGGGCTGTGATGCTGTCTTCGATCAACAACGGGCAGGTCAAATGGGGCATGGATACCGGCGGATTCAACCAGCAGGATGGTACGACAAACAATCCGAACCCCGATCTCTATGCGAGATGGATGCAGTTTAGCGCGCTTACGCCGGTTTTCCGCGTGCACGGCAATAACCATCAACAGCGGCAGCCTTGGTACTTCGGCTCAACTGCTGAGGAAGCGGCCAAGGAAGCGATCCAATTGCGCTATTCCTTAATCCCGTATATGTACGCTTACGAAAGAAGCGCCTACGAGAACGGAAACGGACTCGTTCGACCGTTGATGCAGGATTACCCAACCGACCCGAATGCCAAAAACTACACGGACGCTTGGATGTTCGGCGACTGGCTGCTGGCCGCTCCTGTGGTGAATAAACAGCAAACGGCAAAAGATATTTACTTACCGGCAGGTACATGGATCGACTACGCCAGAGGCAATGTCTTTACAGGCGGCCAAACGATTCACTATGCGGTGAATCCCGATACGTTGACGGATATTCCTCTTTTTATTAAAAAAGGAGCGATCATTCCGACGCAGAAGGTGCAGGATTATGTGGGACAATCAGCCGTCGCTTCCGTGGACGTGGATGTGTTCCCTGATACTGCGCAATCCGGCTTTACCTATTACGATGACGATGGCGCCAGCTACAATTACGAGAGCGGAACCTACTTCAAGCAAGCTATGACCGTACAGGACAGCGGTTCAGGCACGCTCAATTTCACACTGGGCGCGAAAAGCGGCAGCTACACCCCGTCCTTGCAATCGTACATTGTTAAGCTACATGGAGCGGCGGGTACGGCTGTGACGAACAATAGCACGGCGATGACATCTTATGCCAGCTTGCAGGCTTTGAAGGCAGCAGCGGGCGAAGGCTGGGCAAAAGGCAAGGATGTTTACGGCGATGTCACTTATGTGAAATTGGCAGCGGGAGCCGTCTCCGCCAAAGCCATAGCCGTAACCGGAAACAGCGCCGTGAGCGCCACGGCTGCACAGTATGAAGCCGAAGATGCGTCTCTTTCGGGCAATACATCGACTACGAAAGCGACGGTGAACACCAATCATACGGGGTATACAGGAACCGGTTTCGTGGATGGACTGGGCAACGCAGGAGCAGGCGTAACGTTTTATCCGAAGGTGAAAACAGGCGGCGACTACAACGTTACTCTGCGCTATGCGAATGCAACGGGTGCAGCCAAGGCAGTCAGTATTTTCGTCAACGGCAAAAGAGTGAAGTCGACATCTCTGGCCAATCTGGCAAACTGGGACACATGGTCAACCCAATCGGAGACGCTTCCTTTGACAGCCGGTACGAATGTCGTCACGTACAAGTACTACAGTGATGGCGGTGACACAGGTAACGTCAATCTTGATAATATTACGGTGCCGTTTGCGCCTGTTATCGGCAAATATGAAGCGGAGAGCGCCGAACTATCCGGTGGCAGCACTGTGAATCAGAATCATTGGTACTACAGCGGCACCGCTTTCGTAGATAGCATGGGCGTCACGGGTGCGCAAGTGAAATATAACATTGATGTGCCGAGTGCAGGCAGCTATCAGGTCGCGCTGAGATACGCCAACGGTACAGGGGCGACGAAGACGCTGAGCACTTACATTAACGGAACGAAGCTGGGCCAAACAAGCTTCACCAGTCCCGGGACCAACTGGAACGTGTGGCAGGATAACGTTCAGACAGTATCGCTAAACGCTGGAGCTAATACCATCGCGTTCAAATACGATGCCGGCGATAGCGGCAATATCAATCTGGACCGCGTTTTGCTCTCAACGGCAGCGGCGGGCACGCCTGCTTCGGAACAAAATCTGCTGGATAACGGCAGTTTTGAGCGCGATACGAGCCAGAGCAGCAACTGGACCGAGTGGCATCCGGGCACGCAAACGGTCGCTTATGGCATCGACAGCGGTTCGACGACGAATCCGCCGGAATCACCTTGGGCAGGAGATAAGCGCGCTTACTTCTATGCGGCGGGCGCTTATCAACAAAGCATCCATCAGACGATCAGCGTTCCCGTCAACAACGTGAAGTATAAATTTGAGGCTTGGGTTCGCATGAAAAACACGACTCCAACAACAGCCAGGGCCGAAATACAAAACTACGGAGGCTCTGCCATTTACGCGAACATTAGCAACGACGGCGTCTGGAAATACATCAGCGTCAGCGACATCATGGTGACGAACGGTCAGATCGACATCGGTTTTTACGTGGATTCTCCTGGCGGCACCACACTCCACATCGATGATGTCCGCGTGACCCAGCAATAAAGCTCGGCTCTCCTCCCTTTAGCGGCAGGAGGGCTTTTTTCGTCGGTTAGGCATGTTACAGAACGAAAGTGTTAAGGATACTCTTTCTAAGAAATTTTGGCATGTACTCGGAGCGCAGCTAGAAAGGTGTTTTTCATCGTTATAGACATGTGGGGAGGCTGCAGTCATGGCTCTAACAATATTTTTCATCTTTACAGACGAGAAAAAAAGTGGGCGTGTATGTGGAGCTCAGCTGGAAAGGTATTTTTCATCGTTGCAGACATGTGGGGATGTTGAAGTCGTGTCTATAGCGATATTTTTCATCTTTACAGACGAGAAGATGGAGGTTGGACAAAGACAAGTTCGTTCCCAAACGTACGACTTTAGATTAGGACATGGCAATCATCCAGGTTTTTCTCATCTGTATACCAGGGGCTCGTCCTGCAACCTTTCGGAGCGGGGAGCGTCTATATGGGGTAGACACTGTTAAATACTGGAGGATGGTATCGGACCTATGCGGAAGAAAGTATGGCTCGTTGCAGCAATCGCTTTTCAGTTATGTATCCTTCTGCCTGGAGGGAGTTCTGCGGATTCCTATACACAGTTGCAAGAACCGGACACGTTGCGGATTCCTCCTGTTATTTCATTGCTTGCAGCGACTCCCTTCTACAATAGCCCGAATGAGAATGAAGGGGAGCAGGAAGGGTGGTTGGCTCCGCAGGATAGCGTGAAGGTGCTGGCCGGGGAAGTGAAATGGTCCCGAGGAAAAAGCTGGTGGAAAATCCAAACTTGGCTCGGGGAAAAATATATTTCGCCGGATCCTTGGAACGTAGATGTCCCGGCTCCGCCGAAGCTTGCTTTATTTGAAGAAACGCCGATTTACGCGTCTAAGAATGCCAAATCCAAGCCGTCGGCAACCCTCGCGCCCCAAGAGGTGCAAGTCGTAGGGGCCGAGAAGCAGTGGTTTTATAGCAATAACGAACAAGATAAAAAATGGCTCCAGATTCATACGACCTGGCTGGGGGATCAATGGGTACAACTGCCTGCCGCTAAAATTGGATATGTAAAACCTGCCGATTATTATGTTTACTATGATGGCGGATGGATCATGGATTCACCCGAATTTGGCCTGAATACCTATTCGCCTGATCTTCGTTACACCAGCCCGCCCCACCTAAACAGGCAGGTTGTGCATGTAACGGGGGAGTTCGTAACGCCTTACGATACGAATTATCAAATTGCAACGGAGCAAGGGCCGAAGTTTGTCTCCGCCAAGGGAGTTCCCATTGTTAAAACGTCTGTGCCGGTTGTCTTGAAATCGAAAACAGCACTGTTCAGCACGCCGTATAGCGACATCTCGTCGGTCATTACGATGCTGAATCCGCAGACGCTGACCTCGTTTGAAAAGTTTAAAGATATGGAGCTATACCATGTTCATACCGAATTAGGCGACGGCTGGGTGCAGCCCTATTACTCGGAGCCCGTTGATACGAAGCCTGCGCAAGTGTCTATTGAGCTTAAAGGGGAGACCCAGCTGTATCGATTGCCTAAAGATAGCTTTCAAATCAACGGCGCTGTCTTGAAAAATCAAACGGTACAGCCGAGCCTAACTTGGAACGATGAGCTGCAAAGAGTTTGGTATCAGCTCCAAACTAAGGATGGTATCGTATGGTTCATGTTCGACCCCCGAACGGATGTCGTGCATGAGCCGGATGGCAGCCCTCTTGTGCAGCTTACCTACCAAGGATCGAATGTAGTTACAGTCACGGTGGACGGAGAACGATTGCGCTATGCGGACGATGTGGGATATGTGAAAGGAGGTCAGCCGTATCTCTCGGTTAGCTTTTTAAGCTATGCTCTGCAATTCGTGAGGGAGAGCGGTCCCGATGAGATTGCATTTACTCATAAGGACGGGTACTCGTTCCGTATTCATAAGGGTCAGTCGGAGGCCGTTACTTACTGGAAAGGCACCCGGCAGGAGAAAGTGAACCTGCGCGAGGCGCCGACTTGGGTGAATGATGAAGTCTACCTTAATACCGAGGACGTATGCCGGTTGATGGGGGCCTCGATCGATTGGTTTAAGAGCGGAGACCGCTTTTACATTTTTACGGATGACTATAGCGCCAGTCCATCTTCACTTACTGCCACAACCAAGGATCCCAGCCTTCGGGCCGTAGCTTATATTTTCGATCGCAAAGACGGTTGGTATGATGGGCAACCTTCTCTCCGCCCGCACCTGACATTGAGCAATCAAAGCCAGTCAGCGACAGCAATTGCATCTTCAAGCGAGGAAGAAAAAGGTCAGCTTAGCTCATGGTTCGCCGGCAAACGTTACATCTGGTTCAGGCAGTACCAGTCGGCGGATTTGGAAGCAGGGATCAATAAGCTGTTGGCTGCCGTTAAAATCGGAAGCCGCATCGTGTGGCAGCAAGCGTATCCGGTTGTACATGAGTAAGTGAGAGGTTTTCGGCCTTATCTTGAAACGTAAATAGGCGAGCAGCGTATTGAAAATTAGAACATTTTTAGTTGATGATTGGAAAATACTTGCTTCGCCTATTTGCGCGCAGAGAGGTGATTAATTCAACATGATGACTTTGTTTGCCGTTTGTTTCTGGGTCGGCCTTGCGCTGACGCTGCTTATTACGTTTTTTGGCGGTGACATTTCGGAATTCCACGTCGATAGCGGAGGCGGTCATGGTCACGCGGGCCCAAGTTTTTTTAATTTATCCTCTGTGTTAGCAAGCTTGACCGTATTTGGCGGCGTAGGCTACATGCTGGGCAGTGTCGGTATGACGAGTTTAGTGCTCATTTTACTCATTGCCCTTGCCGCCGGTCTCGTGATTGGGTGGTTCTTCTTCCTCTTTTATGCCAAGGTCATCTACAAACACGATCATACGATGAAAGAGGACGATTTCGACCTTCATGGGCAGCTGGGGCATCTTTCAGTCCCCATTCACGGAACGGGTACGGGTGAAATGAAATTCGTCCTGCAAGGAACCACTCGTTCCATCAGCGTGAAGTCTGAGAACGGCGAATCGATCGCGAAAGGCGCTAAGGTCATTGTTTTGAACATGAGTAAAGGTGTTGCGACTGTAACGGAATTTAATAAGGAGGTTGATTTGTAATGCTAACAGTTTTGTATACGGTTGTTGCCATTGTTGTTGTCGTTTTGATCTTACTAGCTTCGATTGTTAAAGCGTATAAGAAGGTGCCGCCGAATGAGGCGATGATCGTGTTCGGTCTAGGGGGAAAACGCGTTGTGCAAGGCGGAGGGAGCTTCGTCATCCCCGGATTTCAGAGTTTTAAGACGATTTCCATGATGCTGATGAGCTTCGATGTGAAGCCGGATCAACCGATGTTTTCCCAGCAAGGGATCCGGCTGAAAATTGAAGCCGTGGCCCAGATCAAAATCCAAAGCGATCCGATTGCGATTGCAACAGCATCCGAGCAGTTCCTGGATCATACGCTGGCGGAGCGGGAAACGATTATTTTGCATTCCGTAGAAGGGCACCTTCGCGGTTTGGTCGGGCAGTTGACGGTCGAAGCGATTCTCAAAAACCCGGACGAACTCAACAGCAAGATGCGAGAAACGTGCTCCGAGGATCTAGATAAAATGGGGCTCAGCCTGATCTCCTTTGTGCTGAAACGAGTTGCGGACGATCAGGGTTACATCGAGAATTTGGGCGTACCGGAAGTGGAGCGCATTCGGAAAAGTGCAAGCATCGCTAAGGCAGAGGTTGAGCGGGATATCCAAATTAGACAGGCGGAGACGGAGAAAGAGTCCGCGATCCGCAAGGCGGAGGCGCACCAGCTCCGCATTGAGGCAGAGAGCGTGGCTTCTGCGAAGGAAGCTCTATACCGCAAGGAGCTGAACATCAAGGAAGCGGAATTCAAACAAGAAACGACGAGCCGGCAGGCGGAGGCCGATTTGGCTTACGAGCTGAAGCAGAATCAAATTCAGCAGTCGCTCGTGACCGAACAGGTGAGGATCAAGCAGATGGAAGCGGAGGCGAACAAGAACGTTCGCCAGATCGAGGTTGAGCTCAAGCAGAAGGAGCTTGAAGCCACGGTCATTAAGCCCGCTGAGGCGGAAAAGCAGGCGGCCATCCTGCGCGCGGAAGTCAATAAGCAGCGGCAAATTCTCGAAGCCGAGGCCGAAGCGGAATCGACGAGAAAACGCGGCGAAGCGACGGCTGAAGCAGAGCTCGCCAAAGGGAAGGCGAACGCGGAGGTCATACGCCTGGCCGGGATAGCAGAAGCCGAAGCGCTGGAGAAAAAGGCGGAGGCTTACAAGCAGTATACGCAAGCGGCGGTCACCGTTGAGATCCTTCGCATGCTGCCTGAGCTGGCAGAGAAAATTGCTGCTCCGCTTAGCAATGTAGACAAAATTACGGTCATTTCGCAGGATGGAGCGACTTCGGGAGTCAATCGCATAACAGGCGATATTACGAAGATGATTGCACAGGTGCCGGAAATTACACAAACGTTAACAGGCAAGACGGTAACGGATCTTGCCAGGGCTTTTCTAGGCAAAGATAATGCTATTGTTCCTGCAGGAGATAAGCAAGAAGGAATAGAGTAATGGCACTAAGTCGTACTATGAAAAAGCTGGCACTCTCAGCTCTGACGTTGAGTCTGCTTGGTTGTTGGCAGCTTACGGGAAAAGCCAGAGCCTACGATTCCTGGATTTCGACCAATCCCTTGCCTTCTGCCAAAACGATTACATTGTTTGAGACCACCAGCTTTTACGATGACCATTTGAAGGAAATCGGCGAGTTATCTCCGCAAACGGTAACGATCCTGGGGACGAGAAGTGTTCGCGCCGGCCACGGGGAGGGCTACACCAGATATTACTATCAAATCGCGACCTGGTTAGGACCGATGTGGATTTCACCGGATAATGCCGAGTTTGATCAAGCGGTGCCTCTGGTCACCAATATCGATCTCGGCAATCTGCAGCCTCTCTATGAGGATTCGGGATTAACGAAGCCTACGGGCGGCAAGCTCGCTCCGCAGATCGTTACAGCTAAGGCCAAGTGGGGCAGCCGTTATCTCATTGAAACGAAAGCGGGAGAGAAATGGATATCGCCTGTTTATCCATCATTAGTCGGTGTCCAGGAAGTCGATGAAGAAGTTCAATTAACCCATGAGACGGAACTTATGCGGAATCCGATTTCTTTTGGAACCGGAGCAAGCATTACGCCGCAGACGGTCAAAGTGAAGGAAGTTTGGAACGATTGGCATCGGATCGATTCCTGGATGGGTCCTGTCTGGTTCAAATTACACGGACTCCAGGCTGCGGACCGGAACGATGATATCGAGGTTGCCTTTACGAACTGGTACTCAGATAAGACTAACCCCCATCTTACTCAAATGGAAGCAGAGGTGCAGCTGGGACCGAAATGGCGGGATCGCAAAGAAGCTGCGCCAGTTGGATTTCAGGTTAGTTTTTACAGTGTGCGCGGTGAAAAGTTAGCTGCATCGAGCGGTGTAACGACCGAGTTGTCAAATGGAAGTGAGCGGAAAACCGTAAAGTTTACTGTGGATGGAGATATCAGACAGTATGCTTATGCCACCGTACAAGTCGGAATGCTGTTCGGGAACATCATGAACGATGTGCAGCCGGCAGCCGAAATGTCGATTGCCGATGACGCTCATCCGGAGCTGCGCCTTGGTACTCTTCAAGTGCGACGGGATGGCGTGTTCAGCGTTATTCAAGGACAGTTCCAGCTAGACCGGGCGGGAGCGGCAGAGGTGACGGGCCGGCTGACGTTTGCTGACAGCGAAGGCAAGGTTCTGGGCATTGCGCCGCTTCGCATCAAGGTTGATGCCGATTTCCCAGGCAAGAGCAGGCTTCGAGTGTTTGAATGTGTCGTTCCCAACAATGTGATGAATTATAAGAGTGTTAAGCTCGAAGTCGTTTCATTAACCAAATAGATCGTAAAAAATCCCCTTGAAATGGGGATTTTTTGTTTATTCTTGTCCCGGTGCGACAAATAGGCTATATTTTGAAGGAAACTATTCCTGCCCAAAAGGTGAACCTATGGCAACCATTCATGACGTGGCTGAGCGCGCGGGCGTTTCCGTTACGACAGTTTCCCGCGTGCTTAACAATCGAGGATATATTAGCGAATCAACCCGCAGCAAAGTCTATCAATGCATGGAGGAGCTGGGCTATCAACCAAATGAAATTGCCCGCTCGCTTCTGAAGAAGCAGTCCAATATCATTGGCCTGATTGTGCCGAACGTATCTCATCCGTTTTTTGGCGAGCTGGCATCCTTCGTGGAATACTATGCGTATGAGCACGGCTTCAAAATGCTGCTCTGCAACTCTCATCTGGATCCGGTCAAGGAGAAGGAATACATTGAGATGATGAGGCGTAACAGAGTAGATGGTATCATCATGGGAAGCCATACACTGGAAGTCGAAGATTATCGGAACTTGCATCATCCTATCGTAACCTTTGATCGGCAGATTGATGCCGACATCCCTTACATGTCCTCGGATAATTACCGGGGAGGGGAATTAGCGGCTGAACTGCTTGTGAAGAAGGGCTGTAAGAAAATAGCGCATATCTGCGGCAATTTGGAACTTGATTTGCTAGCTAATCAAAGGACGCATGCATTCCGGGACATAGTCACCCGTCATGGAATCGAGCATTTGATCGTGCAGACGGATATGAACGTATTTGATCAGAAGCAGTATGAACGGATCATTTCGGAACTGTTTCAAAAGCACCCTGATATTGACGGTGTGTTTGCAACGAGCGATATTATCGCCGCTTATGTCGTACAACACAGCTACAGGTTAGGTAAGCACATCCCCCAAGATATCCGTATTGTTGGCTATGATGATGTGAGCGCAGCTTCGTGGCTTGTCCCTTCGATAACAACGATTCAACAGCCTATCGAAGAGATGAGCAAGCAAGCTATCGAATTGATTCGTAGTCAACTGGCAGAGGAATCGATCCAGATGGCAAATATTTTACCTGTGACACTCATTGAGCGAGGAACCACTTGAGGAGTATGCAAATACAGTAAACAGCTACTGCACTGGTAGAGGAAAACGCGATCTGGAGTTGTCCCTTAAGTAGATGAAACTACTTAGGGGCAGCTCCTTTTTTGTATCATTAATGTTCATGGCTTCTGGTAATGTGAATTCTGCCAAATAGTCGGCAGTTTTTGTGAATTAGCGTCCCACAGTGCACTAATATAGAACTTTGGGACGCTAATAAGTGGAAGAGTTGTCCGCACAGATGGGAAAGAGAACAAAGGTCCATATACAGCGAACATCGTTCGTTATATATGGACTTTTGTTCTCTCCAAGCGCGAAGCAAAGCGATCTGACCATCATTTGCGTCCTTACAGTACCTTATTTACGACCTTTGTTCCTAACGCCTCATAATCGCATCAGCTCATCAACCTATTTTGCTCCACATGAGTCAGCTCAATAGTTAATAGCGGGTGATAGTCTTGGAGTTATCTGAAGGAGCTTCCGAGACAACCTTCAAGGACAGGGGTGTTTTGTTTGGCCTGAGGGACCAGTAATCGAGGGTTGACCCAGTAAACAAAGGGGACTACCCCCAAGGTCGATATTTCTACAGAAGGACCAGCCTCTTAACTTTCCTAAATGTTTATGTCAAACGATTGACATGTCAAACCTTTGACATATATAATACGTTTTGTAAGCGATTTATTTCGAAACGGGGGAAATCAAATTGAACAAACGTAGAGGTTTACAAACTTTAGCAGCTGGCGTAGCGCTTGGCATGGTCGTTACGGGATGCTCATCCACAGGCAGCTCAAAAGAGAGCGCTTCCACAGATGTCGCAAAAGCGACTGCTTCCGCAACAGCAGCGGCACAATCGGGCAAAGAAGTAAAAATCACCCTGCTGAATTCCAAAGGTGAAATTCAAGCGCAAATGGAAGAAGCCGCGAAAACGTTCAAGCAGGACAACCCGAACATTACGCTTGAAGTGCTTCCGGTTCCGGCAGGCCAATCACCGTTCGAACGTGCATCTGCGCTCTACGCTTCCGGCAACCCGGCTACGATCACAATGCTGGATCCGGCTGACGTAAGCAAGTTCAAAGATCGAATTCTCGATCTCTCCGGAGAGAAATGGGTCACAGATGCGGTGGACAAAAGCCTGGATACCAAAACAACCGACGGCAAAGTCATGGCATTTCCTTTTTCAGTAGAAGGTTACGGATTTATTTATAGCAAACCGATTTTGGATAAAGCGGTAGGCGGTACTTTCGACCCGGGAACGATCAAGACGACGAACGATCTTGAAGGTCTGTTCAAAAAGATCGAAGCATCCGGCGTAGCGCCACTCGTCATCTCGCCGATGGATTGGTCGCTAGGCGCGCACTATTTGGAATTGGCGTACGCGGCACAGTCGCCTGATACGGCCAAGGTTGCAGCTTACATCGATCAGTTGAAAGCGGGCAAGGGAGATCTTGGCCACAATGCGGTATTTAATGGTCTGATGAATACATTTGATGTAATGACGAAGTACAATCTGGATAAAGTGTCCCCGCTCACCGGCGTTTACGAGAGAGGTCCGGAAGTATTGGGTAAAGGGCAAGCAGGCATCTGGTTCATGGGGAACTGGGCTTGGCCGAATATCAAAAGCTCTGACACGGCTAAGGCGCAATACGGTTTCCTGCCTGTCCCGGTCAGCAACAATCCGGATGATTTTGGCAACACGCAAATCACCGCTTCCGTTTCCAAACGTCTGGTTCTGGATAAAGAACACAGCACGCCTGAGCAGCAGGCAGCGGCGAAGAAATTCCTGGAGTGGATGGTGTACGAGAAGAACGGCCAAGATTTTGTCGTAAACAAAGCTAGCATTATCCCTGCATTCAAGAACAATAAGCTGGAGCCGCAGGATCCGCTCGCCAAGTCCATTATGGATTATATCGCTAGAGGCAAAACGATGGAGTCCGTGCCGACGCTTCCGGCTGACCACTGGGCGAAAAACGGAGCTTCCATGCAAAAATATTTGGCGAAAGCGGGAGACCGCGCTGTACTTGTAAAGGAAATTGAAGATTACTGGAAATCAGTGAAATAAATGATAAATAGGCATGGGTAAGACGTCGTCCGTCTTATCCATGTCTGCATTTGACTAAAGCTAAGTGAGTGAGGGATTTATCATGATTGCTGAAAAAGGAAGAGGGGAGAGGCTCCGCCTGCGCCTTCTGTTCACGGGCCCGACCTTATTTGCCTTCGTGACGGTAATGATCATTCCGTTCCTGTTCGGGATCTATTTAACGTTTACGAACTGGGACGGCATCTCGACGACACACACCTTTGTAGCTCTGCAAAATTACGGGTCTGTGTTTAAGGACGCGGAGTTCTGGAAATCTTTTGTCCTAACGCTTAAATATGTGTTTGCGACGGTTGTGCTTATTAATATCGTGGCGTTTTTGCTGGCTTATGTACTGACAAGCGGGCTCAAGGGGCAGAGCTTCTTCCGCGCCGGCTTCTTCGTACCGAACCTCGTCGGTGGTATCATGCTCGGCTTTGTATGGCAGTTTATTTTCTCCAATGTGCTCGTTTATTTCGGACAAAAATATCATCTGCCATGGCTGCAAGCTTCGTGGCTCGTAACGCCGGACAAGGCGATGTGGACGATGATCGTCGTGACGGTATGGCAGTATTCCGGTTACATGATGGTGATCTATGTGGCCGGGCTTATGAACGTACCGAAAGATATATTGGAGGCATCCAGTATCGACGGCGCATCCAGCTTGGCCAGATTGGTCAAAATTGTGCTTCCGCTCACGATTCCTTCTTTTATTGTGTGTGTATTTTTGTCACTGCAGCGCGGGTTCATGGTCTATGACCTGAATATTTCACTGACCAAGGGCGGACCCTTCAAAAGCACGGAAATGGTGTCCATGCACGTCTATCAAAAAGCCTTCCTGTCCCGCGATTATGGAGTAGGTCAAGCAGAGGCACTGATCTTGTTCCTGCTGGTAGCTGTGATTACGCTCATTCAGGTCTACTACAGCAAGAAAATGGAGGTGGAGGCGTGATGGCAGGCACCAAAACTTCTTTAAACGGGCTCAAAATCGTTCTCTTATCGCTCTGCTTCATCCTGTTCGTGTTTCCGTTCGGACTTCTGCTTCTCAATTCGTTTAAAGGCAACAAAGCCATTGTAGGCAGCCCCCTGGCGTTTCCGGCCAAGCTCGATTTCACGAATTACGTTAATGCTTTCGATAAAATGAAGTACCTGCACAGTTTCTCCAATTCGCTCGTGATTACGGTATCCAGCGTGCTGCTGCTTGCTCTCTTTACGGCGATGACGGCGCATTATTTCGTACGTAATAACAACAAATTCAACCAATATACATTCCTGCTCATGGTTGCTTCGATGATTATTCCGTTTCAGGCGATTATGATTCCGCTTGTCAAAATTTACGGCTCCATCGGCATGTTGAACAGCAAATGGGCGCTGATTTATATGTATCTTGGCTTCGGGAGCTCGCTGGCGGTATTTATTTATCACGGCTTCGTCAAAAGCATTCCCGCTGAGCTCGAAGAGGCGGCTTGGCTGGACGGATGCTCGCGTACGCAAATCTTTTTCAAAATTGTCTTCCCTATTTTGCTGCCCACATCGACGACGGTGACGATCCTGAATGTACTCTGGATATGGAATGACTTCTTACTTCCATCCCTTGTGCTGATTAAGCCTGAAGAGCGGACGCTTCCGTTATCCACCTTTTATTTCTATGGCACGTATTCCGTTGATTACGGCCCGCTCATGGCGGGATTGATGCTTACGATTTTGCCCATATTGATCATTTATTTATTTTCCCAACGTTATATTATCCAAGGTGTTATGCAAGGCTCGATTAAATAAACGCTATAGACAAATAAACAGTAAGGGTAGGATGAGCCATTAACTACACGAGAGAGAGTGCCGACGCATTCATACAGACAAATAAACAAAGCCTGCGGTCGGACTACCGGCTGAATTACCATCTCATGAGTGAGTTTGGTTGGATGAACGATCCGAACGGTTTTGTTCAATATAAGGGTCAATACCATATGTTCTATCAGCATTATCCATATAAATCCGTTTGGGGACCGATGCATTGGGGCCATGCGGTGAGCCGCGACCTGATTTCCTGGACATACCAACCGGTGGCATTGGCTCCGGATCAGACCTACGACAAGGATGGATGTTTTTCCGGAAGCGCCGTGGAGAAGGACGGCCGCCTGTACCTGATGTACACAGGGCATATCATAACGGGGCCTGATAAAGATAACGATTATATCCAGAAGCAAAATATGGCCGTATCGAGCGACGGTGTCGTGTTCGAAAAGCTTGCCGATAACCCGGTCATCGATAACAGCCAGATTCCGGAGGGGGCAAGTCTAAAGGATTTTCGCGATCCCAAAGTATTTGAACGAGACGGCAGCTACTATGTTGTCCTTGGTTCCAATGACGGGAAGGGCAATGGGCAAATTTTGCTCTATCGCTCTGAAGATTTGATTCATTGGACATTTGTTAATGTGATGGCTCAAAGCGACGGCACGCTTGGCGATAACTGGGAGTGTCCGGATTTGTTCGCGCTGGGAGGCCGTGATGTGCTGCTGATGTCGCCGCAGCGTGTTCCCGCTCAAGGTGACGATTACCGGAATCTGCACTCTACGACGTATATGCTGGGCGAACTTGATACAGTTAGCGGAAAGTTTCATTACGACGCCTATTTGCCTGTAGATTACGGATTTGATTTTTACGCGCCACAGACGACGAGAGATGATCAAGGCCGGCGCATCATGATCGGCTGGATGGACATGTGGGAAACGGATATGCCTACGCAACAAGGACACGGCTGGGCCGGGGCGATGACGCTGCCTCGCGAATTGGTGCTGCAAGGAGATAAAGTTTTATTCCTGCCGGTGAAGGAAATTGAAGGGTATCGCAAGAATCTCTATGAAATGACTGGTGTTACACTGGATGGGGAGCTGCTGCTGGGCACAGAAGGGGACAGTTATGAACTTCAGGTCAAGTTGAAGGCTGGCACTGCTACCGGATTTGGTCTTAAGCTGCGCACCAGCAGCGAAGAGGAGACGGTACTTTCTTACAGCGTTAACGATCGTCTGCTAAGCTTAAACCGCGACCGCTCGGGAATCGGTCCCCAAGGGGAGCGCAGAACGACGGTTGAATTGGATGGTGGCGTGCTGGCGCTGAGGATATTTGTCGACCGCAGCTCCGTTGAGGTCTTTATTCAAGGTGGCGAAAAGGTGATGACGGCACGTATTTATCCTAGCGAGAACTCGCGTGGGATCAAGGTGTATTCCCAAGGTGAGAGTGTCATTCAATCTTTGCAAAAATGGGACATTGGGTAGCACATGCTTACGAAGCAAGCTTTCCTAACGGAAAGCTCTAAGGAGGAAGCCTCATGGCTAAAGTGTTTACGATGGGGGAAGCGCTGATTGATTTTGTTCCCTCCGAAAAGGGCGTGGAACTTAAGGCGGTCAGCGGATTTGAGAAAGCCGCGGGCGGAGCTCCGGCCAACGTTGCTTGCGCGGTAGCCCGCTTAGGCGGCAGCAGCGGCTTTATCGGCAAGCTCGGGAAGGACGCCTTTGGCGATTTCCTGGTTGAGACGATGGAACAGCTTGGCGTGGACACCACCCGTGTATTTCGCACGGATCAAGCAAATACGGCGTTGGCGTTTGTAAGTCTCAAAGCAGACGGCGACCGCGACTTCTCGTTCTACCGCAATCCGAGCGCTGATATGCTGCTCAACGAGGAAGAGATCGACGGGAAATGGTTCGCTGCAGGCGACGTGCTGCATTACTGCTCCGTCGATCTGATCGAAGCGCCGGTGAAGTATGCGCATTTGAAGGCGATTCGCGCCATCAAGGATGCAGGCGGCCTTGTGAGCTTCGACCCGAACGTGCGATTGCCGCTCTGGAACGACAAAGAAGCATGCAGGCAGACGATTCTTGCTTTTATCCCGCTTAGTCATATCGTGAAGATCAGCGAAGACGAGCTTGCTTTCATCACCGGCAAAGAGGATGAAGAAGAAGCGCTCGCGTCTTTGTTCGTCGGCGATGTACAGCACGTGATCTATACACGTGGCGGCAACGGTGCCGAATGGAGAAGCCGTACACAGCGAGTGGCTGTAGGCGGCCACCGGGTTACTGTCGCCGACACGACCGGCGCGGGGGACGCATTCATCGGCTCGCTGCTCTATCGGCTGCATCTAGAGCCGAATGCAGCCCAATCGATTAGCGCCGGGCGGATGGCGGAGATGCTCGCCTTCGCCAATAGTGCGGCTGCTTTGACGACGACGCGTCAAGGGGCGATTCCGGCGCTTCCCTCGAAAGAGGAAGTGCTGCAATTTCAGCAGATTCAGAAGTGAATATGCATCTAACCAATGTGGCTGTCCCAACAGATCTGAATAGATCTTAGGGGTAGCCTTTCGTTTTTGCTTAGAAAGGAATGCAAGTTTAGACCGAAGATGTAAGTCCAATAGCCGATTATTAATCGTTGCGCTCATGGTATGCTTAATTTTATCAATCTTATTCGGGAAGGTGAGAGGGTATGAAATTGCGTGAATCCGGCATTATTTTATTTGCCGAGCATTATGAACGTGCAGTTGAATTTTATACTGAACGAATGGGTCTGCCGCTTCGTGAAAGAGGCAAAGGGTTGTCTGTCCTCGACTTTGGCGGTAGTTATCTCATGATAGAAGAAGATGGCGTATCTTCTGCCGAGGAGAAAACGAGAGGACAAAATCCGACAGTCCTTCGTTTGAATGTGAATGATTTCGACGCGACGGTTCGGGAACTGCAAGGGCGCGGTGTAGACGTGAAGGTCCTTTCATTCGATTGGGGAACCATTGGCGTTATCATCGATCCGGAAGGAAATCGCATCGAAATCAAGGATTGATTCCAAAGGTTGAGGAACTGCTATACAATGAAGTGCCTTCATCCACCCGGAATCCGGGAATACGATCCGATTGGACTGGAACGTTGGCAACTACGCATGGTACGGCAATCATCATTTCACGCACTAACAGGATGCCGCAAAGTCTCCGACTAACAGGAAAATCTCCATCTAATTCATCTGAATTTGGCAGCGTACGGAAAAATAGATGGAAAAACTCCTCCTATTTGCAGGCGGTTTCGAAAGAATGGGCCGGTTTGAAGAAATTAACGGGAGGAAATCCCGTTAGTGAAAGCATAAACGAGGAAACTCCCAAAATAGCATGACTTTTCCCAACTAAATAGAGTTGGTTAGCGGGGAAGGCCGATAGTAGCGGAGGGCAAGGGAATCCAATTGGATCCTCTTTTTGCGCAGCTATTCATTGATTTGCACTTGGTTCATTGAGCTGCATGCATGTAGTGCAGTTATTTTCGCAGAATCAAGCAAATTTTAGGGGGCAACCTGCATCATCTACAAGAAGTTTGGCCAGCTCCAGGTGAAATTACATGAAGTGTTGAGTCAATTTCATAACTAATAAGCCTTGCTAGATAAGGCTTTTCCGTCACTGTGACTTAGCTTCATAGGCAGCATGCCCGATTGCTTGTATAATAGAAAAAAAGCCGCAGGGGGATGGAATCATGGACGAATTACGCTTTCCTATTGGACTGTTTGAACACGAAGGTGAAATCACGCAGGAGCAGCTGCAGCAATGGATGGCCGACATCGGGTCGACGCCAAGGAGATTGAGAGAGGCTGTCGCCGGGCTTTCAGACGAGCAGCTCGATACCCCTTACCGGCCTGGCGGCTGGACAGTGCGGCAGGTCGTGCATCATGTGACGGACAGCCACATCAACAGTTACATGCGCTTCAAGCTTGCATTGACCGAGGAGGAGCCGACAATCCGCCCCTATTATGAGGATCGTTGGGCGGAGCTGAGCGACGGCAAGTCCGCACCGGTCGAGCTGTCCTTAACACTGCTGGATGCGCTGCACAGCCGCTGGATGATCTTGCTGGACTCGCTTCATCGCGAGCAGCTGTCGCGGGCTTTCGTACATCCGGAGTCAGGGAATACGATCCGTTTGGACTGGAATGTCGGCAACTATGCATGGCACGGCAACCATCATATCGCGCATATCACTCGTCTGCGTGATCGGATGGGCTGGTAGTCGAGCATTCTGAACCGAATGCCGAGACAGGTTAGTACGGAATGGGTTTCGACATTCGTCATGCAGTACCACTGTGCGCGCCCAGGATTCGCGCAAGTTGGACAGGAGAGGTCGTTTGGCGGCTTACTTTCGTTGTATCCGATCGAGAGTATAGCGGACACGTCATTGGAAAATATCTAGCAGAATCCCGCAACAGAGCCAATTTCACTACCGAACATTGGAAAGCATACAGTCAAATCGCCGCTAACCAGACTAAATATGATCTATCGGTTGTTCCTGTTGTACGAAATCCAATGAATGGAATGATTGGACACGAAACAAGAAAATTCACTGTACAATTTCCAGTCGATGGAAACTGGAAACGAAAACAAGAAAAGAACGTCCTTATGCCGGAGAAGCATAAGGACGTTCTTCGTCTGTACCGCTAACTCTTGAAAAATACGCTCATTGACTCTTATCGTAGGATAAATATCGGCCGACTTTGTCGATCCACTCCTGAACGTAGTGGTCAGTGGCCCATTGGGCCATCACGAGCTGTTCGCCGGGCTGCAGGTCGACGGTCAGCTGCGGATCGTTATTTGGCGCTTGGCCGTATGGGTAGAACTTGAGCTTGCCTCCTTCGAAGATGACGATCATGTCGTTCATCGGCGAAGTCAGCGCATCGCTTGCATTCGGCCAGGATGACTGAATGTCGTTCCAGGAGCAGCAGAGCTCGTCATGGTTGACGACTTTGTCCGGCAGGTCGCGCGGGAAGTCGTGAAGAACATAACGGTCGGGACTCCGAGAGTCGTTACGCGTTGTTTCTGCGACTTTGCCGACCCAGCGTCCGGGCTCGCGCTGTATGGTCCAGCTTTGACCGGAAATCTCGGTTAAAGGATCCTTAGGGAGTCTTAACGATGAAGCGAGATTGCCCAACACCGCACTTATGCTCGTTCCGTAAAGATCGACGATCGATACATGGTTCTTATCCGCGGGTTTATTATAGAACTGGGTGGTATGCCCCTCTTTCAGCTGAGGCAGGGTTCGTACCCAAATCCGATTGGCTTGATAAGGCGCGTTACCGCTCCAAGACTCCTCCGTTTCGGCAACGGACAAGTACTGATTTCCTGCAAATACCAATGTCTCTACATGATTGAGCTCTTCGTTCGGATTATCGGCGAAGGTTTCCTCTTTAACCGGTTGATCTGCCAGGTGCGCGGACAAATAATGGAATTCGTCGGTTTTCGTTTTGTTGGTTAGAGAATCAATTTTCCAAAAATTTTGCTTGTAGGGCATAAGAATCCCGCTGCCTTCAGACGTCTTTTGCAGCTTGCCGCGAATGGGAGCGATCAGCATCGTCCGGTATGTGCTGTAACGGAGCGGACTCAGCGTACGCTTGCTGTCTTTGGACTCGTGCTCCGTGCGCAACCCGATTAACAGTGCTGTGCTGATCGGCGCGGGGGAGGGGATATACGATTGTGCTATCGCTTCAATGGGAACTTCGTTGGCAGAGATCGCATTGCTCTTCGTATAAATGGTTCCCCAAGGGAAGAACAGCGCAGCGGACACGATAGCGCCAATCCCGGCGAAGCATAGATACAATTTTACCCTGGGCTTGGCATGATCCTTGCGGTCGACCGCTTGCTCAATGTCCCGCTGAAGCTTTGCGGTAAACCGCGATTCTTGAAGCGGCCCGGATTCCATTTCCTTATGTAAATCATCCGGATCAGGAGAGTTCACGCGCTTCACGCTCCTTCAGCCCGATCACCTTCAATCTGGCATGATGGAGTCTGGATTTCACAGTCCCCTCCGAAATGTTAAGAACGGCTGCCATTTCCTTGGTCGAGAGTTGATAATGAGCATGCAAAATCAGAATTTCTCGATACTTGGGAGGCAGAGAAATCACTTTTTTCCATATATCACTGGCATAAAGTTTCTCCATCGCTTCGTTCTCAGCGGATTGTGAGGTTCCGGTAGACTGAATAAACCCGACGAGCGTGACTTTGCGCCAGAAAGCTTTGCGTAAATAGTCATAAGCGGTATTGCGCGTTATGGTGAGCAGCCAGGTCTTCACGGAAGCTTCGCCGCGGAATGTCGTCAAATTGCGATATACTTTTAGGAAAGCATCTTGTGTAATGTCATCGGCCAAATCCATATTACGGCAAATACTAAATGCATAATTCCAAACATCATTCCCGTAGGCTTCCATTAAATTGCGGAGGATCGCCTTCTGATCGGTTGTTTCAGATACATACTTCAAATATTCAAATACATGGACACCGGTCGTCTCCATACTCTCACCTCTCTGAATTAGACGTTATTAGGCCCAAAAAAGTTCGCAGAACCCAAAAAAAATTTGAAAGTCACAAAAGCGCCGCAGACATCGTCAACATTGGCGTAATGTATGGCAACAGGTATACTTAACTTTAAGCGAACTCGTGTGAAGTCAGTTTTGCTGAGCAATACGCTAAGGAGTGAATAAACGTGGATATCGCCAATTTATATAATGACTATAAGCCTTTGTTGTTCTCCATTGCCTATCGCATGCTCGGGTCCGTAGCGGATGCCGAGGATATGGTACAAGATACTTTCATGCACGCGCAGCAGCTACGGGATGATCAAGTGCAGCATGCGAAAGCGTACCTTTGCAAAATGGTTACGAACCGCTGCATCGACTACGCGCAATCAGCCCGCAAACGAAGAGAGCTCTACGTCGGCGATTGGCTGCCTGAACCCTTATTGCTGCATGAGGACAATCCTCTTCAAGCTATCGAACGAGATGAAACCTTTTCCTATGCATTCATGGTGTATCTGGAGAAGCTGACACCGGTGGAACGCGCTGTATTTATTTTGCGTGAAGCATTCGAGTACGAGTATGCGGATATTGGTGAAATCGTCGGCAAATCCGAAGCCAACTGCCGGCAAATTTTCAGCCGTCTGAAGCGGAAGCTTCAAGAGGAGGGAGCGCCTGCGGTGCATGCGGATGAGCAAGCCCAAAGCTTGGCGCAGCAGTTTCTTCACGCGTCCAGCACGGGCAACCTTGATGAATTGATTCGTTCTCTGTCCGAAGATGTTATCCTTTATTCGGATGGCGGAGGCAAAGCCGTAGCGGCACTAAATCCAATTTTGGGAAGGGAACGCGTATTGAAATTTCTATTTGGCATCTCTGCCAAGCATCAAGGGATTTATCAATATCATTTGGTGAATATGAATGGCCAAAGCGGCATTATTGTTACCAGCGAGGGCAAAATTGTAACCGCAATGAATGTTGAACTGGATGCGGACGGTCGCGTGCACCGCATATTTTTTATGCGGAATCCGGATAAATTGAATTCCATGAACATGGACAAATAACCCGGAGTCCGTTCTTTTATATCATTCGGGAGCCAAGTTGATTATGGGTCTTACAGCGGGGGCTTTTGATGGGAAATAATGTAAGTCGAAAAAGGGAGGATACCAGGGCTTAGGGGGAGAATCGAAAATGTAATATTCTCTTCGCTGAGGTGGTGCGGTTCGTGGTTTCTTTTGTTCATTCGATACGCTTTAAGTTCCTGATCAGTTTTATTGCTTTAATGTTGTTATTTATGCTATCAGCAGGGCTTTCTTACCAGATGGTTCAGTCGACGAAGTCGAGCGTAGACGGGCAGACAGCAAGTATGGTGAACGAGAAGGCCGCACTTTCCTTGAAAAGTATGGTAGGCCTGCTGTACAGCAACCAAGCTGACCTGATTATTAATAATAATCCCGATGTGATCCAGGAATACCGGGATAATGCCAAGCCATTTCTTGAGATGGTAGACCAAATAACGGCATTCGCTCATACCGACGAGCAGCGTCAATGGGCACAAGAACTTTCCAAGCAAAGTCAAGCGTACGTGGCGATATTCGATAATGTGATCGCTGTTTACAACCAGCAGGACCACTACTCGCCGCAGCAGTTAAAAAAGGAATACAAGCAAGTGGACGACGCAACGGATGTAGCGAAAAACCGCATCTTTGAATTGGTCGACCAATTTATCGTTGATTATGACCGTGGTTATACGGAAGCGCAGAACTCACTCCAAGGGAGCATGTCCAGGCTCGTCCAGACATTGCTAATCTCCAGTATAAGCGTCGTCATCATTGGACTCGTCTTGGCTTTTGCGTTAGAGCGAATGATCACGAAGCCGCTCGGCCGAGCGGTCGGCTTTCTCCGTCGCGTTGCGCAAGGCGATCTGACTGCGCGGTTGGACGGCAAAAGCAAAGACGAAACCGGCCAGCTGATCGATGCTTGCAACGAAATGGTGCAGCAGCTGCGCGCCTTACTGTATGAGGCGACGGCGAATGCGGAGGCTGTCCGCAAGTCCAGCGAACAGCTGGCTTCCCATGCCCGGCAAACGATGCAGGCATCCGGCGAAATCGCCAAAGCGATCGATGTGGTCGCTGCCGGCAATGCCTCGCAAGATGTCGGCGCTTCGGAAAGCGCCCGCGCGATGGAAGAGATGGCGTCCGGCATTCTGCGAATCGCCGAATCTTCTTCCTCTGTCGCGGGAGCTTCTCTGGACGCCGAGGCGGACGCCAAGCGTGGCCATGCTTCCATCGCTCACTCGATTGAACAGATGCACCGAATCGAACAATCGGTGCAGGCATCAACACGCATCATCGATCGCGTGGGGGAAAGATCCCAAGAAATCCATCACATTGTCGATGTGATTACCGGTATTGCCGGGCAGACGAATCTGCTCGCCCTTAATGCTTCCATCGAAGCGGCCAGAGCCGGTGAGCATGGCAGAGGCTTCGCCGTTGTCGCCGCCGAAGTGCGAAAGCTTGCCGAGCAAGCGGTCCAATCTACAGCTCAAATCAATCAAATTATTCAAGGTGTACAGGAGGATGCTGCAGCATCCGTGGCATCCATGCAGGGCATGAAAGACGAGGTTCAGAAAGGTGTCGAGTTTATTCAGCAATCGGGTGCACTGTTTGGGGGAATTCTGCGCGCCATCGAAAACATTTCCGAGCAGGTACAAGAGCTATCAGCTTCTTCGGAGGAAATGTCGGCAGGAGCGGAGGAGGTATCCGCTTCGATTGCGGAGATGGCGAATCTGGCTAAGCAAGCCGCCTTGCAGTCTCAAGCGATCGTGTCCCATACGCAGGATCAGCTGCATGCAATGAAAGCGATTGACGGTTCGGTGACTCACCTGTCGGAGACTGCGCAAGCGCTCCATGGGGCAGTCGCGCGCTTTAATGTATAGAAGGCAAGCGGGGATGGCTAATGCCTGTTCCAACTCGGTTGAATGTTCAAATTTACTTCCATGCCTACTTTTGCCTGATTGGTCTTGACAACTGAAGTCATCAACGCTCAATATGAAAAGTAAGGACATGAACACATTGGATATTCAATCGGTCCCAAAGGGAAGAGGAAAACACCATGAATTTCGTTGAACATATCTGGGATCATATCCGATCCGGACACATTAACAATTATCCGCAGCCGGTTGCACTGAACATGGGACTTGCCTATACGGTTAAGCTTAGTGATAAGAAAACGAACTTGATTTGGTTGCCTTTTGAATTTACAGGACTTGCCTATATCGATATGGGACAACAAGTGAATGTGCATCCTTACTATAGGGGAGCAATTATCGAGGAAATCGAGCTTTCGCGTGGGACCGATCTTCATAAGCCGCAAACCGAAGAAGCATTTATCAGAGCGATCTACATGAAAAGTTGGGAGATGCACCAACTGCTCCAGCAGGAGAAATATAAGTCTTTGCAAGGGAACGTACCTGATTATTTGATGAAAATGTTGTATGTTGCCGATTGGCTTCGCTACTATAATTCAACAAAAATGATGGGAGCGGGATTGAAGATCGGTTAACGAAGGTATGCAGTTGGACAATCTTTTATTGGATTGAAATCATTAATGCTTGGACAGGGCGCTGCCTGTTCAAGCATTTTTTTCGGATCGGAGCAACTATAGTCCTAATGCGAGTAGTTCCAGCGTGTTCTGGCTTCTAGGCTTTTAGCAGGTTTTCAAAGGTTGGTGAAGAGCTTATCCTAGGAAGGGTGTGTATGTACAATAAAACCAAGGAGAGCGGAGAGTTAAAGTTGATGAGTATAAAGAAATGGGTCGCAGCAGCAACAATATGTTGCGTAATGTCAATAGGTGTCGTACAGGGGAAGAGCGAGGCTGCAGGATTTAAAGACGTTCGGGGTCACTGGGCCGAACAAACCATTGGTCAGATGGCGCAGCAAGGGCTGCTGGATGGGTTTCCGGATGGGACTTTTCGGCCGGAAGATACGGTAACGGCGGATCAGTTCGTCAAGATCGTGCTGCTAGCCTTTACGGATATGTATCCGAATGGCGAACGGAATTGGAAACCGGAGTTTCTGCAAGCGCTTAGCAGCAGCAGTCGGAGCATTTTGCAGCAGGATTATCGGGATTTTACGTTCAAACCGAATACGGTAGGCTATTGGGCTAAGCCATATTTGGATCTGGCCAGCGACCTTCATTTTATAAGCAAAGGACAGTTTCCCGATTATAAAGCGAATTTGAAACGTGAGGACGTCGCTGAAATCTTATACTATTTCCTCAAGGAAACGGAATACCTGGAAGACGAGGTTTATAGCCTGAAGATGGCTTCTCAATTCGGGGATTTTCAAAGCGCTACCGCCAGACAACAGAAGTTTATCGGTGAATCGATGACCAAGGGGCTTATGGAAGGGTACCCGAACGGGTATTTCGGCGTGGGACGTTTCGTTACGCGCGCGGAGGCGCTGCAGATCATTGCCCGCTTGCAAAATAAAGCGAAACGCATTCATGTAAGCAGCAGCGGCAACTCGTTCATCAAAGTCGTTCCGACAAAGGATGGCAGCTATAAGAAACTGATTTTCCCGGACCAGCGCATGCTGCAAGCCTATGAGGTGATGGAGGAGGCAGGCAAGCTGCGCGGAACGAACTACGATTTGGAAGAAACGACGCTGCGGCTGTTCCGGGATTCGGATGCCAAGAGTCAAGCCATGAATGGCGTTACGGCTGAAGCACGCAACGGGAACGAAGCTTCGTTATGGCTTGACCCTCAATTCGCAACCTATGGAGTGACGGTACGTCTGGAAGACGGCACATTGGCGCGAAACCAGGAGAGTATACGCAAATTTACCAACTTCTTGTTCGGTTATGATGCGGAGACGTTCTATCGTCATTTTACGGAAGTATGTGCTAAGGCTGCTTCGGATGGTGTATTGGAAACGACAACGAAGCAAATTGGCAGCTATTCGGTGGAAACGCGTTTGGAGCCAGACGGCAAGACGCTCGTATTTTCTATTATTCATTCTTAATTGGGTTGGACAAGGTACATACAAGTTAATGTGAATAAACTTATTTTCAAATCTATCTAGATAACATGTACGTACAAGTGTATAATGAGAAATCATACGTACATTTTATCGGAGGGTGTTGATCTTAGGTGCTGAAGACATTGAAGCAGGCGGTTTTGGAAGCGAATCTGGATCTGCCGAGATATCGATTAGTCACGTTTACATGGGGCAATGTCAGCGGCATTGACCGGGAGCAGGGGCTTGTTGTTATCAAACCAAGCGGAGTGCCTTACGAGGAGCTAAAGGCCGAGGATCTAGTTGTCTTAGATCTGGAGGGCAACATTGTCGAAGGGAAGCTGAGGCCTTCCTCGGATACGCCTACGCATCTCGCCTTGTACCGTGCGTTTCCTGCGATAGGCGGCATCGTGCATACCCATTCGTCGTGGGCGACGACTTGGGCGCAAGCGGGAAGGAGCATTCCGGCGCTCGGCACGACACATGCAGATTACTTCTACGGCGGAGTACCCTGCACACGGCTGATGACAGAAGCCGAGATACAAGGCGCTTACGAGCTGGAGACCGGGAACGTGATCATCGAGACGTTCCAAGATAAAGATCCGGCGATGATCCCAGGTGTGCTGGTCAATTGCCATGCACCGTTCAGTTGGGGCAAAGACCCGCACAATGCCGTACACAACGCCGTCGTTTTGGAAGAAGTGGCGAAGATTGCCTATCGCACGTTTCACTTGAATCCGAACGTCGAGCCGATGGATCAAACGCTGCTCGATCGGCATTTCTTGCGGAAGCACGGGGCGAATGCGTATTACGGGCAAAAATAAGTCAAGAGGGCAGTTGGCAAAGGTGCCGGCTGCTTTTTTTCGTCCTCGTTAGAGATACCCTTTTCAAGAAATTTTGAGTATGCTTAAAAAATGGTGACAAACGTACTGATGCGCTTAGGGTGCAACAACAAACAGCACGTGCAAAGCTGGAAAGGTGATTTTTATCGTTACAGTGGTGAGTGGAAATGAAGTCGTGTCACTAACGATGTTTTGAATGCTTACAGACACAGAAAAAAGCAGGTTTGTACGCTGAGCGAAGCTGGAAAGATGCTTATCATCGTTACAGACATGTCGGGATGTTGCAGTCGCGTATCTAACGATATTTATCATCTTTACAGGTGAGAAGAACAACTCTTTTATTTCCACAATTTTCATACAGACTATTTATCGAATGAATAATAAAGTAGATATAAGGAACGATCGTTTTTGCTTGGAAAGATAGGCATCATTGTCATGAACCCGGGGGTTAAACACATATGCGGAAACAGGCCCTGTTTTTCACATTTATCTACATCTTAGCGTTCTATATATGGCTTTATGTTTTCCGGGACCATGGACTTATGCGAATGATGGGCATAAATCTCTTTCCGATCATTGGGGGAGTTATAAGCTTTTATTGGTTGTTCCGGACGTACCGGAGCATGACTCGGAAACCAAGATATTTTTGGCTGTTGCTAAGTATAGGCACATTGTCTTTCATTGTTGCTCAGGGCATTTGGTTTTCCGATCAACTGCATGCTAATGGCGTGAACCATTACCCAAGCTGGGCGGATTTTTTTTGGTTAGTTCAGTATGGCCTATTTATGATCGCGTTGATCTATAAATTGATGCTGATCAAAGGCAAATCCAAACTTCGCTCTATTTTTAATATGGGTATTTTTATGGTTACGGCTTCTACCCTTAGTGTACATTTTCTGATCCAACCCATCTTGGCATCGACGCAACATTCCATACCGGGCTTAATTGTTTCGATCGCTTATCCTGTTTTCGACTTGGGATTTCTCTTCGCTACGATTAGCTTGTACGATGCTATGTCGTACAGCATACATAAGAAAAAATTATTGCTGCTTACATGCGGACTTTTTGTTCAGATTATCGCAGATACGATTCATAGTTATTTAATCTCAACAGGCCGATATTTTCCGGGAAGTTACATTGACCCTTTATGGATCTTTCCCCTACTCTTTAACGGAATCGCCGGTAGTTATGCAGAACATGATTCCAACGCTCAATGGGCCGGACCCAAGGAATACTCAAAGGTTAGACATGGATTTAAAATGGTTCCGTATGCGAGTGTCATTGTACTACTAGCCTTAGTACTGCTTAACGAGTGGAACCAGCGTATGAACTCGCTTGAAATCGGTCTAATCGTGGTTATGCTTCTAATCATTGTACGGCAGATTTTTATTATGATGGACAATCATGACTTGCTACGAGAGCTGCAGGAAAAACATGAAGAGCTTGGAAAGAGCGAGGAACGATACCGTCAATTGGTTGAGATCTCTCCGAATGCGATATGCGTTGAAACCCAAGGGCAAATCATTTATGTGAATAAGGCAGGTCTCAATCTAATGGGTGCGGCTGCTCCGGAAGAAGTTGTGGGTAAATCCGCATATGATTTAGTTCACGGAGATTACTCGGAAATCATCGCTCAGCGCCATCGGGAAGTCAGCGCAGAGAGGCATGCGGCCGAACCTTTTGAATATCCAGTAAGGCGCCTGGATGGACAAATCATCGTTGTTGAATCCTCTTTGACGGAGATCCATTATAACGGGGAGAAGGCTTATCTTTCCGTCGTACAAGACATAACACAGCGCAGGAAAAGCGAAGAAAAAATCAAGTTTATGGCCTATTATGATGAATTGACCGAACTGCCGAACAGGGCGATGTTCTATAAACAGTTGACCGAACACATCGAAAAAGCAAAGCATTCCAGTACTGCGGTTGCTGTTGTATTCGTTGATTTGGATCGATTTAAATTTATTAATGATACGATGGGACACAGCATCGGGGATTTATTTTTGAAGCAAGTCTCCCATCGATTAAACCAACTTGTGGATAAAAATGGGACGGTTTATCGCCATGGCGGCGACGAATTTTGCATAGTCATCGGTCCTGCGAATGAGGCCGAAGTTAGTGAATTAGCGGAACGGATCATTGGGGGATTTTCCAAGCCGTTGTTCATTGAAGGCCATGAGCTTTTTAGCTCTCTCAGTATGGGAATTAGTATGTATCCCATTCATGGAGACGATGCGGAAACATTGATTAGATTTGCGGATATTTCCATGTATAATATTAAAAGGCAAGGCGGAAATAGCTACCGTTTCTATAGCGAAACGCTGGATATTGAAGATTCTCAAAAATTGAATGTTGAGAATGCGTTAAGAAAGGCGATGGAACATCGCGAATTTATCATTCATTATCAACCGAAAGTCAACTTGCATTCCGGCGAGATCATTGGATTAGAGGCTTTGGTCCGATGGCAGCACCCTGAATGGGGCTTAGTGTCACCGCTCAGATTCATATCGATTGCTGAAGAGACGGGGCTTATTGTACCTATTGGCAGATGGGTATTGCAGGAAGCATGCCGACAAATGAAGAAGTGGCATGAGGAGGGGTTTTCCAAACTGGGTATTGCGGTTAACATCTCGCCGCGTCAATGTCTGGATAGTAACCTCATTACAATCGTTTCTCAGGTCCTCCAAGAGACAGGCCTCGATCCTAACTATCTTGAAATTGAGGTTACCGAGACCATCATGCAGGATGTAAAGGAATCTTCTTTTATTCTGAGCGAATTAAAGAAGCTGGGGGTTCAGATTGCCATAGATGATTTTGGAACGGGTTATTCGTCATTAAGTTATCTTAAGCATTTGCCCATTGATCATATTAAGATTGATAAATCCTTCGTAGATGAGATCACAACGAACCCTAAAGATAAAGCGATCATAAAAACGATCATCGATATGGGAAACCACCTGGGCATTCATGTAATCGCCGAGGGCGTAGAAAACGAGCAACAGCTTCTTGCTTTAAAGAAATATCAATGCCATGTAGGACAAGGCTATTTCTTTAGTGAACCATTACCCTCCGATGAGGTAGAACGGCTCTTTAAGACGAATTAAAATGCAGCGGTAGAAAGCGGGAGGATTCATATATGTTTACAAAATCAATGTACGCAGGAACAAGAGAAGAGAATTACACGCTGCTGATTCAGCAGTTGGAGGCGCTCATTCATGAAGAGCCGAATAGAATTGCCAATTTGGCGAATGCGGCGGCGCTGCTGCAGCAATTTTTGGGCGAGATTAATTGGGTAGGTTTTTACTTGCTGGATGAGTCGGAAAAGGGGCTTGTGTTAGGGCCGTTCCAAGGGCTGCCGGCTTGCGTGCGAATTCCCCTTGGCAAGGGGGTATGCGGAACGTCGGCGCAGAACCGGGAAACTGTACGTGTGCCGGATGTTCACGAGTTTCCTGGGCATATTGCCTGTGATGCTGCGTCGCAATCGGAGATTGTCGTCCCGATTCTAAAGGGAAGCGAGCTGCTAGGCGTGCTGGATATCGACAGTCCGATCAAGAATCGATTCGATGAGATCGATCAGCGGTATCTGGAGCAGTTCGTGGAAGTACTGGCTGCAGCTATGTAGCATCGGAGTGATGCGAGTAGATTTCGGCCATCTCTTCTTCGGAACAGAAGCTGCAACTGGAGAGCACATTCGTATGCCGTAACCGGGCGCTCAGCAACTGCAGTTGACTCATAAGCTGCTGCTCCAATTGAATATCGGCGATACTGAACTTAATCCCGTATTCGTAGAGTGACTCGTGCAGCATGTTTTTGCGGGTAATGGTGCCGAGTACCTTAATATCCTGGCTAAAGAGCTTGAACGTGAATTCGAGCAGCAGGCTCATATTGACCGGAAGGTCAAGCGGCGTATGCATACGAATGCCACCGGAACTAATATCCTTGATGGAAATCTTGGTATATTTGGTATCGGTGGCTTTATTGTGAATCCCGATGATTTTGAACATCGCGGATAGTGGAATCTGAAGGTTGATTCGGAAATTTTCTCGCTGATTGGAAAGTGGCATGATCATCGACCTTTAGAAAAGAGTAGGTCTATTATACTATAACTGCAAATCGATATGAACCGCTTTTGAACGAAAAAAACTTAAAAAAATAATAACAGGGGTTCGTGAGGGCCCTTTAAGTGTTTAAAGTGTAAAAATATTATTGCTTCAAGTCTACCAACCGGTAGGCTTTTTCTTGATTTAGGAAATTATATGCAGGATGCCCGATTGGATAAACGAGCTTTATTTTGGAGTCTTATGTTCGTGTGTGTTTGGCTGATTTCTACGCTTAGGAGTCCGTCACCTTCGTTTCTCCATTTGAGAACAAATATTCTCTAATAGAGCCCGGGGAGACGTTGAAAGGGGGGAAATCTCCGTTTAGGGATCGATTAAAGAACAAATGGCCATATCCAACAGGCGCTCTAATAGCGACCCACATTCTCTAATCTGCTGACTATACCTAATTTCAATCACCGGCAGGGTGATATTGTTCTTTGCCCAAGATTACAGGATAGGGCTAAACAAACGGGAGAAATTCCCGTTATATACTACCGGTTTCAACTTACTGGAAATTAACTGGATTTTATCCCTTTACGCCATCGTTCTCTGATTCTTCGCTAGCACTGCTTATATACTCAAGATGTTTGAATCCCCATCCGCACATATCCGCTAAAACTGAATGTAACGTTCTTCCGTGCTCGGATATGAAATATTCGACTTTGGGAGGAATCTCCTGATAAACACGGCGTTCAATGAGCCCATCTCGTTCCATCTCGCGGAGCTGATTGGTGAGCATGCCTTGTGTGATGTTCGGGAGCATGCGCCGCAATTCCCCAAACCGTTTGGTGCCCTTATGCAGCAATATGAACAATATGAGGGGCTTCCATTTTCCTCCGATGACCTGCAAAGTTGTTAAAATTCCCTGATTAGTATCGGCTTTATGAATGTCCGCTTGCATGTCCCCACCCCCTTGATCCAAAGATTTTTTAAACTTCCTACCTGCTACTTTATCAAAGTACCTGGATTGACAACAGTACTATTATTTTTCGTACATAGTACGATTTGCAGTACTATCTAGAGAACCAAGCGTCATCTATAGTACGTTATATGCGACTTAGTATGAATAAACTGCGTACTTTGCAAGAAACAATTTCTAAACAATAATGGGAATGTCGATCTCGATGATAAGAAAACAAGAAAGGATGATGGTCATGAAAATCATGGTTATCGTAGCGCATCCAAATTTTAGTACATCCCGAGCAAACCAAGCGTTTGTACAGGAGTTAAAGGAACAGGAACATGCCGACATTGCAGTTCGCAATCTTTATCAAGAGTATCCGAATTGGCATATAGATGTGGAGAAGGAGCAGCAATTACTGCTGGCCTATGACCGGATTGTGTTTCAGTTCCCCTTTTATTGGTATAGCTGCCCGCCCCTTTTGAAAAAGTGGTTTGATGATGTGTTAACGTTCGGCTGGGCTTTCGGACCTGGGGGCGATCATTTGAAAGGGAAGGAATTTATGGTTGTGACGACAACAGGAGGTACGGAAAATGGGTATCGCTCAGGCGGAGATAACGGGTTCACGATCAGTGAATTATTAAGACCCATACAAAATACGATTACCAAATGCAATGGTACCTATTTGCCTGTATTTGTGACATATAACGTTACGAATAGCACGGAAGCCCGTCTCTCATCAGAGGCCAAAAGATATGCAGCATTTATCCAGAGCTCAATGGTTGCGCTTGTTCATTAATTTTTCCGGCTGCCCGAGTGGGCAGCTTTCGTGTTATGAAGGGGTTGCAATTGATCTTGATGAGGATGTGAACATAGATGGCGAAGCCTCAACTGGTTCTCGATTTTGGCGGTGTGCTTGCGGCTAACTTGACACCAGCATTTTGGATGGAGATGGCTGAAACTGCAGGGATTTCCGGATAGAATGGATAACCCCTTTTTTAACGCCAGTTCGCGGATTTTTGAAGCATATTACCGTATCTAGTGCTTCTGGCTACTGCAAACCAGATCAACAAATTTTTATGGAAATGGCGGAATACTTACCGAAGAATGCCCATGTCCTGTTCGTAGACGATCAGGAGAAGAATATCCGGATAGCAAAAATGTTCGGCCGGATTACTTTACTAGCGGATGAACGAGGTGATTGGATCCCAGCCGTTATGCCTTTGTTATATTGTTTAACCTCCACCTTACCCCCAAACCCAAATTTGTTAGTAATAAATTCCAATAAATATAAACATTACAAATTAAAGAGAATAGACAGGCCTAAAATCTACTTTCATATGCTTGAAATAGGTGAATACCGTGTTTACACATACTTCCTCTACGTACAATGTGGTTATCAAAATATCGAATGGTTGAAGTCCGCCATAACTTAGAGGAGCTGACGGATGAATAATCGGAAACGTATTAGCATAATAAGCTCAGCAATTCGGCAGTTACAAAAAGCGAAGCATTTTATATCAAAGAGGAAGTATGGGATCGCAGAGGAAAAAGTTGCAGACGCGCTTATTTTTCTGGGTCGAACATCTTCTCTTCACAAGAGTACCCGGAAAAATAGAAGAATCGGTAGCGGGAGCCGGTCTAGATGAATCGAAGGCGCTTGCGAAAGAAGAGCATAAGAGAAATAAAAATTGCAATAAAACAATTGCAAGAAGCTAGGCGATTGGCTATCAACAAAGCAACAGCACGTTCTGCTGAAAAAGTAACAGGCTCGCTGAGCTATATCGGTCAAGCATTGAGTTACATCGGTATGCTTAATTCATCAAGAATTATTATTCCGGTTGCCCCGAGGGGGGCGACTGGTGCGACTGGGGCGACGGGACCGACAGGAGCGACGGGATCGACGGGCGTAACAGGCGAGACAGGAGTGACGGGTTGGACAGGAGAAACGGGATCGACCGGAGCAACAGGTGAGACTGGGGCTACGGGACCGACTGGAGTGACGGGATCGACGGGTGCGACAGGCTCGACCGGAGTGACGGGGGCGACTGGAGCAACGGGATCGACGGGAGTGACAGGTCCGACAGGAGCGACGGGACCGACTGGAGTGACGGGATCGACGGGCGTAACAGGCGAGACAGGAGTGACGGGTTGGACAGGAGAAACTGGACCGATCGGCGCGACGGGTTCGACTGGAGCAACAGGAGGAACAGGAGCAACAGGTGAGACAGGGGCGACAGGACCGACAGGGTCGACGGGGTCGACAGGTGAGACTGGGTCGACAGGAGCAACGGGTTCGGCAGGAGTGACGGGACAGACTGGAGCAACAGGTGAGACCGGTGCAACTGGACTGGCAGGAGTGACAGGTTCGACAGGAGCAACGGGTTCGGCAGGAGTGACGGGACAGACTGGAGCAACAGGTGAGACCGGTGCAACTGGACTGGCAGGAGTGACAGGTTCGACAGGAGCAACGGGTGAGACTGGAGCGACAGGAGCGACGGGTTCGACTGGGGCGACTGGGGCGACGGGAGTGACAGGACCGACAGGATGGACCGGAGTGACAGGGGCGACAGGATCGACAGGAGCGACAGGGGCGACAGGGGCGACAGGTGAGACCGGTGCAACTGGACTGGCGGGAGTGACAGGTTCGACAGGAGCAACGGGATCGACAGGAGCTACAGGAGAGACGGGGGCGACGGGGTCGACAGGAGCGACAGGACCGACTGGGGCGACAGGTGAGACTGGGGCGACGGGAGTGACGGGTTGGACAGGAGCGACAGGTGAGACGGGTGCGACAGGATCGACAGGAGCGACAGGAGCAACGGGTGCTACAGGCTAGACTGGAGAGACTGGAGCGACAGGAGCGACGGGTCCGACAGGTGTGACGGGACAGACTGGAGCAACAGGTGAGACCGGTGCAACTGGACTGGCGGGAGTGACGGGGTCGACCGGAGTGACAGGTTCGACTGGAGCAACGGGATCGACAGGAGCGACAGGTTCGACTGGGGCGACGGGATCGACCGGGGCGACAGGTGAGACCGGGTCGACAGGAGCAACGGGACAGACTGGAGCAACAGGTGAGACTGGGGCGACGGGAGTGACGGGTTGGACAGGAGCGACAGGTGAGACGGGTGCGACAGGCTCGACTGGAGTGACGGGATCGACTGGGTCGACGGGAGTGACGGGTTGGACAGGAGCGACAGGTGAGACGGGTGCGACAGGCTCGACTGGAGTGACGGGATCGACTGGGTCGACGGGAGTGACGGGTTGGACAGGAGCGACAGGTGAGACGGGTGCGACAGGCTCGACTGGAGTGACGGGATCGACTGGGTCGACGGGAGTGACGGGCCCGACAGGTGTGACGGGATCGACCGGAGCGACGGGATCGACGGGCGAGACGGGATCGACAGGGGCGACGGGTGCGACAGGAGCGACGGGAGTGACGGGATCGACTGGGTCGACGGGAGTGACGGGTTGGACAGGAGCGACAGGTGAGACGGGTGCGACAGGATCGACAGGAGCGACGGGTTCGACTGGGTCGACGGGAGCGACGGGCCCGACAGGTGTGACGGGATCGACCGGAGTGACGGGTGCGACAGGAGCGACGGGAGTGACGGGATCGACAGGGGCGACGGGAGTGACGGGTTGGACAGGAGCGACCGGGGCGACGGGTCCGACAGGTGTGACGGGACAGACTGGAGCAACAGGTGAGACCGGTGCAACTGGACTGGCGGGAGTGACGGGGTCGACGGGAGTGACAGGTTCGACTGGAGCAACGGGATCGACGGGCGAGACGGGATCGACAGGGGCGACGGGTGCGACAGGATCGACAGGAGCGACAGGTTCGACTGGGTCGACGGGAGCAACGGGACAGACTGGAGCAACAGGTGAGACCGGTGCAACTGGACTGGCGGGAGTGACGGGGTCGACGGGAGTGACAGGTTCGACTGGAGCAACGGGATCGACGGGCGAGACGGGATCGACAGGGGCGACGGGTGCGACAGGATCGACAGGAGCGACAGGAGCAACGGGTTCGGCAGGAGCGACGGGCCCGACAGGTGTGACGGGATCGACAGGAGCGACGGGATCGACGGGCGAGACGGGAGCGACAGGGGCGACGGGTGCGACAGGATCGACAGGAGCGACAGGTTCGACTGGGTCGACGGGAGTGACGGGACCGACAGGAGTGACGGGATCGACAGGATCGACCGGAGTGACGGGGGCGACAGGTGCGACANCGACAGGAGCAACGGGTTCGGCAGGAGCGACGGGCCCGACAGGTGTGACGGGATCGACAGGAGCGACGGGATCGACGGGCGAGACGGGAGCGACAGGGGCGACGGGTGCGACAGGATCGACAGGAGCGACAGGTTCGACTGGGTCGACGGGAGTGACGGGACCGACAGGAGTGACGGGATCGACAGGATCGACCGGAGTGACGGGTGCGACAGGATCGACAGGAGCGACAGGTTCGACTGGGTCGACGGGAGTGACGGGACCGACAGGAGTGACGGGATCGACAGGATCGACCGGAGTGACGGGGGCGACAGGTGCGACAGGCTCGACCGGAGTGACGGGTGCGACAGGATCGACGGGACCGACTGGAGTGACGGGGTCGACGGGAGTGACAGGTTCGACTGGAGCAACGGGATCGACAGGAGCGACAGGTGCGACGGGATCGACAGGGGCGACAGGATCGACTGGGTCGACGGGATCGACAGGAGTGATGGGTTCGACTGGTGCGACAGGATCGACAGGGGCAACGGGTTTGACCGGGGCAACAGGATCGACAGGAACGACGGGATCGACAGGAGTGACAGGGGCGACAGGATTGACAGGATCGACGGGCTCGACAGGAACGACGGGTCCGACTGGGGCAACAGGATCGACAGGAACGACGGGCTCGACTGGAGCCACGGGCCCAACAGGATCGACCGGAGCCACGGGCCCGACAGGAACGACGGGCCCGACCGGAGTAACAGGATCGACCGGAGCAACGGGCCCAACAGGATCGACAGGATCGACAGGAACGACGGGCCCGACCGGAGCAACAGGATCGACCGGAGCAACGGGCCCGACCGGAGCAACGGGTCCGACAGGAACGACGGGCCCGACCGGAGCAACAGGCTCGACCGGAGCAACGGGTCCGACAGGAACGACGGGCTCGATAGGAGCGACGGGTCAGACCGGATCGACGGGCTCGACCGGAGCAACGGGTCCGACTGGGGCAACAGGATCGACAGGAACGACGGGCTCGACTGGAGCCACGGGCCCAACAGGATCGACCGGAGCCACGGGCCCGACAGGAACGACGGGAGTGACAGGAGCGACGGGCTCGACTGGAGCTACGGGCCCAACAGGATCGACAGGAACGATGGGAGCGACTGGGTCGACAGGATCGACCGGATCGACGGGCCCGACAGGAGCGACGGGACCGACCGGAGCAACAGGATCGACCGGGGCGACGGGGCTGACAGGGGCAACGGGTTTGACCGGATCGACGGGAGTGACAGGAGCAACAGGATCGACCGGAGCCACGGGCCCGACAGGTGTGACGGGCCAGACAGGAGCAACAGGATCAACCGGAGCAACAGGCTCAACTGGGGTAACGGGCCCCACGGGAGTAACAGGTCCAACAGGCCCTACGGGCATTTTTCAGCAATTTCAGGTTTCCGAGAACTCACCGAATACATCGGGCAGTTCTGCAATCACAATAACGACTACAGCCACTACGTTAAAAACAATAACCATAACAAGCGTTCCTGCCGGCAGTCGCATTTGGTTAACAGGGATAGTTGGTTGGCAAGATACGTCAGGAAATGCTGCAATTCAACTGCAAATTCTTCGCGGGGCTACGCTTATTTTCAGCATTAATCAACATGGATTGGGGAATGACAAATTCATTGCCACAAGTGTCGACCACGTTGATTTAACTCCTGGTACAGGTAACGTCACCTATTCTCTTGAGGCAGTAACTACTGTTGGAACTGCGGATGCAATTGGAGCAATTACTTTCACTGGAGCTTTAATACAGCCTTAGCAACGGCTAACCCACTTGGGGTTGGTCGTTTTTTTATCACCAAGGCTCCTGCTCAGGAATAACCTATTTCTGGGGTGAGGAATTTGGTATCCATCAGTCTCTGCATGATTGTAAAAAACGAAGAGGATGTCATCGAAAGATGCCTCGATTCTGTTCGGGATATCGCAGACGAAATCATTATTGTTGACACGGGGTCGACGGACAAAACCAAATCTTTGACACGCAAATATACGGATCAAATTTATGATTTCGAATGGATTGAAGATTTTGCTGCAGCACGTAATTATGCATTCAGTCTGGCGAACATGATGTACATTTTTTGGATGGATGCCGACGATGTCTTGATGGAAGAAGACCGCAGAAAATTTGCCGTTTTAAAAGAAACGCTTGACCCATCCGTCGATTCCGTCACGATGAATTACCATCTGGCCTTTGATAAGTATGGAAATGTTTCATCGAGCTTAAAGCGCAATAGACTTGTAAAAAGAGCCAAAGGCTTCCAATGGATAGGTCCGGTTCACGAATACCTTGAGGTGTATGGTAACGTTCTGAATAGCGATATTGCCATTACGCATAGCAGTATCCATCATGATAGCGATAGAAATCTAAGAATATATCAAAAACGATTGGCAAACGGCGAACAATTTTCTCCACGGGATTTATATTACTTCGCGAATGAACTCCTCGACCATCGGATGTATGAACTGGCGATTTGTTACTATGAGAAATTTCTCAACACCGGAAAAGGTTGGATCGAAGATAACATCGCAGCCTGTGGGAAATTAGCGGATTGTTACCACGGACTCGGCGATCCGAGTAAGGAGCTTGAATCTGCACTAAGATCTTTTCAATTCAGCAGCCCCCGTGCCGATTTTTGTTGTCGATTAGGCTATTATTTCTTACAACAAAACGATTTGCAGTCATCCATATTCTGGTACAAATTAGCCACTCAACTGGATCAGCCAAAAGACAGCTTAGGATTGGTCAATTTGGCATGCTCGACATGGCTGCCCCATTTGCAACTTTGTGTGTGTTACGATCGAATCGGCGATTACGAATTAGCGAATCATCATAATGAGGCTGCCCGTCGCTATCGACCGACAGATTCGAGCGTTTTGCATAATCATAGGTATTTGGCGTCCATCTTAGGCAGAGTCAAAAGGGAGGCTGAAAATGACTGACAGAAAAATTCGGGTATTAATCGGCAGTCCCATCCATCAAAAGCCTCCCGTTCTCTATAAGTTTCTTACGTCTTTGCTTCGATTGAAGCGGGACAAGGTGGAATTCGGCTATTTGCTGATTGACGACAACACAGATAGACAGTCCAAAGAGATACTACAGCAATTCACCGGGCTCGTGAGCGCAGCTACCGTGCACGGTTCGGATCGGCAAGACGAGTATGTTCGCAACGAAATCACGCACTTTTGGAACGAGCGACTGATTTGGAAAGTAGCCGAGTTTAAGAACGCAATGATTCGGCATGCGATCGAAAGCGAGTATGATTATTTATTTCTGGTTGACTCCGATTTGCTGCTGCATCCTGGGACGATTGATCAACTGATCGCTGCAAATAAGGATATCGTTTCGGAGGTTTTTTGGACCAAATGGCAGTTGGAGTCAGAACCTCAGCCTCAAGTATGGCTTCAAGACGAGTACAAGCAATGGGAACAAAAAAGGGGAGAACAATTAAGTGAAGAGGAAATTACGTATCGTTATCAGCAGTTTATTGCCCAATTAAAGATACCGGGCGTTTACGAAGTTGGAGGTTTAGGCGCCTGTACACTCATTAGCCGTCATGCCATGGTTTCCGGTGTGAATTTCAATCCTATTAAAAACCTTTCATTCTGGGGGGAGGATCGTCACTTTTGTGTACGTGCCGCGGCTATGGGTATCCCTTTGTTCGTTGATACCCACTATCCCGCCTACCATATTTACCGGGATGCGGATCTCGAAGGTGCAGACAAGTTTTTGGAAGTGACCGACGAGGACTTGGACCAGGACAAAGAGGCCACTCGAATCCCAATGCCTTTCATCAAGCTTTATCAGCCTGCTTTAACATTGACCATGATTGCCAAAAATGAAGCAAACCGCTATTTAAAGCAAGTATTGGAGGAGCATCGCAAATATATTAATCAGGCCGTCATCATTGACGATGGAAGCACCGACGACACGCTCGAAGTGTGCGAACACCTGCTGAAAGGCATTCCGGTTCGGCTGGTACGTAATGACGCCTCCAAATTCACGAATGAAATCGAATTGCGCAAACAGCAATGGGAGGAAACGATAAACGTGGATCCTGACTGGATCCTGAGCTTAGACGCAGACGAAATTTTCGAAAGACGGTTCGCCGCGGAGGTCCATCAACTTATTGGGCAAAAAGATGTCGATTTATTCTGTTTCCGACTCTATGATTTTTGGAGCCCGACCCATTACAGGGAAGATGGCTATTGGCGGTCGCATTTCAGTTACCGTCCTTTCCTTGTTCGCTACAGGGATCATATGACATACCAATGGAAGGAAACCGCTCAGCATTGTGGACGGTTCCCGGAGAACATTTTTGAGTTGCCGCATCGCCTATCCCCCCTTCGTTTAAAACACTTCGGATGGATGAATGCGGAACATCGGCTCGAAAAGTACCGGAGATACATGCAGTTTGATCCGGATGCGAAGTACGGTTGGAAAGAGCAGTATATGTCAATTTTGGATGATAACCCGAATCTTGTTCCCTGGATCGAATAATGGAAAGAAAAGAGGGCATGTTTGCATGCAAATTATTCATACGCTTCCGTTGCTGATTCGAGAAGGGATTTGGCGCTCGATCGATCTCGACATGCTCCAGGCAGGCTTGAACAGCTTGAACGCATCCAAGGACCGTCTGGTCGTCATCTATAATCAGGGATGTTTAACCCATGATGAATTAAACACAATGCTCGATTCACTAAGCGTCTCGGCTATCCTACTTGGGCAAGGGGATAATGTGGGTATTACTCAAGCCAGGCAAGCGTGTTTCGAGTACATTTGGAACCACTTCCCTAATGTCAGATATATTTCGGAGATACATGTAGATATGTTGTTTCCGCCCAACTGGTACGCTCCGCTGCTAGACTACCTGGCTCAGTCGGATGAGCCTATGATTTCACCTGGTATTGTGACGGGATACGGAGAATTGCAGCCGATAGGCGAGCGAATGAATGTTTCCTCTTCCTCTGAAGAGATACTAGCCCAATTGAAATGCTTATCCAGAGAACAAATTCATGAAGGATTTGTCCATCCTGTCGTTCATAAGACTAGCGTTCTTCAAGAAATTGGCGGTTACGACACCCGATTCTTGCGGGGGAAACAGGGCTATGAAGACGATAGCCTACTTCTTGGCTATTTGTATTACATGGGTACACGGACCAACTGGAGGCCCAAATGCTGTTTGCAATCCTGGGTATACCATTTAACGTTGGCCCAGCGAATGTCTTTATCTGATAAGCAAATGGATTTTGAATTGAATGAAGAAGGCTTATTTCAGCAGTATGGCGTATACGGTTTGCAGCGTCTTTCGGAAATTCATCGTAATACCGTGGTGTTCGATTCATTAATTGAAAAATGGGGATGGAAACGAAAAATGTGAACAAAAAAACCAGGGCGAAGGACCCCGGAGTTACACGGTTGTGTTAATAATTAAAGCAAGCAGCTTTCGCATCGATCTTGTGCCGACTTTATCCATGATTTTATCTATATGTACTTTCACGGTCTTCTCGCTGATGGTACAGTGCTGCGCGATCTCTTTATTACTGTAACCTCTTAAAGCAATTAGGCTAACAATTTCCGCTTCACGATTTGTAAGGAGATGGATATTGGCAAATCGCTGTATAACGGGATGAGCATTTGTTGAATAAATGACACGTACGGAGCTACTTTGTAAATCCTGCATGCATGAACAACCTCAATATATCCCAAATTTAACTCGTAATGACCATTTTATCAAAGCAAACAGTTGCTTTATACAGAAACTTTTGTCTATTTTATAAAAATTTCATCTAATCTTTGCTTTGAATAACCAAAAGTAAGCCGGTTTCGAGCTCAATAAGACCCTCTTGCTCTAGCAGCACGTTACTGATTCCCAAGGATTGACCGATCTGTAGGGTCGCCTGATGTAGGGGATACTGAAACCCGTGAAGCGTAATCCCCGTAACTTCCATGCTGAGCGGCAATAGCGATACATGTGTATAGCGATCCCGCCGGATACGAGTCGGCCGGTTGATGATAATAATCTCGTTGCTTGCATCGATGATGGTGCAGGCTATTCCTTGATCGAGCCCCTTGCGCAGCAGATGAATATTCGCTAACGAGTGATCGAAACGAGAACCGAGTGCCCCTAATAGAACAATGTGGGAAGGAGCCTGAGCTAAAGCCCACTCAAAAGCCATCTCGGTATCGGTTAGATCTTTATAAATGGGATCGCAATCGATAAAGGAAAGGCTTGACGTACGAATCTGGTCCCGTTCTTCAGCGGTAACAGAATCAAAATCGCCCAGTGAGATATGAGGCTGAAAACCGTGCTCAATAAGAGAGAGTGCCCCGCGATCCGATCCGACCAGCACATCGTCCTCCTTGATTACCTCGACAAACCACTCGCCTAGTGTGCCTCCCGTAACGATTACTATCCGTTTCCCTGTCATATCGATTCTGTCTCCTCTTGCTTCATATCCCTTTATTATAGCACAGGCGCATAAAAAACCGAGCCACATTAGCGCAGCTCGGAGTTGCATCAGCTTAGGTTGTCGAAGTAACGCGCCGTCGAACCTTGGTGTTTTCTTTCTGGTCGTGGTCAATCTCTTCTTCATTCATAGAGAAGCCCTTCATTTCCCAAGTGGTTCGGCCCAAAATGACATCAGCAGGAAACTCATCGCCGCGCTTCAGCGTAACTTCGCGTCCCGCTTCATCTGCGTAGACGCCATCCGTCTCGACTGTGTCGCCGCTCATGGGATCCATCGTCTTATCGCCTGACATGCCGCATTCCTCCTTTCGCATAAGCCTATTCATACCTTTTCCAACGATGGTGGAAATTATGAGCAGGGCTCAGCAATCGGGTTATGCGGGAGAACCGCTGAATTTATATCCTACGCCTCTTACCGTTATGATGTAGCGAGGTTCGGCGGGGTTGGACTCAATTTTTTTGCGTAAATTGCTGATATGTACAATGAGCGTACGCGGATCGCCCATGCTGTCGAGGCTCCATACAAGTTCAAAGAGATGTTCGATCTTATAGACTCGATTTGGCGTTTTGGCCATTAAAGACAGTAGATCGAATTCCTTAGCCGATAGGGATATCGCTTGTCCATTCACCTTTACGATGTGGCTGACCAGATCGATTTCCAGGCCGGGAAACTTGACCAGCTGAGGGTCGTCTTTATGTTGCTCTCGAATGGAATTCCGGCGTAAGTGCGCCTTGACTCTGGCCACGAGCTGGCTAGGGCTGAATGGTTTCGTCATATAATCGTCGCCGCCCATGCTCAGACCGAGGATAATATCGATATCTTCGCTCTTGCAGGAGATGAACAAAATCGGGGTATTGCTCGTTTTGCGCAGTTGCCGGCACACTTCGATGCCATCAAGGCCCGGCAAGAGAATGTCCAAAATAATCAGATCCGGCTTATGCTCTCGGACAATCTCGAATACATCTTGTCCATTGTTGGCGCTTATCACATGATAACCTTCCCGGGCAAGATAAAGTTGTATCAATTCGACAATTTCGGGCTCGTCATCAACGATGAGTATTTTTTCTCCAGACATACATGGAATCCTCCTCAGTAACGGAACGACTCTATTGAAAGTTAGCGATTCCCATTCACATATAAATATTTATTCTCATTATAGAACGATTGGCCTATTAATACTATCCTTTTATTAGTTGCGAATTTAATGTACAACCAAGAGACCTCTTGAATCAAGCGAAGTACTAGGGAAAATACGTTGCGCTTATCAAAAAGGATTGGAAGTTTTAACTTACAAATGGATAGGCATTTAGAACTGTTTGTTCTTTTGGGAGTTCGGGACTTACCACGGGAAATTGCTATTTTTCGACTTGATTTGACCTAAACTTTATGCATTCTTTATATAATCTTTATGTTCTCATGCTACGCTACCTTTGTCTCTATGAGATGTGTGAAAAGGGGGCAGCGAAGTAATGAAGGGGAAGGCTAATTCGGAGAAAGCGGAGCAAACTTGGTTGCAAACCAACCGAGCGATGAATCAATTTATCGAGCAGGCATGGGATTTGTTCTGTGTGTTCAACATACACGGATATTTGCTGTACGCTTCGCAAAGCTTTGACCGAATCATAGGCTTTATTCCGGAAAGCTTCGAGCAGGTCGTCGAATTCATCGAATCGGAATACCGGATGGATGTGCATAAGTTATTTATCAAAACATTGCAAACGGAAGAAAGCAGCAAGCTCGAATTCCGTGCGAACCGATCAGGTGAAGGCTCGATCTGGCTGGAATGCACCGCGATACCGATTCAAGATGAGAACGGGGAGCTTGTCCAGGTTTCTTTTGCATTAAACGATATTACGCTGCGTAAAAATCATGAGAATCGTCTGATCGCCATGGCTTTTCACGATCCGTTGACGGGTCTCCCGAACCGCAGACTATTTAAAGAACAGATGAATCAGATGCTCATGCAAACCAGGCGAACCGGAAGGTCGCTCGCTTTATTATACTTGGACATTGACGATTTTAAAATTATTAATGATACGATGGGGCACGATGTGGGAGACGCGTTCTTACAGGATTTCACCGTACGCATTCAAGGGTGTTTGCGTGAAATCGATTTATTTGCCCGCATGGCTGGCGATGAGTTCATCATTCTGCTTCCGGCCGTCGATTATAAGGATCATGTAGAGGGCGTTGCCCAACGGATTATTCGCTGTATGGAGCAGCCTTGGGAAGTGAAGGGGCATACATTTCGAGCGACGGTAAGCATGGGGATCACGATGTACCACCCCGATTGCGATGGGGCGACATTGATGAAACAAGTGGATATTGCTCTCTATCAAGTGAAGGGCAAGGGTAGGAACAATTATCAGTTTTTTTCATTGGATAACGAAACTGACAAGGAATAAATGACCGCTAATAAGGGCTGAAACGCGCTTAACGGCGGTTTTTTTGTCACTTGAGAATGCTATTCATGGATCCGCTTATTTCTTTTTTTTGTTGTTATAACGGGGCTCCTTCAAAAGTAAAAGAAATAAGTATTGAGCACTCTTCACTTTTTGGGAAGTGGTTATCCAGTATTTACTCGTAGCAAAATGGCAGGCCTTCCTTCAAGATAGAGAAGAAAGTGTGCCTTTTTTAGAGGACTGAACCAAGGAGATGAGTGGACATGTACATAAAGAGAAACCTGGCGAAACTTGTTACTGTTATTTCTATCGCTGCGCTTTTGACGACATTCATGAATCAAGGAGAAAAAGCTCAAGCTGAGGCTGTTGCAGCTCAAGGCAAGTTTAATATGTCGTATATGTATTTTGGAAGTCCGAGTTCCTATGTATCAGAGGTCGATGAAAGTGGTCAAACGCTCGATGTTGTCTCTCCGAGTTATTTTCATCTCAATGCGGATGGAAGTTTGCAAATCGATGGGATCGCATCCTCTTTTATTGATGAAATGCATAAGAGAGGGAAGAAAGTCGTACCTTTCTTAAGCAATGATTTTGACGCGCAAGTCGGTGGAAAAGCGATAGATAACCGAGATGCGTTAGTTAAACAAATCGTCGAAGCGATTCAAGCTAATCATCTGGACGGCATTAATTTGGATATCGAAAATGTGGATGCCACGTATCGTGATAAATATACAGATCTGGTTAAAATGCTGCGCAACCAGCTGCCCAGTTCTATGGAAGTATCTGTGGCCGTCGCAGCAAATCCGACAGGCGCAACCAGTAGCTGGATTGCTTCTTACGATTACAAAGGGCTTGCTGCCGTAAGCGACTACTTGATGTTGATGGCGTACGATGAAAGCTATCCGGGGGATCCCAATCCTGGACCTGTGGCTAGTTTACCCTTTGTTGAAAAATCCATACAATATGCGTTAACGCAGGTATCACCGGACAAGCTAGTGCTAGGCATGCCATTCTACGGCCGCTACTGGAACCAGGATCCGGCATCAAATGGAGCCGGGTTATCACTCCAGCGGGTGAATACGCTGATTCAGACCTATAAAGGTACGACACGTTATGATTCGGCGAGCGATTCACCGGTTGCTACGTTTACCATTAATCCTGGAGATACAGAGACAACAATCAATGGTCAAAAGCTGGCGACTGGTACCTACACGGTTTGGTACGAGAATGAACAATCTTTGAAAGCTAAGCTGAAGCTTGTAGGCAAGTATAACTTGAAGGGTACGGGGAGCTGGAGCTTGAATCAGGAGACGCCGGACATCTGGAACTTCTACAGCCTGTGGGCGGACGGGTTTTATTTCACCGATATGCAAACACATTGGGCGCAAGAAGCGGTGCTCGCCGTAGCGAACCGTGGCTGGATGCTCGGCACCGCCACGGAAACATTCGCGCCGGACGCGGCGCTCACAAGAGCTGAAGCGGCGACCATCATGGTCCGCGCGCTGGGCCTGACCGGCGAGCTCGCGTCCGCGAATGCCGCCGGCTTCAAAGATGTGCCTGCGACCCATTGGGCGCAGCAGGCCATTACGATCGCGAAGCAGCACGGGCTGATCCAGGGGATCAGCGACGATCGCTTCGCGCCGGATCAACCCATGACGCGGGAGCAGATGTCTGCGCTGCTCTCCCGCGTGCTGAAGCTTCAGCCGTCCGGCCAGCCGGCTGCGAAGTTCTCCGACGTGCCGGCTGGAAGCTGGTCGGCGGAGGCCATCGCTGCAATGAGCAGCAACGGCCTCGTCGACGGCTTCGCTGACGGCACGTTCCACCCGCAAGCGTCCCTGACGCGAGCGGAGATGGCGGCGCTGCTGAATCGCGTCGCCCCGCGGCTCACGAAGTGAGCCGGCAGGCCGCGTGCGTCAAGCCGCGGGCAAAAAGAAAGAGTCTGCGCATCATATCGTGCAGGCTCTTTCTTTTTAACAACGGATTCTCAGCTTTTAGAAGACGGGCCAGTTGGCAGCCCCGCCAGGAAATCGCCAACGCCAATGTCCTGCCCCAGCTTAACGAAGGTGGTTTTTCCTTTCGGACCCGGCTTGTCGGTGACAAACTGGCGGAAATCTTTGACCCGAGACTCGCTACGGGAATCGTGATTACTGCCGATTTGCAATAATGAAGAGGAGGCAATACCTAGTATACGAACGCCCCCGACACGGATAAAGGATCCCCAGTTATCCACAGACATTGCAACAGGTTCCGGTGGCTGAGGAACCGGAAAGGGTCGTCGATAAAAAGGATACACGTCAAAATTGCCCTCATTACCGTAAAAGTAAGGTACCTCCCGTTGTACCGCCAGCGCTCTGGTACGTAACGTGGTACTTACATGATCGCCAACTTGTAAGTTACTGCTGGAACCAACATCATTGACATAAACAGTGCCGACAATGGATAAGCGAGCCATGGCTTATGCCTCAGCGGGCAGCGGTATGAAAGGCGAAATGATCACGGCCTCCGGCGGCGTATCGAACATCGAGGATAACGAGATCGTTTCCGTATCGCCAATTAAGAAAATCGAGGAGCTCGCGACGCCTATGATGCGGACATCCCCTACGAAAAGCTGTTTGTTTTCCACGCAAAAATTCATCATGACGGACCATCCTTTCTTGGTAAGCTGGATATGTATGAATCCAAGGCGCTTAAGATGTCATTCTTTGTTTTCTCCATAATGCTTGTCGTGATTTCTTCCATCGGCTCTTTGAAGCCTATGCTGCGATATTGGCCTACATAATGCCGGATACGGGTATCGAGCTGCCTGCGGATATCATCGAGAATCATTTCTTTATAATCGTCATCCAGAGGGTGTTGATATTTGTGCTCCAAATTGCGCATATCGGCATGTACACCTTGCTGCAGGTATTGTTCGATGCCGCTGAATACTTCTTGTTGAACGTTAGAGTCTGATCTTGCATCCGGCCCTATTCCTATCCCTTCACCTTGGCCTGGCGCCATCGGGTTCACACTTCCTTGATCGGTGCCTGCGAGCCCCTCTTTTCCTATGGAGACACCGTTTACGTTAAAATCCTCGATGCCATGAAGCGAACTTGGGCTGATGCCTATGGTTAAAGTGCCGTCAAGCTTTTCAACCTTGAGCTGATCGAATTTGTATTCAATTCTATCAATATGGATCCCTTTTTGATCTTTAACCGAATTCAAAGCGGTTTGCAGTTTGGTGATCGTTTGTTCCAGATTGTTGACAGTCTGCTCTAGTTTATCGATACGCTGTTTCTGCGTTTCAATATAGGTGCAGAGCTGCTGGGTCCATTGCTGCCAAGAGATGGGGTTATACATCTTTGAAAGCACCTCTTTTCACTAGACATGGCAAGATTAAACACATTTCCGCTAGGTCGGCGCAGGCAGTGGAACAAGCGAGATCGGGTTTGTCGCACCGGCCCCAAGCTGGGCCGCCGGCTCCACGAAGCCGCCTGTATTATAAAGGTTAGACAAGGAACGGATCGACCCTGCGCTCCCGATTTGCAGAACTGAAGAGTTCGCTACAGAGTCCACCTTCAAATGCTGAATCATAATGGTCTGATGAATGGTCCAATTCATTCGGATGAACACCTCCTTGCACCTCGGATCAGGATTCACCTTAGATGATGATCCCGCTCGCATTATTTTCGATCAAGTCGGAATCGTTTGTTACGGTTGTGCTGTAGGCATTATAAATACGGGGGAAATCCCCGGTGTTGAATGAGCCTGCGCCCGCGAATGTTTTGGATGAACTGGTGGGAGAAATGATGACGCAATCGCCGAATTGGACGACGGAGCTCGGCCCCACGCTGATGATCTTGACATTTCCTACGATAGACGGCATAATCGCTCTCCCTTGCTTCAGGCTTCTCACTTTTCAGTATATGAGGATATTCGCCCAGTGGTGCCCTGTTTTCGGGCAGGTGTCACGATCCGGACGGATTCACATATACTGGTAGGGAAAATGAGGTGATGAGCTTGAGCGGGTTTAATCGCCATCCTTGGCTAAAATGGGAACAGGTCGAGAAATTTTTGGGGCAAAAGCTGCCTTTCGGCGAAAAAGGGCAGACCTTTCTAGATAATATGTCGTGGGTTGAAGGATATGTACAGGACATGCTGAAAAAGGCGATGCCGGGCTTGGATGCCAACGTATCGGCTCAAGCGGGAGCCGATGTGGAAACTTTTGAGACGCACGAACATGTCATCGTCAAAGTGAAGCTAGACAAGGAAGAGGACCCCAAAGCGATGCAAGTCTTTGTCAAATCCAATCAAATCAAGCTGACGGGCTTTCTGAGCGGCAAGAATCGCATTATTAAGCTGCCGTCCCTCGTACTGCCGCGAACGGCGCGGGTGCACTGCAAGCAGCGAGTCCTAGAGATTAGATTGCGCAAGCGTGGTCTTAAAGAGAACTACCTGGAAGCTTTTATTCGCTTTTAGGGGGGACACAAAGCGGTTAAGCAGAGAAAACTCTCTCTGCTTAACCGCTTTGTTAGTTTTTTATAGCTGCCTGAAATTTTTACTGACAAGTTTTCGGCAGTTTAATAATGGCTGTCGTGCCTTCTCCCAAGCGGCTTTGAAGCTCGATGGTGCCCTCATGCTTCATAACAATATTATAGGCGATGGCGAGTCCCAACCCAACGCCGCCAAGCTTGCGGTTTCTTGCTTTATCCGCGCGGTAGAACCGGTCGAAAAGGTGAGGGAGGTCTTTTTCCGCAATCCCGATGCCTTTGTCGATGATCATGAGCTTAACGAAGCTCGGATCCTCTTCTTCGATGTGGATGCCGACGTCCTCTTTGCTGTATTTGAGCGCATTGTCCAGCAAGATGATAAGCAGCTGCTTGATTTTTGGAGGATTGCCCGACATATGAAGCTGTTTCATTTCAGGCGGCACGTGAACCTTGATGTCCCGTCCTGAAGTTATCCGCAGCGAAGCTGCCGTCTGCTCAGCGAGACGGATCAGATCGAAGGTAACGCTTTGCTCACAGTTTTCTCTTTCCGTATCGGTTAGCGCTAGCAAATTCTGCGTCAGTACCTTGAGCTGAGCTGATTCCGACCGGATGGCTTCAAGGGCCTCTTCCCGAAGTTTATCATCGCTAAAGGCCCAGCGGCGGAGGAGGCTGGCATAGCTCTCAATAATGGTAAGCGGAGTACGCAGCTCGTGGGAAGCGTCGGCGATAAACTGTTCCTGCTTCTCGAACGTTTCCTGAAGCCGGTCTATCATACGATTAAAGGTGTCGCCTAGCATGGATAATTCGTCATTGGTAGGCTTTCCGGCAAATTCGATGCGGCGGAAGGATCCGCTTTTCTCAATGTTTTGCATGGTACCGATGAGCTGATGGAGCGGTCTGAAGATCACATTCGTATAAAGATAACCGCCTAGCAGGGAAAGGATAAGCGCGCCGGCGGAAGTAAGAAGTAAGATGGAGATCAGGATGTTGGAGTATTCCCCCAGCTTCTTCAGACTTCGCCCAATTTCCAGCGTGGCCACCTGATGTCCTTGGTTGAATACAGGCGCTTTCACGAAAATAAAGATGCCGTCGCTTGCCGTTTCCGTCGTAATGGTTTCCTTGTTGATATAAGTTGGACGGTAGCGGAGCAGCTTTTCGTCCGAATAGATCTGATAAAGCACTTTGCCATCCGGAGTAATATACCGGATCATTTCCTGCGGGATCAGGAATTCATCCATTTGACTATTTTTCCAGTATTCCGGATGGTTGGGCAAATCCCGGAGCAGCAGCGTCCGTGCTTTTTCTTTTAACAATTCCACTTCGCCGTTTGTAGTGACTCGAATGAACATATAGTAAACGAAGGTGAAGCTGAAAAAAAGAATAAGCATGAGGCCGGCGGTTACCCATAGTGTGATTTTCAGCCTCAAACTCATATAGATGTCTGCTCGTCTTTCGAATCGGTTGGATCGTTCTCCTCGTTGTCTTTGTCAGAGGACTCATATTTGAGCATATATCCTACGCCGCGTATCGTCTGGATCAGCTTCGTTCCGAAAGGCTTGTCCACTTTTTGCCGCAAATAGCGTATGTACACGTCGACTACATTCGTATCTCCGACGAAATCATAACCCCATACTTCCGTAATGATTTGCTCGCGGGACATCACCTCATCTTTATGCTGGATGAGGAAGCGGAGCAAATCGAACTCGGTCGGCGTCAATTCGATCGGCTTTCCATCGCGGATGACCGCCCGGCTTTTTAGATCCATCGTCAGATCGTCCGCTTTCATCACATGCTGCTCGGCTGGCTGCTCTTGTATGTTCTTTTGACGAAGCAGACTGCGAATCCGGGCAAGCAGCTCTTCAATGGCAAAAGGCTTGGTTACATAATCATTGGCCCCTTGATCAAGTCCGCTGACACGGTCCGGCACCGCATCACGCGCGGTCAGCAGAATGATCGGCAGCGCTGCGTTCACTTGACGAATGCGGCGGAGGACCTCCAGTCCGCTCATCTCCGGCAGCATAATATCCAGCAGGACAAGCTCCCAATCCGTTTCGGCAAGAGCAGCCTCCAGGCCGCTCCTGCCATCGCTCTCCACATGGACTTGATAGCCCTCATGCTCCAACTCAAGCTGGAGCACTCTGGCGATCCGTTCCTCGTCCTCGATTAATAAAATGCGGCTCATCACGAATTCCACTCCCGGGTGCTGGCGCCAATGCAGCGGTTGGCTGATGGGCCTGTTTTTCTTTTATTTTCTCAGGTTCGCCTCATTTACATACATAGGCAAGTCCAGTGGGATAAAAGTAAAAACACCCTTGAACCGTAGACTCTGAGGAGCCGTCTCCTCGTCTTCGATACAGGGTGTTTCAAGTTTGCTTCGGCGGTTTTTATGTTCGCCACTTGCCTAAAAGTTTGCGCGTCAGTACGATCTGGCCTGCATGGTAAGCATCGTGCATAATCCAAAGCGGAAGCTCGTTTCCAAGTGTAGACGAAGCGTAAGGACGTTCCAGATCCGAATCGGTTAAGGCTGCGAGGGCTGCCCGTAAATTTTGCGCGATAGACTGTGCTTGTTGAACAGCAGCCTGCCAACCCGCCAAATCCTCGGGATTGCCCGGTTGACCAAAAGTTTCTTCGTTCGTGTTTGCTGTCTTATCGAACGAGGTATCGGTTAGACGGCTAAGCAATCGCTCGTTGTAGTAGTTCATATGGTTTAATGTTTGCCAAATGGTATTGCCGCCCCCAGGTGGGACCCATGCCGCCTCTTTGGCTGTGACGCCTTCCAGCGCAGCCGAAACCGGAACGGTCCACTCTTCTTTTTCCCAAATGTGGTCCCATTGCAGGAGAAGCTGATTGATTCGAAACTGACTCATCTTTCATAACCTCCTAATGAACTTTTAATGGTAACTAGCAAAAATGCAAATGAAAAGTTACAATGTAAATATAGCATACAAAATATGGTTGTAACAAGTTAATCATTGATTAGGTGGTTACGGTTTATTGGCATAGAGGAGCGTTAATGCGGAATGGAAACACTATGGACGGATTTTGTGAACAGTGAATGGCATGATTGGCGGGGAAGCGGACGTTCGGAGGATCGTCTGGTTTTATCAACTTGGCAGGGCGCTTTTTTGGATACATGGAAACTGGCAGCTCCCGTTCCCGCTTTGGAACAAGATATCGAGGACCTGCTGGCATTTCGAGGGCAATTGCATCAATTGGCCGCTGGGCTGGCCGGTGGTGAATCCATCTCGCAAGCCGATGTCGAGTGGCTAAATAAGATGCTGGCGCAGGGGCCTGTCATTCGTCGCATAGCCGCTGAAGAATCAGAACTGCGCATGGAGTCAAGTCCAATCGGTGACAACTGGCGGCAGGTGATGGCGGAGGTGGCGGCGGATTTTGCCAAAATGCTGTTGGATGGAGAGCCGCTGCGGATCCGCATCTGCGAAAATACGGATTGCAAGTGGGTGTTTTATGACGATACCCGGAACCGGACCAAACGGTACTGTGACGATAAAATGTGCGGCAATCTGATGAAGGTGCGCCGGTTCAGGGCGCGGAAAAAAGCAGAAGTTACGAAGAAGACTTAAACTTCATTGCAGGCATCGTACATTAGCCCAGTCCACGTTCATCACTATCGACATAATATAAGAGGGAAGATGGATGATGAAGGAGTAGGACTAATGAGTATTTCTCCTAAAAAAAAGTCGACTGCCAAGTCGAGTCCAAAGGTCGTGATTTCGCTTCAAGATCATGAAGCCTTAGGTAAGGTCTACGTTGAACTGGAAGGAAAAATGACCACGAAAGAAATGATGATAGAAGCTATCAAACGTTTGCAGGATGGCTTGATTTATGCAGATGAAGGGTGTACCGAACTCATCGATAGCGAATATATCGAGATAACCAACAAAAAGGGTTCCAATCGAAGCGGCGAAGATTTCGTCTTCCTCATTGACCGGTCTCTTGCCGAGGATTATATTGTTGCCGCCAAAATCATCAAATAGCAGGACGTCGAACACCCCTTATCGCTAGAACCGGAAACGTTAGTATCCGTGTGTCTATCGATAAGGGGTGTTTGGTTATGCACATGAATTATTCTTTAGAAGTGGAAGGAACAGTTTCTACAGAAGTCAGTCTGTCGTAGAAGTCAACAAATTTGTCTCTGTCAGGACCGTTCAAGTGCGCCATAGCCGTACGCGGGTGCTCATCCAGAGCGCCAACGATCATGTACGGAATCAGGTAACCCCAATCCCATTTTTGACGCATGGTGATCATGTGTTTCTCGATAATTTCGAGCACAGGACGAACGTCGTAACGAGCGCCTTTCAAATAGCTGAGCAGCAATTCAGTCGTGCAGTTTCCGGCAGCGCGACCCATACCGTACACGGATGAATCCAGGAATGTTACGCCTTTGGATGCCCCAGCAATCGTGTTGGAGAATGCGAGCTGCATGTTGTTATGCATATGCAGACCGAGTTCTTTCTCAGGAAGCAGACGTTGGAACTTCGTTACCAGATAATCGATATCTTTGTTATCCATGCTGCCGTAGGAATCTACAATGTAGACCACGTCAACAGGGCTTTTGTTGATTTCTTCAAAAGCTTCCACGAGTTCGTTTTCCATAACATGGGAAAGCGCCATGATGTTGAGGGATGTTTCATAGCCCATATCGTTGAACTTCTGGACCAGATCGAGGCCTTTGTCTACATCCTTGATGTAGCAAGCAACACGGATCAAATCGAGCAAGCTGTCCTCGCGGGGAAGGATGTCTTTCTCATCCACGCGGCCGATGTCCACGAGCGCGGATAGCTTCGTGTCGGTTTTGCGCGTGATGACATCGCGAAGGAATGTTTCATTAAGGAATCTCCAAGGGCCTGAGGCTCCGCCTTTGAGCAGCTTTTCCGAGTTTTTGTAGCCAATTTCCATATATTCTACGCCGGCTGCACTTAAACCGCGATACATGTCTTGGACAAACTCCACGCTAAAATCCCAATCGTTCACCAAACCGCCGTCACGAATCGTACAATCCAAAATCTTGTGCTGATGCTGCTTCACCATGCTCCTATTGCCCCTTTCCTACTGCTCATATCGCTTCTGATTTGCTATATTATCACTTATTGGAAGGCTGCTTGTCAATGCGATACGCCTAAGCTTAACGAATAGTCGACAACTTTTTCAGCCCGTTTATGTTAAGATAAATGGACATGTTCATAGCCATTCATACATAGGAGTGAGTAAATGGATCATAACGAACGTATATTAGCCAAAGAAGTTGCTTTAAAAGCCGCCAGGGAGGCGGGCGAGTTGGCAAGAGCGAGCTTCGGCGGCAAGCTGGATATTCAGCAAAAGGGCGATCGCGGAGATTTGGTCACGGAAGTGGATATGCAGGCCGATCGCCTGATTGTCGATAGTCTTGGGGCCGCATTCCCGGCTCATCGCATCTACAGCGAGGAAGCGGGAGAAGGCGGAGCGGACAGCGACTGGGTGTGGCATGTCGATCCGCTGGACGGGACTAACAATTTTGCTTTGGGCATTCCGCTTTATGGCGTGTCCATCTCGCTCAGCCATCGTGGGCAAATCGACTTGGGCGTCGTTCACGATTCGGCCATGCAGACGAGCTATGTCGCTGTTCGAAACGAAGGCGCTTGGCAAGGCGAAGTGAAGTTGGACGCGAGGCCGCAGGGGCCGTTAGCTAAATCAACAATTTCGTGGATTCAAGGCCACGGCGTTGGCAAGGATGATGAGAAGGCGCTGAAGCTAAGACATCATTTGGAGCGGCAGATCAAAAGAGTACTTCGGGTGTGGGCGCCATCCCTCACTTGGGCGATGCTCGCCAGAGGGGATCTTCATGGCATTGTGCTGTACAACTCCGAAGGCGAAGATTTGTACGCAGGACTGCTGCTGGCGCAGGAGGCGGGCGTGAAGGTGACGGATTTCGCCGGAAATCCGGTGACACGCTTTGGCATCGGGTCGGGCTTTGCCCCATATTTGGTGGCGGCAGTACCTGACTACCATGAGGAATTGCTGAAAATGGTGCAGGAAATCGCCGAATAGGGCAGAGCTTTATTGCAGAAGCTAATGGCAGACTTTTCAAATAAATGTAGGAAAGGATGCCGAAGATGAACAATTCTGTCCCTATTTTCTTCGAATTTGAGCAGGAACGGGATGCGCTTCTTGCTCTGGATACTTTGGAGGAACTCGGCTACAAGCCGAATCTGCTCACCGATTCGAAGCCGACGCTGCATATCCATGTGGACGATCAAGAGGTGACGTCCGCACTGGAAATTGCGCAAGCGCATGGCGGAAGGCTGGTGGAGCGGACGCAGTCGCAACCGGAGGCCGCCACATTCGCCATGGCTTACGATCTGGAAGGCTCGATCCGCATCCCGGCTCACACCGTGAATGAAGATTGGTCGGAGAGCTATGCGTCGGCTGCTGCGGCTTCGTGGAAAGATGCAGATAGCGTGCCGAGCGATGAAGAGGCCGCCTTCGACCCGTCGGCCGATGATTATAATCATTTCAGCGCTGGCATTCGGTTGTAAAACAGCGCCAAGAAGAGGCTGTCCCAGAAGTCATCACAGATGACTAAGGGGCAGCCTCTTCTCCATTGGGCGAAGTTGGACGTCCACGCTCTCATACTAGGAGGAAGTTGGCTTGGGATTGGATTTTTGTATCTTCTAAAGCTTACGAAAATGTTTAGAACATCCACTCCAGAGATTTTCTATGAAGAAGCAGGTAATAAGGAAGCTTCTATGTAGATTTATTCAAGGGATTGTTGAAAGATCGTGTTGCCTCCAAATTTAGACACTTCCACAACTGACTTACATGCCTTACAATAAGTAAGGCTATTTTATGTAAGAATGCTCCTTGTGTGCTGGAGAGCTGGAGGCTTTTACCCGAATGATTATTTTTGCATGTCTCTTGTTTGTCTTAACGATCACGCTCGTCATCTGGCAGCCGAAGGGGCTCGGCATCGGCTGGACGGCTTCGGGCGGCGCGCTGCTGGCGCTGCTGCTTGGCGTCGTCACCTGGCACAATGTCATCGAGGTGACGGATATCGTTTGGAACGCGACCCTCACGTTCGTTGCGATTATTTTGAATTCGCTGCTGCTCGATGAAATCGGCTTTTTCGAGTGGGCGGCTCTGCACATGGCGCGGCTGGCGCGAGGCAGCGGCGTGCGCATGTTCATTTATGTCATCCTGCTTGGCGCAGCCGTATCCGGATTGTTCGCTAACGATGGCGCGGCGCTTATTCTGACGCCCATTGTGCTCGCCATTGTGCGTACGCTTAATTTTGAGCAGAAGATGATCTTGCCTTTCATTATGGCGGGCGGATTCATAGCCGATACGGCATCCTTGCCGCTCACGGTCAGCAATTTGACGAACATTGTGTCGGCCGATTATTTCGGCATCCGATTTGGGGAGTACGCCTGGCGCATGATCGTGCCGGATCTGTTTTCGATCGGAGCAAGCATGCTTGTGCTTTATATCGGCTACCGCCGCCAAATTCCGCTGCGCTACGATGTTTCCGTGCTAAAACAGCCTCGGGACGCGATCAAAGATGAGCGTTTATTCCGGTTGTCATGGGTTATCCTGGGCGTGATGCTGCTCGCTTTTCTCGCTAGCGAATTTATCGCGATTCCCATCAGTCTGATAACGGGGGCGGCGACGATTTTTTTCTTGATCGCGGCTCGTCGCAGTCCGGTTGTGAATTTACGCAAAATCGTGAAGGAAGCGCCATGGACCATCGTCATTTTTTCAATTGGTATGTACGTGGTCGTCTATGGGCTTAAGAATGCAGGGTTGACCGACCTGCTCGGAATTCTTATTCAAGCGGCCGCGGCTCATGGACTCTATGCAGCAACGCTAGGCATGGGTTATTTGGCTACGATTCTATCTTCCATCATGAACAATTTGCCGACGGTCATGATCGATGCGCTAGCGATTCACGGGACCCAGACGGAAGGGGTTACCCGGGAGGCTCTCGTCTACGCCAATGTGATCGGCACCGATTTGGGGCCGAAGATTACGCCGATCGGTTCCTTGGCCACGCTGCTCTGGCTGCATGTTCTATCCCGCAAGGATGTGCGAATTACCTGGGGATATTATTTTAAAATTGGCTTTATGTTGACTGTCCCAACATTATTCGTAACGCTTACGGGACTCTCTTTGTGGCTTTGGCTGATTTCGTAGACATAGGAGTCAGGGACTCAAAGCAAAAACTGCCACCGATTGCTTCGGTCTGGGTGGTTTTTTTTCATTTGAGCAAAAAAATATGATTGACAGTTCCCACCAGATGTCATATTCTTAACCCATAAAACCAAGTAACAACATTGGATTAAAGGGGATGATTTTGGTGAAAAACAACTTAGTGACAGCTTTTCAATCGAACTGGGTCAGCTTGCTCGTATCGATTGTTATTATCGGACTTCTTTTCTTCTTGGCAAGAAAAAAAGTTAGCTTCGGCAATCGGGTCTTTATTGCGTTAGGTCTGGGATTGGTTGCGGGGATATTCTTAAATCAACTGCACCTTGATTTTAAAAGTGTAAGCACGATCGGCAGCATTTATGTCAATCTGATCAAAATGCTTGTTATGCCGCTTGTCCTGATCCTTGTTATTAATAGTATTGCTTCATTGTCCAGTCTAGGCCAACTGCGTAAGCTAGGGCTTAAAACGATTGGCTGGTTCCTATTAACAACAGGTATCGCCGCATTCATCGGATTGCTGGTTGCACTGGCTTTCGACCCGGGTAACGGGATTGCACAGGCTGTGCCGAAAGATTTTAAAGCTAGAGAGATTCCGACGTTCTCGCAAGTTATTCTCGATCTGGTGCCATCGAACCCGATTAGCGATATGGCGAACGGCAAAGTTGTACCGGTTCTGATTTTCGCCATCTTCGTTGCAGTAGCGATTGTCCATATAGGCTCCAAAAAGCCTGAAAGTGTTGCCCCTGTTAAAGCGTTGGTAACTTCTGCAACTCAAGTCATTCATCAAGTCGTTAAGTATGTCATCCGCCTGACACCTTATGGTGTATACGCTTTGATTGCGGCTATGGCGGCCAAATACGGTCTGGACACATTAGCTCCATTAGCAAAAGTCATTTTGACTTCCTACGTTGCACTTATCATTCATTTTGTGCTTATCTTTGGCGGATTGGTCCTGCTGGTGGCTAAAGTCAACCCGATCAAATTCTTTAAAAAGGCGTACCCGACGATCGCCGTTGCTTTCACAACCCGCAGCAGCTATGCGACGCTGCCAGTTAATTTGGAAGTCATTACGAAGCGTCTGCGCATATCTCCGCGCATTGCCAGCTTCGTGGCACCGCTTGGCGCTACGATGAACTTTAACGGTTGCGGCGGGGTATGGCCGGCGGTAGTAGCGATATTCGTAGCAAAAGTCTACAATCTGCCGCTGAGCGCATCCGAATATGTGCTGCTTATTCTCGTAGCAGTAATCTCGTCCATCGGTGTGGCCGGCGTGCCGGGACCGGCTGCGATTTCCACAACCGTAGTGCTAACTGCACTGGGTCTGCCGCTGGAAGGTATGGGGCTTGTGCTTGGCGTTGAAGCTCTGATCGACATGGGCCGTACAGCGGTGAATGCAACAGGCACAACAGTTACGGCACTCCTTGTGGCTGAATCTGAAGGCGAGTTCGACCGCGAAGCGTTCAACCGAGATGAGGAAGAGGATCTCGAGTTGGCGACTGCGTAAGAGGGAAAAGAAAAACGGACTCCTGCATCTTGTTGATGCGGGGGTCCGTTTTTTGTTTTGTAGGTTGTTACGACCGTATTAGTACCTAACGGATGAGTGCCATTGGAAATTCTCCAATGGAATGGAACAAATTTAGAGAAGAATGGAGCTTGGATTGGAATTCATACAACGAAATGGGACTTTATTATTGATTAAACGTGTATGGAGGTGAAACCATTGGAAGAAATCCACTAGCAAGTATTTTTTAGCTAGGTAACTTGGCTTCCACTGGATAAAATCCAACAGAGTAGCATAGCTGAGTTATTTCGCGTAGCAGAGCAGTGCTATTTCGTGTGGCATAGCTGAGCTGTTTCGCGTAGCCGAGCCGCCTTGTTTCGTGGGCAGCCTGCTTGGTTCGCGACTTCTCTCTAATCCTCACTTCAAGGTTGAGTTTGTTTTTGCTGCTGACACTCTCTGCCCACTTGCCTGCGAAAGGTGCAGGATAATGGGTGGATTATGGTCCTATGGGGTTCTGCCTGCAAAAAGTGCAGGTAAATCGGCCGTAATCGGGGATTTATCCCGGAATGGGCGGAATTACCTGCACAAAATGCACGTGGTGGTGCCAAATTCGCCGAAAAAGGCGTAACCAACTGTACGAAATACAGTTGGTCATCAACCATGGGAATGAGCTCCATGCGCTAACCGCCAAATAACGTCTCGCGGCACAAGTTACTTTAGCGCGTCCAAGCAGCTTAACGCGCGACGGCCGCTAGCTCGGCGGCACTTTTGCCGGCTGTGTAGCCGGTAGCGAAAGCGGCGGTGATGTTATAGCCCCCTGTGTAACCGTGGATATCCAGGATTTCGCCGCAGAAAAAGAGCCCGCCCATCAGCTTGGACTCCATCGTGCCCGGATCGACTTCTTTGAGATGGACGCCGCCGCCCGTGACGAACGCCTCCTCGATGGAGAGCGTTCCCGTGACGACCACGGGGAAGGCTTTCATTAGCTTGCACAACTCCAGCCAGTTTTGCTTTGGAATGTTGTCGTAGGTGAGCTGATCGTTCAAGCCTGCTTTCGCCAGTAAAATGGGAATCAGGCGCTCCGATAACAGGTTCTTAAGCACGTTTTTGATCGCCTTCTTGGCGTCGGATTTGGCGAGCGCCATGCTCTGGTTGTAGATCTCGTCCATAGTTTGATCCGGGAAGAGATCCACGGTGAGGAGCGCTTCCTTCCGGTCCGATTTCGCAATTTCTTTCACGACGAATTGGCTGCAGCGCAGCGCAATCGGCCCGGACAAGCCGAAGTGGGTGAAAAGCAGATCGCCGCGGTGGGCGATAACGGCTTTTCCTTTGGCGTTATTGACGGACAGCGTCACGTCGCGCAAGGAAAGCCCCTGCAGCTCGCGGCTGCGGATAAAGGGCTCATTCGAGGTTAACGGCACCTCGGTTGGGAACAGCGGCGTGATCGTATGGCCCGCATCTTCCGCCCAGGCGTAGCCGTCGCCGGTGGAGCCGGTATGCGGCACGGAGCAGCCGCCGGATGCAATGATGACAGCTGCGCTGGACACCGTTTCACCTGATTGCAAGCGAACGCCGACGGTGCGGACGTCTTGATAGCGCACTCTTTTGACCGGGCTGTTGGTGCGGATTTCAACACCTTGGCGGCGTACTTGGCTAATCAGCGCATCGACGACGGTTTTGGCTTTATCGCTGACGGGGAACATCCGGCCATTGTCTTCTTCTTTGAGGCGGATGCCGAGATTTTCAAAGAAATCAATAATATCCTTGTTGCTGAAGTTGGCGAATGCGCTGTAGAGGAAGCGGCCATTGCCGGGGATATGTTTGATGAGTTCATCCAAGTCTTTATTGTTCGTTACGTTACAGCGCCCCCCGCCGGATATACCGAGTTTCCGCCCCAGCTTATCTCCTTTATCCACCAGCAGCACGCGCGCGCCTTCCGAACTGGCCGCAATGCTCGCCATCAAGCCAGCCGATCCGCCGCCAATTACTATCACATCATAGTCCATTTAGAAAATTGCTCCTATTGCATGTTTTTCTCCATCATAGCATGCAAAGTGATTAGCTCAAAACGGATAGCCCGTGAGAGAAGAAGGTTCCCGCGTTTCAGCAAACATCCATTTTACGTTCATCTGCTGTTTTTTCAGCCTCGATATATTGTGGGAGGATGCTTTCTGCTATGATTCAAGACACTTTGGCCTGAAAGTGAAAGTGGTCGATGTTCAGGTCAATCCATCTGCGGCCGAGCGACTCCTGGCTGCCGAAATAGTGCAGCTTATTCTCCGTAGATAGCACAACAGCTTCGCAGGAGATGGTGCGTTCGGCGAGCAGCCCCAGGCCTTCCTCGATGCCGAGAGAACAGAGGGTTCTCGCCCACACATGGCACTCTACAACGTCCTGCCCAGCCACCGTACACTGCAAAATATCACTGCCAGGATGAGACGCTTTTTCCTCATGAACGCTATAAGTGGAGAGAGCGCCTTCCGGTAAGGCAACGGCGCCGATTTTGGCATTGGCGTTCCATGGATTTTGAATACCGATGAGCCATGGATCGAGCTGCCCGGCAGTACGCCCCCATACGGCCATGTCACCACCCGCCACGATAAGACCCTGCTTCAGCTCGATGGTCTTTTGCATATAGTCGGCAAGCCGTTTGACGGACCAGCTTTTTTCTATCCCGCCTAGATCAATGCTCGTTTGGTCGGGGAGCCGGAGCGTTTTCGTCTGCGGGTTTACCTTCCACGCTGCTGAAGAATTCGAAGGCGATGGGATGCCCGGCGGCTTGTTTTGCATAAGAGGCATGTAATGCCCATCGGTCATAGCCTGATAAGTTTCAGCTAAAAAAAGCACTTCCAGCATCGTATTGGATACCAAGCAGTTCTCACCGGCTAACGTGTTGAGCTGATTGATCTCACTGCCCTCCAGCAGACGGCTGAACCGCTTTTCCACACTGTGGAACCAGTCTGCTGCCATTTTTTCAATGAAGTAAACATCCTTGTCTTCGCACCGCAGCAGCAGCTCGATATCGGCTTGCATCGCTTGCAGGTAAAACGGATGAAAGGAATCTGTAATAGGCTCCATTAGGGTCCCTCTTTTCTTTCTCAACCTTAAGTGATGAGCTCTATTATAGAAAGGGTAGCTGAGATTAAATTGATAGTTTGCTGAAAAATAACTGAAAGTCAGCTAAAACGGGTTATTCAGCATAGCCTCAGCCAGTTTTCACGAAATGCTCAGGGGGTCCTCAGCTGAAATTCAGGTAGCGTGGGTAAAGTGATATCTGTGAATGAGGGACACGGTAAACAAGGTAAGCAAGGTCTCGACTAGATGGTAAGGAGTGAATTTCAAGAGATGAAAACCCTAAAGAGTCAGCGTTTCGATTTCATCCTCGTAGCAATAGCATTATTGGCTGCTGTTCTGAACATGTATGGCATTTGGAAAGACAATACGGTGAATGGGTACTACACCGCGGCTGTAACAAGTATGCTTCAAAGCTTTCATAACTTTTTCTTTGCCTCATTCGATCCGGCAGGTTATGTGACGGTGGATAAGCCGCCGGTAACATTCTGGATTCAGACACTCAGCGCGTATTTGTTTGGCATGCACGGGTGGAGTGTGATTTTGCCGCAAGCCTTGGCTGGTGTCGGTTCCGTACTTCTTATGTACTTCATTATTAAGCCGACATTCGGAAAAACGTCAGCGAGACTGGCAAGTTTGGTTTTCGCTTGTACGCCCATCGCTGCGGCGGTCAGCCGGACGAATAACGTCGATAGCATGCTCGTATTTACGTTGGTGCTTGCAACTTGGATGCTGATGCGCGGAGTTCGTAGAGGCAAATGGGGCTGGGTTGTAGCGGCATTTGCTATGATCGGTGTTGCTTTTAATATGAAAATGCTGCAGGCGTACATGATCGTTCCGGCATTTTATCTCTTCTATATATTTGCAAACAAAGTGAATTGGAAAAGCAAGCTGAAAGTACTCACTGGCGCTACTGCCGTACTTATCTCACTATCTTTATCTTGGGCCGTGATCGTAGATTCTATCCCGGCGGATAAACGTCCTTATATGGGAAGCAGCCAGACGAACTCCGTGCTTGAGCTCGCTTTTGGCTATAACGGCGTTTCCCGTTTGACCGGGAATAAAGGGCCCGGAGGAGGCGGTACCAGACCGGATAGCGGCCAGTTCAAGCAAGATGAGGGCAGAACCAGAGACGGCGCTTCCGATGGCAACAGCAAAAGATCGACTCAAGATAGCATCGCAAGTATGGCTCAAGACGGCGTAACTGCTCCAACTGGCCAAGATGGCCAAATGCCTGGCTTCGATGGCCAAGGAGGTCCTCAGGGAGGATTCCCAGGCGGGCAAGTTGGCGGTCCTGGCGGAAATGGCGGCGGCGGAGCGTTCAATACCGGAAAAGCCGGACCATTGCGTTTATTCCAATCCGCACTCTCCGGTCAAATTAGTTGGGTGCTGCCTTTCGCGGTTTTCGGAGCACTGGCTTTGTTAATCGGCATACGCCGGAAAAAACCGCTCACGGCCAAACAATTCGAAGCGTTATTCTGGTTGGCTTGGCTGCTCCCGGCAGCGGCGTTCTTCAGTGTAGCAGGCTTCTTCCATCAGTATTACTTGATTATGCTGGCAGCTCCAATCGCTGCGCTGGCAGGTGCGGGCTGGACAGAACTTTGGAGTTATTACCGTGACAGATCCGGCTGGAAAATGTGGCTGATGCCGGCGGCAATCGCGGTAACGACCGCTTTTGAGGTGTATATCATCTATCCATATCACCAGCAAATCGGTGCAGGTTGGGCGACTGGAGTCGGCATCGCAGGAGCGGCTGCAGCACTGCTGCTTGTAGTCGCCTTAAAGAAAGAGAAGCTCGCTCATACGGCAGCGATGCTCGGATTGTTGGCCTTGCTCGTAGCGCCTCTATACTGGGCGGCGACGCCGCTTCTATATGGCGGCAACAGCATGCTGCCTGAAGCCGGACCGAATTTGAAACAAAGCTCGGGAATTGGCGGCAATCGCATGGGCGGTTCGAGTGAAGTGAACAGCCAACTGCTGGATTACGTGACGAAAAACAATACAGGAGAGACCTATTTATTCGCTGTATCCAGAGCGACGGAAGCGTCCTCCTACATCATACAAACGGGTAAGGCGGTTATGGCCATGGGCGGTTTCTCAGGCTCAGACCCGATTCTTACGGTCGATAAGCTTAAACAAATGGTTGCAAATAAAGAAATTAAATATTTCCTCCTTTCGTCCGGCGGCGGTTTTGGCGGCGGCGGTGCCAGCTCCGAGGTGACGACTTGGATCAAAGCGCATAGCACCGAAGTGCCGAAGAGCGAATACCAGTCCGTGGCGACCACACAAGCGCAGCAAGCCGGAGATGGGCAAGATCAGGCATTGATGCAAGGTCAGTCGTCCCAGAGGGATGGCAGAGCCACCGGCGACGGTCGCGACAGCCAAGGCGGGCCAATGGATGGCGGCATGGGCGGATCCAATACCTTGTATGAAATAAATTATGATTCCTTGTAATCGCAAAGGAGGATACTCACTATGAACCAGCATGTGCGATATTCGGTAGTCGTTCCTGTTTTTAACGAGGAGGCAGTCATTCACGAGACGTATCGACGCCTGAAGCAAGTGATGAATCAGACAGGCGACTTGTATGAGCTGCTGTTCGTCAACGACGGAAGCCGCGACAATACGGCGGCCATCATTCAATCTTTCAGCGATCAAGATGATCGCGTCAAGCTGATTAACTTCTCTCGTAATTTTGGGCATCAAATTGCCATTACAGCAGGCATGGATTATGCGGGTGGAGATGCGGTCGTCGTCATTGACGCCGATCTCCAAGATCCGCCGGAGCTGATCCTTGAGATGATTGCCAAATGGAAAGAAGGCTACGACGTCGTCTACGCCAAACGTACGAAGCGGAAGGGCGAGACCTTCTTCAAAAAGCAGACGGCGCACCTGTTTTACCGCATTCTTCGGGCATCAACGGATATTGCGATCCCTGTAGATACAGGCGACTTCCGCCTGCTGGATCGCAGGGTCTGCGACGAGATGCGCCGCTTAACGGAGAAAAACCGCTTCGTCCGCGGCCTCGTCTCCTGGGTCGGCTTTCGCCAGACTGCGGTGGAATATGTACGCGATGAGCGCGCGGCGGGCGAAACGAAATATCCGCTCAAGAAGATGCTGAAACTTTGCATGGACGGAATCACTTCTTTTTCGATTAAGCCTTTGAAGTTGGCTAGTTACTTAGGCGGGACACTTAACGTTGCAGGCTTTATCTACTTACTGATCGTGCTCTATCTGAAGCTGTTTACGGATACTGCAGTAGCAGGCTGGAACGGGTTCGCGATCATTCAACTGTTTATAAGCGGTTTTATCTTGATTATTCTTGGCGTCGTCGGCGAATACATCGGACGCATCTACGATGAGACCAAAGACCGCCCTTTATATATCGTGCGCGATTGTTACGGCATGAAGAAAAAAGAACGAAAAGTCAAGAGTGCCATATGAGCGGTCACTTCAAGCAAATGGTCAAGTTTGGACTCGTCGGAGCCGTCAATACCAGCATTGATTTCACTGTATTTTCGCTTCTCACCTATTGCGGGTGGCCGCAACTGTTGGCGCAATGCGTCTCGTTTGTCAGCGGCGTAACGAACAGTTATTTCATGAATCGGTCTTGGACCTTTCAAGAGCATGGTAAATGCAAAGGACAATTTCTCAAGTTTATGAGTATGAACACGGTATTGATGCTGCTCACATCCGTTGTACTGGTCTGGTTTTCAACCGTGCTAGGTTGGCCGCTTTGGGTCAGTAAGCTTGCGGCTACAGGATCCGGTGTCATTTTCAACTATGTTGGCAGTCGCAAGTGGGTATTCTCCCCTTCGAAAACGATGGAAAAAGGAGCGTTGTAATATGAAAATCAGAAAAGCCGTTATTCCAGCTGCAGGACTTGGCACCCGGATCTTGCCTGCAACCAAAGCACAGCCGAAAGAAATGCTGCCGATCGTCGATAAACCGGCCATTCAATATATTGTGGAAGAGGCGGTTCAAGCCGGCATTGAAAGCATTTTGATTGTAACAGGACGGAATAAGAAGTCCATTGAGGATCATTTTGATAAATCTGTCGAGCTGGAGCAGACGCTATTCGAAAAAGAAAAGCTGGAGCTGCTCAGCGAAATTCAAAGCATTTCCAACATGGCGAACATTCATTACATTCGTCAAAAAGAGCCGCTAGGCTTGGGCCACGCCATTCTCTGTGCGGAGCCTTTTATCGGAGACGAGCCGTTTGCCGTGCTTTTGGGCGATGATATTATGAACTCGGATACGTCGGCCTTACTGGAAATGATGCACGTATTTGAAGCGACCGGCAAGCAGGTAGTCGGGGTCCAGTCGGTACCGCAGTCGGACGTCAGCAAATACGGGATTATTGCTGTAGGTGCTCAGCATAATAGGGCGTTTCAGGTGACCGATCTGGTGGAGAAGCCTGCACCGCAAAAGGCTCCTTCCAATATGGCGATCATGGGCCGTTACATTTTGAAGCCATCTGTTTTTGAGGTGCTGCAGACGATCGAGCGAGGTGCGGGCAACGAATACCAGCTCACCGACGCGCTGCGCAAAATGTGTCATCAGGAAGGGATGATGGCGCTGGAGCTGAAAGGAGACCGCTACGATATCGGAGATAAATTCGGTTACATGAAGGCGATTGTGGAACTGGGGCTACAAAGGGAAGAACTTCGTCCGCAGTTGCTGGCGTATCTGGATCAACTGGTGCAGAAAGAGCTGGGTAGAGAATCGCTGAGGAGGCGAGTCGTCTAATTGAATAGGAATGCCATATAGAGTCGGGTCCGTAAGTGGGGCCCGGCTATTGTCTTTTATTACCGGGAATTCATTTAAGCATGAACACTTCTTCGTGTTATAATTAGTGTATTCGGTCAATGAAATTTTCATTGATTAAGAACTAGAAAGGTTGTCGGGTATATGCAAGTGTTTGAAGATTGGAATCAAAAAGTGAAGAAAACGTTCAATGCAACAAGTAATGAAGTCGTATTGACGGTCACAGAAGCAGGGGAGTTACTGGGTTTATCTAAAGATCAAATGAAAGTATATGTGGATAAAAATAATCTCACGAAAGTTTCCATTGCCAGGAGCGTCCACAGGTACCTTTTATTGAAAAGCGAAATCGATGAAATCGTTGCAAAAGCCTGATTTTGCACAGGTTTCTAATCGGAGACACCGTGGAGGTGTCTTTTTTTGCTGTTTTCAAACCCAACATTCAGGAATCCTTCAGGTTACGCTCAGATTGCTTTCAGGCAGGATATGGGATAATGAATGTAGAAAGCGTGAAGAATGAAATTCGGGAGGATGTACCTAAATGCGCCAATTAAAAGGAATTAAAATATTGCTTGTGGATGACGAGCCTCACATTCTGGAATTTTTGGAGCTTGGCTTGCAAAATGAAGGCTTTGAAGTGATGACGGCCCAGGACGGGCTTAGCGCCATTACGATTTGCAATAAGTTTCAACCGCATATCGCGATTCTTGACGTGATGATGCCGGGTATGGACGGATTCGAAGTATGCCGGATGATTAAAAAGACGGACAATGTCGCCGTCATCATGCTGACTGCGAAGGATGAAGTCGATGACCGGGTGAAAGGGCTCACGCTGGGGGCGGACGACTACATGATTAAGCCGTTCAGCTTCGAAGAACTGCTGGCCCGGATCTATGCGCGAATTCGCAATCACTTCCCGAACTTGTTCGGCGAGGTTGTCATCGGACCGCTGCGCATGGATGACCGCCGTAAGGAGATTAGTCTGAATGATCGCGTTCTGGAGCTCTCCCCAACCGAATATGAGCTGCTTAAATTCATGGCGATCAACCATGGGCTTGTACTCAGCAAAACGATGATTCTGGATAAGGTGTGGGGATACGATTTCGGCGGAGAAGAGAATATTGTCGAGGTGTATATCCGGTCCTTGCGCGATAAGCTGAACGATAAGGAACATAAGCTGATCCGCACGATTCGCGGCGCGGGCTATCGGATGGATCTGACATGAAAACGCGGGGCCGGTTTACGAAATTTTTACTTACCGGTTCGCTCAAGTTCCAACTCTTATCGCGGTCCCTGCTCGTCATGTCTGTCTTGCTGTTGTTGATTGGCGTTTTTCAATATATTCTCATGCAGCAGTTTTCATATAAAAACAAGGCGGAGACGATACAGAATCAGCTCGCAACGCTTCCGCCCCAAGTCTGGCAGCGTGTGGGGGAATCTCCGGACCAGGGAAGCAATTCATTCTATCCGCGGCGAGACAATTCACGTAGTGACCGTCCTGACAATGGGAACGGCGGCGATTTCCCGCGAATTCTGGTTCCGGAATTATCGATTGCGATTATAGATGCTAAGGGTAACTTTAAGCTCCTTACTTCGCAAAATGAGCTCGCCACCCCACAGCTCACGAGCGGGGAATACTCCGTAATGTTGAATACAAAACCGAGAACGAAGCTGGGCTATAAAGTGATGAAGGACAGCAGCGGCAAGGAGCAGCTGATCGTTTTTCATCAGATAGGAGGCAATCCTGAGCGTTCCCAAGACGTCCGGGGCATCATCCAGGCTAGCGTAAGCACGGGTCCGCTCAAGGATGTGCTGATGAAGCAGCTCCTGATCTTCCTGCTTCTATCTATGCTCGCTTTAGCGGTAGGTTTGTTAGGATTTTTGCCAGTATTGAGGCGAACGCTAGTGCCATTGTCCAATATGGTGGACACGGTGAAGCGCATTGACGCGGGCAGCTTGAGTGAACGCTTTCCCGCTCATCAAGGGCAAGTGGAGATCGACCGGTTATCCCATTCCTTCAACGGGATGTTAGAGAGGCTGGAGGTCTCCTTTGAAGCGGAAAAAGAAGCCAAAGAGCAGATGCGCCGCTTCGCCGCCGATGCGTCACACGAGCTTCGCACCCCGCTGACGTCGATCCACGGCTTTCTGGAAGTGCTGCTTCGCGGGGCATATAACCAGCCGGAGCAGCTGCTGAAAGCGCTGAAGAGCATGCACGGCGAATCCGTGCGGATTAATAAGCTGGTCGAGGATCTGCTGTTGCTGGCGAGGCTCGATCGGACGCCGACCTTCCAGAAGTCGGAAGGCATGCTGGATGAGCTGCTCCGCGAGATGGAGCCGCAGCTGCGATTGCTTGGCGGTGAGCGGAACGTGGCCTTCAAGCTGGATCCCCAAACTCGATGCTTGTATGATGCGGATAAAATGAAGCAGGTCGTGCTGAACTTATTCCATAATGCCGTTCAGCATACGAACCCTACAACGGGGCGGATCGATCTTGTGCTTGCAAGCAAGGCGGATACGGTGGAAATCGCCGTTCAAGATAATGGGCCGGGGATCGCCCCCGAGCACCAGGCTCATTTGTTTGACCGTTTTTATCGGATCGATACCTCGCGTGCAAGAAGGAGCGGCGGAGCCGGGCTGGGTTTGGCTATCACCCGGTCGATCGTAGAACTGCACGGCGGTACCATAACGGTAGAGAGCCAAGTTGGCGAGGGAAGCACATTTCGCGTAACGCTTCCTAAAGGTTGATAAGCCTTACCCCGACGGATGAAGTCGGGGTAAGGCTTTTTTTTGGTTTGTTTGAAGGAATTATTTGGACAGGGATGTAATAATAGTACTATTCAACAAAGAGGGACAGGACAACTAATTATATCGGCAAGTTATTTGGAGGAGGCGGGTTTATGACCGGGGAAAGATTTTTAATGATTAATGCGGATGACTTCGGAATGTGCCATTCAACTAATCAGGCAATTCGCACATTGTTGCTTGAAGAATCGATTACTTCAGCAAGTATCATGATGACATGTCCGTGGGTTCTTGAGGCCGCTTCATTTGTAAGGCAGTATCCCCAAATGGACGTAGGTGTCCATATCACTCATACAAGCGAGTGGGAGCATTACAAATGGGGGCCATTAAACACCGCTTTGTCTACGCTAACGGATGAATTTGGCCATTTTCCGCAGGATACAGCTTCGGTTATAGCTAAAGCTGATCCGGATGAGCTCCGTGAAGAGGCTGTGGCCCAAATTGAATTGGCGATCAAAATGGGAGTCGATCCGATGAATATCGATAATCACATGGGCAGCTTGAATCATGTGCCTGAAATTCTATTGGAGCTTTGTGAGACGTATAGGCTGCCCTTGCGGTATCCGAAATTTGTGAATCCGAACGTTAACCTTCATCATGATGAACAACTTGTGCGGAAGGCGGAGGAGAAAGGTATACTTTTGCCCGACTTTATTGAATTTTTGCCCTTTTTCTCGCCAGACGGAGACGGAGAGGGAGAGCTTACTTACAGTTTTACAAAAGACGCTGCCGTGAAATGTATTCAAGAATTAAAACCCGGCATTACTGAATTATTGTTTCACCCTTCTTTGGATACGGAAGAGCTTAAAGCGATTACAAACTCGTGGAACGTGCGACGGTTTGAATTTGATGTTTTTCGGGATGAAGATATCGTGAAGCTGTTGCAAAAAGAAGAAATACGCCTGATCACATGGCGTGACCTTCGAAATAAGCAGCGCGCCCAGTAATTTTTTTAGCAGTTGTGTCACAAATCGTCCCCCTTATACGCCTTAAGTATTGAAAGCGAAAACGGAGGGTGATGGATATGCAAAAATACGATACAGCCGTCATAGGTGGAGGCATGGCGGGGTTAATCGCATCGATCGAGTTAGCGAAGGGCGGAAATTCCGTAGTTCTGCTGGAAAAGTCTAACCGCTTGGGAGGCCGGGCGATGACGAATTATAAAAATGGCGTTTACTTCAATTTGGGAGGACACGCGCTGTACCGTGCCGGCCGGGCTTATTCGATTCTGCAAGAGCTCGGAGTCCGGATCGAAGGGGGGGCCCCGGCTTTGAAAATCAATGCAATTTGGAACAACGGCATCGTCCCGCTGCCTGCCGATCCGGCGAATCTTTTTACATCCAAACTTCTGTCTTGGTCGGGAAAAATGAATCTTATGCGTCTTTTGTTGAAACTAAACAAAATGAACACGAACGCGCTTCCTGTTGCGAGCATCAGGGAATGGGCGGAACGTGAAATTCACGATCCGATGGTGCGCCATATATTTTATGCGTTATGCCGTACGGCGACTTATACGCTGGATCCGGATTTTCAGCTGGCGTCTGCAGCACTGGCTCAAATACAAAGATCCCTCAAAGGGGTTCTTTATGTGAATGGCGGTTGGCAAGCAATTATTGACCAGCTGCGGGAGATAGCGCTCCGATCGGGCGTTTGCATCTTTAACGGTAAGCATGTAAAGGAAATTCATCACGAAGCGGACAGAGTGAGCAAGCTTGTTTTCACGGATGATGATCATATAGAAATTTCAAATGTCATCAGTACAGCTGGGCCTTCCGAAACTTACAAACTTGTTCAGGGCGGGGATACGACCGTACTGAAACGATGGGTTATGGAGGCAAGACCGTCCATGGCCGCAGTCCTGGATATAGGCTTGAAAAAGCTTCCTGTCGAAGGCCGCCATGTCGCCGTCGGTTTGGATCAGCCGATCTTTTTCTCGCATCATACGTACCGTGCCAAATTGAGCGATAACGGAGCATTCGTCGTGCATTTGGTGAAATACAACGGACCGGGAGAGAGCGATCCTAAGACAGACGAAAGAGTACTCACGGCCGCTATGGCTCAGCTTCATCCAGGCTGGGAACAAGAGGTTGTCGCAAGGCAATTCCTCCCGAATATAACCGTTGTTCACGACCACCTCCATTTGGGGAAAATAGATACGACGACCGGTCCGGCAGTGCCTGGCATTCAAGGTTTGTATGTTGCAGGCGACTGGGTAAGTCATGGTGAAATGCTCGCAGACGCTTCGGCTGCAAGCGCAAGAAGAGCGGCGGCGGCCATTTTACAGGAATCCCGGCAAAGCATTAAGCCGCAAGGCTCCCAAATCCTGGCCATCTAGCCGGGATTCCCGTTATTGAAACAGAAATAAGGAGGGGAGCGACTATGGAATTTTCCGGAACTTCGGAAGAGGCATATACATCGTATAAACCGCTTTTATTTTCATTAGCCTACCGGATGTTGGGGAGTGTGATGGATGCGGAGGATGTTGTGCAGGAGGCGTTTTTATATGTGAATGAAATGAAGCCGGCGCATGTCCCCAACCCGAAAGCGTATTTGTGCAAAATTGTCACGAACCGCTGCATCGACCGGCTTCGTTCCGCTAGGAAACAGCGTGAGGTGTATGTAGGCCCGTGGCTGCCTGAACCGCTTATCATCAAGGAAGACAGTTCGATGGAACCTTATGGCAGCTATTTGCAAAAGGATCTATCTCAACGGCCTACTTATTATTGCTGCAGCAGCTGACGTGGGTGGAACGGGCCGTTTTTTTACTAAGAGAAGTGCTGCAGTATGAGTATGATGAAATTGCGGAAATTGTCGGGAAAAGCAGCGCCAACTGCCGGCAAATTTTCCGCAGAGCGAAGGTTGCCATTAGCAATTTGCCCGATCACGGCGGAGAGACTGAACTTGCTAAGCAATTGAAACAGCCTGCGCGTGAACAAGCGACAGCCTTGGTTGAGCAATTCGTGCAGGCGCTAATCAACGGCAACGTCGGCCAATTGCTGAACATTGTCATGGCAGACGCGACGTTATACTCTGATGGCGGAGGCAAGGTGAGGGCGGCTATCCGTCCTATATTCGGAGCGGAACGTATTACCGCGTTCTTCGCAGGCCTGATGGCCAAACTTCCCGACAAATTCAATTATTTCCTGGCAAATGTGAATGGGGAGACCGGGATTGTGAGTTACAGCTACGGCCAACCGATAAATGTCGTGTCCTTCGAAATTCGGGATAACCGGATCGCTTCATTTTTTATTGTGATCAATCCAGATAAACTAAGACATTTGCCCCGACAAATGCCAAATAAAAAGAGCCAGACGGAATGACTAATTCACCCTATCTAAAGGTTGCCGAGATCGCGGGATTGAAGTTATTGCCATCGGATAGCGGCAATTCTATCATAACCGATAATCTGATCATCACGTGTAGTGCCGATGATTAGGTTCTCGGTTTTTTTTATTGGCGGAAAACCTCGTTTAGAAATCATTTTTCAAAGACTATAGTCTTTCCTTGTTAAAAGTAGTCGCTCATCTTCGTAAAATAAGGAATATTGAGATTCTAAAATTCGTCAAAATAGCAAAATAAAGTAGGCTACTGAGCGAACGGGATAGTGGAAAGAAGGGGACTGGGGACGGAGGACGGAAGGAGTGCCATCGGGTGGCAAATTGAGATTTGCGGAGGAGAGATGTATCCGGAGTATTACAAGGGTGTTCATGGATATGATTACCGAATTGAAAACCGAATGGAGGAAAGAGAAGTGGAAGGCAGCTCAAAGTAGAACAGAAGAGGGGATGGATATGGGGTGGAAAAGCGATAGCGCCCGCCTTTGAAATTCGTGTCGATACCGCTAAGCATCATTCAAATGATACGAATTTCAACAGCCGGTTGGAGCCCCATATCCAATTCCCTCCCCCATGCTCAAACGTTTGGGTTACACCAAGGACGCCGCAAGGCGTTTTTCTCATTGGGATCGGCCTTTAACCCGTTAAATCATACACAACAGTTCATCCTTGCGTGATATGGCCTTTTCAGCTAATTCTCAGGAAATGCTTGGTTAATCTTCAGTTCATCCTCAGATGCAATTCAGGTAAGGGGCCTATACTTGGTTTTGTAAGCAGGAAACACAAAAAAAACAGTAAAGGTGGAAACAAATTATGAAAACTATCGGTAAAAAAATTCTTACAGGTACAATGATCGCGTCTTTTGTTCTCGGAGTTGGATTTGTTGGAGCTTTACATAACAATGTATTTGCGGCGTCAGCTTCATCATCAGTGTCCGGCAGCACAACCGCTCAAAAAGCGGATAAAGGGTGGGGCGGACAAGGACGCGGCGGCTTTGGCGATCATGGCGGACGTTTCTTCGGCGGCAATGTAATCAAAGAAACAGCGACGATTCTCAGTGTAGAACAAACTGCTGTTGAAGACGCACTGAAATCCGGCAAAACGTTAGCGGCATTCGCGCAAGAAAAGGGCTTAACGGAAGCAGATTATTTGCAAAAATTGATCGCAGCTGAAACGACCGCCATTAATGCTCAGGTAACGGCCGGCACCATCACCCAAGCTCAAGCCGACAAAGCCATATCCGGACTTTCCGATCAATTGACGAAGCAAATTGAAAATAAAGGCTTTGGCAACAAAGGCGGATTCCCTGGCGGCGGCAAGGGCTTTGGCGGGGGAAGGCTGACTGAGCAAGCGGCAACAGCTCTGGGCGTTGATCAAAGCGCAGTAGAGGAAGCGTTGAAAGCGGGCAAAACGCTGGCGGCCTTCGCGCAAGAGAAGGGTGTGAGTGAAGCTGATTTCTTGCAAAAGCTAGTCGCAGCGGAGACAACTTCCATCAATGCCGAAGTTACTGCCGGCAAACTGACACAGGATCAAGCGGATAAAATGGTGTCCAATCTTTCTGACCGATTGACCAAACAAATCGAGAATACCGGTCCGGTAGGCGGGTTTGAAGGCGGTCGTCGTGGAGGCCATGGCGGCGGTATGGGATTCGGCAACCCTGAGGTGCTGACACAAGTTCTTGGCCTCACGCAAGATGAGCTGAGAACTGAACTGCAAGCAGGCAAATCCATCGCCGATATCGCTTCGGCTAAAGGCATCAGCGAAGATGACCTGATCAGCAAAATCAAGGACGGAATGACGGATTCCATCAAGAAATTTGTGGAAGATAAACATACTCGTCCAGCAGGCGATACGTCAGCAAATGCTGCTGCGCCATCTGTGAATTAATATGAAAAACGCTGTCCCTTCTGAGGGCAGCGTTTTTTGCCGTATATATATTTCATAAATTGGGAAAATATATACGGCATGTTGTCTACCCAGGGGGGCTTATACAGTGAAATGGTTTAGAAAATGGATAAGCAGCAAACCTGGGTTTCCAACTTTATCGGAGGATCTTCCGTTTGCTGATAACGAAGGCGGCGACGAATTAACATCAGATATCGAGCAAAATGAGAAGATTTTAAAGGAAATCTTTAAAGACTGTTCAGACGTTGTATATCGCAAGATTCGAGTATCCGGGCAAGTTCAATGGCTTATTGTATATTTGGCAAGTTTGGTTGACGAACAGAGTTTTAACGATCATGTTCTCAAACCTTTGATAACTGATCGCAGTATGGATGACGATTTTATACCAAATAGAATCGAGGTGCTTGATGATCGCTTGATTTCTATCGGTGAGATCAATATGTCATCCAGGATTACCGAAATTGTACGTCATGTGCTAATGGGGTATGCTGCCGTTCTTGCGGCTGAAAATAACTGTGCGGTGATCGTTGCGGTTAACGGCAGAGCTCAGCGAAGCCTGGAAGAGCCTTCTTCCGAACCCGTCATTCGCGGTCCCAGAGAAGGATTCATTGAGAATATTTCAACCAATATGGGGCTAATTCGAAGTAGAATTAAGTCCTCACGTCTAAAAATGGAATCAATCACCCTTGGGGAGCTTTCTCAAACTCAAATCGTTATTACTTATATCCATGGAATTGCTGCCGACTCTGTAGTGGAAGAGGTTCGTCAGAGGCTGACCAGAATTCAGGTTGATGGGGTTCTTGAATCCGGTTATATCGAGGGGTTTATTGAAGACTTTCCTTACTCCCCCTTTCCTCAGGTTCACACTACGGAAAGGCCGGATGTCGCAGTTGCTGGGATATTGGAAGGAAAAGTAGCCATTCTTGTCGATACCACCCCCTTTGTCTTGATCGTTCCAATGACGTTCTGGGCTGGGATGCAGGCAAGCGAGGATTACTATATTCGATGGCCTGTTGCAACTTTTGTCAGGTGGATTCGTTTCGTTTTTATTTTCATTGCGATTTTTGCCCCTCCTCTATATGTTGCCATTACGACCTTTCACCAGGAAATGATTCCGACAAATCTTGTGCTAAGTATTGCATCTACGAGAGAACCGGTTCCCTTTCCGGCCATGGTTGAAGCGTTGTTGATGGAAATCGTCTTTGAGGCGCTGCGGGAGGCTGGAATTCGTTTGCCGAAACAAATTGGACAAGCGATAAGCATCGTAGGGGCATTGGTTATCGGTCAAGCTGCGGTGCAGGCGGGAATCATATCCGCACCGGTCGTCATTGTTGTTTCGATTACAGGAATTGCCGCATTTACGGTACCACGATTTAGTGTTGCGAACGGAATTCGGTTACTGCGGTTTCCAGTGCTTTTTCTGGCGGGTATGTTAGGACTGTATGGGATTGTGTTGGGGTTCCTCGCCATTTTGTTGCATCTCACATCCCTTCGTTCGTTCGGTCTCCCTTATTTTACTCCGATAGCCCCGCTTTCCTTTAAGCATCTCAGGGATGTATGGATTCGAGCTCCTATTTGGAACAATACACAAAGCCCACTGACTGCAAGAACTGACGATAAGGCACACGTACCTAAAGGGCAGAAACCAAGTCCAAGTCAGGGAAAACAGCCGTCTTCCAAGAAAGACTAGAGTTCGGTCTAAGTGGAGAAAGGCAATGGAACCCATCGAATGAAACCATTCATTTATATAGGTTTGCTTTTTATCTTAATGACCGCAAGCGGCTGCTGGGACCGTACGGAGATTAACGATATTGCATTTGTGATGGGCACAGCACTGGATCTATCGGACAACGGAGAATTTCGCGGGTCTGTCCAAGTTGCAGTTCCAATTGCCGGGCAAGGAACTCCGAGAGGGGGAGGGCCGCAAGAAAAGTTTTTTGTTATATCAGCTGAGGGGAAGAGTTCCAATGAAGTGATTCAGAAGCTTCAAAAAAAATTATCCCGAAGGCTATATTACGCCCATCGCAGCGTCGTATTTGTCGGAGAAAAGTTAGCGAGGCATGGGATTAAAGATACACTCGATTTTTACAGCAGAGATCCTCTCAGTCGACTAAGAACCTATATTATGGTTGTTAAAGGAGGAGAGGGACGGGAAATATTGCAAGTCCGCTACCCTTTTGAAGAAGTGCCGACAGAAGCTGTCAAGGAAATGGAAATCCTAGGGCCCAATTTAGCGGTTACAATGCGGGATTTGTTTATGGATACATCCAGCGATGGTATCTATCCAGTCATGGGAGTCATCGAACCTGCGGTTCCATCCATCGGTATGGATGAAAGAAAAAACAAAGTATTTCAGTTGGCCGGATCGGCGATCTTTAAAGATTTCAAATTAGCCGGTTTATTGGACGAACAAGATACAGGCGGAATGCTTTGGGTTAAAAGTCAAATGAAAAATGGCAGGGTCATCGCCAATCTACCGGGTGGTTATGGAAAGGTAGGTATGCTCTTAACGAAAGCTGACAGGAAGATTATCCCTGAGATTCAGGGGAACAAGATCAAATTCATCGTTCAGTTAGAGGGCGAAGGAAGTATCAACGATAATGATACGCCGTTAGATGTGAGTAAGCCGCAAAATCTTGATCTTATACAGAAAGCGATGGAGAAATCCGTTGAGACCCAAGTCAGAAACTTTTTAGTTAAGATCCAAAAACATTACAAAATTGATGCTGTGGGTTTTGGTCAAGAAATTTACCGTAATGAGCCCAAGCAGTGGAAAGCGTTGAAAGAACAGTGGGATAAAAAGTTCCCCGAAGCGGACCTTTCCGTAGCGGTTAAGCTCTCTATACGCGGATCCGGGATGGCAGGCGCTCCCTTGCATTTGAAAGAAAAGGAGATCAAGAAGAAATGATGGCACAAATTTGTGGAACTATCATTTTAATCACGGTATGGTCATTTATGAAAATACGGTCATTGTTGATGAAGCAGCAGACGAATGAGGCTGTCATATACGGGGGGATCATGGGACTATCTGCCGTTATTGGCGCTCTTTTGATGGCGGAGGTTAAGCTGCCAAGCTTGGTTGTCCCTTATGAGATCGTGTTTCAGCCCATCGGAAAAATGATTTTAGGACGCTGATTTGGTCCATTTACTTTTTACGGTATCTATGACCAGGAGCGCTAATGGCAGAAGACTTTGCGTAAATAATGCCAGGAACGGATAAGTAAGCGTAATCCAATTTTGAAATTCAGCCGCATTTTTGAAAATCCATACCGATCCGACGACGGTCAGCAGCGATACCGGGGAAATAACTTCCCGGTAATTTCGTATGCCGAAAAGCTGGCTTATACTAAGACAAAACATCAACAACAGGACGGAGACCTTCACAAAGATCCCCGTTACCCACATTGAAACGGCGATGGCTTCCAAACGTTCGAAGGAGCCGACAATGCCTGTATATTGGATGACTCTCAAAAACGAAAAGTTGAGCTTACCCGTTATCGGGCCGAAAACCATAATGGTCAGCAAATCTATGACAAGGATTAGAGTCATTATAGCCAGAAGCGCAATGAGCGAAAGCTTACGGGCTTTTTCAGGTTGATTCAAATAAGGCAGAAGCCATCCCATAAAAAAGAATTGACTCATCCAAGCGGAAGGAACGACGGCTCCTTTTAATATGGGTACTATTCCATCTCCTACTACGGGTTTCAGCCGGGCAGGATCTGAATCCCAAATCGAAAGAATCAAGAGGGGAATCAAAAATAGGATGATCAGCGGCATAATAACCTCATTACATCTCCCGATAACCTCAATCCCGGCAAATACGGCAAAGCTGCATAATATCAGAATCGTTACGATTCCGACTAACGCAGGAGTTTTCGGCAAAAGCACCGTATTTATAAAACCAGCGTGTTCATTTACGGTACTCGAAATAAAAAAGAACAAATAATAGGTGAAATAAAACCCGACCAACTTTCCAGCCCATTTCCCGACGATTTGTGAACTATACTGCATAATTGTCAGACCCGGGTAGCGCTTCGCTAGTGTCGTCATCACCCATATACTCACAAATCCGGTCAAAGAGGCAGGAAATACCGATAACCAGGCATCTTGTTTGGCAAATGCCACCATTACGCCAGGAACGGATAAGATGAGTGTGGAAACCACAAAAGAAAATATTAATAAGCCTAACTGAGATCCTGATATTTTTTCGGTAACCTGCATCATGTGTCTCCTTGCTTTATTAATATTTATTCCTATTTTTTCCTTTGGGTTCGAAGTTCATACCCTACAATAGGGAGCGGGACGTCAGAGACCCTGCATAATTGTGCACGAAATGTCGGATGGATACATCAAACTCCTGCTATTCTATTGGTGAGAGGAAGGTCATACAAATGGATTTGCTCAAAAAGATGAACGGGGCATTAGCTTATATTGAAGAAAATCTTACCGGCGATATCGACTTTAAAGAAGTAGCGAGGCTTGCTTTTTGCTCGGAATATCATTTTAAAAGAATGTTTTCATTCCTTGCAGGCGTTACGCTGTCAGAGTATATCCGCCGCAGACGCCTTACGCTTGCAGCCTTTGAGCTAAACGACAGTCGTTCAAGGATCATCGATGTTGCTGTTAAATACGGGTATAGCTCAGCAGACGCATTTACAAGAGCTTTTCACAGTTTGCATGGCGTAACGCCGTCAGAAGCCAGAAATCATGGTCACTCTCTAAGAGCCTATCCGCGCATGACCTTCCAGTTATCCATTAAAGGAGGTAATGAAATGATCTACCGAATTGTAGAAAAAGAGGCATTTCGCCTAGTAGGTATCAAGAAAAGAGTTCCCTTGATTTACCAAGGCGTTAATCCGGAGATTGCCGCAATGTGGAGGAGTTTAGATGAGGAAACGATCAATAAACTTAAGAAACTTTCCAATGTTGAGCCTCTAGGGTTGCTTAATGCGTCTACGAACTTTTCTGAAGGCAGGCTGGAGAACGGGGAGCTTGATCATTATATCGGCGTGGCAACTACCGGGGAGTGTCCGGATCACCTGACAGAACTTGAGGTTCCCGCCTCAACATGGGCCGTATTCGAAGCGGTTGGACCTTTTCCCGATACGCTGCAAAATGTCTGGGGAAGGATCTATTCCGAATGGTTTCCATCCTCGACCTATGAACAAACGGAAGGACCGGAAATCTTATGGAACGAGCACAAAGATCTAACTTCGCCAACTTTTAAAAGTGAAATCTGGATACCGGTTTCGAAGGTAGTAACTGAATAGCGGTTGGAATGAGGCTGTCCTGAAAAGGATGGCCTTTATTTGTTGTGAAGCAAGAGAAGGGGGAATGTACCCGGAAGAAGGGTCTAGCCACCATGGAAGTTGCAAAGGGGAGGACAATTAAAAGCAAGTGCACAGCTGGAAAGGTATTTTTCATCGTTACAGGTAGCGAGGGGAGAGGAAGTCGTGTCTCTAACGGAATTCCCATTTTCAGCAAACGTTCAGCTTCCATTCAACTTACTTTCAGCCTACGTTCAGACGGGTTTCAGCCTTACCTCTTACACTGATGCTTGTGAGATAGTTATCGTTCGACTTATGGGTAAATGGGAGAGGAGATATATCGATGAAATTCGACCGCAAGAAGAAATGGGTCATTGTAGTTTTGGCTGCAATGTTGTGCGGGGCGGGAACTTATTTTTATATACATAAAAAGTCGCAACCGGCCGCAGCAACCACACAGCAAACGGTGATGAAGGTAGCGAAGGGGTCGATCACCTCAACGGTATCGGGAACCTCGCAGCTGGATGCTAAGGACAAGCAAAATATTGTCATCCCTGTGGATGGGATTATTAAAACGATGAATTTGACGCAAAATCAGGCGGTCAAGAAAGGCGACGTGCTCGTCGAGCTTTCCGTGCCTTCTACCGAAACGAATCTCAAAGAAGCGCAAGTTAGCTTGCAGCAGTTGGAGCAAGAGCTGGCTGAACTGCAGAATGAACAAAATCATATGAGCATAGCTGCACCCATGAGTGGCAAGCTTACGCTGGCATCCAATCTGGACGTGGGCAGCCAGGTGAATAAGACGACGAAAATCGGTACGATTTCGGATACAACGCAGTTCAAGGTGAAGCTGCCGTTCCCGCTGCAGGAGGCGGTACAGCTGCAAAAAGGCGACAATGTAGAGTTGACGGTAGATGGTTACTTGCTATCTAAGGTCGGCTCCGTGAATTCAATTGGTCATGACATTAAGGCTGACAGCAACGGCAATAAATTGGTTGACGTGGAGGTTCTGGTGACCAATGACGGTACGCTCTCGGCCGGTTTGAAGGTGAAAGGAAGCATAGGCAGCGGGGGCAGCAAAACGGAGTCTTCGGAGGAAGTCGCACTCGATTATGTGCGAACCGCCCCCATTTTCTCCGAGGCAAGCGCCACGATCAAAAGCATGAAGTTCAAAGACGGAGATACGGTGAAGCAGGGCGATCAGATCGCTACGATGTTCAACGACGACCTCCAGAACAATATCATCAGCAAGCAGGCGGCGATCGACAGCCAGAAAATTAAAGTGGATGATGCGCAGCAGAAAGTAAATCAGCTGACGATTACGGCGCCTTTCGACGGCGTGTTCTCGGCGGATTTCGCCAACAGTAAGAGTAATGTACTGCGCAACTATCCGGTTGGCGCGCAGGTCGAGGCGAACACAACCTTGGGAGCTGTAGCGAGCTTAAGTACGATGCAGCTTGCGATTGCAGTGGATGAGCTCGATCTGAGGAGCGTTAAAGTGGGGCAAAAGGCGACGGTGAAGGTGGATGCGATCTCCGGCAAGTCGTTCAATGGCGAAGTCACCTCCGTTTCGAATGTGGGAACAACCACGAATGGGGTAACGACATATGATGCGGTCATATCGATTCCAAATACGGCAGAGAACGATTTAAAATATGCCATGACATCAACGGCAGAAATTTTCATTCAAGATAAAAAAGACATCCTTGTTCTTCCGATTCAAGCGGTTACGACCTCCAAGGGGAAAACAACCGTTTCCCTGAAGAAGGCGGACGGTACTGTCGAAGAACAGCACGAAATTAAAGTCGGCATTCGCAGCAAAACACAGGTGGAAGTAGTCAGCGGGTTGGAAGCAGGCAACGAAGTGGTCATGCCGACCCGCAGAGCCACAACGACGAATCAGCAGCAAATGATACAGGGAGGCTTCCCGGGCGGCGGATTCCAAGGCGGCGCTGGAGGAGGCTTCCAAGGTGGAGGCAACGGAGGTAACGGAGGCGGCGGCAACCAAAGCAGAGGTGGAGGGAACTAGCCTCCCCGGAAAGGAGCCATTTCAATGAATATTATTGAATTGAATGAGATCACGAAGAGCTATGCGCGTGGCGAAGAGCAGCTGCAGATTTTGCGGGGCATTACGCTGCACATTGCAGAGGGCGACTTCGTTGCCATCATCGGGCCCAGCGGATCGGGCAAATCGACGCTGATGAATACGATCGGGCTGCTGGACAGCCCGACTTCCGGCACCTACACGCTCGACGGCGTTTCCACCGAGAAGATGTCGGACAACGGGCTTGCCGAGCTGCGGAACCGGAAGATCGGCTTTATTTTTCAGCAATTCAATCTGCTTCCCCGACTTTCCGCTATCGAGAATGTCGAGCTGCCGATGATTTATGCGGGCATTCCGGCAAAACAACGCCGGGAACAAGCGCAGCGGATGCTGGAAAAGCTCGGGATGGGACAGCGTGGGCACCACAAGCCGAGCGAACTTTCAGGCGGGCAGCAGCAAAGGGTTGCGATCGCTAGAGCGTTAGCCATATCGCCTTCTCTGATATTGGCGGATGAGCCAACCGGAGCCCTGGATTCGAAGACGGGTATCGAGGTGCTTGAGTTGATTAAAGACCTCAATCAGCAGGGCAATACGATCGTTCTGATTACGCATGACAATCACATTGCCGACAATGCGAAGCGGGTCGTAACGCTGCGTGACGGGGAGATTATCAAGGATGTGCGCAATGAGCCCTTGGCAGCACCTGCGCTCACGCCAATGCCGGAGAAGCAGGAGGCCGTTTCATTATGAGACTGTGGGAACTCTTTCAAATGGCGTTGGCGACCGTACGGTCCAATCCGCTGCGAACTATTTTAACGATGCTGGGCGTCATTATCGGAGTTAGCTCTGTGATTACACTCGTATCGATTGGGCAGGGGACCTCCAAATCTATCGAAAAGCAGTATGAAGGTTTGGGAACGAACCTGTTGACGGTCAACCTCATGGGGAATGGACGCGCCACACAGCTCAATTATGACGAGGTCATGCAACTTGAGAGCACACCGGGCATTAGCGCCATCGCGCCGACGATGACCAGAGGGAGCACGAGCATCAAATATGATCGGACGACGGAAACGTACAGTGTTATCGGGACGAACGATCGTTACTTGGATTTGCAAAAAGGGAGAATCGCCAGCGGCCGTTTCCTGGCTCAAGCGGATCTGGATTATCGGAACCACGTGGCCGTTATCGGGACGGATGTCGCCAAAAGCTTTTTTGGCACGGAAGACCCGCTCGATGAGGAAATCAACGTGAACGGCTACATGTACACCATTATCGGCGTTCTGCAGACCAAAGGTTCCAATACCGCCGGGACTTCTCTGGACAGCGCCGTCATTGTACCGCTGCCTACGATGAGCAGGGATTTCAAGCTGGGCTCCATTCGCACAGCGTATGTGGAAGCGGCGTCCGGCAATGATGTGAGCCGGGTCCAACGAATATTGGAGATGTATCTGGCCAACAAGTTCAAAAGCACATCAGGCTACAATATCTTCAATTCTTCCGAGCTGATCAGCGCCAGACAGACGGCGTCCAGCACACTCACGAATCAGTTGGTTGCTGTGGCGGCGATATCATTGTTAGTGGGCGGCATCGGGATTATGAACATCATGCTCGTGACGGTCAGTGAGCGCACCCGGGAGATCGGGATCCGCAAATCGATCGGGGCGAAGCGCCGCAATATTCTGCTTCAATTCCTCGTCGAGGCGACGCTTATCAGCGGTATGGGAGGACTCATCGGACTCATCCTGGGCGTTGCCCTATCGCTCTTATGGCCCTACATTAATCCGAGCCAGGAAACAAGTCTTTCTCTCAGCGTCGGACTGTACGCTTTCTTATTTTCGGCCTTGGTCGGCGTCATTTTTGGCCTATATCCGGCGAACAAGGCTTCCAAACTAAAACCCATCGACGCACTTCGTTTCGACTAATAGGAAGTTTTAAAAGACCACTTTGCCCACATCAGAATGCATTCTGATTGGCGAATAAACCTACCTCTAAACGCGGTCGCTCACCTTTGAATGACCTCGATAGTAGGTTTATCTCATAACGAAGCTATTCAGGAAGATTACTCGACATCGAATCTTGAACGAATCTGGGAAGTCCGGTACTCACATCTCGCTCCGTTCCTCCTTCTCCAGATATCGTCCAACCTTCTCGGTTCTGAAAGCGGACTTTTTAAACACTCATTAGAATATTAAGCCAGGAGGTACTAACATGATACGCAAATTGACATCCATCTCGCTCAAACATACAAGTCTGGCGCTGCTTTTTACCGGCAGTCTGGCAGCAGCTTCGTGGGGCGCTCCGGCGCCTGCGGTGCATGCGGCTTCAGAAGGGGTATACATCGCAGACTCCTCCTATTTTACATTGAACCAAGCTGCACTCTCGTCTTCGTCGCTCCAGTTTTCCGTTCTCTTACATAACGGGGGGAACCAGGCTATAGACTTCAATCAATATGGCGTTCGTGTCACTGACACGGCTGGTCACAGCTATACGGCCAAGTTGAGCGAGAAAAAGAGCGCGAGCGTGCTCCCCGGACAGGAGCAGAGCTTCCGCTTCTACGCTAGCTTAGCCTCAGGCGAAACCGCGGATCAGTTGAAAGTTGACGTGTTCCGCTGGGATTCGAGCCAAGCCGATTTCATGAACCATCTTGGTGAGCTTCCGGTAGCTTCTGCCCTCCAAGGAGGACAAGTAAACGTACCGGAAGAGATTATCAATCTCCGTACGATCGATAGCACTTTAGCGAATGACGCTTCGATAGCGTTCCAATTAGGCCAAAGCGTGCGGGTGTCCGAAAGCAGCAAGTGGTACATGTATACCCAAGTATCGGCCAAAAACCTCGGCACCAGCAGTGTCAAGCTACCTGCCGGACTAGAGGTCAGACTCGTGGATGCGAACGGTTTGAAGTACACATCTACGATCGCGAACGGATCGGTCACGACCTTCCTTCCGGGCGAAGCCGACACGATTACATTGAAAACGCCGGTTTCGAAGCAATTGTCAACGGATGGCTTATCTCTGGAATTCTTTTACTTGAATCAAACTGAGGATGTTACGCTCGGTACGATGAGTCTAAGCACTTCGCTGCAATCCACGGCGCTGGGCACCAAGCAAGCGTATGTCGGACAGCAGGATGGCGAGCAGATTACGGTGAAGGCAAGTTCTTCCAAGTACTCGAAGCAATCCGATGGCGTTCACGTACAAACGATTGTAACGCTCAGCAATGACGGTGAAGTTACAGCGGCAGTGCCTTCCTTCTCCGCCACTTATCAATTCGGGGACTCAGGTGCATCGGAGACTGCCACAGACAATACGGCCCGGGGCGAGTACCTGGCGCCTAAGGAAACGACGTCTTATTACTTCAACGCCGTGCTGCCAACGGGGACAGATCCGAACGCGGCTCAGCTCGTCCTGTGGGAGAAAACAGCCTCCGCAAGTTCAAGCAGCACGTCGTCTAGCGCAACAACTGCCACTGCTTCGAATACTTCAGCGACAAGTTCAACGTCTTTGACCGGATCTACCCAGACAGTAAGCTCCGGACAGATGCCTGTCGCCGTCTTCCTTCTTAAGGGAGCAAGCGAAGCGCAGAGCGGGTTTACAACGGCTGTAAGCTATACGCTGGGCAATAAACTTACGTTTACCGACAATTCGATCATTAATAAAAATTTAGACGTCTCGCTGGTCGAGCTGCACGCTCACGAGAACGATGATCTAGGCTACAAAACCGCCATAGCGAAATACAAAATTACTAACAACGGCACGAGCACCATCGCGCTTCCTGAGCTTCAGAACGAGCTGATCGACAGCAGCGGCAACTCGTACACAGGCACCCGCCAAAGCTCCGTTGCGACACAGATTACACCGGGAAGCTCTTACGTAGTGAGCTATTCCTACCTCTTGCCGAACAAAGCAGAAGCCGCAGACGAGACCTTCGCGCTGAACGTCTTTGACGATAAATCAGTATCCGAAGGCAAAGTATCCATCGGCACCTATCAAGTCGCGTTACAAAAAGAGGATGACAGCGATACGCTTGCCCTATATCCTTTCTCCATTAAAGTAAACAGCGACTCGATCAGTTGGCTATACAACAACGGCACTTATTCCTATCAGCTGAATCTCGATCTCGATGTAACCCACGAGGATCAAGTCATCATCGATTCGAACTTCTCCAAAATCGAATTCGACATGGTCGATTCGCTTGGCCGCATAGTTGGCACGCAATCAGCTTCACTGACGGGAACAGGCAAGCTGATCAGCGGCAAGCAAAAGATCGTAGTGACCGGATTGAAAGACGAGCAGGTCGATTCCGGCGTGAAAGTGAACATGTATGAAGTCATTGAGACGCCGAACGGAACGGCAAAACGCCTGCTTAAACAATTTCATTAAGGCTTGACTTCGAAACCATAAGGCGTCTGTATGCTTCCTGCGTATGGGCGCCTTCGGTTTATCTTAGCTAAGAAGAGGTGTTTCCTTACATGGTACGTGTTCTCATCATTGACGAGGAGGGTCCCATTCGACATATGCTCCGGTATACGCTGCAAAGGGAAGGATTTGAAGTGTTAAGTATGACGGGGGGCAGCGAGGCACTAATGACATTGAATCGTACGCAGGTGGAGTTGGTTATCCTTGACGTGACGATTCCTCACCTGGATGGTTGGCAGCTAACCCAAAGTCTGCGTAAAGATACCAGCTCGCCGATTCTCCTCATTGGAGCCAGAGAGGATCATACGGACGTTGTTCGGGGTTTTCAACTTGGCGCCGATGATTACTTGGTCAAACCTTTTCATCCCGAAGAGCTGGTCATGCGCGTGAGAGCGCTGTTGAAGCGCTACGGTGTTGCTGCCTATACGCAAATAAAGCTCGGCGATTTTATGATCGATCGTGCCATGCACGAGGTCAGAGTACAAGGACAAACCCTCATCTTACCGCTTAAAGAGTTTCAACTGCTGTTCACGATGGCCAGTCATCCGAATCAAATCCTGTCGAGAAGCCAGCTCATTGAACAAGTTTGGGGAGTTAATTATGAGGGAGGCGAACGAACCGTAGACGTACACATCAAAAGACTCCGAAGCAAGCTCAGCGCTTGTACGGAAGGTATCCGTTTCACGACCGTTCGTGGACTTGGCTATCGTCTGGACGTCGTTTGTTAATGTCACTAAAGATGTGAAAATGCTGCCAGTTCAAGGGCAATATTAGCCCTGTCTGGCAGCATTTTTCTTTTTCTTCGGACCGGCTTGCAAGTTCATAACCGGGAGAGGGAACGATAAAGGTTTATTTCACATCGTAGTCCTTCACGATGGACGGTTCGATCCAGCGCCTCTCGGAGTGCTCGCGGCGGCGGATCGTTACGTGGCCGGGGTAGACGTCCACGATCAGACTCTGGCTGATCGAGCGCGTCTCGGGCTCGTTGCGGGCGTTCCACACCTGGCGGATGGAGGCGCTGGAAGCGGCAAGGAATTTCAGCTGTTTCACCTGGCTGGTCGTCTCCAGATTCCAGTGCGTGTGCCCGCTGAACAAAATGACATTCGGATGCGCGTCCAGCAGCGCCCGAAGTTCTTTGTGCTGGACGACGCCCAGCTCGCGGTCCGTTCCATCCAGTGTATTCGGCAGCGGCTGATGGAGGAACACAAATACAGGCTTGCCGGTATCCGTGGTCGCGGACACATCCAGCCGCTCCTTCAGCCAGGCAAGCTGCTCCGGCGAGAGGAACGCATCTTCGTTCACCGAAGCGTTTACATCCCGGTAGGCTTCCCCGCTGAGGAAAAGGAAGCGATAACCCTGTATGATCAGCTCGTGATAAGGCTTCTCGTATTGAAACATGCGGTCAAATAACGCAATGGCCTGCCCGCTCGACCAGTTCGGATTCAGCTTCGATGTGTCCATACCGCCTTCCGGCGTGTGCCACACGCCGTAGTAATCATGATTGCCCATCGTTGCATGGATGGGCGCATGAGGCTGCTTGCCGAGCAGCCCCAGCAAGCTGCGGTAGTCCGCCTCGACCCCGTCCGTGAGGTCGCCGTTGAGCACGAGCAGCTTGCTGTCCGGACGCAGCGCATGATGGTCGGTCAGCGCATCGCGCAGCCGTTTTTGCGCTTCTCCGTCCCAAGATGTGATATGCACATCGCTTAGGACGGAGAAGGAGAATAACGGGACTTCCGCAGCCTCCTTGGTTGCGGAAAGCGCTTCTTTATAAGGCAGCAGGGTCAACAGCAAGCCGATCAACAAGATGCGAAGCAAGAATGGCAGCATTTTCGTGTATTCCCACCTTTTCACATGATGCATTAGTATGCATCGGAGCGAGGGGAGGTATACCTCGAAAAATCAGACCCAGCCTTTCCTAGAGCGAGAATCGGAGCGCAATCGGTTTATGGCAGTTGGACAAACAGTCTGCCCTCTCGCTGGATAACATCATGCATCATTAAACGGGCGCTAGGCACATTATGACACCTTCCGGTATGAACTTCGAACGTCCAGCCGTGCATAGGACAAACGAATTCTCCGTCTTCAAGATCTACGGTATCGCCGGCATGCGGGCACCTGCGGGAGACGAGTTTATAACCATCCTCTTCGATGAGAAAGAACGGTTTGCGCTCCACTTCAATCTCTGCGGGGAGTTTGGCAAACTGCTCTATGAATCCAAGATCGATTTCCTTCATAAGATGAACTCCTTCTCTAAATGGTTATGGTTCGCTCCATTATACTTTACAGCATTAATTTTTAACCACCTATGACATTTTCAATATTATGAAAAGCAAAACCTTCCCCAAAACGGGAAAGGTCTTTAAATCTACTTTTGTTCGGCTGCCTTCCTTGCATCGTCTTCCTGCTTGGCCTTCAGTAAAGCTTCTTGCCCCTTCTCCTGGATGGTCTTCAGGGCGTCATCAGCTGATTTTTTGCCATCCATAACGGCTTGAATTTCTTGATTAGCTAACGTGCTGAACGGTTGATAGAAACCGCCCGGCAGTTTTTCAAAGCCTTTATAAATGTTGTTTGGATTAGGCTTGAGCAGATAGAAGGGCTCCAGGTTATGTCCATCTTTCTCTTTGGCGTAAGTGGTTCGGGTTTGCAAATTTTGCGACGATTTGGACATGACTCTGGCGAATTCATCGCCGTTGATATATTTCACGAATTCCCAGGCTGCTCGCGTATTCGGCGATTGCGCGTTGATTCCGAACAATTGGGAAACGGAAACGCTATTCGAAAAGTCGGGGTTTTGCGGATCGACCGGAACGGTTACAATGTCCCAATTGACGGGCTTTACATCTTTTAAGCGATCTTTGACTTCTTGCAAGTTTTGCATCATATAATTGCCGTCAATCGTCATAGCCACTTTGCCCATGGCGAACAAATTCTCTTTGAGATAATCTTCATACATGCGCGGCGCATTGTTATCTGCATTTTGACTTTTCGGATTATACAGCGCCCCGGATTTTAAGGAATCGACCGTAAGCTGAAGCGCTTTTTTCCAGGCGTCTGTTTGAATGGTCAGCTTCATCTGATCCGGATCGAAATAAGAAAGGCCCAGCGTCGTGCCAATGCTGCTCATATACTGGTACCCGACCCCGTCCCGCATGTAGGAATATGCGGAAAAACCGTAAATCCGCTGGTCGCCTTGACCGTCAGTCGGAAAACGTTTGGCGAGATTGATAACATCCTCCCAGCTCATTTTATTTTTGGGAAGCTCCACGCCATATTGTTCAAACAGATCCTTATTATAGTAAAGAGCTTGGCTGTAGAACTCCGGAGCAAGTCCGTATAGCTTGCCATCGCCTTTGGCTTTGATGGATTCGAGTGTAGATGGGAGAAGGTTCTCCACATCGAATTTATCCTGCTTGATGACATCGTCTAACGCATATAAAATTCCTTTTTGTACAAACTTCTCAAGTTGGTCGCTGCCATTCACGAGGAGAACGTCCGGTTTTTCTTCTTCGATCAGTTTCTCCAGCGCCTGTTCCGGATCCTTGCCAGGTCCATAAATGCCCTGATTGGAGACAACTTCCACGTCTATATTCGGATTTTTCGCCATAAACAGATTGCCATACTGCTGGTAGAACGAATTTTTATCGTAATACATGACTTTGATTGTCGCCTTTTCATCTTTACCCAGCTTCTTCAAGGATCCTCCTTCTCCAGGCGTACCACTGGTTTTCCCCGCAATGTTACAACCTGCAAGCGCAGCTGTAACCATAATCGCAGAGATCGTACACATCCACCGCTTCATTTCCAATCCCTCCACTTTGTCTCTTTTTCCAAAAATAGTCATATTTCCTTTTCTATCATACACGTCTAGCAGACGAACTACAAATTCTACCAATTTTAGTAGAGTGGAAGAAATTTTTAAAAACGAAATCAGCCCATTGACTTTTACGTTCTATGCTTATATAGTTAATTACATGAGTAACTAACCGATGTGGTGGTGATGGAAAATGGGACTAATGATGGACGACAGCCGCCCGATATTTGTGCAAATTGCGGAACGCATTGAGGATGACATTATTGAAGCCAGGATGCCGGAGGAATCGCAGGTGCCTTCAACGAATCAGTTTGCTTCTTTTTATCAGATCAATCCGGCGACGGCGGCAAAGGGCGTTAATTTGCTTGTGGATCAAGGTATTTTGTATAAGAAGCGGGGGATCGGCATGTTTGTTGCAGCGGGGGCCAGGGTGAAATTGATGGAGAAACGGAAAGAGCAGTTTTACGAGCAGTACGTGGTGACGATGGTGAAGGAAGCTGAGAAGCTGGGCATCACGGTAGCGCAATTGACCGAAATGATTCAGAGAGGGGATAAAATGTGATGACGAGCATCGTCGAGGTAAATGGGCTAACCAAAACGTACGGCAAGGTGGTAGCCGTGGAAGACGTTAGTTTCCGGATCGAAGCGGACAAAATTTATGGGCTGCTCGGCAGGAACGGCGCCGGCAAAACGACCATTATGCATATGATTACGGCACAGTTATTTCCCACAAGCGGTGAACTGAAGGTGTTTGGTGAAGCGCCTTATGAGAATAACCGTGTCCTCAGTCAAGTTTGTTTTATAAAAGAAAGCCAAAAATACCCGGATAGCTTCCATGTTGTGGATGTGCTGGAGGTCGCTAAATCCCTTTACCCCAACTGGGACGATGAGTACGCGTATGCATTGATTGAAGATTTCCGGCTTCCTTTGAAAAGAAAGATGAAGAAGCTGTCCAGAGGTATGCTGTCCTCGGTTGGCATTGTTGTCGGTCTTGCGAGCCGCGCACCGCTTACAATCTTCGATGAACCTTATCTGGGGCTGGATGCCGTAGCCAGAAGCTTATTTTACGATCGGTTGCTGGAAGATTACGCGGAGCATCCGCGTACCGTGATATTATCCACGCATTTGATCGACGAAGTCAGCCGCCTTCTGGAGCACATTCTAGTCATCGATAACGGCAAGCTCATTATGAATGAAGATGCGGAAGCGCTGCGGGGTCGTGCTTGTACCGTCGCTGGAATGGCGAGTGCAGTAGATGCGTTTACCGAAGGGAAAGAGGTGCTGGAACGCACGCCATTCGGCGCATTGGTTTCGGCAACGGTATTGGGAGACCTGGATGAGGTAGACAGGAAAGATGCCCAGGAACTTGGACTTGAGCTGGCTCCGGTATCTCTACAACAGCTGATCGTCTATTTGACGCGCAAAAGCACCGAAAGAAAGGCGGCTGAACGTTAATGAATCGAATCCAAAGTGTAATGAAGATGCATTTTCGGGACAAAACCATGTGGATCATTACCCCGTGGTATATCATCGCAGCAAGCTTCATCATCAATCTGATTCTGGGTTACATGATCAATGAAAAAGAGTCTTTCCAAACGGGCTCGATTGTCTCTATCTTTATCTATACGTTCATTATCGGCACTGTCACTTTAAAAGAAACATTTCCGTTTGCGCTGGGCTTGAGCGTACGGCGTACGGACTACTTTGTTGGAACGGTTGCAACGGCCGTCGCTGTCAACGCCATCTCGAGTCTTGCACTCATCTTGTTATCCGTGATTGAAAAAGCAACGAATGGCTGGGGTGTTCGCTTGCATTACTTCCAACTGGAATTTTTGAAAGGTTTTTCGCTGGTTGGCGTACTAGGGATTTACTTGATTTTTCTGTTGCATCTATACTTCCTGGGGCTTGCGATATCGAGCTTGCATCGACGTTTTGGCCGCAATGGCATGTATGCTTTTTTCACTGCAGTTTTCCTGATCGGTATTATTAGTTCGTTTCTAATCACGCACTTTCAGTATTGGACATATATCTCCAAATGGTTCGTACACCATTATATGGATCTGTTCTGGTGGCAGATTCCCGCGATTGTTTGTTACTTGATCGTATCCTATGCGCTGCTGCGTAAAGCGGAGGCCTAAAGAAAACAAATAGGAGGAGTTATGTATGGATAAATTGGAGAAGCATGACGGATTTGACCCTGTGATCGAGATGTCGCTAAAGCGAGTAACGCTGCTTCAAATCTTGTTCCTAGGATTAAGTGTCGTGCTTGGATTGGTAGCATTTATCTTGCAGCAACAATTGGATGGAGCTGTCTGGAGCCGGATCATCGGGCTGTTAGTGATGTCGACGCTCTATCTCATATTCGGCTATCAATTGCGCAGAGGGAAGAGCTGGGCGTATCGCCGCGTGCGGTTGATCTCATTGATCGGCGCCGTGGGGATCGTGCTCCTTGTCACAATGCCCGGACCGTTTCCTACGTGGATACGCGTCGAGCAATCGCTGCAAGGACTGGTACTGCTCGCTGTAGCTTGGATCCTCACTCGCCCGCACATCAGGGCGCGTTTTGCCAAGCAGCCGAAGGCGGTGAACTGATTAATAGAAGTGATCGAATAGAGGGTTCTCTCTGTTCGATCGCTTTTTTTGTTTTACGGTTAATCATGGATACTGGGTCCACTTTTTTCGAACAAAATAAAGAGCGAGTTAGAGCTTTGAAGCATCTGAAGGGGAAGAGTCCCCGGAATAAGGGGCTAGCCACCATGAAATTGCAAATGTACATCAAGAAAACAGCAAGTGCGTCGCTTTAAAAGTGTTTTTTGAGGCTGTCGATTAACTGTTCATACCTTCGGAAATCTGCGGGAAACCACAAAATGTATGCGAAAAATCATACAAAATGAGCGGCGCACACATCGAATCAGTCGATTCTATTCGAAATTTCATACACAAAACGCGATTTGGGCCCTGATTCTGTAAATGAATACGAAAAATCATATACATTCTCTGCATGTTTCCGTTCACGTCAATACTATCCCCAATAAATCGACAGCCTCTTTTTTTAGGGGAAATGAAGTCGTATATCTACCGATGTTTTGTTTACTTGCAGATGAGGAAAAAAGCGGTTTTGTTATGTTGAGCTAAGCTAGAAAGATGTTTATTATCGTTGCAGACGTGTGTGGTTGTTGCAGTCGTGTCTCTAAACATTCCTGTTAATGCTAAGAAATTGCCTTAGACAAAAAAG
>NZ_JBHTHA010000010.1:0-83468 GCF_042676385.1 Paenibacillus sp. GCM10027628
TGCCTTCGCCATTCGGGACTTGAACCCTATAGATAGCGCCCATGCTGGGCGCACACGCAAAGAGACCATGGAATCAATCTCCATGGTCTCTTCTTCATAAACGATTATGCCCATTCAACCACTTCAGAAAGCGATCGTCTCGTCTTCTCACGAGGCTCTCTGACCCGGTAGCCGAATGCAGCCATACAGGAAACGCCATAATTCCCTTTCAGTAAGCCTTCATCCTTCAAGATTTGCTCCACTTGTTCTTTATCAAAGCCTTCGATCGGACAAGAATCGATCCCAATTTGTGCAGCAGCCGTCATCATATTGCCCAACGCAATGTAGGTTTGCCGGCTTCCCCATTCAAACATCGCCCGCTCATTATCGATCAGCTTGAAATCGTCGGCCAAGAAGTTTCGGTACATCTCTCCCTTGCCTTTCTGCACATCCTCAGGAAGCTGCTGAACCTCTTTCATCATATATTGAATGTGTTCAGAATCAGCAACCAAATCGGCTTTCGTACGCGATAAAAGAACAACAAAGTGACTGGAAGTCGGCAGTTGTTTCTTCGCACCCCATGTTACCGGCAGCAGTTTTTCCCGAATTGCCGGATTCTGAATGACAAGGAACTTCCATGGCTCAAAGCCGAAGGAGCTCGGCGACAGCCGTCCTGTCTCGAGGATAAAGGCAAAATCGTCCTCGCTGATTTTACGGTCCGCAAGAAATTCTTTGCAGGCATGCCTAAATGCGTATGCCTTGAGTATTTGCTCTTTGACGCTAGAAGTCGCTATGTTCATTATGATCATCCTATCCTATAGTATCTATGTGATTCAGCGTGGTGCATCACAAGATCATTATAGATGGAAACATACAACCGCGTAAGTACGCACATTCTTGTTGCCAAGTATCATGTATGATACTTAGTGTTTGATCGATTATTCCAGCCAGATAAGACGGAAAAACGGTGTTAATGCCTTATATTCGAGGATTTCTGGAGGCAACCCATGACGTTAACGCGGAAAATCCGTTTTAAACTACTCGATTATCCTAAATCCTTCAATATAAGACGGAAAAACGGTGTTAAAGCTCCCCGTCGAGAAACAGCTGCCAAAAAAACTGATCATGCTACGCTGGCCGGATTCTTCCGCCTTCCTTCACAAGCCATTCGCCAGTTTCCCAATCCGACGGTATCCCATCCGTTCGTTTATAGTACAAATCCATGCGGAATACGACCTTATCGCGCCACGGCGAGTCGATCAGAACGCTCCTGAAAATATCCGCTAAGCCAGGAATCGCAAAGCCGGCCGGAGCAGGGAATAGTTCCTCGAGCTCTTGCCTCGATACGTCGGTAACTAAAGCAAACTGAAGAATAGGCAGGGTTGCATAGCTGTCGTATACCCATTCAAATTTTGGTGTACGTATGACGGAAAAGTCTGTGATCTCGTGCACAAACTCTTGCTCAGCAGCCGGAATGATAAATGGCCAATCTTCACCTGGATAACCATATATATTCGTAAATCGGGCAAGTCTGCACTCTAATGAGTCCCATTCTGATTTTGGACAAAGAGACACGGGTAGGTTAATTCCCGAATGGTCGAGGTCAATAAGATGTCCTTTAAGACGGGTATAGAGTTCGCCAATTTCTATGACATTCGGATTCGGAGTAGCGATAGCAGGTTCACTAATGACTTCTTCTGAAGCGGCTGTTTTCAAAAGAATGCTAGGGAAATGAACGCCTCCGTTTTGAAATGAAGTAACCGGCAGCATCCCCTCCGGGGCTAAGCCTGGTTGTAAACCACTACGACAACTTTGGATGTCGATGATCAGCGCTCTGAATATTTGATACCATTCATGTTCACATCGACGCTGATTCGGAAATGCCATTATGATTTTCTGGAGACGCTGCATGTCTTCCCCCCCTGTATGTGCCTATGCCTTCACTTTAATAGGGATATAAATGTCCATTTGGACAAGATCATTTCCGGGATGACAGCGCGCATCATAAAGCTCGAACTCCGAGCTGCCGGCGTGTTCATAGCCGGAATGCGGGAACCATTCCTCGAAGATAGCCTTCCACGTGCTTTGGATCGAAGCGCTGAATTGATCCGGAGTTACTTTCGGCGACGTGAATACCGCATAGGTTTCTTCAGGAAATTCCCTGCATATCAAACCTGCCGGAACTTGATCAGTACGCGTCACTTCCATGCCGATCAGGTACGAGAAAGTTCCCGTTTCCATATTAAAATCGGTGCAAATCCCCAGCTCAACAGGAGAATCCGCATGCACCCGATTAGGGATAGCCGCTCCCTTGTTCTCCTGCAAATATTCTTGCCAAAAAGCAGGGATCTCTTGCAGATTTTTCCCATCCATGCTACTTGTCTTTAACTCATAGCCAATCAATGTAAAAGCCGGTTTCCGTACGATGACATAGTCCATTTGAATGCCTCCCAGATATGGATTAAATCTTTTTTGCAGCACATTCGCTTTCGGATATTGGGGAGGGTGAATTTCTCGTTTGCGATATTCAGCCGGTGACATGGCAAACATCCTCTTAAACGCGCGGGTGAAATTCTCATGAGACTGAAAGCCGTTGTCGAGGGCGATCTCGAGCAGCTTTTTATCGGTATGTGCGATTTGGTAAGCCGCTTCGGCCAATCTCCTCTTTCTTACGTAATCCATCACAGAGTCTCCTACGATACTTTGAAACACTCTATGAAAATGAAATTCGGAGAAGCAGGCCACCTGCGCTAATCTCGCCACTGATAAATGATCCGCCCGATGATTTTCAATGAACTCAATCGTCCGTTGAATCTGGCCGTAATAATCTTCGCCCATCTAGTTCCTCCCCTTTATCTATACCTAGTGTATAGCGATTCGAAATTGTATGCTTGATATTTCTTGCTATTGTAACATGTACTTGAAGGTGCTTCATCCGGGAAATAAAGCATAGTTCCGACCAGCTTGCAAACAAGAAAAAACGTACCCTGAACTAGTGGAGTACGTTTTCTATAAATTACTTGTTCATTGAATTCCTTATTTCAATTCAACTTTGATCAAGCCAGGATCTACTGCTTTCAACAGGCTGAGATCATGGTAAGAATCTGCTTTTGGAACTGTTTTTATATTCCCTACAGCTTTCAAATAGTCGCCGACAGGCGCGCCGTTACTGCCATTCACATACGTGTCATCCACCACCATCGCATACACGTTGCGATCCATGATTTGCGTCAGTTCTTCCTCGCTCAAATGCAGTTCAGGCGCCAAAATTTTGATTGCATCTTTGCGGTTGATGTTGATATAGTCGGTCGCTTTTTTCAAAGCGGCGAGAATCGCTTTAATCGTGTTCGGATTTTTTTTGATATAATCGTCGGAAACCTGAATCGTCGTATGTACGCTCATCCAGTTGACATTGCCCTTTTTGTCCGGCAATTCGCTTTTGGTGCCGCTGAACAGGAACTTGCCTCCGCCTTGAATGGCTTTGGTGATGAACGGTTCCCAGCAGGCCATGGCATCAATATCGCCTTTTTGCAGCGCGACAACGGCATCGCTCGGCGCCAAATTCACGTATTTAATTTTACTGACATCGACGCCAAGCTCTTTGCCCATGTTATCGATCGCAATCTTCACGTCGGCTCCGTTCGGTATCCCGATCGTTTTGCCTTCCAGATCTTTGGCGCTTTTGAGCTCCAATTTCTTAGAACCGACGACCGCTTGGGTACCGGCAATTTGCGCCAAAGGAGCGACGATTTTGACAGGTACATTGGAAGACTTGAGGATAATATCCATGAAGTTCGTTTGAATGCTGACAGGCGCGCTGCCTCCGGCTACCATCGGTCCGATATCCGGGCCGCTTTCAATCAATTGGCTCGTTACGTTCAGTCCTGCTTCCTTAAAATAGCCGAGCTTATCCGCGATAATTTGCTGGGAAGAAATTTGCGCATCGCGCACCCCGACCAGTGTTACATCTTTGGTCTCCGGAGTTATCACTGCCGCAGATGTTGCTGCGGCTGTAGCCGCTGGCGTTGCTGTTGCTGTTGCTGCCGCTGTGGCCGCAGGAGCTGTAGTAGTCGTTGCAGCTTCTTTTGAACCGCACGCTGCCAAAACCATAGCCGACGTTACGATTAACGCTAAAGATTGAACCCATTTCCCTTTGTTTTTCATTGGTTTCCCTCCGCCTATCGTCTCTTTTTTTGAGTGATCAACTGCAACCTTTTCTACTTTTCAACGGCATCTCGCATGCCGCCCTTACGCCAAGCCAAGACCCTCCTTTCCAGGAGTTTCACCAGATAGGAAAACAAGCTGTAAGCTAAGCCAATGAGAATAATGGCGACAAACATATTGGAGATTTTAAAATAGTTCCTGGCATCGACAATGATATAGCCTAGCCCGGATTTGGCCCCCATCATTTCGGAAACGATCAGTGCTGAAAAAGATAATCCCAGAGAGACGCGGGCTCCGACGATAAAATTCGGAATGGCCGACGGAATCAAGACGCGCATAAAAATTTGACGTTCAGAAGCACCCAAACTCATTGCTGATCGAATTAACGTCGATGGAACCGACTTAAATCCGTCGACCGTATAGACGAGGACAGGGACGAATGTCGTCCATGCAATGAGCAGAATTTTGGGAAACTCGCCAATCCCGAACCAGATTATGAACAGCGGCAGCAAAGCTAGCGCCGGTATGGGACTTACCAGATTGAGAATAGGGGACATCCATCGTTCCACGCTACGGAATTTGCTCATCATGACGCCAATTACAACGGCGAACAGACAACCGATGACGAAGCCGGCAGCGATCCGAATCGAGCTGGAGATCAGACTTTGCACGACGAGACCCGTCTTGGCTAATTCCCATGCGTCGACTAAGACAAGTGAAGGCGGCGGCAAAAAAAGCGGATTAAACCAGGCAAACTTCTCGTTACACCTGGAAAAAGCTTCCCATATGACGAAAAAGGTTAGAAATGGAAGCGTGTTCCATTTTTCAAGAAAGCCATTCCCGGTGTTTTTACGCTTATTTGGCGTGACAATGCTCCTGGCTGGAGGCTGGATCAGCTCGCCATCCGCCATTACCGATGTGGATGTGTCGTTCATCAAACAGCCTCCTCTGCTTCATCTTCCATTAGAATCCGTTCGATTCTATGCATGGCTTCGCCAAACCCGGCAGATTCAAAAGTTCGTGGATGTTCAATATTAACGGCAAACGTATCGGCAATTTCGCCATCCTTCATCACGACCACACGGTCGGCCAAATAGACGGCTTCACTGATGCTGTGCGTAACGAAGAGAATCGTCGGCTTCAGCTTGGCACAAATTCTTCCGAGCTCTCTGCGCATCATGTCACGGGTCAAAATATCGAGTGCGCCGAACGGTTCATCCATGAGTAATATTTCAGGGGAACTCGCTAATGCCCTTGCGATCCCTACCCGCTGCTTCATGCCTCCGGACAACTCAGCCGGGTAATGATTTGCAACCTTTTCAAGCCCCACCAAATTTAGAAACTCCTTGCCGATTTCCTTGGCTTTAGCTCTCGTAATGCCTTGAACCTCAGGGCCGAATGAGATATTTTCGAGGACCGTATACCAGGGAAATAAAGCATGATCCTGGAACACCATCCCCCGTGACTTCGACGGTCCTTGAATGCGTTCCCCGTCTACTGAGATTGTGCCTTCGTCCGGAAGCAAGTAGCCCGCCACCATATTGAGGAGCGTTGACTTCCCACAGCCGCTGTGACCCAAAATACATATAAATTCATGGGCATGCACGGTCAAATCCACATTTTTCAAAACGGCGCGGTCCCCGTAGCTTTTCCCTACATGCTGGATCGTTAGTTTCATAACCTCACCCCTTTTTTATTTGCCTCATGACGACGTTGGATTCGACTTTGCGGTATCTCATACGAGATTGTATACAATCCCGATTAAAAAAAATGTGATCTTTCATCGTTATTTCCTTACTCCTGCAAACCCTTTGGATTTGAAAATATCCGCTAACGAATTAGGCTGCGCATCCTTTTCTTCAAAATCCAGAAACAGCTCAATTTCACTCAAATGATCCACCATCAATCGTGCAGCTTGCTCTTCGTCCCCCTGCTTCATCGCTCGCAAAATTCGCTCATGATCGTGACAGTATACGTTCTTCCTCATGCCATAAAATGCAATAATGACATAGGTAAGTGAAATCAGCTCTTCCAAGTATCGAAAGTAGTAGTAATTGCCGGCATACTCGCCGATTCGCAGATGAAACTCGCCAGTGATCCGCAGTGCCCCAAGCAAATCTCCCTGCAGATGCGCTTCATGCTCATCTTGCAAAAGCGTAAGGAGCTGAAAATGCTGAGCCTCGCTCATCGTTCGGCTAACCTTTCTGATGGCAGCTGACTCAAGCACTCTGCGCATTTCGAACACTTCTCTGGCTTCATGGATCGAAGGACATGAGACGAACGTTCCTTTGTAAGGAATGACCGTCACCAGCTTCTCGCTGGCCAAACGCCGCAGTACATTGCGCACCGGCGTACGGCTTACGCCGAACGACTCCGCCAAAACATCTTCGACAAGCTGCATATTGGGCCGAAGCTTTTGCTCGATAATGGCATCCTTAATCGCCTTATACATGTCTGCTTCATTCGCTTGTAACATGGGAATACGTTCTCCTAACTCTTGTTGGTATTTGATTCAACTTGATGGTAATATACGACTTCACACAACGTCAATATACTTAACATTGAAAATAGTCTTTTTTAGCAATGACAACAAATTTAGGCTGTTTTTTTGTAGACGAAGATGAAATAAAGGGGGATGGCTTTGGAAATGTCTAAAATCATGTGATTCAATATGACATACATTTGACTTAAAACTTCCGTCCGAGCAATTTTGCGTGTGTAGCGTCCTTTTTGGCCGCTATTCCACAAAAAAAAGTCGAGCAGAGATCCCTCTCTACTCGACTTCTTAAAAGGATAGCCACAAGCCGGCGCAATCCTCTATCCCTTATTTCTTAGCGCTAAACGCCAAACAACCCAGCTGCTTATTCCATACAGCACAGCGCTGGCATAAAACAGCGCATTGATGGTCAACCAATCAATGATATAGCCGCCAACAATAACGGCAAATCCGGAAGCCACGGATGTCCAGAAATGGAACGACCCTATGAATGCACCTCGCGCCCCCCGCTCAGTGTGGTCGGCAATTAGCTGCTTTTCGCTCATTTTTTGCATGGCATTGCAGGTGCCCATCAGCAGTTGGAGGATAAGGACCCATACATAGGACATCACCCATGGGAAGGCCAGCATAGCCACCATCATCCCCAAAGAGCTCGCGCTCATAATACGTACGCCGTGCCGATCCAATTTCGGAGCCAGCCATTGCGAAACGGCGGCAGAGCTTATCGTAAACACTGCGAAAGCCAGCCCATATTTGGAATAACTGTTCCCCAGGTTTTTCAAAAAAAGCAAGTAATACGGATAAATCATGCCCGCCGCCAGCGTAAAGATGCTTTGGGATCGAATCAGCCATTTCACATCCATCAGCGGCTACTCCCCTTTATAATCTTCATAAAAATAGTTTATGAACAGATGGGTCGGATCATACAGATCCTTCTTCCTGAAAAAAGCTTCATACTTCGGATATACGGTTCGAAATTGCTCTAATGACGGATAAGGGGCATAAGGCAAATAATACGTCCCGTTATGCTTAATAACCTCATCCAAAATGTGCCCGATACCGGTTTTGACCTTAAGCTGATCTTGGGTCGTTAGCGGCACATGAAAAAGACAAACCAATGCAAACATATCCTCCCTCGCATACGAGAGGACGGCCTCCTGATCCTGGTTCACATACCGAACCGTGATGTTCAAAAGGTCCAATTCTTCTTTGCTTAATACCCGTTTCATGTCTTCGAGAAACCCAGCAAACTCGTCCACAGGAATAAAATATTCCTGCAGCAGATCATTTTCCCCTGCCTGCCTGTACTCCATAAATTCGGATTCGGATCGCATGGCGTTATTCCTACTGATGCTGTGCCCTTGTTCTTTGGCAAAATAGTTCTTTTGCAACTCCCAGAATGCATCTCGTCCCCAAGTCCATGATCGGTTGAGGTTAAAGATCAACTTGGTCGGAATGACCCAGCTTTCTCTCGTTCGCAGTGTGTCGTGGCCCTCAAGCGGTGTTGTAGGATCGACTTGATAATTAATCGCATACATGTCGGTCAAAAAGGTACCAGGCGCAACGGAGACGCGTGCGATATGCATATGAATATCCGGATTGGATTTCACCTTGTCCTTAAAATAGCTGCCATAATCGCGGACGCTCATCCGATCGCTCGAAATCGTATACATTTCATTATCCGTCAAAGTTAGGGTCACATCTAAAATGATGCCGAATAGTCCGTATCCCCCAAGTACAAGCGGGAATAGATCCGCATGCTCGGTACGGCTTACTTCCATAATTTCACCATCCGCTGTTAACAATCGAAAGGATTCCACACTCTTGATCAGTGATCCATTCCGGATATCCCGGCCATGCGCATTAATGCTGATGGAACCGCCTACGGTGAAAATATTTTGGGACTGCATCGTTTTGACCGATAGACCGTAAGGATTGATCGCATTTTGGATATCGTTCCATGTGGCTCCTGCCTGAACACGAATTCTTTTCTCCTTCGGTTCGAAAGACAGGATTTGATTGTACGAAGTCATGTCGACGACAATTCCATCCTGGTAATACGTATGCCCGCCTTGGCTGTGCCGCTGACCGGATATCGAGATGCTCCAATGATTTTGCTTCGCCTCGCGGATCAGAGCAACCAACTGCTCCTCTTCCTTCCCCTTGACAACACGTTTTACCTTAACCGGGTGCAAACGGCTGTAGTCCGTTACTGCATAAGGATCTTGATCAGGGCCGGCATTATGAAAATAAGTCAACAAACATACGATGATCAGCATTACTAAACAGATGGTTTTTTTCATTATCCACCCCGCCCTATGTAATTCAGTCTAATCATACTTGTTACTGTATGAAAAGCAAAGGAGCATTTCAAAACCGGAATGGTTTAAAATGCTCCATATAAGGATCGAGTTATTTCTTTTTATAGTTTAAACCGGTGAGCCATGAACTGCATCTCTGAGGACATGATTTCCAGCGTTTCCGAAGATGAAGTCAGCTCCTCCATCGCTGCAAGCTGTTCTTCCGTAGAAGCCGAAATCAGATGCGCCAAATCGTTAGTCTGGTTCGCCATCCGTTCGATTTCCTGCAAGGATGCGGCGATTTCTTGCGAGCTGGCCGACATCTCTTCGGCAGCCGCCGACGCTTCCTGAACCTGATTCACGACACTCCGCGTGGCGTCAAGAATCCGCACAAAAGCTTGGCCTGTATGCTGGATCGCACTCACGCCTTGCGCGACTTCCTGCTCCCCTTTTTCCATCGCCACGCCGGCATGTTTCATATCCTCTTGAATGGCTTGGATGAGCTCGGCAATTTCAGCGGCTGATGCCGTCGAACGCTCTGCCAGCTTTTTCACCTCGCCAGCAACGACAGCAAATCCTTTGCCCTCATCTCCAGCGCGTGCCGCTTCAATGGAAGCGTTCAAAGCAAGCAAATTCGTTTGTGCGGAAATATCGGTAATGAGCTGAACGATATCGCCAATTTGCTGCGAACGTTCCGTCAGTTTCTCTACAATCTCCGCAAGATCGCCCACGGTCCTGCTCACCGCATTGATCTGCTCGGTTGATTCGGTGATCAATCGGTTGCCTTGCTCCGCTTCTTGCAGCGTCATCTCCGACGCTTCATAGGCAGCAGCTGAAGTTGTTGCAATCCGCTGGATCCCAACCGCCATTTCTTCCATCGCCGTGGAGCTTTCATTGACGCTCCGCGCCTGAGTTTCATTGCTTAAAGCCATATCTTGAATCGAGATCGAAATTTGGTTGCTCGCACCTGTCGTTTCACCAATCGATTGATTTAATTCATGCGTTGCATCCGTCAACCGGTCCGAATTGGACAAGAGTCCGGAGACAATCTCACGTAAGTGGGTGTACATCGATTCAAAAGAAACAGCGAGTTCACCAATTTCGTCTTTATTGCTCACTTTTAAATTGGATGTGCGAAGGTCTCCCATCGCAAACTGCTCAGCCTGACGGGCAAGTTGCTTAATGGGTCTGGAAATGTGAAGAGCAAATAGCGTCATCACCACGCCTCCGGCCACCCAGCAGCAAATCAAAGTAATAAGGATCGTATTTAAAATATGTACTTGTCCCTTATTGTAATCCTGCATATAAGAGCCTGCAGAAATAATCCAACCCCAATCCGAGTTCGTTGCCTCGGCGTAGGCAATTTTCTTCGCTTCTTTTGAAGAGTCAGGGAGCGGCCAATTGTAGACCGTGAAATCCCCGCCGCTTTTTCCTTTTTGGATCATATCCTTAATATAATAAAAGCCGTCGCTCGTCTGTTTATCGAGAATGTTTTGGCCTTCCAAAGAAGGATGAGCCAGTAAGTCGCCTTTCTCATTCAAGATGAAAAAGTAACCGTTAGCGCCGAGATTAAAGTTGGCATTGATCGAGCGCTTTCCATCTTTTTTCGCTCCGAGCAATATTTCTTTTACTTTTTCCTGGGCATCTTCTTTGGACATCGCCCCCTGTTTCGAAGCTTTTTCGAAGGAATCCGTCAGCTCCAAAGCCATCTCGACTGTATTCTTCAAGTTGCTTTGAATCAATTTATCGGTTTCTTGCGATGAGACCTTGTAGGTGATGGCACCCATCACTAAAATGGGCGTTAACAGCAAAAACAGTGACACTAACACTAATTTTTTGCGTATGGTTAAACGCCATATTTTTTTGTTTTTCGACATATATACCCCTCCATTAACCAAGACTATAGTCCTATTTCATTGTAAAACACCACACTGATATTTACCATACATTTCCTACCTCGAATGATACTTCTTCATGAACTTTCTGTGAAATTTTACCTGCACGCATGCAAAAAGAGGCCATCCTTAGGATGACCTCTTTGTACCGTATTCTTATTCTCTTGGCTGCAGCAATCTTTCGCCTGCAATCCCAGGCGTTGTCATTTGAATTGGATTGAGAATCTCTTCGATTTCCTCTGGCGTCAGCAGCTGTTTCTCCAGAATGAGTTCTTTCAGCGACATGCCGGTACGCACCGCTTCTTTCACTAGTTGCGCGGCGACTTCATAGCCCAGATGCGGATTAAGCGCCGTGACAATGCCGAAGCTTTGCTCGACATACGCTTTGCATCGCTCCCGATCCGCTTCCATGCCCTCAACTGCGAACTGCTCGAACACTTCAGCCGCATTGCGCATAATTTTGAGCGATTGCAAGAGATTGAAGGCGATGACTGGCCCCATGACGTTCAGCTCAAATTGACCGGCTTCGCAAGCCAGGCAGATCGTATGATCGTTGCCGATGACCTGGAACGCCACCTGGTTGACAACTTCAGCCATAACGGGATTGACTTTACCCGGCATAATGGACGATCCCGGCTGTCTCGGCGGCAATTTGATTTCGCCAAGTCCTACCCGGGGACCGGAAGCCATAAGCCTGATATCGTTACAGATTTTCGACAGATTAACGGCGCATACTTTCAGTGCTGCGGACAGTTCGGTGTACGCATCCATGTTTTGCGTTGCATCCACCAGATGCTCGGCCAGCTCGATCGGAAGTTGCGTTTGCTCTTTTAAATGACGCATAACACTTTCCACGTAAGCCGGTTTCGCATTAAGCCCTGTACCTACGGCCGTCGCTCCCATATTAACGGTGAGCAAGCCTTGCGAAGCTTGGGCGATTCTCTTGATGTCTCTTTCGATAACGCGGGCATAGGCCCCGAATTCCTGGCCCATCCGAATCGGAACCGCATCTTGCAAATGGGTTCTGCCCATTTTAATGACGTCATCGAACTCGGTCTCCTTACGGCCGAAGGCGGAATGAAGCGTTTTCATTGCGGTAAGCAGCAATTCTGTCAATCGATAGGCTGCAATCTTGATCGCCGTCGGAATCACATCATTCGTCGATTGTGACATATTGACATGATTATTCGGATTACAGTGGAAATAGTTCCCTTTCTCTTCACCCATCAGTTCAAGTGTCCGGTTTGCCAATACTTCATTCATATTCATATTAATGGACGTACCGGCGCCGCCTTGAATGGAATCTACGATGAACTGCTCGATGAGCCGGCCTTGCCGAACTTCCTCGGCAGCTGCAACCAACTGCTCGCCGATTCTTTTTGGCAGCATGTGAGTATCCATGTTGGCCAGCGCCGTCGCTTTCTTCACTTCAGCCAAAGCCGTAATCAGCTCAGTATGTATAGTCACTCCTGTAATTGGAAAGTTCTCAGTCGCACGCATCGTCTGAATGCCGTAATACGCTTCCGAAGGCACCTGTTTTTCACCTAAAAAATCTTTTTCAATCCGATAACTCATTGAACACACCATCCCTATACTTCGTCATATGCAATCATGACGCAAGAAGATGCAGCACGTCATCGTGCTGCTCATAGAAACTAATTCGCGGTTAATTACATCGATTCCTGCTTAAGGCAAGAAATAATTATCCACTGGTTAATAACTTATTATTTAACAAATACAATTGTACCAAACCGCTGAGGGATATGGTAGTCCACGGCTCCGGTCGGCGACCACGCCCAGTAATGCCGGGTTCCTTGCCGATCATCGTCAATTCGATATAAATTCCAGCGCCATCTCGTACCGGACTGAGGATATTCGCCCAGGTCTTCAAAAGGTATTCGAAGCTCATAATGCCTCCATCCACTGGCTCCTTCGGTTGCTTGGGTCATTAGACCCGCTGCATCCCAAGAGGTGTCCACCGTTTTGGAACCGGCCAGATCATTATGAATCAACGCATCGAAAACGATGTTGCGCGGGCTCACTTCGAACTCATAGTATGAACGCCCTGTGCCGGCCGTGTCGATAAATACTTCTACCACATCCTCCATGTAAATAGGATCGTCCCTCCGCACCATCGTGGCTACGATATGATCGTCTTCGCACTCGAAGCGGATGTTTAACTGGTCCTGCGTCCAGCATGCACGAACACGAGTCTGCAATCTCGGGTTTTCTCCAGTGACTACTTCACGTAAAGGAATGGCTTCGATGCTCTCCCACGGAAGGTCTAACGTGTTGTCGTCTATGTATCGGCATTTGTAGATCATAGAATGTTCCTTTCTGTAGTCTCAACTTTTGTAGACAAGATTAATATCGTATATTTTTTTCATAGCTCTTGAAATTTGATCCTTGGTACTCGAAGTCATATTGATTTTCCAGGAGTATTCCAGCTTATCAATCGTTTCCTCGCGCAAGCTTTCATATTTTTTCTTCGCTTTCTCCACTTTGGTGATTACATTCCTCATAAACATGGCGGATGCAATGCTTAATAGCAAAGATAGCAGCACATATCTATTGGCAAGCAAAAGACCTAGCATGGCCATGACGTTACCGTTTGAGCCTACCATAATATTTCTGTTAAATGCAAAGGCAAAGATAAAACAGATGACGCCTGTGATGACAAAGTAAAAACTTCGGAGTTTTTTAAGTTTATCCCATTTTTCCTTGCGCTCTATCAGTTCTTCCAGCAGCTTTTGCGTATCGCCGGATAAATCCAGTTCAGACCAATTCATGGACATCCCCTCCTTCACTATTGATGGTATGCTGAATTGTTTGTCTTGATGCGCGGGTAAAAGACTGACTGTATTTGTCAGTGATGATTGTGTATGGTTATCATTGTAGTGTACTTACATCTCAATAAGAGGAGATTGGATATGAATAAATTCGGTATGTACGTAAAATTCACCACGCATGCAGGCGGACGCGATGCTTTTGTCCAAATCCTCATGGAAGCTGCAGCCGGCATGCAATCGGTCACGGGTTGCGAATTGTATGTCGTCAACGTGTCGGACAGTGAGCCCGAAACGGTATGGGTGACCGAAATATGGAGTGATTCCGCAGCGCATGAAGCTTCACTATTGAATGAGGGTGCCAAAGAGATGATCTCACGAGCCAGACCATTTATCGCAGGCGTAGAGCAAATCAGACTGCGCCCCATAGGTGGAAAAGGGATCTAGCAGTATCATGAATCTGCATGCATACTTTACAAAGAAACAAGAAAAAAAAGACCAAGGCTCTGTCTCTTATTGAGACGAACTTTGGTCTTTCATCTTGTATAAACAGTACTAGAACCGTCTTTTTCCCATTAAAAATTTCTTGTTTCCTTTTTTCGCGGTCACAGGCACGTGTCTGTAGCTGCGAATCATCGGATTTTTGCATAACGGGCAGTTCGGTAAAGCCTCCGTAACGAATTCTTTGCGAACCCATGCTTTACAATCTGCCTCTTTACACTTCCAAATTTCTACCTGTTCTACTTCCGGTTTCGTCTCTAGCTTCTGTTCATCTGTAGTCGTTGATGTAGGCATTTCAATTTGTTCTCCCTGTTTCATTTATTAGACTACTAATTATTATACAGATCGGCATGAATATCAAGCCTTTAGGGTGTCCATTTTTATTTACCAGTGGTAGAATGGGTAAGACGGTTACAATTTAGACACAGATACAAAGGCAGGAGTCCCCATGTCGAATTTGCTTTACGAATGGAAGTCACAGTTTCAAGGCTATAGTCGGAATATTCTCTTATTCTTCTGGTTTAATTTTGTATGGAACCTGGGTTTGGGCATGTTCGGTCTTGTCTACAATCTTTATGTGAAAAGTCTCGGTTACGACCAGACCATGGTCGGCAGCATTGTCGGGATGAACGCATTAGCCGCGGCCATTATATTAATACCTGCAGGCATCATGAATGATAGATTCGGACCTAAGAGGGTTATCTCCTTCGGTCTTCTATGCGTCATAGCGGCGTTGACCACAAGAACACTGATTGAAGGACAACAAGGTATGCTCATCTCCTCATTCTTTGGCGGGGCAGCGCTTGCCGTCGTATCCGCGACGATTTTGCCGTTCATGGCGAACAATTCAACCCCTCAGCAGCGCGTTCATTTATTCAGTTTTAATATGGCTCTCGTCATGGTTGCCAATGTTGTAGGGATCGCGCTGGGAGGCGCCCTATGCGACTTTTTCCAATTCATGATCGGGCTCGCTGAAATACATAGTATGCGTATTACGCTGCTCATCGGTGTCGGTTTTGCCGCGCTCGGCGTCATCCCCATGCTCATGTTCGAGAAGACGGGGCAAGAGCTGGAGACCAGCCGCGAGCGTCTCCCGTTAAAGCAGATTTGGAAGCAGCATAAAACCTCCCTTCAGGTAATAGGGATCTTCGTTCTTCTTGGCTTGTTGTCCTCAACAGCAGGCGGCATGATTGTCCCTTATCTGAATGTCTACTTCGAGGATCGCTTCGAGGCTTCAAAAACCGCGATCGGCATCATCGTAGCTCTGGGACAGGCTGCAACAGCCGTGGCCTTTCTGATCGGGCCAATGATTGTGAAGCGGTACGGAGAAGTGAAATCCGTCGTCTATTTACAGCTCAGCTCTATTCCTTTTTTACTTCTTACAGCTTTCTCTTCGAACTTTTACTTGTCATCCTGCGGCTATTTGTTCAGGCAAGCGCTAATGAATGCCGCTAACCCATTTTACAACTCGATCAAAATGAGTTATGTCCATCGCTCTTTGCGAGGGCTCGCGTCGAGTTCGGGTGAAGCCGTCTTTAACCTGGGATGGTTTCTCGCCTCCCCCGTCAGCACAGGACTTGTTTTCCGCTTCGGGCCTTATTACGGGTATGCCTATGCGTTCTGCATTACAGCGGTTGTCTACACGCTGATCTCTATATTGTTCCTCGTTTTCTTCGGAAAAAACCGGTTCAAGCCTGTTCAAGAATCGAATCAATAAAAGTACCTTCCTATCGTTGACTGCAACGATAGGAAACACATACAATATATATGACAGCGCTACCATAACCTTAAATCATACGTTCATTATCTATTTCTGTGATTGTGAGGGGGTTTCTTGTTGCGGAATAGAATGATCTTCAATAGACAAAGCATTGTCTTAACGTGGCTGATCTCGTATATCGTCGTACTCCTGTTGCCGATCGTGATTGGCTTTTTACTTTATTTTGAGTCGAGCAAGACGTTAAAAGAAGAAATTCATCAGGCAAACGATTCCTTACTCAAACAAATACGCGAGGTCATGGACAACCAGTTCAAAACGATGGAGCAATTGAATTTCGAAATGACTTGGGGCGTACGCATGCAGGAGCTGCTATACTCCAATAAGTATGATACTTTTCCTAAGGATTACGCTTATGATATTTATCAGATTGCACAGGATCTTAAGCTGTACAAGACCTCCTATCCATTAATCGATTCCTTCTATGTTTATTTAAACGCCACGGATTCAGTTGTTCTTCCCGGCATTGTCAGAAATGGGGCATTTGCGTATGAAACTTTGCATCGCAGTGATGCATTCACCTATGCTTCCTGGTCTTCCATTGTCGGTAAAAGCAATTTCAAAGGCTTCATCCCCATGTACCGAATTAATGATGACAACAAACTGCAGAAAACCGTTGCTTATATTAGTACTTACCCGCTAGAGCGCGACAAGCCCGTTGCAACGAACGTACTGATGATCGATCAATCCCGTATTCTCGGAGCCATTCAAAATATGGAAATTTTCAACAAAGGGCATGTGCTTATTTTGAATGAAGATAATCAAATTCTCGTCTCAAGCTCCAACCTCACCCTGCCGAACGATTTTCCATATGCGCAATTGCAAGATGCCGCGAACTTATTTTATTCCGATCCAAACGGGGAAAAATATGAAGTATCCTACATCCAATCCCCTCGCTCTAAACTTAAATATGTCTCGATGATTCCAAGCAGTCATTATTGGAAAAAAGCCGAACATGTGCGTAATTTAACGTACTTGTCGATGGCGGTAAGCCTGCTCGGCGGCTGTATGTTGACAACATTCTTCTTGCGTAAAAATTATCATCCCGTTCGCCGCCTTGTGGAGGCATTTTCAAATAAGGCGGCCTTGCCCGCCCGGAGACGCTTTAATGAATTCCACTTCATTCAAGAAGCTGTGGACAGCACCTTAAGCGAAGTGGACAATATGAAGTTGAAAATGGAACAGCAGCGTCACATCATCCGTTCCAATTTCATCGTCAAACTGCTTCGCGGCAAGCTTGACAGCCAGGTGCCGATCGCCGAAGCTTTAACCACGTTTGATATGAAATTTGATACGAACGATTTTGCCGTTTTGCTGTTTGTCGTCGAAGATAGCCGTGCCTTCATGGAACGTATATCCGATATGCAGGAAGGCGATAAGTGGAAGCTGCTGCATTTTATTATCATGAATGTGGTGGAGGAATTAGTAGCTCGGAAATACCGCGGTTACGCGACCGAGATTGACGATTCGATTGCCTGCTTAGTTAATGTGATCCATGAAGCCGGCCATAGCGCAAAGAGCGAGCTGTTGCACATCGCGCAAGAAGCGCAAGCCTTTCTGGCGTCGACTTATGAGATCCGGATGACCATTTCCATTAGCCGTATTCATGAGCAGGTTACCCGTGTATCCACAGCTTTTATGGAAGCGTTGGATGCGATGGAATATAAGCTGGTGATGGGCCGCCACGAGATTGTTACTTTCGACGATTTGCAAACCGAGTTAGCCGGTGAAACAGACAATGGTTATTATTACCCTTTGCAGGCTGAGCAGCAGTTGATGAGTGCCATGAAGTTAGGGGAGCTCGAGAATGCCAAGGGGATTCTTGCTGACATCATGGAACGCAACTTGGAACGTCCCGGGGTTTCCGTTTCTTTAGCCAAATGTCTGATGCTGAATCTGGTTTCCACCATGATGAAGACGGTAAGCGAGACCGGTGACATGCAGGAGAGCTTCTTTATCCGGAATCCCAAACAACTGGACCGCCTTATCACCAGTAAGACCATTCAAGAGATGCAGCAGCAGCTGATTGAAATTCTTCATCAAGTTTGCGATTATACCTCCGTCAGGCGTCAGCAGAACATGGCGCTATCGCGACAACGGTCATTGCAAAAGCTCGTAGACGAAGTCATTGCTTACATCGAAGAGCATTATAAGGATCCGAATCTGAATGTAACGATGATCGGTAACCATTTTGACCGCAAAGCCACCTATTTATCCAAGTTGTTCAAAGATTTCGTCGGCGTTGGCCTGCTGGATACGATCAACAAGGTGCGCATCGAGAAGTCCAAACAACTCATGATGCAGCGTGATCAGTCAGTCGGAGATGCCGCGGGCTGCGTAGGATTCAATGATATTAACGCATTCATTCGCGTGTTCAAAAAAATAGAAGGCATTACGCCGGGGAAGTATAAAGAATTGACCCAGAAATAAGCTGCGATACGCGGCTTTTTTTTGTAAATGGCGTTTTTCACGATACTATTGTATATTTTGCATAGTCTGCTGGCAGATTTCACGAAGTAATTGGATATTTTCGCGATAGTTTGCATGTAAGCGTTGTCATATAGTAGAGACAAGGAACGACGGATCTCAAGCCTACGTTCCTTTAGCAATGGTCTGGCGATCAACCAATTGATAAACGGTCTGGAGGTCCACTATGAAGAAGAACAGAAAAAAATTGTACATGATGCTGGTCGTAACGTCATTGACGGCAAGCTTCACTGTAGCTTGCACATCCAATAGCACAAGCTCCAACCCGAGCAGTTCGAGTCCAACGGCAGCAGCAGGTGGCGCGGCAACCCCGGGCTCAAGTGCAACGACGACCTACCCGATGAAAACGGATAAAACACTTACTTATTGGGGCGAAATAAACGGCAATCTGACGGGTGTCAAATCCGCACACGCGGATGTCCCCTTCTTCCAGGATTGGCAGAAGAAAACCGGAGTGAATCTGAAATTCTCCGCTCCGCCAACGAACCAGGCCGAACAAGCATTGAATGTCATGCTCGCATCAGGCGAATTACCGGATATGATCGAATACGATTGGCTCACCAAGTTCCCCGGAGGGCCGGAAAAAGCGATCAAAGACGGCTACATCCTGAAACTGAATGAGACCATTGATAAATACGCGCCGAACCTGAAAAAATATTTGAAAGAGCACCCCGCCGTCGACAAGCAGGTTAAAACTGACAACGGCAGCTACTTTACGTTCCCCTTCATTCGCGGCGACGATTATTTGCGTGTTTATCAAGGCCCCATCGTACGCAAAGATTGGCTGGATGAGCTTGGCCTGCCGGTTCCAACCACGATTGATGAGTGGTATACCACACTCAAAGCTTTCAAAGAAAAGAAAGGCGCAACGGCTGCATTCGCTGTTGTCAGCGTTCCCCGGCCTTTCAATGAGCTTAGCAACGGCGCTTTCGCCAGCGCTTTCGGTGTGACACGCGACTTCTTTATCGATAACGGAAAGATAAAGTTCGGACCAGCGGAGAAAGGGTACAAAGATTTTCTCGCAACATTTCACAAATGGTATGAAGAAGGTTTGATCGATAAGAACTTCGCTACCGCCGATACCAAATCGATGGATGCGAATATCGCTTCCGGTGCAACAGGCGCTACAGTCAACAATGCTGGGGGCGGTATTGGCAAATGGCAGCCGCTTATCGTGGCCAAGGACCCGAAAGCCGTGCTTATCGGAGCCCCTTATCCCGTATTGAAGAAGGGTGATACCGCCATGTACGGCCAAAAGGACCCCGCCAACTCTCCAGGAGGCATGGTCGCTATCACAGCCAAATCCAAAAACGTCGAAATTGCCGCAAAGCTTCTCGACTATGGTTACTCGGATGAAGGGCATATGTTCTTCAATTTCGGCACCGAAGGCGTATCCTATAATAATGAAAACGGATATCCGAAGTACACCGATCTGATCTTGAAAAATCCGGATAAGCTCGCTCCTGCGCAGGCTATGTCTATGTACATACGCGGTAACTACAACGGTCCTTTCGTGCAAGATAAGCGTTACATTGAACAATATTTAGCCCTGCAAACACAGCGCGACGCCGTCACTACCTGGCAAAAGACTGATGTTGATAAATACAAACTTCCACCCATTACAGCTACACCGGAAGAAAGCACCGAGCTTGCCAAAATCATGACGGACCTGAACACCCTGGTCGATGAAATGACGCTCAAAATCATATTAGGCTCAGAGTCGGTCGACAGTTTTGACAAGTATGTGGAGAAGTTCAAGTCCGTTAAGCTCGATCGCGCGATCGAGATCAAGAAAGCTTCCCTGGATCGATATAACAAACGGTAGATTAGCTTGAGGGAGAGGCTGCTCTCCCTTCTCATTCCGATCCGCACGTTTAATGAAAGGAGTCCACACCCATGCGCAAAGGAACGGATGCAACCTTTACTGTCCGCTTCAAGCGAGATTTTGTGTTGAACAAATATTTATACCTCATGATGGTTCCCGTTCTGGCTTATTACTTCACCTTTCATTATGCCCCGATGTACGGCGCTATCATTGCGTTCAAAGAATATACCCCGATGAAAGGAATCCTCGGCAGCGACTGGGTCGGACTGGATCAGTTCAAAGCGTTTTTCGGCAGCTATTACTTCTGGCGTATTTTGAAGAATACAGTGCTCATCTCTTTATATTCGTTATGTTTCGAATTTCCGGCCCCCATCCTGCTCGCGATACTGATTAACGAACTAACGAATAAGCGATTTCAGCGCTTTGTCCAAACGATCACCTATATGCCTTATTTTATTTCCCTTATCGTCATTTGCGGGATGATTAAAGATTTTACGAACAGCGGCGGCGTCATCAACAACCTGCTGACCTATTTCGGCGCTAATGATACGGCCATGCTCCAGAAGCCCGAGCTGTTCCGGACGATCTATGTGCTCTCGGAAATTTGGCAAAAAATCGGCTGGGAATCGATCATTTATCTGGCGGCATTGATGAGTATTGATCAGGAGCAGTACGAAGCAGCCCGGATGGACGGCGCCAGTAGATGGAAGCAAATATGGAACATTACATTGCCGGGCATTCTACCGACGATCGCGATCATGTTTATTTTGCGCATGGGCAATTTATTGAATGTCGGTTTTGAGAAAATCATCCTGCTCTATAATCCCAGCACCTATGATACTGCGGATGTCATCTCCTCCTTCGTATTCCGGAAAGGACTGCTCGAATTCGGGTGGAGCTACAGTTCGGCAGTCGGCTTATTCAATTCGGTGATTAACCTCTTGCTGCTCATCGCAGCGAATAAATTCAGCCGAAAAATAAGTGAAAACAGTCTATGGTGAGAAGGGGGAGCTTACTGTGAGGAACAGCTATTCCGACAGGGTATTTGTAGGGCTGATTCATGTGGCCTTAATGGCGCTTGTTATCGTAACTCTCTACCCGCTTCTCTATGTAGCCTTTGCCTCCATCAGCGATGCGGGTCAATTGATTACACATAAAGGATTTTTGTATAAACCGCTTGGATTTAGTTTCGAAGCTTACAAAAGTGTCTTTCATAATCCGGCGATTCTCAAAGGGTACAAAAATACGCTGTTCATTCTTATTTTCGGCGTCTGTACGAACTTGATCGTAACCGCCTTAGGCGCTTATGTCCTTTCCCGTAAAAATGTGATGTGGAACCGGGTATTCATCTTCGTCATCGTGCTGACCATGTTCTTCAGCGGCGGATTAATTCCGCTTTACCTCGTTGTCAAACAGGTCGGATTGATCGATTCACTCTGGGCGACGATCATCCCTTTCGCAGTCAACACCTTCAATCTCATCATCATGCGTACCGCTTTCATGGCCGTACCCGAGAGCTTGGAAGAATCGGCCAAAATGGACGGAGCGAATCATTTCGTCATCTTGTTCCGTATTATTATTCCACTCTCGATGCCCGTTATTGCCGTGATGATCCTCTACTATGCAGTGGAAAAATGGAACGGCTGGTTCTATGCTTCCATCTTCATTAAAGAACGCGAGCTTTACCCGCTGCAGTTGACTTTGCGGGAGATCCTGCTTGCGAACAATACGGATGCCATGTCCGCTGGCGCCAACGCCGCCGATCAATTCCAGCTCGGGGAGACAATCAAGTATGCGACGATTATGGTCGCTTCGGTACCCGTCTTGATCCTGTATCCTTTCGTGCAAAAGTACTTCGTCAAAGGCGTTATGATCGGCGCTGTCAAAGGGTGAAGGAGCCCACTAAGTGAAGTGGAACCTTCGAAAGCCCGAAATTCATCACCTCCAATTGAAAACAAACTGGGGTGTCTACAGTTTCCCCTTACCCGTCGTGAAAAGAACCAAGGTCTCTAATTAGAGAACATTTTGACGCATTTGGTGGGTAAATGACCACCAATCAGGCTTCGAACGAATAAAATTCCATAATTAGCGAAGATTGTTCGTTGATTATGGACTTTTGTTCTTTCGAGCCCCGAAATGGCTATTTCTCCGAAATTTAGCGTCAAACTTGTTCACTAATAAAGACCTTTGTTCTCTGTCAATCTGGTGACCCGAAGGGTTACCCCCTCAGAACTGAAGCTGCCCCTAAGTAGAATGATCTACTTAGGGNAGACCTTTGTTCTCTGTCAATCTGGTGACCCGAAGGGTTACCCCCTCAGAACTGAAGCTGCCCCTAAGTAGAATGATCTACTTAGGGGCAGCTTCTTTCTTTTCTAGTTAGGCTTGCTGGGAAAAGGGATTCGTTTCTTTGATTTCGGGGCGAAACCAAATATTTTTAAAATCAAACCAACCGAGCGTATTGACGGCAATCCCCTTCAAATGCGGGCTGAATACGGTCTGCTGTTTCGTATGTACCAGAAACAGCACGCGGTGCTCCTCCGTCAGCAGCCGTTCCATCTCGCGAATTTGCGCCATGCGCACATTCGCGTCAGGCTCTGCAACGATACGCGCGATCGTATCGTTAAAGGTTTGCCGCTGCTCATCCGATGCACAGACACGGGTCAGCATGTTGCCGATCTTATACATCTCAATGAGACAGCGCGCCTCATCGTCATCAGCCACGACGCCGCCCAGCAGCACGTCGCCTTCCAGAAGCAGATCGATGCTGGACATTTCCTTGTACGTATACTCGGTCAGATGCATCGTGATCCCCACGGCAGCGCAGCGATCCCGAATCCACTCCGCTTCACGATGGTGAGAGTGCGTAAAGATCAGCTTCAGCGGCTGCCCGCCGTAACCGCTTGCCGCCAGCAGTCCACGCGCTAACTCCGGCTGATTATCTTTTAAAGACACGCGTGGCCTATCCGGAGGAAGAAAGCCCTCAGCCGGGATCGCGCCATTCAAGCCGAGTTCAGCAATCATCCCGAGCCGATCAAGCACAAGATGAATCGCCCGGCGGACCTCGCGATCCTGCTGCGGTCCTTGCTTTCGCAAGTTAAAGGAAAGCAGGTTCGATCCGAGCGTCATGACTTCTTTTTTTCGCCAGTGTGCTGGTGCCTGCTGCGTGTCATGATTCAATTTACCCATGTGAAAATTCCACTGCTGCCAATTCCGCTTACTGACAAGCTCGGGTACATAAAGCAGCTCAATTCGATCCAAATGCGCGCCCTCGCGAAAATAATCTTCAAACGCTTCCAGCGTAATGCCGCCATCATCATGCCTGGTTATGCGAAACGGGCCTGTGCCTACCGGCAGCTTACTGATTTCATCGTTGCTCCTGGACTTGTATATATCCTCTGGCAAGATAGCTGTTGGATACGAACTGACATAGTGAGCAAACATATAATTCGGAGCTTCCAATATCACCTGAACGGTTAGGCGATCCAGGGCATGGATACCGCTGATTTTTTCACCAAGCCAACGGTTGGGTGAATCCTCATTGCCTGTTGACCGAAGCCTGTTCAACGAATAGACGACATCAGCTGCTGTAAGTTCCCGTCCATGATGAAATTTAACGCGTTTTCGTAAATAGAACGTCCATACGCTCCCATTTTCGCTGCATGACCAGTTATGAGCAAGGCTTGGTTCAAGGCTGCCGCGAGCAGGATCATACCGAAGCAGCGTATCAAATGTCTGCTTGACGAAATGCAAATCGCGCGAGAACAAGATCTCGGCGGGATCCAGGGTCTCGATCCGATTGTGCATCGGCAGACGGAGCGTCTCTATGGCTCCTGCCTCCTGCGTTCCCCGGTAGCCGAAATAGTCTCCGAGCCATGCCAGAAACCGGTCGGTCAACCCGATATCCAATCCTTCCATTTGAAACAAGCTCATGGCACTGTTCAAATTGCCCTGCTCCACATACAACTTGGCCTCGGCCATCAGCAGTTCTTCTGCCGATGCGAGAAATCGGATCGCCGAACGGTGACCTCTTCCGCGGCCGGGTGTCCACACGATCCAGCCAAGGTCGCTCATTTTACGGATCAAAATCTTCACGTTGCGTTCCGTACAGTACAAGTAACCCGATATTTCTTCAACCGTGACAGGTACATCTTCATTTGCGCGATGCCCGAGTCGTATCAAAGATGCTTTCAACTGTACGTATTGCAAGGCAAGCTGCATGCAGGTGTCCTCCCCTATTTATCCAATAATGAAAAAGTATAGGGGTCCGGTTTCATTTCGTCAACGATCTTATGAAGTTTTGAAAAAGGGGAAAGCTTCTTTCATCCTTGTACACTTTTTAAGCGGCTACCATCTGCTATAGTAGGTCTACCAACTATTTCGATCAAACTAAGCAGGTGAATCTCATGACATTCTTTCAATTTCATCCCAACGTACGGCTGCGTATTATGATGAGCTTCTTAACAAATACGCTCGGTAACATGGTAACACCATTCATGTCCGTTTATTTTGCAAGAACGCTTGGTACCACGATTGCAGGTACGGCGACAGCCATTAGCATTTGTATCGCGCTCCTCTGCGCGACCATCGGCGGTCACTATGCGGACCGGTTCGGCCGCAAGAAAGTGATGCTAATAGCCGAGATCGGCGGCACCGCGGCTTACGCCGTCATGGCGTTAGCCAACTCGTCGCTGCTGCACTCGGCCAGCCTCACACTCCTGATGACGATGCTCATCAGTGCGTCTTCGGGGTTTGGCAAGCCGGCGGTCGAAGCGATGCTCATCGATGTGTCGGAGCCTGACACGCGCAAAGCTATTTACCGCATCAACTATTGGTGCAACAACTTGGCCATTTCAGTTGCGGGAATGATCGGCGGTTTCTTTTTTAGCGACTATTTATTCGAGCTCTTGCTGGCGGTAGGCGGTATGTCGCTGCTTTCGCTGATCATCACGGCCCTGTTCATTCAGGAGACGATGCCAAGTGAGCCCCAAAATACTTTGGCATCCGGCAAAGAAGACGCTGCAGCACACACTTCGATGTTTCGGCGATATGCTGAAGTGCTTCGTGATCGGAGGTTCATGATCTACGTCTTAGCCGGCATCCTCACGGTATCCGTCGAGATGAATATGACCGGATATATCGGCATCCGGCTCGCGCAAGACATCCATCATACGGCCTGGCTGCCCGGATTATCAGCCACCGTCGACGGCCTGCCGCTAGTCGGTTTCCTGCGGACGGAGAATACGATTGCGGTCGTTCTTCTCTCCCTCTTCGTAGGACGTGTGTTAAAAGGACGATCCGACACCCGCGTGATGCTTGCCGCGATGTTGTGCAACATTATCGGCTACTCGTATCTCGTGTTCGGTAATCAGCCTGGGCTGCTCGTCCTCTTGATGCTGCTGGCTACCGTGGGAGAGCTTACCTACGTTCCGCTCAAACAGGCCCTGCTCGTCCAGCTCGTACCCGATCATGCCCGCAGCTCCTACATGGCACTCAGCTCCATGACGAATCGGGCCGCGCAAATCATCAGCGGTCTGAATGTGGTCATCGGCGGCTTCCTGTCCCCGGCTGCGATGGCAGCGCTGATTCTGCTTACAGGTCTTGTCGGCGTCGGGCTGCTCGCCTCGATTGTACCAGGCTTGAAGGCAAAGGAAGCTAGTCTGCAAAGCGCCGGAATCTAGAACCACGCGACGAACCCAAACAATCTGCCTCCTCAAAACAAGGGCTGACCTTGAGTGGATCATCTACTTTCTGTAGGAATGATGGCGAATTTGACGAAATTTGCCGTTTTTAATCATCTTTTAAGGTTTGCCCCTTAAAGTAGAAAGGAATGTTTTGAGAGAGGTGATTGATTTTGCAGCAATATCAGGGTTACAGCTTGACTCAGCCTAACAGTTCTCCGCCGTTGAAACCACGGCTGAAGCCGCGGCGCAGACGTTTATTTCGTACTTTTGCCTTTTTGTTCCTTCTGTTCATCTCGGTATTCCTAGGCTGGTTTTATTTCACAGCATCGGGAACGAGCTGGAGATACATGCTTGCTGATACAATCATTACAACACAGCATCGCGACTTGGCCAAATATCTCATTGGACAAGACGAATTGAATCATAGAGTCGACGATTATTTCAAAAAATTCGATGCCATGGGTTTAGTAAAAGACAATCGAAATATTGCCGTTTCCTCGACTAAGAACAACGCGGTTGAAGTTGAGCCGGTTTCGAGCAATAAATTTAAAGGGTACATGCTAATCGTTCATAATCCTCAAATGATTCGCGTCGTCACGACAAGCTTAGCCGGGCAAGGCGAGCAAATTCTAAGTATGGTGAAAAGAACGGGAGCCATCGCCGGTGTAAATGGCGGCGCCTTTGACGATCCGAACTATGACGGAAATGGTTTTAGACCGATCGGCGTTGTCATGTCCGGAGGCAAGCTGCTCTACAGCGATGGAGGGATGAATGATCCCGTTAACGTCGTGGGACTTGATCGAAACGGCATTATGGTGGCAGGACGCTACAAACCTTCTGAATTAATCAAAATGGGAGTTAGAGATGCTGTCACCTTTCAGCCCAAATTCATTGTTAACGGCAAAGGTCTTGTGAAAAACGAGGCGGATGGCTGGGGCATTGCCCCCCGTACATGTATGGCGCAAACCAAAGACGGGACGATTATTTTCCTCGTCATTGACGGCAGACAACCTGGTTATTCCATGGGTGCAACGCTCTATGACGCACAACAATTACTATTGGATAAAGGAGCAGTCACCGCGGCTAATCTGGATGGCGGTTCTTCCTCCGTACTCGTTAACCATAACGAGGTGGTGAATCGACCGTCTAGCAGTTATGGGATGAGGTATTTGCCGACTGCTTTCCTGGTGTTTGACCATCCCGACAAGGTCAAAGTGACGAATATGTGGGCTGGCGTCGACATGTCTCACTTCGATTCCTCCGATAAGCCGTTCGCGGCGAAATAATAGGTTCAAAAACGCAAAGAGCCCCGGGAAGGGCTCTTTTGCATTGTCTCTTATTTAGCTTGCAGCGCTTTGTCAACGAATTCCGTGGTATACGTTTGATCCAGCTTAATGCCGGCATCTTTTAGCTTCGGATTAAATGCGCTCAAAACTTCCAGCACTTTTTGCGGAGCATCCGCAGGCATTTTTCCATCTGGAGTGAACATAGGCAGCGTGCCTTTAAGCGCGGTTAAATACATGTCTTTATCGCCTGCATAATATTCCTTAGGCAGTTTATCGGCAATTTCTTCAGGCTTATGCGTGTTGATCCATTTCATCGTCTTCACGAAAGCATTCGCTAAATGCTGTGTCACGTCAGGATGAGCCTTGACATACGAGGTTTGCATATAAAGCGAAGTAGCCGGATAGTTGCCGCCTAATGCTTGCTTCGTCCCCTCAACCGTGTTCATATCTACAAGAACAGAAGCAATATTTTTGGAAACGAGCAGGGATACCGTAGGTTCAGTGGTTACAGCCAAGTCGATTTTCCCTTGCTGCATCGCAGCAATCAGGGTTTGCCCTGCCCCAACAGGCACTGGCGTGTAATCTTTGGTTGTGTTACCTCCTTTCGTTACCAGGTAGTTCGCGAGGAAGTTCGTTGAAGAGCCGAGTCCGGTAACGCCGATCGTATGACCTTTCAAGTCGGGCAATCCTTTGATCTGATCTTTTAATTTATTGGATACCATGAGTCGTTCCCCTGGGATCCCCGCCATTTGTACGACGGATTCAAGAATCTTTCCTTTGGATTGCATATCGATCGTATGGTCGTAGAATCCGCCAACCCCTTGCACTTCGCCGGCAATTAGCGCTTCCTCTGCAGATTGTCCAGCGGCTTCATTCACCAATTCGACGGTCAGACCTTCATCTTTGAAATAACCCAAACTTTCCGTTAGTTTATAAGGCAGGTAGATGACCTTCTCCAAGCCTCCGACCATGATCGTCACTTTCGGCATTGGAGCAGCTGCCGGGGTAGCCGCACTCGTTTCAGCGGGTTTTGCCGTATCCGCAGGCTTGGCGGGATCTTTACTTGGCGCAGCGGCCTGCTGTGCAGCCCCGCATCCTGTTGCAAGCATGGCAAGAATAGCGACACTGGACATTCCTGCTGCAATTTTTTGGCTTTTTCTCATCGTTTTTACCCCTTCTCACATGAGTTTTTATTATTACTGGCGGACAAAGCGCCAAGCAATAAACCTTTTTTCCAACTTGCCAACGGCCCAATTTGCAACTAATGCGGTTAACGAAAGCAATACCATGCCGGCGAAAACGCCAGCTGTGTCAAAGGCGCCCTGAGCTTGCGAGATCAGAAATCCAAGACCTTTAGTAGCCCCAATGAACTCGCCGACTACAGCCCCAACGAGCGCGAAGCCGAAGCTGGAATGCAGACTGGACAGAATCCACGTTAAGGCGGAAGGAATGATAACATGTCTGGCCAGCTGTCTATTGTTAGCGCCCAGCAGCCGCGCATTGTTGACCAAATTCTTATCGACTTCGCGTACGCCCTGGAAGGCATTGAAAAAGACCACGAAGAAGGTTAAAGTGACGCCCAGAGCAACTTTGGACGGCATACCCAATCCAAGCCATAGAATAAAGATGGGAGCGAGAACTACGCGTGGAAGCGCATTCAACATTTGGATGTAAGGACCGAGAACAACGGATAAAATCTCATTCCTCCCTAATAGGTAGCCTCCGATTACACCTAGAGCCACCCCTATGACAAACGAGAGAATCGTTTCCTCAAAGGTTACAATGAAATGCACATACAAGGGGCCTTGGCTTGTGCCGTTCTGGAACCAATCTACGATGTGCAAAAGAATTTCCGACGGGCTGGAGAAGAAGAACTTATCGATGATTTGCCGGTCGGCCAGAAACTCCCACAGGCCAAAAATGATGATGGCCAGAAGAATTTGAAGCGTCAGGTTGCGCGTTCTGATCTTCAATGCCTTCTTACGCATTTCTCTTTTCCTTGTATCGATTTCTTCTTTCGAATTCTTATTTATGGCCGACAGTGTGTGCATAGCTGATCATCACCTCATCCCTTAAATCATTCCAAATTTGTTCGTGAAGTCTCATAAATGCCGGATCAAACCGAATTTCGGCCACATTGCGCGGGCGCGGCAGATCAATCCGATAATCGCCTTTCACAGTCGCCGCCGGTCCAGCGCTGAGTACAACGACCCGGTCGCTTAACGCTATGGCCTCCTCCAGATCATGAGTGATAAAGAAGACGGAAGCCGATGTCTCTTCCCATATTTTGAGAAGCTCATTTTCCATCAAATGGCGCGTATGCACGTCGAGTGCGGAGAACGATTCGTCCATCAGCAAGATTTGCGGTTGCACGATGAGCGTTTGCGCCAACGCAACGCGTTTTCTCATTCCGCCGGACAATTGATGAGGATAATGCCCTTCAAATCCTTTCAGTCCAACAATCTCAATCCATTTTCTTGCTTCGTCATAGGCTTGGCGCTTTTCAGTGCCTCTTAATCGTAAACCTAGGGACACATTATCGATGACCGTTTTCCACGGGAACGCATTTTCAGTTTGAAATACACAAGCGGCAATGCGGTTGATCCCTTCCAGCGGTTCATTTTGAATCCGTATCGTCCCTTTCGTCGGCGATTCGAATCCTGCGATTAAACTTAACGTCGTCGATTTCCCACAGCCTGTCGGGCCGACAATGGAAACAAATTCACCTTTTCCTACAGTTAAGTTGATGTCGCGCAGCACCGTATGGACTTCACCGGATGGTTTCAGAAACTCTTTGGATACTCCTATTAACTCGATCATAGGTTTCGCATTTACTTTCGCTTCATATCGAACGTGTTCCGTCTCTGCGCTCATTTCTCGCTGCCTCCTGACTTGCTTTTTTTGATTGATAGCGTTTACAATTTTGAGTATAGTTGAACATAAAGTGACCGTATATATTGTGCTAAAAAGTTCATTATTTACAATAAAAACGGTTTTCACAATAAACCCAACGGAATCGAAATGGAGATGCACACGATGAAACCGAAGCGGCTGTTGACCTTAAGATCGAAAATCAATCTCCTGGTGCTGTTGAATATTTTGTTTGTTCTAATCCTGGTAATATCCGCGATATCCTACATTACTATTGACAGGAAATTTAAAGAAACAGGCGATCGCGCTATTTTTCTGGCAAGAACGATTGCAGGGATGCCCCAAGTGGTTCAGACGTTAAAGGAGCCGAATCCTTCATCTGTCATCCAACCGCTGGCCGAAGATTTGCGCAACAAAACGAAAGCGGAATTTATTGTGGTTACCAATATGGATTTAATCCGCTTCAGCCACCCGAATCCGGCGAAAATAGGGTTGCCCCTCGATGGGGAGGACGCCGATATGGATCAAAAAGTACTGCAAGGGCTGGAAATTCAATCCACCTCCGGAGGCAGTCTCGGGCTTTCAATCCGCGGGAAAACACCGATATTCGACGAGAGCCATCACCAGATTGGGCTTGTTTCCGTCGGCTTTCTTGTGCAGGATATTTGGAAAGATATTTATAGCATCCTCTTGAAAATCGCCATCTCGGGGATTGTCGCCCTACTTTTCGGTCTCTTCGGCGCTTATTTGTTATCCGGACACATCAAAAAACAAATTTTCAACATGGAACCTAATGAAATTGCCTTCATCACACAAGAGCAAGCAGCAATCCTGAATTCCATCCGGGAAGGCATTATTGCCATCAACAGTGACGGAAAAATTACAACCTGCAATCACGAAGCCAAAAAAATATTGGAAATGGAGAATGTGGATGTTGGTGGCCGCGATATTAACTCCATTCTCCCTACTTCGCGATTGTTGGAAGTGCTTGAAGAAGGGAGCCTCCATCAGGATGAGCCCATGATCATAGGAAATACTCTGGTGATTACCAATCGCGTACCTGTTCGGGCCAAAGGAAAAGTCATCGGCGCCGTAGCCACTTTCCGGGATAAACTTCAGCTCGACCAAATCGATCAGCGCCTCGCCGATATCGGCCAGTATGCCGATTCATTACGAAGCCAGCGCCATGAGTTCATGAACAAACTTCACCTGATTTCGGGTTTGATCAAAATGAAGGAGTATGAAATGGTGAACGAATTGATCGAGCAAATTAATGAAGAACAACAGCATTTATTGAATTTTTTCTTGTCCAGAATTCATGATCCTGCAGTAATCGGCGTGCTGATCGGCAAGCTGCACCGGGCCAAGGAGCTTGGCATTCAGCTCATCGTTGACTCCGAATCGATGCTTCCCGACCCATGTCCGCATCGGGATATCGTAATTACGCTGCTAGGGAATGCGATCGAAAACGCCCTTGAAGCCATTGTAGGCGCTGCTTCCAAAGGAAGTCCGGGTACGATCATCGTTCGTTTCGAGGACGAGGTCGATCGGCTGACCATTTCCGTGCAAGATACGGGGCCGGGCATTGATCCTCTGCTTGGTGAAGACGTGTTTAAGGACGGAGTGTCAACCAAAGGAAGCGGGCGGGGATTTGGACTTACTTTACTGGCCCGATTGATTTCAAATATTGGAGGCGAATTATCCATTGAAAGTTCGTCTTCAGGCTCGACATTAGCAGCTAGTTTACCTAAAAAAGGAGGAACGGCCCGTGAGTAATTCCCCTCTTCGCGTAGTCGTCGTTGACGATGATTTTATGATTGCAAGAATGCATGGCAAATTCATTGGCTCGCAAGAAGGCTATGAACTGGTGGGTACCGCTCACAATTATGAACAAGCCTTGTCCGCGACGCTTGCTGCGAAGCCGGATTTGCTGCTGCTCGATGTGTATTTGCCCGATCATTCAGGCATTGAACTTGTGCGCACCATCCGCAGCCAGAACCTCCCCTGTGACATTATCCTGATTACAGCTGCCAAAGAACGTGAAATCGTCGAAGAAGGTTTTCGGTTAGGCATTTTTGATTATTTATTTAAACCTTTTGACTTGGAGCATCTGCAAAACACGCTTCTTAAATACATCCAATTTAAGTCCCGTTTATCCTCCACCGATCCATTGAATCAGGAGTCGCTGGATAATCTAAAAAAACTTCGAGCGCCGGATACAGGCGTGAGTCCAGTCACCCCCAGCCCTTTCCAGAAAGGAATTGACATTAGGACCCTGGAACGGATTAAACAGTACTTGAAAGAAATCAAGGAGTTTCAAAATGTAGATCAGATCGCCCAGCGGGCCGGCGTAAGCCGCTCCACCGTTCGAAATTATATGACTTATCTGGTAGAAGAGCATATAGTTGAAGAATATTTACAATACGGCACAATCGGCCGTCCTCAACGGCTATACCGATTGAAAGAGTGAGCGGAAATGCGGATAAGACAAAATATCTCTATGTCCGAGCACTCACTTAAAGACTTAAACATTCCGGTGCGGTTAAAACAACGCAATCAACCATGGCGTCACGCATAACGTGACGAAAGCGGTGATCAGCATCGCAATACCGGCGACGGAGCCGGTTACGGCGCCATCCTCCAATGCTTTGCTGATGCCCGCCGAATGGGCGCTCGTGCCATACATGACGCCGCGGGCAACCGGCCCGCGAATCCGGAACCATTTGACGACTAGCGGTCCCGCAATGAGACCGAGCAGTCCCGTAATTAACGTCGCTACCGCAGTTAATGTCGGCATGCCGCCGATCATTTGGGATATGGATATGGCGATCGGCGTCGTTGCGGAGCGCGGAGCCAGACTATCCATAATTGCGGAATTGAGCCCGAACAGGTGGGCTAAACCTGCGGACGTAACAATCGCAGCGACTGCCCCGCACGCGACGCTCGTCATGATGGTGTAGGCATGCTTTTTCATGATGTCAACATGCTTGTAAAGCGTAACCGCCAACGCAATGGTAGCGGGTTCGACCATTTGACTGAGCCAACCTGCGCCTTTGTTGTACGTGTCAAACGATACGCCGCTTATTTCGATGATCGCGATGACGAGAACCGGAGTTATGAGCAGCGGCGTGAGAACCACTATGGGAAATGCTCGATATAATCTTTTGGCAACCCAATAAATGGCAATTGTCAAACCTAACCAAGTCAGTGTCTCCATTACCCGGCCTGCCTTTCATGCCGATTTGCTATCCATTGACCGATTAACCCTGAACATAGCATCACCATGAATGTGCTACATACTATTGTGAGCACAATAAATACTCCGCTTTGCATCACCAATGATTTATATTTGATAATGCCAACCGCTGCCGGAATGAAAAATAAAAGCATTTCCGCAAGCAACCATTTGGAACCCACTTCGACCCAGTCCAAACGAACGATTCCACTCTTGAGCAGCGCGAAAAGCAGAAAAATACCGAACACGGTCCCGGGGATGGGGAGATGAAGCCATTGTACACAGGCATCAGCCAACTTGGCAGTAAGCATAAAAAAGAAAACTTGAATCATCGTTTGCAGCAGCTTTCTCAACTAAATCCCGCTCCCTTCGGTGAGTTCAGTATACAAGAATGTTTTTCATAGGTAAAATGAATTCATACCATGAATCACATTCCTTTTGGCTATGAATAAAGGAGTTAAAAAGCCGCTATGGACATACGTCAGCTGCAATACATTCAAGAGATCGTGCGACTGAACAGCTTTACGAAGGCGGCAGAAATGCTGCATATTACACAGCCTAGCATCAGTAAAGCGATCAAACATTTGGAGAACGAACTTCATACGGAATTGTTTATCCGGGAGGGAAAGCACTTCAGACTTACCGATGCAGGGGAAGCGATAATGAGGCATGCAGGGCCTATACTGCAGCTATTCGATAGTCTGCAGTCCGAGCTCAATGACCTGACCTATTTGAATCAAGGCAGCATTCGGATCGGTCTACCTCCGATGGCCGGATCCAGCTTTTTTCCGGGTGTGATCAAAAAATTTCAAGATCGTTATCAGGGCATTGCTATTAAAATGGTGGAAGACGGCGCTAAGAAAATTGAGGAGAGCCTCGTCGAAGGCACTTTGGATGTGGGGGTTGTGCTCGCACCGATAGATGCCGCGGTGTTCGATTCTTTTCCTTTGATTGAAGATCGGTTGAAGGTGATTTTGCCTCTTTCTCATAGGCTCGCGAAGGAAGAGCAAATCAATTTGGCTAAACTGGCAGAGGAACGGTTTATCTTGTTCAACAGCGATTTTGCCCTGCATGGCCGAATTATTAACGAGTGCCGAGCCGTCGGATTTGATCCGTTAATCGTTTTTGAAAGCTCGCAATGGGATTTCATCGGAGAAATGGTAGGCGCCGAACTTGGCATTGCGATGTTGCCGGAGACGATTTGCCGCTCTCTCCGCGCTGAGAAGGTCGCTGCAATTCCTTTGGTGAATCCGATCATCCCCTGGCAGCTGGTCATGGTGTGGAAACGTGAGGGCTACCTCTCTTCAGCAGCGAGGGCGTGGATTGCGTTCACCCAAGAAGTTTTTGCTGCAGAGCACCAATATTAGCTAGCGTATGTATAGGGCGCATTTGATTGGAGCAATGTTCCAATTGGCTGCTTGTTTTCTTCACTCCCAAAACCACTAACTCACCTTCTCTTTTCTAAGGCCGTTCGTTCTTTAATAAGGTACTCAAGAGACTCTAATGTGTGTGATTCGACCGGTGTCTTTCATTTACCCGCAAATCAGCCTCAATCTTACATACTTTCCTGTCTAATGAGAAAAAGATTGCCGTCCATCCACCTTTGCGGGGCCGATGAAGCGGCAATCTTCTTTATTTCTACGGGATCAACAAGATTTTGCCCGTGCTGTTTCTGCTCTCCAGCAACCGGTGGGCTTCAGCACCTTCGCGCAAACCAAAGCGCTTGAACTCTTCCAGTTTGAGATGTCCTTGCCGTATCGCATCGAACAAGGAATAGGCCCGTTCGATCCGGTTGCTGCGAGTCGTCACATGGTTCCACAGATCGCCGCCCGTCAATGTTTTCGACGTGTCCATAAGCATCCGCGGATCGATTGGCGCCGGATCTCCTCCGGCCATCCCATAGAAGACGACGGTCCCTTTCGTCTTCGTCGCCGCAAAACTATCCATCAGCGTTGAGCCGACTGAATCGTATGCGGCATCAACACCATGAAGTCCTTCCGTCCATTGAAGGACATTGGTTACCCAATCGCTGCCATAAAGAAAGACTTCATCAGCTCCCGCTCCTAATGCCACTTCCCGTTTTGCACTTGAAGAAGTCAATCCGACCACTCTTGCTCCTTTGCTGGTGCAAAGCTGGGTCAGAATCTGCCCGACACCGCCAGCGGCAGCATGAACGAGAATATCGTCCCCCGGCTTCACACGATAACTATCGTTTGCCAAATAATGCGCTGTCATGCCTTGAAGCAGGATGCCCGCAGCCTGCTCGAATGTAATATCCGCAGGCAACGGAATCGCACGGTCATACGGCACGGAGACGATTTCGGCATTTGCATAAGGGACATCAGCAAAGGCGATTCTGTCGCCGATCCGGATGCCTTCCACATCCGAAGCCACTTCCTCAACCACGCCTGCCCCCTCATAACCCAGGATGTATGGCGGCTGCCCAGCGAGGTGATAGTGGCCACGCCGTCTATAGATATCGGCAAAATTCAAGCCAATGGCTTTCATGCTTACCCGTATTGTGCCGGACACGAGTTCCGGCCCGGGGATATCCGCATAGTGAAGCACTTCAGGCCCGCCGAACTGTTCGAATATTAATGCTTTCATTGGCTATCTTCCGCTTGCAGAACAGCAAACTTGATGCACACAGGTTTAGAGACTTCCAACCTGCTTCCAGTTGGAAGCAGCTTGCCGGTCTGCTCATTTCTGGCAAACGTCACAATGTTGTTGCCGTCCCGATTGGCGACCAGCAAGAATTGTCCATCCGGAGAAATCGCAAAATTACGCGGATGACCGCCGAGCGTAGAGGCGTGTTCAACAACTGAGAGTTTTCCGGTTTGCTGATCAATCGCCAAAACCACGATGCTGTCATGCCCTCGGTTAGAACCATAAAGGAATTGACCGTCAGGGGAAATATGAATATCGGCGCATGCATTGTCCCCTTCATAGCCATCCGGCAGCGTGGCCATGGTTTGGATTTCCCTCAATTCCCCCTTCTCAGGATCATAGGAGAAAGCCGTGATCGTGCTGCCTAGCTCGTTAATGACATAGCCGTAACGATTGGACGGGTGAAAAACAAAGTGCCTGGGACCGGCCCCCGGCGCGACCTCAACATCCCCGTGCGGAATTAGCCGGCTTGCCTGGACATCCAGCTTGTACAGTATGATTCGATCCAGGCCCAGATCACATACAATGGCAAACCGGTTAGCAGCGTCCATCGTTACCGAATGCGCGCGCGGTCGATCCTGCGCCGGCAGGATGCTGGATCCATGATGCTGCTGAATATCGGCAGTCTCTCCAATACGACCATCCTCCAGCAAAGGGGAGAGACCAATCATACCGCCGTGGTAGCTGGCTACCATGATACATTGGCGCGATTGATCTAAAGTAATATGGCAAGTGGTCGCCGGCACCGTAGTCTCCTTGTTCAGCAAAGACAATTTGCCGGTTGATGGCTCGATCGAATAAGCCGCTGCAGCCCCGCAGCGCTGTCCGCTCGCATCAACGCCTTCAGTCAGTGCGTAAACTTTGAAGCTTTCTTCATCCAGATCCAGAAAAGTTGGGTTTTGGAGGCCAGAGACTTGGTCGATCAGCTCGAGACTTCCCGTTGCCGCATCATACCTGCTTGCGTACAGCCCCGTTTGATCAGAATTCGCATAAGACCCAATGATCGCAAATATCTTCTTTTTTTCCATAAAAAGCGTGCACCTCATCGCATTTATTTCCTATGCGCATTATCGCAAATCCATTTGATATTGGCAAATTATACGCATGGAAAAAAATAACTGCTCTAACCGCAGCGTCGACAATTTTTCCGGCATTGGCGCAACAGAGAGCCCTCCTAAATAAGCAGCCTACACACACTAAATTGTCTCTCTATCAGAAAAAGGTTCGGTTCTCTTCTTCCCCAAATCTTTAAGCCACATTAAAAGTTCCTCGTTTTTCTGTCATACCGACATTTCCGAGGGCGTTGTAACCTGGTATCCACCTTCAAGGGCATTTCGCTTCATTTGGCTGTCCGCCCTTGCGTAGACTTCCGTTGTTTCATTTATAATGTGCCTAAGCAAATCACGAATGTAGACCAGGTTTACTCCAACTTGAAGGAAATGCATCGCCAATCAGTGCCGGAATAAAAGCATATACGAGCTGATCGGGGCATTAATTTTAATAGCGTTTCGGAAGAGTCAGGTATCTGCAACCTTACGACAGCAACAATCCCCAGCACCTATGCCAAAAAAAAGTAAACGTGAGATGAAAGGTGCCAATAAGGATGTACTCATCGAAACTTTAAACCGCAAAATCAAGGTACTTGAGAGAGAGAGAATAAAGAATTACGAGAACAAATGAAAAAGGCTTATGCTCAGGTTTACTCAAAATTTTAGTCGGACTTACTTACATTCTTCTAGATAATAGGGTGTAAACACTACAATGTGTTTGCACCTTTTTATTTGCGTTAAAACTCGGTCATCAAAAACTGTCATATTTTGCGTTATTTTGTCATAAGGACCATGGTTATAGCCCAATTCAATTGGGAAATAAGCTATATTTATGGTAAATTATAACTATTTTTATATAAATAAGAAACATGTGACTATTATTAAGCGTCTAGTATATTGATTGGAAAATTATGAGAGATGGTAGGTGTTGCTTAGAAACATTATAATCGCCAGTACTATTGTTGATTATCTGTATATTGTTTAGCATTTGAATCAAAACCTAATTATACTTATCGGAGGATGAAACAATGGCATTTTAATAGTCTTTAAGGACAATTTTAGCAGCTACAATGCTCTGTATCTCAGTAGCAGTACCCGCAGTTAACGCCAAGTCTGCAAATAACATAGGTCCACCGCCAACAAAGCTCGGATTTCATGGAAAAAATTTAATATTTAATAAAAATCCATATTATAGGAGTGTATAAAATGAAAAAAGTTTTTAGATCTGCGCTATCTGTGGCTTTATTATCTTCATCTTTAGTTTATTCCCAAGCTTTTGCTACAGAATCAAACAATACCCCTGCAGCAACACCAGATGTTTTATCTAACTTTTCATTATCTGCCCAAAACTCATCCCAAAATATTCCAAACTTAACATTAGTTCCAAACGAAAAACATACAGTAAGTGCACCATCGGTAACGCCTTCCCAATATGTTCTTAAGAAAATTACTGATAGTGAATCATTAGAAAATACCATTCCTGCTCCTTACGGACTACCTCTATCTAAAAAAGGACTTAATGATTATTCGGAAAAACATAGGGTCAAAGTAGATGCCCCTAAACTCGATCAAATGATTAATGATAATTCTGATCAATATTCTGGAATGTATTACAATCCCGATAAAGGAACCATTGTGGTTCAAATTACAAATGATTCAAAGGATCTTAAAGAGAAGACAACAAAAAATATTAAAAATAAAGATAAAATTGAGTTTGAAATTACTAAGTATTCTAAAAAAGAAATAGATGAAGCAAAAAAAAAAATTAAAGCAAAAGCAACTCCCGGGTCGGTAAAGGCTCTCATTCCAGATACAAAAAACAATAAACTTATTGTACTTACAGCTAAAACTGATAATAAGGAGCTTGTGACTGCCAATAAGGAGCTTCTGAAATCTATGGTATCTGATCCAGGTTTGCTTAGTATCACTGAAGGACAGATCTCGACACAAGAGCATGCAGATGAAACAAATTTTGGTAATAATATTCCGACAGGGGCTTTTATTACTGGAAACTATCATAAAGAATCTGATGGCCAGACTTATGCTAATATATGTACTGCGGGATTCTACGGTAAGACCAACACTACTAATATGAATGTCTTAGTTACATCTGGACATTGTTCTCCAGTAAGTTCAGGCGGTGCTTGGTATCAACCTTGGAATGATACCCCAGCGTTCGGTAACTACTATAAAAGAACTTTTTCATCAGATCCTAATGGAACAGATGGTACTGCTGATGCTGGCTATATTGCTTTATATCCCGGATTTAATGTGAATCCAGTCGTACCCTACCCGTCCTCTACTTCAACGACCCCAATGGTTGGTTACTATACAAATAATTTGGTCGGCGATACTGTCTACTTAAGGGGAGCCAATAGCGGGGGGACTACTAGTGGGACAATCAAATACTCAAATGTAGATGTCTGGTGGGGTGGCGCTGGGTATGGTTACAAAGAAAATGAAGTTTTCGCTCAAGGCTACACAAGTATAAAAGGAGATAGTGGCGGCCCTATTCTAGCAGGTTATAGATGGGATAATGGTAGAGGAAAGTATGTCTGGGATCTTGCGGGGATTAATACTGGAACAGTTACTCTATCAGGATATGGTCCAAAAATTGAGGATGGAACATATAATGTTTATGAAAAAGTCGGTAAAGTGATGTCCGTGCTTAATATGGCTGGTGCATACTTGGCTCCATAAATATTTTTTATGTAATAGGTGGCGAGGCGTATGCATGTAAAATGCAGCGCCTTTTGTCATAGTATTTAAAAATTCATTACAGAGTAAAGCAACATTCCAAAAACAAATAACGTCATAAGAAATATGACAAAAGAAATAATCACGGAGGTGAGGAATATTTGAAAAAAATTTTTTCGATTTTGGTCTTATTTGCTTTTTTAAGCATTTTAGCCTGTACTTCTCAAACAGCTAGTATCAAGAATACTACCTCAAAAGGGACTGATTCTACGAATATGGAATATACGGTTGGACTAACAAGTCCTAGCATAGCAAATAAAAATACTGATTTCACAATTGAGGCAAAATTTACAAACAATAAAGATAGCGATATACGCATCACTCATGGCGAACAACTATTTACATTTTATATTTCCAATAAAAACGGAAAAATAATAAATCATTATCCAATCACAAGCCTCGGTGTAGTAAGAGGTATTCCTAAAAATGGAACTGTTGTTGAACGATATACCTTCAACATAGATATCCCTGGTGAGTATCAAGTATGGGCTGTCGCTAATTTTGATATTTCAGAGAACAATACTGATAAAAAGTATGAATTATCAACCCAAAAGCAAGCTTTAGTTGTTAAGTAGAACATCTAAAAGAATAGTTAAGCTCCAACAAAACGCGGATTTCGTGTAAAGTATGATGTGTTGTTCGAACAGGTCATGTTGCTGTCGCAAAGTTTACGACAGCAATATGACCTGATTTTAAATTCGCGACAGCATACTAACCTGATCTTACGTGTAGCCGTATTGGAGGGTGCAGCAGTTTCATGCGATAGATCATTGATTACCAGTGCAGGTCATGCTGCTGTCGCAAGAGAGGGCACAATGTTGTCGTTGGACAATTCCCCCTTCACTTCCTCGTCGCTACACTTTACTTGGAAGTTACGTAACATCAGAATTCTAAAAAGATAAGCGGAGAGAATACCAGCCACAGCATAAGAATGTGGAAAGGAATGCGGAAACGTAGGCTTTGGCTAGTGCATGTGGAAAGATGCTTCCGCATCCCTTTTCCTGCATTCCTTAGGGAAAGCCAAGGCTCGTTGGGAGTGCTCTTTATGATTTGAACAAGTTCCTCAAACGTAAACTTGTGTTCAACCATGTTGACAGTAAAGTCCTCAGCACGTTTTTGATCCATGTAGAATTTAAACCCACTATAGGATAAAAATGGATGACTACAAACACTGTTCGTTTATTGGGAAACGATTGGGGATGGAGAATGTTGTGGCAATTGCTCCTTATAGGGTATTGAGCTATTGACTGCTTAAGCCATTCCGTATATGGAAGTGGTTTTTTTGACCCTGTATGGCTCTAAGGTATTCTAATATAGGAAAGCTCTGGATGAGGCACACAGGATCCATTAATAGGATCTACAACCCAGTAGATAACCCGGCGGACACTTTGGCGTGCTGCAGGAGCATACGGTTGGTGCAGGGTTGTGGTAAAGGGTTGAAGCAAGCCTGGAAGAAACATACTGCTAGGTGAAGTAACACCGGATGGTGCTGTTGGCATAGCTTGTTGATAAAATGTTTGTGGTTGCGGTAGCGTCAAGAAGTTTGTCTATTTAGGGCTTCCATTTCAATGCATTATTCCCCATATTTCCCCAAGTAAATAAGCGCAATCAGGCAGCCATCGGTCGAATTGAATGCGCTTATTGGTTTACTTCGTTTGGGACAAGCGCCCAAAACGCTCAGGCCATTCCATTTTCGGATGAAAATTGTACAATATACCATGAATAAAAAGAACCGCATTGACCCACTCCGTTTTGAACAATAGCGGTTTACGGGCCAAGTAATGCAAGGGATCAACAGGAACGGAAAAATCAATGTAGTCCGCAAATGTACCTGCAAAACCTTTCGGCCAATGCCTCTTCAGCGGATGGTCCGGCAATCGTCCTCCCGCTTTTACATGCGCGTACGTTTCCAGTAGCCAATCCATGGCCGAAACTCCCTTTAACGGGATGGTCAAGGTTTCCCATCCTTTCAGCAGAGAGCCGTGCTTCCCCCACTCAATACGGATGATAGGCCGTCCGCCGTTCTCTCTGGCTTCCTGCACGGCAGTCTGTGATTCAATTACGCTACTGTGGAAAAACGTCAGCACCTTCGTTACAACCTCATCTTCAGGGTCGTATTCCACCCACACTTCTTCATGATCGCATGGTTCATAATCGTCAGGAAAATCGTAATCGTCCTCCCAGAACAAATGGTAACCGATTAATGGGAGAGTCGGATGATGAACGGCAGCTACATCTTTCAATGGAAAGCATTCTTGCGGGGTCGTTAAAAGCACCGGACAGAATTTGCGGATACGGCTAATCTCCAAGTCGTCAAGATCCTGAAGGGGCGTCTGCTCCAATACCCGCTTGTAAAGCTCGCCGGCACGGCGCAAGTTTCCGTCCAAATGGTAATATTCCGCTGCCCAGACGGCAAATTCCGTACGTTCCGGGCATACTCCGCTAAGAAACTCCAGCATGGGCACCACTGCGCGATAATAATCGCTGCCAGCCGTAACTCCACCGTTTAGCATATTGTCGACGAGGGTTTGGCTGGCTCTTCTCCATTCATCTGCGTATATTTCGATCATGACAGGTTACCCCGCAGCGCTTCTTTTACATGTATCAGTGTCAGGACATTACGCGCCGTAATGGAAGCAACCCCCATGTCGATGAACTGTCTCATCAGGTATTCATCATTCAACGTCCAGACATATACCGGCAGCCCCTTGTCAGCAGCATATTCCAGCAGCTCAGGCCGGACAAGCCGGTAATTGATATTGATGCCGAAACAGCCAGAGGCGAGCGCATCTACGCAAGTTTGCACGACCGCATCTCCGTATGCCATGGATAAAAATAAGCTGGAATCCGCATTCAGCAGCTTCCGTAGTTCGGGATGGGTCCGCTGAGCTATCATGGCCCGTTCGCTTTCGCATCCTGACAAAAAGACCTGATCGAGAAGATTGTACTTTTTCACCAGATCGGCTACAGGTTCAATGGCATCATCTACTTTTAAGTCTAAATTTGCAGTTTTACCTGATGCCAGGATCAACGGCAGCATGTCTTCCAGCCTGCAGATTTGCATCGTTTCATGGAGCTCCCCACGGCGGACTGCGATCAGAAGCTCGCTGATTTCCGCATAGGTCGTTTGTGAAATGAGGTATTCCCGGCAATCCACCGTCCGCAAAGCATCGTCATGGGCTAATACCGGGACGCCGTCTATCGTCACGCGTACATCTTCTTCTACAATATCGGCTCCGAGACGAATCCCAGTTTCTACGGAAAGGAGCGTATTATCAAGCGTGTTCATACATCCGCTATGGGCGGTAATGAGCGGAAATCGTTCAATCATGGCGCATCCCTTTCATCAATCAAAGTAAATGGCATTCGTAAAAGCGATCATTGCCCGAACACCGCGAACCGTCCCCCAGAGCTCAGCCCGAATCCATATGAGTTCGTCACCCGGAAAATCGATCCGGCAACCGGGCTGCTGCGTATGGATCGAATGCTCGCCCAACACGCCGGTGTTCCCTGTAAGTATTAATGAATAGGTTTGATCGGGAAAGTCCCATAATCCTTTACGTACAGTAAAGTCGGCGAAAACATTGGCCGTAATCATGTCCCGTGACTCCGGGTCACCAGGAACTACTTCGCCAATGCCGTAGACAGTTCCTTCCGATTCGACCTCAAGCATGAGATGAGGTCCGATCGTCACCGACGCCTTGCCTGCCGATAGAGCACGGACTGCTTTTTCCGTCACCGGTGCATCCCCGTCCTCGACTCCGAGATAGGTAACAGATACCGGATCTTCCGTTGTCTCTTGGGCGTGCCAATCACGTCCCGAAGTGGCCGCAATCCGAAAGCCCTCATTCAGCTTATCGGTCCATAAACGGAAGGCGCGGGCGTTGTCGCTTTTGATCGAGGGAAACGTCCCTGACCAAACTTCGATATAATCGATATCATTCCAGTCGTTAACGGTAAACTCCCAGAAGCAACCGGTGCATAACGGGCTTCCCATGCGATAAGGATGCGCCATCCCGGCGATGCCGCCATGCGCGTGGACGCGGGCAATCCCGGCGTGAATATCTCCAGCTCCCACCGGGCGCCAGTCTACGAACGCCGTGAGCCCGATCGTCACCATATGCCCGTAAAAAGTCGTCCATTCCATCCCGCTAATGATGGAGATGCCGGATTCCCGCTCAACTGCTTCTTTATCCTGTAAGCCGGTCATCGTATTATGATCGGTCAAAGCGATGCAATCGAAGCCAAGAGCCTTAGCTCCAATAGACAGCTCGCGAAGCGTCTGTCTACCGTCGCTATGAAAGGTATGCGTGTGAAGCTCACTAGCAATCCATGGCATAACAGCTACTCCTCCTCGTGCCATATTTGCAGCGTATATTGGCAATTTTCCATAACGATCGCATGCAGACTTAGCGTCACTTCCCACATTCCGGAAGGCATCGGTCCGCTGACAAGGCCTGGCGACGCTTCGGGTTCGGACAGCAACAGAAGCTGTTCGGGATCATGGCGATGCCCCGCGCCACGGTGGCGTTCGGGGTCGTCCACGGAAATCGTTATTAAATTTTTCAGCGGCAGGAACGATTCCCACTTCGCTTGCAGCCGATCCCGCTGCTCCGGTTCCGTGTACTTGCCGATGCTGGCCTCAATCAGAGCTTTCGATTGTTCACGGTCAGCCAAATTTTTCGGCGCATAAGCAAAGCTGATCCACAGCTTGCCCCCCGGCTCTCGCACAGGAAACTTATACGAGATGTGGCTTTTCGAACAAAGCGGAGTTACCTGCCCCTGCACATCGATTTTCATCGATCTCATGAAGACCTCGCTCCCTCCTCTTGAATCATGGTACGAATGTAAAAGTATCCCATCACCGAGCAAAGGAGGAATGTAAAAAAGGCAGTCGCGGCGGCCAATTGCTTTTCTTGGAACACACTGAAAATTTGCTCCATCGAAACACCGAGCATCTGCGGCGCATTGGCTCCGACCAGAAAGGGAGCCGTAAATGAACCGATGACGCCCATAAATACGAAAGTAACGGCAACGAGTAAAGTTTTGTAAGTGAGGGGCAGCACAAAACGGAAGAAAATGCGCAATCCGCCGGCGCCAACATCCTTCGCGCTTTCGATAATCGAGTTCGGAACCCCGGATAAGGCAGAGCCAAGCAGCATCGTCGTAAAAGGAATATTAAACCATAAGTTCGCGATAATAATGCCTTTCATATCAAAAATGATGCGCGGCATCGTGTCCACATGAGCCAGCAATAAAAATCGAGATACCCACCCATGGTTGCCCAGCAATTGGATCAAGCCGTATGTGGCGATGACGGACGGGATAAAAATAGGAATCATGTACATTCGGCGAATCCAGCGGACTACCGTTCCGTTATTAAAGCGCATGTAAACAGCGAGCGCATAGCTGACCACTAGGACGAGAATACAAGAAATGACGGTAACTTCCAGCGTAAAAATAATGTTGGAACGCATCAGTTTATCGGTGAACAAATACGTGTAATTGGATAAGTCATAACCGCCGGTTTTATTGACGAAGCTCTCTTTCAAGGAAATCAGAATCGGAATGACGACAATGACGAACAGCACTAAAAAAGAGGGGATTACCAGAAGTAACCCCAGTATCCCCATTTTCAATTGTTTGTTTTTGCTCATTGGGCAGCAACTTCACTTTGCCAACGTTTGGTCATATCTTTGTCCAAATCTCCGATGTTGAATGAGCGGAATCCTTCAGAAGCGCCTTTGAAAGAGTCTTGAATATCCTGCGGCATATTCGACAGCTGGATGCCCGGGAAGCCGTGCATTTTATTCACGACAACCGACTGCGCTTCCGGTGACATGACGTAATTCAGGAATTTAAATACAGCATCTTGCTTCTCGGACAGCTTCGGAACCATCAAATACGTCGGTCCGCCGTTAAAACCAGGCGTCAACTGCTTCATTTTCGTCGATTTCGGGAGTTGGTCTTTAGACAATTGATCGAGAACCATATCCGACCATGCCGGAATCATGTCCACTTCACCGCTAGCTAGCAAATCGAGCGTTCCTTGGTTTTTCTTCGGATAAATCCCTTTGCCATAAACATATTTTCCAAGATCCTTGAGCAGCGTAAAGCCTTGATCCCACTGCTTTTCAATACTTGGATCGGAATTATGGATCGCATCTTCAGGCAGAAATTTGTAGAGGGAAGTCATCACGAACGAATCCCCGGAACCTCCGGTGGACGGATCGTTATAAGCGAATTTTTGCGGGTGCTTGCGAATCCAATCATACAGCTCATCCAATGTGTTAGGCACATCTTTGACTTTATCACTGTTATAGGCCAAAACAACGGCTGACGAACGATACGGAACGGCCATGTTTGAAATATCTTTCAACGTTTTCTGGTCTACTTTGCCCAAATTCGGAATTTTGTCGGCGCTTAGGCTCGCCCAAAGGTCATCTTTTTGGCCTCGCGTCACGTAAGACAGACCGTCTTCATAAAGGTCGATATCGCCGGATCCTTTGCCTGCCTGTTTGGCTGCGGTAATACGATCATATGTAGGCTGGGCGCCCGTTCCTGAAGGGATATATACCGGTTTCACTTTAACATCCGGCGTTTGTTTTTCGAACATCGGAATGATCGCATCCCACAAATCTTTTACGTTCTGCGAGCCCGTGAAATAGAACGTAAATTCTACAGGCTGCTTAGCGGATGCCGTTGATTGGGCAGCCGGGCTGGCGCTTGCATTCGCCGGAGCTGCGCTTTTGTCCGCGCTGCCGCAGCCAGACAAAAAGGTTGCTGTGATGGCGAATATAGTCATAAACGTGATTGCAGATTTCTTACGAAACATGGATAATACCTCCTAATTTAAATTTGTGGCCCTAAACTGCCTGATATGCCAATGCTTTTGCAAAGTTTACTGTAATGTTTTTCCCCGGATGCAAGTCTTTGACTTGATCCCGCGGTTGAAATGCCCGAATCAACCCGTGCTCCTGCACATCGACGGATACTTCGGCATAATGCCCCAATACCATGATTTGTTTGACTGTTCCTGGCAGACCTTGCCCTTCTTCTTGTAAATTCACGTCCTCCGGTCGGACAGCGAGGCTTACATCTCCGGAAAGCTTTTTCGGATTCGGGAAGATTAATGGTCCGAGTGTCACTCGTTCGTTGGATACCACCCCCTTCAAAAAGTTCATTTTACCGATAAATTGTGCCACATACAGCGTTTTCGGCTCATCATAGATTTCCTGCGGAGATGCAATTTGCTCGATATGCCCATGATTCATGACAACGATGCGATCGGAGATGGACAGCGCCTCCTCCTGATCGTGAGTAACGAATACCATCGTCAGTCCGGTATTGGCCTGAATCTCCCTGAGCTCTTCTCTCATTTCATGTCGGAGCTTGGCATCCAGCGCGGAAAAAGGTTCATCCAGCAGCAGAACAGCCGGTTTTAAAAGAAGAGATCTGGCTACCGCGATACGCTGCTGTTGGCCTCCGGAAAGTTGGGAAGGATATTTCTGAGCGGCTCCCGGCAAACGAACGAGATGCAGCACATCGGCAACGGCCTGCTCAATCTCGGCCTTCTTTGTTTTGCGTATTTTTAACCCGAATGCCAGGTTTTCATAAACCGTCATATGCGGCCATAAGTTATATCCCTGAAATACCATCGAAGTCGGCCGCTTTTCCGGCGGAGACTGAAGAACACTCTTGCCCTCGATCAGGATGTCCCCCGAATCCGGATCCAGGAAGCCGCCGATGCTGCGAAGCACTGTCGTTTTGCCGCATCCGGACGGGCCTAGCAGGGTAATGAGCTCACCCTTGCGGACATCAAGAGAAATGTCGGATACGCCATCTCCTGTTTTATAACGTTTCGTCAACTGCTGAATCGATAATTGAATATCCACGTACGTTTAACCTCCCTTTTGCGCTATCGGCAATCACTTGATTTGGAACCCGCTCGACATGATATCCGCACTGACAAAGCGCTGGGCAGCCAACAGCAGGATAATGGTCGGTGCCGTCAAAATAATCGAGAATACAGCTCCTGCATAAGCCGGATAATCGGCGATAATCGAGTACATGACGATTGGCATCGTCTTATAATTCGGGATGCCGACCAGGAACGTGCCCTGCGCCTCATCCAGCGAATTCAAGAACGTAAAGATTGAAGCGACAAGGATTCCCGGCATCGCCATCGGCAGTGTAATGCTCCGGAATACACGCAATGGACTGGCTCCCACATCTCTGGCCGACTCTTCTTGGGCGGTATGCACATTGCGGAATGCGGCGGTCGGAATCCAGGTCATGAACATAAGGACGTTAATGATATGTATCATCACCACACCCAAGAGCGTGTTCATTAAGCCAAGCTTGTAGAAAAGTACGGCAATTGATACGTATAGCCCCATTTTCGGAAACGCGTGTGTGAGCAGAAATGAGAACAAGAAGAAGCGGCTTAGCGGAAAACGAATCCGGGCAAACGCATAAGCTGCCGGGATGCAGAGAACTATGGACAAAGCGGTCACGATCGATGCGATTAGAAACGACAAGCCAATCGACTTGGCGATATCCTCCTGCTTGAATACAAATGCCCACCATTTCAACGACCATTCGTGCGGAAGGACATCCGGATAGTTCCATTTTCCTGTGAAAGCCAGTATGGCTAGGTTCAACAGCGGCCCCAGGAAAAAGATGACAAACACCACGAGTATAATAAATTCGATGATTTTCTTAGGACCTATTGCTTTTAAATACCACCGCATGTGGACGCTCCTTTCAAAAAATAGATTTGGGTCCTGTTGATTGCCGAACGATCAATTGGGGTTCGAACACCATGTTGGATACATCAACCGGCTCCTTGCGGATAAGCCTGTCCAGCATCTCGAATGCGCTCGTTCCCATATCCTCCATATTGACACGGATGGTTGTTAAGGAAGGCGAGAACATCGCCGAAAAATCGATACCATCGAAGCCCATCACGGACACCTGCCCAGGTATGCTGACCGACTGCTCCAACAAAAACTTCATCGCACCGAGGGCGATCATGTCATTGGTCGCAAAGATGGCCGTATATGTTCTTGTACGGAAATGATCCCAGTGCTCGCGCATCGTCTCATATCCTTCTTCAAAAGTGGATGCGTCAGGATAGGCGACGGATGAAACCTCAAGCGGTTCCCCATGTTGTTCCATATAATGACGGAATCCTTTCAGTCGCAAATAATGGCTTCGATGGGTTTGCGGACCTGCCAGCACGAATATGTCCCTATGTCCTAAATCCGTTAAATGACCGGCGGCTTTCCTACCTCCCTCTTCGTCCCGATTAACGACATGGATGACCCCATCGACATCGGTCGAGCCATTGACCATAATGTAAGGAACTCCGAAACTTTTAATATTATCGATCACGTTCTGCTGGAGTCGGCTGATTAGAATGAGACCGTCCACTCTTTTTTCGAGCATAAAATCTGAGGAGCGAACCGACATTTCGTGATCGGTCGTCACGAATACAGAGTAATTTAAGCTCGCAGCTGAAGTCAGTATGGCATCGAGAATTTTGCCGTAAAACGGATGCGAAGCGATCGGATGATGCCGCCGGTAAATCATTACGCCGATATTGTACGTACGCTGTGAAACCATGGCTCTGGCCACCGCATTCGGCTTATATTTTAATTCTTGTACGATTCGAAGCACTTTCTCACGTGCTTCCGGGCTTGTATAGCCCTTGTCGGAGATGACCCTGGATACCGTTGACTTGGATACGCCGGCGCGCAGGGCAATTTCCTTAATGGTATACTCCATGCTGCTTTTACTCCTTTTTCATCATGTGAGACCGTTCCCATGTGTGAGACCGTTCCCACATCAAATAGATTAACTGAGTAATGTTTGCCGTATGTTATCGGCATTATAAAGTTATGTAAAGCTGCTTCCTCTCTACATTTATGAGTAAAAAAGCGCTTTCAGAACTAAAAACCTCCCATGAATCAATATCAATTCAAGCTTCTTCAAGTCTTACAGATGTCACAATGCACCTATGGCATGTGCAGCAATTACGGCCACGATGACAAGCGAAATCGAGGCTTGTGTATTCATTAGAAGTTTTGCACGTCTGGACATGACCAGTGTATCAGTAGGTCCTAATGCTGCACTCGTGTTAAATGCCAAAAATAAATAATCCATAAACGTGGGTTTCCAATTCGTCCATAATTCTGATTCGTACATCATTTGTGGGTAAAGAAAGTCGATTGGCTGCGTCTTGTTCACATGTCTTAAATAAGGTCCACCTTGATCAATCTCCCAATACCAAGCGCCAAATACGGAGACATTTGTTACCCACAAGATGGCTGCATCTCGTAACAAATTCACCGCACTTACAGTGGTTCGTGTAAATAAGCCATAAACTAAAGAAGTTACACTGCTAATCAAACCAACCGTAACTATGCCTGTAATAATCAAAGCAATGACGCGAGTCATTTTTTGCTGAGATTTTCGTATGGAAATCAACATCGGAATCAATAAGACTAATGTGATCACGGGTATAAGCCAACTCGGTCCGATTGTTAGCCTTTCTGATAGGACGCTGAGCAGTCCCCCAATGATAAGTATTACATTGAAGAACGACCACCGCGGCACATGCTTAACATATTGTTGTAATTGGTTTTCGTTATTATCGAATTTATTTTTATCTTCCATGTTCAATCAACCTCCATCTAATAATCGACATTTCATTATAATTGCCAAAAAAACAAAAAATCCCCACTGGCCGGAGCCGGCGGGGATTCAATTCACTTCAATTCTTGATAATTCTTTTTATCGGTCCACATCTTTTCAAACTCGGAATCCCATTCCTGAGCGAGCTTCGCTTCATGAATGGCGACTACAACTTCATCGTTTGTCGCTGCCGAGGCTGCCGTGTAGTTAAATGATCCGGTTGTAATGACAGACTTGTCGGCGATTGTTACCTTTAAATGCATAAGCCCTTTATGTATATTTTCCTTAATCGGAATACCGGCTGCTTTCAACTGCTTAAACTTTTCAGCTTGTGCTGCCGCTTTAACCTCCTGCTGGTCGGTCATGACCCGGACTGTGACGCCCCGTTTTTTCGCATCGAGGATCGCAGCGACGATATCCTTATTCGTCAGGCTGTAAATAGCGATATCAAGGTTTGTTTTTGCCCCGTTGATGACTCCGATCAGTACTTTTTCCGGATGCCCATTATCCTTTGTAAAGGCGTAATCGATTTCGGCTTTCGTTTGTTCAGCCGCCGTTGGCTGCTGTTTTGGAGCATCCGTCGTTTGCTGCTGATCTTTTGCTTCAGTCGTTGCCGTTGCAGGAGTTACATTGGCTGCAGCAGTTGTTGATTTATTCGCAGTCTCTGGCTGATTCTTTCCTGCAGAGCATCCAGCTAACGACAATGCGATGATGATTGACGATGTGATTAGCACAGTCTTTTTCATAAATGATCCCTCCTTATCTTTCAATGAGTCTATAATAATTCAATAGATTTGAGATTGTTGTTGAAATGTGAACTAAAAATTCAGAAATCCTGTCGTATTTAGAGGCGTAAACAAAAAAAATCCCAACCGGCAGTTAGCGCCAGCTGAGGATTAAATTTTATAATAAAGAAGGCTTTAAGCTAGAACCACTTTTTCTTCTTAAAGAATACAACCATGACCAAAACTAAAATGATCATGACTCCCCATACATAAGCATACCCAAAATCCCAACTGTACTCCGGAATCCCTTTCAAATTCATTCCGTAAAGACCAACCACAAAGGATAAAGGCAGAAATATAGTACTCCATATCGTCAAAGTTTTCATGATCTCATTCATTCGATCTGCTTTCATGGAAATTTGCATTTCCAGCAGTCCGGTCAGTGAATCCCGAAACATGTCGATCGAATCTACCACCCGGGAGATATGATCGTAAACATCGACGAAGTATACGTCTGCTTCAGGCATAGTATAAGGAAAGTGTTGATGACTAATACTACCTAACAGCGTTCGCTCCTCTATAAAAACTCGTCGCAGGACACTAATAGTCCGCTTCAGCCGAAAAATTTCTTGAGCTATTTTGGAATAGGGATTTTCGTGAATGGCCTCCTCCCACTCCTCAATTTTATCTTCTATATGGTCAACAACCTTGACGTATTCATCCACGCATCGATCCATGATATGGTATAGGATTTGAGCGGGAAATTCCATTTTTCCTTCGATCTTTATAAATTCTTCATACAAGTTGTCCAACACCGGAATATCCTGTTTATATATGGATACTACGTAATTTGGGCCGATCACCAACGCAATTTCGAGAGGGTTGTAATCTTGGTCGATAGCGAAAAAAGAAATGAAAATATTATTCGGATACCGATCCATTTTGGGGCGTTGATTTAGTTTGATACAATCCTCAACCATCAGAGGATGACTATCAAGCAAGTCAGATAGCACATGCTTGATCTCACTTGAGTCAGGAGCTCTTAGACGAATCCACGCTACTTCGTTTTCATTCGGCTTTCTTACTTTTTCCGTAGTTGCATGCTTCGTAGTTTTATTGTAAATGAGCATCGTGATTAGTCTCCTTTCGCTAATGATTTACTTTGCATCTGCCTATTTGATAAGTAGTGGAACTAAATAGAGTAACCCTATGAGGGCAACTCCCATACTTCCGAACCATAGTATTTTCTTCTTTAGAAGGCTCGATATGGATGCTAAAACGATAGCAATTTGCAAAAAAATGAGTGCTGTCCCTGCGCTATGATGTTTGTGAACCAGTTCGGAAGTCTCCTTCATTTTTTCGTCCCTCTGTTTTTCTAACTCATTTGCTTTGGTTTGAATGTCATTCTTTTCAGAATCATATTTCTTTGTGTCGGCTTCGAACTCTTTGGATAATTCACCAGCCTTCGGGTTCGAATCCAGGCTGAAAATTTTTGACTGGCTTTTATAGAGTTCGCCTTTAATACTTTTGGCTTGAAAAAAAGCCCATTGGTCGGATGCTTGCGCCTGCAGCAGAACCGCCTGATCCATTTGTAGAAGAGTATCCGTAGTTACCTGCCCTTCTTTCATTCCCGCAAGTGCGGTCAAAACAGCATATATACTGATAGTAATAGCTATCAAATTATTAAACCTGCTTCGTGCTTCTTCTTCTATGTGATGCTGTTTTTCCTTTTCTTCGAGTTCCTTAACCTCTTCTTCAACTTTTTCTAGTGGGTTCTCTATCCCGAAGTTCTCTTCCAATTCTATTTCCCTCCAAAACGCATTTAGTATCGATTTCCATTAGTCTCCAAATTGAAGAGGTTTCGATTGATGAACCAAAACACTAAGAACCAAACCCATAGACAACATATTAGTCATTAGAGAACTTCCTCCATAGCTAACAAATGGGAGTGCAATTCCCGTAAGCGGCATGAGTCCGGTATGCATCGCAATATTCTCAAAAATTTGCAAAGTAAACATCGATATCACACCTATGATCAAATAAGAACCAGCTAAATCTTCGCATTCCATGGCGATTCGAATCATTCGATAAATTAAAAAGAAGTAAAGTAATAATAGAACTGCCGAGCCAACAAAGCCAAATTCTTCACCAATGACAACATAGATGGAATCTGCATAGTCATATGGGATGTATCCGCTCTGTATCATTTTTCCGTGCAGATAGCCTTCCCCCATTAATTCTCCTGAGCTGACTGCCTTTAAGGAATTTACAACCTGATAACTTTGATCCGGATCACTAGCTGGATCCAAAAATGTTTGAATTCTATGAAGCTGATACGGCTTTACAATTTTATTGAATATCGGTTGATCAACAAAGTATAGTCCTATAATACTTCCAATAACCCCAATAATCACAAGCAGCCCGATGAGTCCATGTTTGAAACGAATCTTCCCGATCCATAGCATCCCTATCAAAATGCAGATAAAAACAATCGATGTTCCCAGATCCGGCTGTTTCATGACCAGCAGAAAAGGGATTCCCACAACCACGATCATCGGAATGATGTCTTGAAATAATCGCAGGTATTCCCCCTTACGTTTATCCAACATATTGGCTAACATAAGGATGACGAATACTTTTACCAGTTCAGAAGGTTGAAACTGCATAAAATGAAGATTGATCCATCGCTGAGATCCATTGATATTCAGGCCTTTAAACATCACAAAAATTAATAGCAATATACCCAATATATACAGGTATAAGGATAAATGGCGGACAATATCCCGATAATCGAGCATGGCCAGGACCAGCATTGGCACAAACATGGCCGCGAACATGACCAAGTTATTCATATGCAGCCCGGCAAATTTCGTATTATTTGTGGCGCTATAGATCACTATCGTGCTGATAGCCATAAAACATAACAATAAGCCGATAATGATAAGATCAATTTTTTTCGCTCTAAGTACCAGTTCGTTGAACACCCGCGGCTCTTCCCTCTCTTGATATATTTAGTAAGATTCCGATACTCGCCATGCTAATTAGTAAGGATGATCCCCCATAGCTAATTAGCGGAAGAGGAACGCCTGTAATGGGAATACTCCCTGTAACGCCGCCCAGATTAATAAGTGCTTGAATACCTATAAGTGATACTACTCCTATGCCAAATAAAGTTCCGAACACATCAGGACATCTCAAGGATACGATGATGCCTCTCCAAATAAATAGGATATAGATGATTAAAAAAATGGAACATCCAATAAAGCCGAACTCTTCTCCAATTGTTGCAAAAATAAAATCCGTGTGCGCTTCAGGTAGGTAGAGCAGCTTCTCTACTCCCTTACCGAACCCTGTTCCCGTCCATCCCCCATGCCCGAGTGCTAATAAAGACTGAACCAACTGGTAGGAGGAGTCCTGAGAATCATTCCATGGATGAAGATATGCCGTGAATCTCTGAAGCCTGTAACTTTTAGCGAAGACGATACCAATCGCAATTGGAAGAAGGAAAAGGCCAATTCCAGTTAGTTGTAAAAGGCTTGCACCGCCGGCAACAATCACGATAGCTGATGCGACAAAGATCACTAGGTCAGAGCCAATATCCGGTTGCAGCATGATTAACCCTAGCACAAGACCAACGATGATAAATAAAGGGAGCAGACCTTTCTTGAATTGGCGGATATGTTCTCCCTTTTTACTGATCAGAGCTGCAAGATAGATGATTAATCCCAGTTTTGCAAACTCTGTGGGCTGGATACCAAAAGATCCGACACCAAACCAGCTGCGATGTCCATTAATTTTTGTACCGAACACAATTACAAGCCCTAGTAAAATAAGAATCAGGACAAAAATAGGACGGGACCATTTTTGAAACATTTGATAAGGTACATTCATCACTAACAGCATTGCAATAGTACCAATGAACGCCCAAATCGCTTGTCTCTCCGTAAAATAAAAAAAAGTATGAAATTTCCAATAAGCCGACGCTTCACTTGAGCTAAACACCATTAAAATTCCAAAACCAACGAGCGCAATAGTGATTAACAAAAGAAGAAAATCAGGCCGTCCCCTCAAAGATTTCTTCGGCTTGCCCTCATCCGTCGTCTGACTTATTCCTGCCATATGATGTCGAATAAAACGATCCTCCTACCCGTAACTCCTTTTGTTCAATGATAGCACCGCCAGATTAAGCTTTAATGAAAATTCGAAGAATGTTAAAAATGCGCCTTATTTTTTTGTGAAATACAAAAAGCCACTTTATCCAAGTGGCTGATTCGTCATCCTCGTGATGCTTAGTCTATCTCCCTTTGTTTACCATGGGAAGCTAGAATAATACGCTTTAATTCTAATAGTTCATCTTCAATACGATGTAAATGGCTCTGCATATCGTCAATTTCTTGCTCCGATTTATAATTGATTGCAAAGTCGATAATGGACTCATGTTTGTCCTTTGCCGCTTGTCTGTTTTGGCTCATCATAATAACTGGGGCTTGAAATGCCGCTATAAAAGATAAGCAGAGATTTAATAAAATAAATGGCGGGGAATCAAAATGGGATGTGAAAGGAAGCGAGTTCCATACAATCCAAATTGCTAGGAACACTGCAAAATAAGTTATGAACTTCCAGCTGCCTCCGAAAGACGCTATTCGATCCGCTAGCCGATCTGACCACGATGTTTTTCGCAAGTATTCTTCATCAAGGTGGGAAAGAATATTGCTTTCGTAATTATCGACGAGCCGGTCAATCCTTCTGGCGTCATCTCGATTAATTTCAATGTCAAAACCTTGGATTTTTTTAGCGTCATTTTGAATTTCTTGTTTTTTGAAATAAAAGTTTTTACCCATCGGTCTTCCTCCTCATGTGAGGAAGTCAGGAAACCCGTAATGCATTTCGTTTTTAGGTTGATAACTTTTTTATAAGCAACCAAACCTCCAAATGACAGTTAGTGATCATGACTTCCTCGTTTCGTATTTCCGGTTCCGGCTCACTAGAACTTCGACTACCCATAAAAAAGTTTTCAACTCCTTTTTTTACCTTATTGTTATTGCCTTACTCATCATACTCTAATCGTCATATTTTGTACACGACAAATTAACCCCTGCTATTCACCATTTTTTATCAGTTTAAACCATCTTGATTCCGAAATAAGCGAGCATAGCCTCGTTGTACGCTTCCTTCGTTTGCGGGGTAAATGACCGGACACCTTCGCTTGTAAATATCCGAAACTCGTCGCCGGCAACGGTGTTGCGCCCATCTTTGTTACGGATAGCAACCATGGCATCTTTTGTGAAAATAGAGTCAGGAGCATTCTCACACCAGTAGGTAGCCATAATAAAATCCTTTGGCAATTGCGGCTCCTCGGTGAACGAGTAAAGCCAGTTCCACTGCCCCCGTCTGAACTCGCAGAGTACCCAGCCATAATAGGGATCTCGCTCTAAACGGTATGTTTCATCACCCTGATGGTGCTCAAGAGCCTCGATCAGCTGAATGGGCCGGCTTGGAACAATGCCTCCCACACCCACATCACAAAGGAAGGAAGCTTCCCCCGCCTCAACTTTTAAAACATGATGCCGCCTTTTGGGTGGAGGGCTGGGTTCATCTCGCCAAAAGCGGGCCATGAAGTTGGTAACCGTGTATCCGAGCTCTCTTAGCAGCCAGCCGAAAAGGGCATTCAGCTCAAAACAGTAACCGCCGCGTCCGCGAATGACAATCTTCTCAAATAAATCTGCGATTTCCAGCGATAGAGGCTTACGTTGCAAGATATCCAGATTTTCATAAGGCACACGATGGAGATGGCATGCCTGCAAGTTGGCAAGTGTTGCCGCGCTTCTATCCAGGGCATCCTCAAAACCAATACGATCCAGATAGGCACGCACTTCAGGCTTAACTTCGCTGCGGTCAACATTCATCCCGGTATCAACTCCTCCAATTATATCGATATGTAATTATATTCTTGCATCATTTGCTTTTTACCTCTCCCATTTGATCTTTCATTCCATAATTTACTCGTATTCTCGTTCTTCCCAGTTCTGCTAGAATAAAGAAGCTGAAAGAAGAAGCTCTTGCGGGTGCATACGAAGAAAATTTTCTAACGAAAACTCTTAGGAGGTAACGAATGAAAAAAGTTATTCTTACATCAGTAATCGCGGCGAGCTGTTTATTTAGCGGAATCACATATGCCGCACCATCCAATAGTTACATAGCTACGGATAGCGATACGTTCTGGACCATTTCCCAAAAATTCAACGTCAATCTTTCCGCTCTTATCGCAGCCAATCCGCAAGTGAATCCGAATAATATTTACAAAGGTGTCGTTATTCAACTTCCTGGTACTGCTTCACAAAAACAAAGCTGGGAAGCAAAAGCAGATGCCATTATTGCAACCGGCATGAAGCAGTTGGGAACGCCTTATGTTTTTGGCGGGAATACGCCTGGCGTTGCGTTTGACTGCTCAGGATTTGTGCAATACGCCTTCAATCAAAACGGTTTCGATCTTCTTCACTCAGCAGCATTAATGAGCCAGCTCGGAACGCCGGTAAGTAAAAATGAGCTTCGAAAAGGCGATCTTGTCTTCTTGCAAGGAACTTATACGAGCGGTGTCTCTCACGTAGCCATATATCTTGGTGATAATAAAATTCTGCAAGCGGGTACCCTTGGAACTAGAGAAGTGAAAGTAAGCACATTGTTTGGAACGCCTTACTATGATGCGCACTATTGGGGCGCTCGTCGTATTATTAATTAATAGAATTAGAGCATAATGCTGTCATGTTTTAACGACAGGGTTATGCTCTTTTTTTGTGCTCAAATTTGACGGTATCGTAAAAAATTGCGACAATAAAAAACACTTACAAATGGTTGATTGGAGAAATAATGAATAGAAATTGGATGTATGTTTTTGTTGCCGGATTGCTGGAGGTCGTATGGGTGATGGGCTTAAAACATTCGACCACCTGGTGGATGTGGCTTGGAACTGCTGCGATGATATTTTTAAGTTTCACGGTATTCATTCGATCCTTACATGCACTGCCTGTGAGCACGGTTTATGCTGTATTCACAGGGCTTGGGACCGTTGGCACCGTAATCGTAGAAATGCTTTTTTTTAACGAACCGTTTCGTTGGTTGAAAGTCATTTTAATCTTGCTGTTATTAGCAGGTGTAATTGGATTGAAAACCATAACAGAAGAACCCGATAAGACAGGAGGTAAAGCGTAATGGCTTGGTTGCTTCTAGTTTTAGCCGGCTCTTTTGAAGTGGTGGGTGTCGTAAGTATGAATCGATTCAAAAAGAAAAGAAACTGGCGCGATATCGTGATCATGGGCTTGGCCATGATTTTAAGCTTTACCTGCCTTTCTATCGCGATGCAATCCATCTCCATGGGGACCGCTTACGCCATCTGGACGGGAATCGGTACCGTCGGCGGGACGATGGTCGGCATGTTGGTGTATGGCGAATCCAAAGAATGGCGCCGGATCTTTTATATCAGTTTGATTATCTCAACGGTCATCGGTTTGAAGCTGATCTCGTAGTTAGCTATGGCGGGTCAGCCTACCGTTTGTTCCTCAGCAGGCTGACCCTTCATTCAGATAATTTTGCGTACATGAAAGTTATCTTCGAGCAATGCCCAATTTTGCGGAAACGGATAACCCAGTACCCAATAACTAACCCCTCTAAGGTTGTATTCCTTAATCAGATCAAATTTGGCCTGTGCGCTTCTCGCATCCTCAAACCAGACTTCGTGCGTACGTCCTTGATCATCTGAATAACGATAGGTCGGCGTTTGGGACTTCTGGTCGTATTTGATCTCCGCCCCATGCTGAACAGCCCGACGTACAGCTTCTTGCATATCAAACGTCTCTGCTTGCTGTCCTTTCACATGCGGAATTAGCCAGTCACGCGCATATAACTGAAAGCCCATAAATATTTTATGTCTCGGGATAACCGTGACTGCATAGTCGAGGACGCGTCGTATTTCATTGATAGGCGATATGGCCTGAGGAGGACCGAACCGGTATCCCCATTCGTACGTCATGAGCACGACAAAGTCGACAATTTCACCATGGGCGGCGTAATCGTGGGCTTCGTAGAGCAGACCCTTCTGTTCTGCGCTAGTTTTGGGGGCAAGGGCGGAGGATACGAAAAAGCCTTTCTCATGCAGCCTTCGGACAGCAAGTCGAAGAAATTGATTATAGGACTCGCGGTCGGCCGGAAACACATTCTCGAAATCGACATTCAAGCCGCGATATCCTTTGTTTTCCATGATGGCCAAGATGTTGGTCACCAGCGTATTTTGCAATTCGGGACTGGATAAAATGGTATGAGCCAGCTTCGACCCCGCTTCCGTAGCAGAGAAGTTGGTGATCGACATGACCGGGACGACATGTTCCGCATATGCGGCTGCAATGATCGGTTGATCATCAACAGGCGACAGGCTCCCATCGTCCTTCATCCGATACCCGAAAGGACATAAATAGGTTAGATGCACCCCGTCCTTCCGGACTTGCCTGGCAGCTGCCTCGCCGAATACGTTTGTATACCCATTGACATCAATGGTCATTTTGGGTTTCTCGGGGATTACCAGATTTTGACCCGGATAAATTTGTCCTGGATCGGCAATCCCATTGGCTTGTGAAATCGCCTGTACCGTAACGCCGTAATGGTGCGCGATCGCCCAAAGCGACTCACCCGGCCGTACGGTATGGTAGAAGACCGGAATGACTATTACTTGACCCGGCGTAATTTGTGTGACATCCGATATGGAATTTGCTCTGGCAATTGCCTCTACGCTGACTCCGAAACGACCGGCAATCGTCCCCAGTGTTTCTCCGGAACGTACCACATATTCGGGATAAGGCTGCGGGATAAGCAACGCTTGACCGATGACTAAACGATCGGGTTCGCGGAGCTCATTGATTGCAATAATCCGATTGGCGTTCACGCCATAGCGGCTGGCAATCAGCCACAGACTTTCCCCTTTTTTCACCACATGAATTTGCACGGTTTGACCTCGCTCTCGCCGAAACTTCTATAGGTACATTATTCCGCTAATGTCTCTAACGATCTAGGCGAATACCCAATATCAAACCTCAGAGCACTCATTCTGCAAATTCAATTAAGCAACAGGGGTGCCATTAGCAACAGCAGCATCCGGTTGCAGGAGCACGACGTCCCCTTCTTCCGGCGTCCCTCCCAGTACGAGCACTTCGGATTTGAAGCCGGCAATTCGCCTGGCAGGAAAGTTGACGATGCCCACAACCTGTCTGCCCACTAAAGTTTCTGGGTCATACCTTCGCGTGATTTGTGCGGACGAGGATTTGATGCCTAGACTGCCAAAATCAATCTCAAGCTTAATAGCCGGTTTTCTCGCCTCGGGAAAAGGTTCCGCTTTAATAATGGTGCCGATACGCAAATCTAATGCTGCAAAATCTTCAAAAGTCGCCATAAATTCTCCTAAATAAATGATTTTTACCATATTGTAACACCATTGGTTGTTGAACTAAAATTGATCGTAGTAGATGAGCAAAATGAAAGAAGGTGTTCTGTAGCATGAATCACGAACAATTAATTGATCTGGGCCTTAGTTATTTGGGGACTAGCCTGCGCTATCCATTCGACCCTGATCTGCCGGTACTTTTTGTTCAGGAAAAAATGTTTGCCTTACTGGGCAAGCAGCAGGGTGTGGAGAGCATCAACCTGAAAACGTCTCCGGATGAGGCCTGGCTGCAACGCGAAACGTATCCCGGATCCGTCATTCCCGGATACCACATGAACAAACAGCATTGGAACACCGTAATACTCAACGGTACTGTGCCGGACGACGTCATCAGTACGATGGTAAGAGAGTCTTATCGGCTTGTTGTCGCTAAATTACCCAAGGCTGACAGAGATTGGCATATTCCATTTTCTTCCTAAGTTTCACTTTTCGGGGATACAAGGGCAAAATATAGCACCGCATTCAATACATTTGAAAATTAACTTGGTTCTGGTAGACTATCTGTATGACAAAAGAAAATATATAGCATACAAGAACATGCGTTTTACAACGTCAATTTTCACATCGTTTGGTCGGATAAGTATCGCCGATCTGTTCTTTCAACAGAAATTGAAAACTACCTTAAAGAATCGTTCCAATAAATTGCTCAAGATAAAGAATTTGAAGTGGTCATGATGGAGATTGGTGAAAAAGACCATATTCAAATAGCTCCTTCCTATATTGTCAAAATGTTAAAGGGTATCTCTGCAAGAGAGATTATGGGATGGACACCTCTGGAACAGCAGCTTTTTCATTGAAACTGGACAAGACATAAAGAAATACATCGAAAACCAAAAAGAAAGGAGACGGCTAATGCAGCGAACCTATAAATTCCGTCTGTACCCAACCAAAGAAGAGCAACAGAATATTCATTTTGCATTGGAACGTTGCCGTCTCCTCTATAATCGCTTGCTCGCAGAGCGAATCGTTGCCTATAAACAAACGGGACTGAGCTTAACATACTACGAACAAAAAGCAACGTTGCCAGTGAGAAAACGGTACATTCCTGAACTCAAAAACGTCCATTCTCAAGTCCTTCAAAATGTTGTGGAACGACTGGATAAAGCGTATCAAGCCTATTTCCGTCGCATCAAAAACGGCGAGAAAGCGGGATTTCCGAGATTCAAGCCTGAAAGTCAGTACAACTCCCTTACCTACCCGCAAAGCGGGTTTTCCATAGAAGGAAAGCAACTTAAGCTTTCCAAGATCGGAGATGTGCATATTAGACTTCACCGGCAGCCGCAAGGAACCATCAAGACGTGTACAATTATGGTCAGGAATGGTAAATATTATGCTTGTTTTTCTTGTGAGGTCGAGAGTCAGCACCTTCCAGCGTCAGAAAAACAGATTGGTATTGACCTGGGCGTGTCTCATCTTGCTGTAACATCCGACGGTGATCGGATCGTGTCGCCAAAATTTCTTCGTAAAAGCGAAGAAAAGCTGAAACGAAAGCAGCGTGCGGTTTCGAAGAAAAAGCGCGGTTCAAACCGTCGCAGTAAAGCTGTACGCGACCTAGCAAGACTGCATGAAAAAGTAGCCAATCAACGTAAGGATTATGCTCATAAAGAATCCCGAAAACTGATAAATAAATATGGATTCATCGCTTTCGAGGACTTGAACATACAAGGGATGATCAAGAACCGTAACCTGTGGGCAAGTGCATCTAGCCAGGGCTTGGATTACAATCAATCTTTACGTCTCACCAAAAGCATTGCAGATAGTGGGTGGAATCAACTTGTTCAATTCGTGGCGTACAAGGCTGAAAGTGCCGGGCGTCAAATTGTGCAAGTGAATCCATCGGGCACATCACAACGATGCTCAAACTGCGGTGAAATCGTCAAAAAATCACTCGCTGTTCGTATCCATCAGTGTCCTTGTGGATATGTAGCAGATCGCGATGAAAATGCTGCCATTAACATTTTGAAACTAGCCTTGAAAAACGTATCGTAGCCAGACCAATCAAATCAGGCTAGGAACTAGCCTTCAAGGAGAGACGAGGTTACGAGTCTCGATGATCTGAGAAGCTCTCCAGTTCATTGGAGAGAGGTTCACTGTAGAATAGAGGCAATAAAGGACGTTTACAAGAAATGTACCATGAATTAGGAGATGTAGAAATGTCAAACGATGAAATTATTTTAACCCCAGAAGGATTGGCGAAATTAGAGCAGGAACTTGAAGAATTAAAAGGGGTTAAACGCAGAGAATTAGCCAGCCGCATTAAAACCGCGATCAGCTATGGAGATTTGAAAGAGAACAGCGAATATCACTCGGCCAAGGAAGAGCAGGGCTTCATGGAAACGAGAATTTTATCCATCGAAAGAATGTTAAAAAAGGCCCGTGTCGTTCAAAACACGGATACGTCAACCGTTCATGTCGGTTCAACCATCATCCTTAACGATATCGAATTCGCCGAGAAGATCGAATATCGACTCGTGGGTCCTTCCGAAGCCGATGCATCGGAAAATAAAATCTCTTACGAAAGCCCGATGGGCAGCGCGTTGCTCGGTAAGTCCGTGGGCGATATCATCCATGTAGATGCACCGATGGGAATCATCAAATTCGAGCTGCTTGAAATTAAATAACTGCATCATTCCGTTAAAAACATAAAGAGGCATACTGCGATCTGGCAGTATGCCTCTCCTTCTATGCTTGTTCAGCTGCATCTACCGTATGCTTCAACAACATCGCGATCGTTACCGGACCGACACCGGCCGGAACGGGCGTAATGGCGGATGCTTGCATAAGGCATGCTTCGTAATCGACATCACCTACGTTTCCCGGATTATACCCGGCATCCATGACGACTGCTCTCTTCTTAATCCAATCTCCTTGTATAAACTTAGGCTTGCCGACAGCAGCGACAACGATATCTCCTAAGCGTACAATTTGATCCAAATTCTTCGTTTTGGAATGACATGTTGTCACGGTTGCGTTGCGATTGAGCAGCATAAGGGAAACAGGTTTGCCCAATATGGGACTGCGGCCAACCACAACGGCATGCTTGCCTTCAATGGGAATCCGGTAATAGTCCAGGATGGCCAAGATTGCAGCCGGCGTACAGGAAGGATAAGCGGCTAAACCGAAGGCATTTTGAGCAAAACCTAATGTAGTTACGCCGTCCACATCTTTTTTAAGATCAATGGCTTCAAAAGCAGCTCTTTCATCGATGTGCCCAGGTACGGGGTGCTGAAGCAGGATGCCATGAACTTGGGAATCCTCGTTCAACTGACGAATCACCTCGATCAATTCAGCGGTCGTTGTTTGCGCTTCTAAATATACGCGCTTAGAATCAATACCAAGGCGTTGGCACGCATTTCCTTTCATACGCACATAAGTTGCCGATGAGGGGTCATCCCCCACTAATATGGTGGCAAGGCACGGTTTGATCCCCTTTTCAGCTAGAGCCTCAATCCGAACTTTTAATTTCAATTGAATGTCATCCGCCACACGTCGGCCATCCAAGATGAACGGGTTTGTCATTGTCTCATCATCCTTTCTGTTATGAAAACATAAAGAGGCAAGGGGATATTCCCCTTACCTCTGCCCAGGCGTACGGCCGTTATCTCTATATGCTCCCCCATGGTTGCCCATGCTCCGCCAGTCACATATAGACAATCTGTTATATTTATAGTAGCAGTAATGGCGAAGAGTATCAATGGGTCGTTCATCTCCGCCAACCGTTCCGCCGCTACAAGGTCTGTCCGCTATCCACGGTAATGACCTGACCTGTTATCGCTTCTTGTTCCAGCACTGAGCAAATGAATTGGGCGATATCTTCGGGCGTTGCAATGCGCTGCAGCGGCAAATTAGGGCTTAATCGTTGCATCTGCTCCTCCCGGCCTGACCACCATCTTGTCGCGACGGCTCCCGGCGCCACACTGCACACTCTGATTTCCGGCGCCAGTGCGCGTGATAGCGATTTGGTAAGTCCATGCACCGCAGCTTTAGATACGGCGTAAGGCAGTGAGGAGCCCACTCCGGTTATTCCCGCTATGCTGCCGACGTTCACAATGGCACCTTGCTTACTTTTCTTCATCCAGGGAGCAACGGCTCGCGCGCAGTTAAACATCCCTTTGACATTCACTGCGTACAGCTCATCCCATACGTCTTCCGTCGCGGCCTCCAGGTCGTCCAAAGGGATGTGGCGGGTGATGCTGGCATTATTAACGAGCAGATCGACTGTCCCAAATTGCTGAACAATGAGCTCGACCATGTTTCTTACTTCCTGGTCTTTCGAAACATCGGCTTGAATCGCGATCGCGCGCCCGCCTTCGCTTCGGATTATTTGTACAGTTTCATCCGCGTCAGAAGCGGACCGTGAGTAGTTGACTGCGACGATAGCTCCGCGTTTCGCTAGAAGCAGGCTGGTCGCCCTGCCGATTCCCGTACCGCCGCCAGTAACGAGAGCTACTTTATTGGTCATATCCATGATGGATCACTCCTTGTCTGTGTATGGTTCAATGTTAGTTTATATCGCGGCTATCCTTTTGTATAATTGAATTAATTAAACATCGAATTCAATATTATTGATCTTGATACCAGAGGTGACCCAGGATGGATCTTAAAACATTGAAAACCTTTCAACTGATCGTGATTCACGGAAGTTTTAACCGTGCAGCCGAAGCCATGAACTATGCCCAGTCCACCGTCACGATGCAAATACAGAAACTGGAGGCCGATCTTGGCGTTCAATTGATCGAGCGGGGGAAAAAAATCCGCTTAACCGAAGCGGGCAGGCTGTTTCACGAACAATGCGTGCAAATTGTAAAAGATCTGGAACAATTGCAAACGAGTATGTCGGATCTGCAGTCGGGCGAAACGGGGCACATCCGGTTAGGTGTCACCGAGCCCACCGCCAGCTATCGATTGCCAGGCATATTACAAAAATTTCTGGCTCAATTTCCCAAAATACGTATCTCCGTAGATATTGCGAGTACGCCAACATTGAGCGAACGACTGCTCCGCGGAGAACTCGATCTTGCGCTTTGTTCGGCGCCGGATCTTGCATCCGATCTTTATTTTGAGCCGCTCTTTATCGAAACGTTCGTGCTGTTGATGCCGGAGAAGCATCCGCTTGCCCAAAAGGATGCCATCCGGCCGGAGGATCTCCGGGGTCATCGATTGCTCATCACATCGGCCAACTGCCCGTACCGCAAAAAACTTGAAATTATTTTGCAGGAATCAGGCAGAGCTCCGTTAGACTCTATGGAGATCGGCAGCATGATGGCTTTGAAATATTATGTCGAGAGCGGGTTAGGCATCGCACTCGTGCCGAAGATTAGTTTGAATCCCGCTCCTTCAGGAACTACAACACGCATATTGCAAAGTAACAGCATCGACATGGCTTGCGGTATCCTATATAAAGCTGCAGAACACCCCTTGAAGTTGGCCTGCGCAAACCTATTTCAATTCATCAAACAAGAACTTCTTTAACAATCAGAATGGCAAGGGAGCTCAATTTCTACAGTGGTTCCCTGATTGATTTTACTGCGTATGGACAATTTGCCGTTATGAGCTTTCACAATTTGTTGACAAACCATTAAGCCTAGGCCTGTCCCTTTTTCCTTCATCGAAAAAAACGGTTCTCCAAGCTTTGCCAGATAATCCTCCGGAATGCCGATTCCATGATCTTCGATACAGATCAATGCCGTCTCTTCATCTAGTTGCCTTAACGAGATTTGCACAATGCCGCCACTAGGCATGGACTCGATCGCATTTTTAATAATATTCATGATGACCTGCTTGATTTGATTCGGTTCGCATCGAACGGGCCGCATTTGCATCTCTACAGCCAATTTTAAATTCACGTTGAACAAGAGCGCCTGAGGTTCCATAAAATGCACGACACTCAGAACTAAAGATTGGAGTTCATGCTCCGTATAGATGACAGAATGGGGTTTGGCGATGGTCATAAATTCATTCACAATGTAATTAATCCTGTCCAGTTCATCCAGCATGATGTCAACATAATCAGTGTTTCTAGCCTTCAACATTTGTGCGAAACCTTTCAACGATGTTAAAGGATTGCGAATTTCATGGGCAATTCCCGCAGCAAGCTGGCCGACGATCGCAAGCTTCTCCGATGTCCGTACATACTCTTCCGTCTTCATGCGTTCCGTCATATCCCGAACGACGCTTTGGATTACGGGGGAACCCATCTGCCTGTGTACATAGATGGATGAGATTTCAACATCAAGAATGACGCCGTCCAGCCTTTTCATCTTATACCCTTTAAATTCAAGAAAATCGTCTGCTTGCAGCGATTGATTTAACCGGCTGATAATCGCCGCATGTTCCTCAGGCAAGAAAAAATCAAGAATATGGCGATTAATGATCTCTTGATCTGTATCCCCCTTAAAAAGTCTGCTGCCAATATCGTTGACGAATTGAATGATGCCATTACAGTGCAGGACGATCGGTTCAGGTGAAAGCTTTAACAACCGTCGGAACTGGTTTTCGCTTTCAATCAGCTTGGACTCCGCCCTTTTACGGTCCGTCACGTCCCTGAATAATAATTGCACAGATACACTGCCCTGAAATTTAACAGGAACCGCCCGGACTTCTACATCAATGGCCTCACCGTCCAACCGTATGAGTTTAATCTCGATCAGTTCGGAGGCCTTACCTTCTTGGAGCTGCGTTTGAACCTGCTTGGTTAAAGTTAAATACGCCGGATGAATAAAACGGAATACACGTTTTCCGATAAGCGCTTCGGAAGACGCAGCACCGACGAGCCTGGCCGCTGCAGCATTGGCATAGGAAATGCGGCCATTCGAATAAACGACGATCGGTTCAGGCGAGCATTCAACCAGCACCCGGTATCTCTCTTCGCTCTCTTTGAGCTCTTCTTCCGCTTTTTTCCTCGGGGTAATATCTCTTTCAATCCCTACAAATGCAACAACCTTGCCATTCTCATCCTTTAGTGTTGAAATGGTGACATTCGCAATAAAGCTGCTGCCGTCTTTGCGCATTTTCAAACTTTCTTGATTCGAGAACTGTTCTCCGGCTATGATTCGTTCATAAAGGCGGAATACATCCTCTTTGCATTCTTCAGGTGTCATTGGCAACACCTTGCCAATCACTTCTTCCCTGGTCCAACCATGCAATTCTTCAAATCCTTTATTAACCTCTATGACTTTCCCTTCCAAATCAACAACCACAATGCCGTCCGAAGTCAGATCCATGAATGAGTCCATTAATTGCTGGGCTCTCAACTGTTTGATTCGTTCAGCAGATGTTAACATTCTGTTCATTGGATTCACCATTCCGGCCATCAAATTCGAGTCATGTTAACCATTTAGACCTTAGCTGTCAAATTTCCTTTTTTTAAATAAAAAATTATTTAGGATTACGACTCCAAACTGTGCTGGGAATTTCACGCCGCAGTACCGGCGCCACTTCAGCTGCGAACCGCTCGATTTGCTCGCGCTGCTCGGCTTCGCTGAGTCCATCCACACTTATGCTAAGCACTTGATGCCCAAAGGCCTCATGGTAATTCAAGATCTTCTCAATGACACTATCCGCACTGCCAACCAGGATGGGGCCGTTTGCGATGTTATCATCGAGATCTTTGAATGGCGATTGGTTATGCTGTGCGGAGGCTGTCGCTTGAAAGGCTTTATAGTAAGGACTAAAGCGCTTGATTGCCTCCTCCTTGGTGTTCGCTAAATACAAGCTGCCCGCGCCTGCTCCGACGATTGCAGTCTTGGGATCATGGCCATAATAGGATAAGCGTTCCCGATAGTGATCGATAAGCGCTTTGTATTTAGCTTGCGGATGAAAGGTATTGGATGAGAAAATCGGTTCGCCATATCTCGCAGCCAGCTCTGTAGAAAGCGTGCTGGATGCGCTGCCATGCCATACAGGGATGGGTTGTTGAAAGGGTCTCGGCTCCGTGGTTACGTTCGTCAGAGACGGACGATACTTTCCCTGCCAAGTGACATTTTCCTCATTCCACAATCGTTTGAGCAGCGAATATCGTTCCGCAAGCGATTCCCATTGCTCCTCTTCCGAAATGCCGAAGAGCGGATAATGGCGCGGGTCATTGCCTTTGCCGATAATAAGCTCCAGTCGTCCATTGGAAAGATGATCAAGTGTGGCGTAATCTTCAGCCACGCGTACGGGATCGAGAACGCTTAAAACCGTCACCGTGGTCAGCAAGCGAATGCGTGAGGTTCTGGCGGCAATTGCCGTAAGAATGATAGGAGGGGAGGACGACAGGAAGGGGGATCCGTGGCGCTCGCCTACGCCATAGGCGTCAAACCCGAGCTCTTCGGCAAGAGTGGCCTGATTCAAAATATTCTGGAACTTCTGCTGTACAGTCAGCGTTTCTCCAGTCACGGCATTAGGAAGATTCATCACAAGGCTGAACAATGCGAATTTCATGAAAACTATCCCCTTTCGACGAATGACCTGAGCCATCGGTTTATAGGGGATCGTATCATACGCTTATGCGACCTGCAATCCAATTGTATTAAATTCCGATAGAATTTCTTTGTTATTTTGCTCTTTTCTACTGATTCATCTATTAATGAGATGGGTTTCATCTAATAATGGTTTTGTACCTCCGCATTTTTTTGACTAAACTTAGATTCTCCTATTCCATTGCAAAGAAGGAAACTACATGCCCTATCTCAGATTTAAAGGATTCAGCAAAGACTTCATCTCTTCGATTTCAAATACGATCATTCAAGAGTTTTCCCAGCTCACAGGCGTGCCGCAGCAAAAAATAAAAATAGAGCTCCTCCTCGTGGAACAAATAACGAATTCACCGCAGTCTTTGGAAATTCTCATGTTCCCAAGGGATCAGGAGCTGCATGATCGCATTGTTCAAGGGCTCTATCAACGATTATGTGAGTATGGGTTTCCGGACGTTCATATCTTTTTTATTCTGCTTTCACCGCATTTGTATTATAAAGAAGGGCAACCGTTAAAAAGCAACTTTACGGGACCCGTTCCTATTACTTAATCCTATTAGTTGATGACAAATTCAACGATAACCGGAGTTGCCGGATCAAGTACATCTCCGCCTGGAATGGTAAGCGTAGTGGTGGTAACTGTAGAAGTGCCGCCTTCTTGAATCATCGCATTAATGTAAAGATTGTAATAAGCAAATGAGCCTGGAAAAGCAGTAGCCGCCGCGCCGGCGTCATTCGTGAAGGCTGTCGCAGCTATTGCAAACGTCGCGCCGGTTCCCGTTCCCGCTCCGATCGTGGAATTAAATCTTCTGGATGTAATTAAGGGTTTAATAATTGCCATTTGGGTCCATCTCCTTTTTATTATTTATTAGTTAACAACAAATTCAACAATAATTGGTATCGCCGGGTCCAGCACGTCGCCGCCCGGGATCGTGATCGCCGTAGTGGTCATCGTGGAAGTACTGGAAACCTGAAGCACAGCATTGATATAAAGATTGTAATAGCCATATGAAGCAGGAAAAGTAGTAGCAGTTGCGCCGGTATCCGTCGTAAATGCCGTAGAAGCAATTGCAAAGGTAGCTCCAGTACCCGTTCCTGAGCCTGCTGTGGAAGAAAATCTTCTGCTATCAACAAATGGTTTGATAATTGCCATTTCTATCACCCCCTTTCTTATAGTGAATGCTAGTTTTATAGAAAGGGAAGGGCGTAATTATCAATTGTGCCAGACTATTTTATGAGACGATGGCTTCGAACTCGAGGATTTCCAATATAATCGGCGTACCCGCATAGATAATGCCGTTATTGGCATTCAAGATCAATGAATTGGAATTGAGACTATATACATTGCCTTCTTGTAAAATCCCGTTCAGGAAGAGGTTATAATAGCTATTCTGGCCAAGTCCCGAAAACAGGGTGATTGTCTGGCCATTATCGTCTGTAAATAAATTGGCTGGAATTACGATAGGAGTTAACAAATCCGAATCGGGTATATTTAGATATCGATCCACCGTTGGTACGATGGCAACGTTAGGCAGCGGTCCCGGTGGACCTGGCGGGCCTTGCGTACCCTGTAGCCCTTGCGGTCCTTGAGGTCCGGGAGGGCCTTGCGTACCCTGCAGCCCTTGCGGTCCTTGAGGTCCGGGAGGGCCTTGCGTACCCTGCAGCCCTTGCGCCCCTTGAGGTCCGGGAGGGCCTTGCGTGCCCGGTAATCCGGGCTCACCTTGTTGTCCCGGGGCTCCTTTCGACCCCTTTTTCCCCCGCTCTCCCCGAGGACCCTGAGCTCCATGAAGCCCTTGCAATCCTTGTATTCCTTGTTCTCCCTGAATTCCCGGAACCCCTTGCATACCTTGAGGTCCCTGCGGTCCCGGCACCCCTTGTCTCCCTCGTTTACCCCGAGCTCCCCGGGGGCCAGGGATTAGATAAATTACGCGTTTGCGGCTACATTTATTTCGTTTTGCAGGTTTTCGCTTCGAAATCTTACTAGCTTTTTTCTTTATTTGAGATACTACCCCTTTTCTTCTTACCCGCTTGCTGAATTTACTTCGTTTTTTTTCAATTGCTTTGCCAAGTTTCACATGCATACACCTCCTCACCTTGCATGACGGTTTTACATTAATTTTCCAGCGCCTCCTTCTACGCCTATAGTATGTTATTAACCTATTAGAGGCATGGACTTGAATCCAATAGCCTGTATGCAAGAAACTATCTTTGTGAAAATAGGCGTGCCCTTCAGTCCTTTAAAAAGAACAAAATCACCCTGCGGGTGATTGAAAATAGGTACAGTCAGCAGATTAGAGAATTTGGGTCGCTATTAGAGCGCCTGTTTGACTCAATTTCAATGGAGAAATGTTCCAAACGGGTCTAGAAAGAACAATGGTCTCAAATTTAAGAACCATGTTCGTTATATATGGACCTTTGTTCTTTAATCGATCCTTGGACGAGATTTCTCCCCCTTTTAGCGACTCTTCGGCCGCTAAAAGCGAACGTTCGTTCTTTAAAGACAAAATCAGAAAACTAAGGTGAAGTAAGCCTAACATGATTCCTGGACACACGTTGTAGCGCCTACGCATGGCGGTGGTCAAACCCCAGCGAAAACATCAGCCAAACACACATGCTTATGAGGTTCCATGCTCATTTATCCACAATCAGCATCTTGCATAATTTCCTGTACAGCCAAAAAGAGCCCAGAAACTGGACTCTTTAAAAGTGGAACCAACGAAGGCCGAATATTTCTAAATACTCTTAAGCATTCCGTTTATCTGTTTAACCCGACGAGGGTCTATCGGTCTGAGCGGATCGTTATCGATCCTCACACCTTTTCCGAAATGTACCTCTTGAACGCCAGTTTCCGCCAGAAACGCAGGTAAAGCTTCTTGCGTAAGTCCGCTTCCTGCTAAAATTTGAATAGACGATTGCTTACTCCATGCAACAAGACGTTTCATTTCTTGAACAGCGTCAAGTACATTGGACTTCCCGCCAGAGGTAAGCACACGGTCAATCTGCGGAAACCTGCTAAGCTCGCCCAGCGCTTCCTCCAGATCAGTCACTTCATCGAAGGCTCGATGGAAAGTAACGGAAAAACCGACACATGCTTCCAGCAACCTACTCACCGCTTCGATATCCACGCGATTCTCGGTTGTTAGTGCACCCAGAACGACGCCGGCAGCTCCAAGCTCTCTAGCAATCCGTATATCTGCGACCATGGCGGCAATATCGTCCTGATCATAGCAAAAAGAATAGCTGTGCGGGCGAATCATCACTTGTACTGGAAGTTTGGTAGCCTGAACAGCAGCTTCAATCAAACCATAGCTAGGCGTCAGTCCGCCTTCCAGTATCCCTGTAATCAATTCGATCCGATCAGCGCCGTTTTCCTCGGCAGTTATAACATCCCGAACGCTTGTAGCAATCACTTCAAGCAGCACAGTTTTCACCTACCCTTTCACGGCTCCTTGGGTTAATCCGGCAACGATATATTTTTGCACGAAAGCAAACATGATGACGACCGGAATTAACGAGATTATGCCCGCCGCACTCATCTGCCCCCAGTTGATATCGAATTTTTGAACAAAACTGCTTAAACCGACCGGAACGGTTTTGGCTGATTCGCTATTCGTGAACATGACTCCGAAAAACAAATCGTTCCAGGCCCCGATAAAAGCAAAAACAAAAGTCGCCACAATGCCCGGCTGCATAATTGGCAAAATAACTCTGACCATCGTTTGAAATTTGTTGCATCCGTCAATCATCGCTGCTTCTTCCAAAGAAACGGGGATACGCTGAAAGAAGCTGGACATCGTGATTAAGCAAAAAGGAATATTCATAGCCGTATACGCAATGATCAGCGACGGCAGCTTGTTTAAGAGATGAATTTGGCTGAATGTGATAAATAATGGCACCAGGATCACCATGACCGGAACCATTTGCGTAGCCAAAAATGAAAGAAGAACCAGCTTTTTGCCTTTAAATTGATACCTGGCCAAGCTGTAACCACCCAAAATGGAGGCAAGCAAAACTAGGGCCGAGCTGCTTATGCTGACAGCAAAACTATTCAATAAGTATTGGGGAAAGTTGGTATTCTGCAACGTGTCTGTATAATTCGACCATGTCAATTCCTTGGGCCATAGTCTCAAATGGCCGCTATAGATTTCTTGCCTTGTTTTCAATGAAGTCACAAACATCCAATAGAAGGGAAGCAGCGTACCCAGCGGAAAAAGCACCAGTGCCACCCATCTAACCAGTTCAGGGGCAACCTTTCGTCCAAAGGAAGTCATTAGAAATCACCTGCATCGTCGTATTTGGTTGCTCGGAGAAAAAGTAACGTGTAAATGACCAAAATGATCAGCATGAGAACGCCCAGAGCAGACGCTTGACCGAAGTCAGTCGTATAAGAAATCTGGTTGAAAATATACGATGAAAGGTTATGCGATGTGTTCGCAGGCCCCCCGTTTGTCATGATATAGATGAGATCCGCCGAATTGAACACCCAAATGACCCGGAGCAAAACGGTTAGAATAATGGTTGGCTTAATATAAGGAATGGTCACGGCAAATAGTTTCGTCAAGCGGTTCGCCCCGTCGATATCAGCGGATTCATAGATATCCTTCGGCACCGACTGCAGTGCGGCGAGCAGCATGATCCCGAAAAAGGGCACGCCGTACCAAACCATTGCGATGATAATAGGAAATATCGAAAGATTAGGAATCGCCAGAAAGGATATCCCCTTATCGATCACTCCCAATTGAATTAACAAATAATTGATCAGTCCGTTTTGCTCGTTAAACATCCACTTAAAGATCATCCCGATCAAAAAAGCAGACACCGCCCACGGCAGAAATACGATGGATTGATAGATGTTTTTGCCTTTAAATCTCGTATTCAAAGCTAGCGCAAGAATAAAACCTAGCAAGAATTGCAATCCGACCGTTAATACAACCCATATGAGTGAATTCCATAAAATCCGCAGTAAATTGTTATCCGAAAGCAAGGCTATGAAATTGTCCAAACCTGAAAAATGGATATCGTTCGGCTCGAACAAAATATAATGCATGAAGGCAAGCTTAAATCCTTGCAAGAGCGGATATGCGAAGAATGCTAAAAGGATAATAATTGCAGGCGCAATGAGCAAATAAGGTTCCCATTGTTTCAATCTCATTTTCAAAGCTGCTTCACCGCCTTTTCGCTTGAGGAAAGAATAGCCGGAACTTAAGCCGCAGTTCCAGCTATCCCATTGATTTGATATTACTTATTATTTTTCAAGTAATCCTGCTGCTCCTTAGTCAGGAAATCCGCCAAATGTTTGATCGTATCCTCAAGGGACTGCGCTTTGGTCAAATATTTTTGCGTTTCTTGTACCGCAAATGTACCCGAGAATTGGCCCAGCTTCGTCAAATGGCTCGGAGGTCCGGCAAATACGATGTTCGAATCCGCCATCGCTGCCGCATACCCCGCAATCGGACCTTTATTGAAGAACGGATCTTTCAAATTGTCCTTATAGATAGGGATTGTCGAATTCTTAATCCCGTATTGCAGATTGATCTCCGGCGAACTCAGGAACTGAATGAACTTCCAGGCAGCGTCTTTATGTTCCGAGTTGGACGCCATCGCATAAGCAGCTGTATATCCCCAGAAAATATAACGTTTGCCGTCATCCGATTTCGGCATCGGCACGACCGTCCATGTGCCTTCCTTCATGTTCTTCTGTGCGGTGACGATGACTTCAGGCGTTTGATTCAGAATGGCGGTCTGACCGTTCAAGAAGCCTTGCACCATTTCATTGAATCCCCAGTTCAGCGATTCTTTCGGAGAATTTCCATTTAAATAGATATCATAGAATTTCTTGAAAGCCGCTTGCGCTTCCGGTTTGTATAAGATGGATTTTCCATCCTTGTCAAACCAGCTGTCGCTGTGCGTAGCCGCCATGACGTATTCCATCGCCCGAAGAATACCGTTCGCACCGCCACGGAACGAAATACCGTATCTGCCGTTGGAAGCGTCCGTCAACTGCTGGGATAATTTGAAATAATCGTCCCAAGTCTCGATTTTCTCAGGTAAGTTTTTCTCTTTAAACCAATCGTTTCTGATAAATAAACCTTGCAATAAGAATCCGTCAGGTATTGCATATACCTTGCCCTGATATTTATTTCTTGCTTGCTTAACCGCTTCGGTCAAATTATTTAGCTGATCCCATTTGTCATAATAAGGCTGCAAATTTTCGATATAACCGGCAGAAGCCATGGCCACTAAGGAAGTATCGTCAATGCTGAGGACGTCAGGAAGCTGCTTGGCAGCGCCGAGCGCCATCCATTTCTTATTCGCTTCATCCCAAGGCACAGAGGTGTACTCGACTTCAATGTTCGGGTTTTTCGCTTGGAATTGTTTGATGAAATCTTGCATCAGTGCTGTTCGTTCCGGACTAGGAAGCGGATCCAGGTAAGAAATTTTCACTTTTTTTTCTGTGCTTTGACCTGTATTGCCCGCAGGCTGACTGGAGCAGCCGACAAGTCCGGCCGTCAGCATAAGAACCATGCACATCACCAGGACTAACATTCTTTTTTTCAAAATAACCCCTCCCGTTTTGTAAATAAATTTTATATGCAACTTGTCGAAGCTTTCGCTGGATTTACTTTGACAAATTTCATAACACCTTGGTTATTCCAAAACTTGCAGTGTGAACACAGCGGTATTGCGCCCGATCACTTTCTTGTTATCGTTCTTGATTTCTATTGGCGCAAGCTCATACATACTGCGAATCGTATTCTCATTGTCGTAATGGATCTGCTCCAGAATCGAGGCTACAAGGATCGGCCATTCATCCTCTGAGCCGTCGAGAACTTTCAAAGCGAAGCCCAGCTTCTCTTTTTTAAGCCCGAAGCAGTAAACCCCTTTGGCGCCGCCCTTCGCGACGATATTCGAATCCATGAGCAGTGCTGAGCAGATTCGATCCGAGCCGGCGACCATCTCATAATGTTCATTCATGAGACCAACCATTTTCTCGACTGCTGAACGGATGGAAGCATCCTCGATAAGTTCCGGGCAGGCCAGTTTAAGGAACGCTGTGGCCAAGTTTTGTAGTGGGATAGCAAACACAGGGAACCCGCAGCCATCTGTTCCGATTTGAATTCGATCGACTGGACATTCCGACAAATACGAAAGCGTTTCCAATATTTCGACCTGCGCCGGATGTTGAGGTTCAAAATACGTCTCCAGCGGATATCCCATCCATTTGCACAGAGCTAAAATGCCCAGATGTTTGCCGGAGCAATTGTGATAAATCGAACGTTTGGGCGCTTGCTTGCGAAGTAAGTTCTCCGTCGCGTAAACGCTAAGCGGATAGGTCGGGTGACAGACGAGCTCATGTTCAGATACCCCGATCTTCCGGAGCATAGACTCTAGAGCTTCGACATGGAAGGGCTCGGCTCGATGTGATCCGATCATAATGGCCGTTTCCTTGCCGGTTAAACCGAATTGGACGTCGGCGCCATGTCGCAGAACAGGAATCGCCTGAAAAGGCTTGCCGGCCGATCTCAAGAATGTGACCGCATCGGGATCTCCCACTACATATTTCACTTCTCCTGTATGCGTGACTCCGCAAATGTGCCCGCGATGCACGCATTCCAGCGTTTCTCCGCGGTATTCTTCCAGCAATACTTGATCCATCTTAATTCCTCCTCATTCATTAAATTTCATGATCCAAATATTGTTGCAAGGTCAGTGTGGCTGCACCGACGATTACGCCTATATCTTGGAGTTTCGAACTAACCAAATGATAAGTACCGTTAAATGGCCCCCAAATAAAATGATTGATCTTCTGTTTCACGGTTTCCAGCATTTCCGGATGCTGTTCAATCAAGTCCCCGCTCAGAATGATCGTTTCCGGATTATACATGCACACAACATTGCTCACTGTGATCGCAATATACGTGCATGCCCGGTCAATAATATGTAACGCCCATGTCTCGTTGTTCCGCATGCTATCGAAAATCTCTTGAATACTGGCAATGGGTTTCACTTTATTCGCTTCCTGGATAAGCGTGAAATCAGCGATGTAGGTTTGTAGACAACCTCGTTTCCCGCATTCGCAGAGCATGCCGTTCGGATCAATGGTCGAATGGCCGATCTCACCGGCGATGTTGGATTCTCCACGGTAAACCGTACCGTCAATCACCAGCGCGGAACCGACCCCGCTTCCGAATCCAAGCAGGACGGCTCTTTTGGAGCCTTTGACGAATCCGTAATAATTTTCTCCTAAAGCCTTGACTTTGAGGTCGTTATCGATGACGGTCGGCATGTTTAACCGGGATTGTACCAGTGAAGCAAAGCTCACATTTTTCCAGCCTAATTGCGAGGAGAAAACGATCATGCCTTTGTCCGTATCAATTATCCCTGGAACGCCGATTCCGATTCCGATGATTTTCGCAGTTTCAATATGCTCGGCGTCGATAAGCGCTTTGATTTGCTCCGATAGTTCCACCGCTACTTGGGCCGGATCATCCAAATGATAGAGTCTTGTTATTCGCTTTTCCACGACGATTCGGCCATCGAAGTCAACAATGCCGATTTTGATTAAGCCTTTATCCATCTGCACCCCGATTGCGAGCACGGAACCGGCATCAATATCTAGCAGAGTCGCTTTTCTGCCTACGCCGGAAGAATATTGATCCGTTTCTTTCACAAGACCCATTTGGCAAAGCTCGCTAACGATGCGGCCGACAGAGGTTGGGCTCATGGAGGTCATTTTGGCAATCTCGGCTCTGGAAATCGGACGACTGCTCTTGATGAGGTCGAGTACCATGTTTTTATTCTTCTTTTTAATAAATTCCTGGTCATGCTTGTTGATTTCCATCTTAGCCACCCTCTATTAATCCACTCATGTTATTAATTAAAGAAAAAAATATACTATATTCTATAAAAAAGGCTGATAATATAACAATTTAAGATGAAGTATACGATAATTAATCCCAAGGTGTTATTAATATGATGTTAGCAAGAGTTTTTCATCTTGTCAATGTCGAACTGAGCAAAAAAAGAAGTTAAGTCAAATGCGCGGTGGCATCATGACTTAGCTTCTTTTTTTCGCGTGTACGTATTACATCTGGAGCAGCAGTTTGCCTACTGTATTCCCAGTCTCCAACAAAGCATGCGCTTCTGAAGCTTTTTCCAACGGGTAGATACCGAAAATTTCCGTATGAATCCCATGTTTGGCGATTAGCTGCAATGCTTCTCCCGCCGCCTTACCGATTTCATCCGGCGCAAACCGGCTATATTCCCCCAGCGCAAACCCGGCCACAGTTTTATTACGAAGCCATAACTCGTTGGATGATTGCGCTACGTCATCACGGCCGCTTGCATTCCCCACAATAACTAGCTGCCCAAGCGGTCTAAGCACTTCCAGGCTCTGTTTCCTCATTTCTCCGCCAATCGGATCAAACACTGCGTGAACGCCCTGCCCCTTCGTTACTTGCTGGATCTGGTTGACATAATCAGACCTGACAAACAACTCATCATAACTAAGATTTGCCGCATGCTGGATCTTATCCGGATGACCGACTGTTCCAAATACGCTACCCGCCCCCAGCCGTTTGGCCACTTGACCCAAATAACTGCCAAGTCCGCCAACCGCTCCATGGACAAGCACCTGATCGCCAGGTTGAACTTTTGCCACTTGTTTAACAGCCATATAGGCGGTTGTTAAATTCACAATCGCTGCGGCTGCCGTAGCCATATCGATACTTGTTTGGTCCAGAGGAATCGTAAATTCCGGCTTGGCTTGCACGATTGACGCATAGCCGCCAAACGTCGACAGCAACATAGCCGCTACAGGCTGACCGACGTGGAATCCCTCGACACCCTCGCCAATTTCACGTACATACCCAGAGACCTCCAATCCGGGAGTTATAGGAAAAGGAATTAACGGTCCAAAATCGCCCCGGCGAAGCATGACATCCACATATCCAACGCCGGCAAAGGCGACATCGATAGTAATCATGCCGGGCAGCGGTTTGATATCCGGAGACTCCTGTACGCGTAAAGTTTCTAAACCACCAGTTTGTTGAAGATTTATAGATTTCATCAAAATTGCCTCCTTGATTGATATGCATTCATTGTAGCTGGCTATCGTAGAGGCAAACAGTTTTTGTTGTTACTGGTATCACCACTACCAGGGAGATATGCATGCATCTTCATTGTGGCATTCGTAACGCGATAAGAGTAAACTTGAGCTATGAACCCAGGTTGATGGATTATCGATCCCAATTCGCAAAGGAGTTGATCAAGCGTTGTCTAGCGGAAAAAACATAAAAACACTAGGGGAATTCCTCAAGGCCAAACGAGCTGAAGTTTCCCCTCAGGATCTGAATATAGCTGTCGGCAGCGGACTTCGAAGAACGGCCGGTCTGCGCCGGGAGGAAGTCGCCTATTTGGCCGGCGTCAGCATCACTTGGTATACCTGGTTAGAGCAAGGAAGAGAAATCAACGTCTCTAAAGAAGTGCTTGCCAGCATCGGAAATGTACTTCGGTTAACCGAGGATGAGAAGGTTCATCTGCTTACCTTGGGCGGTTTTTCGAGCTCTCCCGTTCCCCCTCCGATGGACCAAGTGCTAACTTCAGAGCTGGAAGCAGTGATTCATTCATCGCACTTTCCTGCCTTTGTGGTCGGTGCGAAAACAAACGTAATCCTTCATAATGAAATAGGCAATCTGATTTACCCTATGGATGCGGCCACTGACGACAATGGAAAAAATATGGTATGGCTGATTTTCATGAACGAGGAGCTCAAACGGAGGGTAATCAACTGGGAAGAAGCAGCCAAGTACGCAGCAGGCGTCTTTCGAGGTTATCATGATTTGCATATGCACGATCCGTGGTTCGGCCAGTTCAGAGATGAGCTGATTGCGAAAAGCGCACACTTTAAGATGTGGTGGAACGATTATCATGTCCAACAAAAAGCGGAAATGATTTTTGAATTTTACCATCAACCGATTGAGGCGTCGATTCGCTACAAACTCGTATCCTTTTTTCGGATTAACGGCAGAGACGATATTCATTATTGCAATTATGTGCCACTTCCGGATGACATGGAAAAGTACGAAGCATTACTCAAAAGCAGAATGAGATAAGGAGCTGGCCGATGGCCAGCTCCTTATCTCTAGTCGTACGATTGGTAGCGAACTTGCCTTGTCAATCCTCCATCTTCTCGTCTGGAAAGATGAAAAATATCGTTAGAGACACGCTTGTAGCATCCCCGCATGTCTTTTACGATGAAAATCATCTTTCCAGCTACGCTCAGCGTACACAGCTGCTTTTTATCTCGTCTGCAAGCATTCAAAACATCGTTAGAGACACGAGATCATTTCCCCTGGCCACTTGTAACGATGAAAAACACCTTTACAGTTGTACACTTCCTGTTTGTTGTTGTACGCTTTATTTTGCTCTCATCCGGTTGTTCCTTGGATTGTGCTCCACTTCCGCGAGCCCCAATTCTTCCAATAATGGCGGGAGATACATGCCAAAGCGGCCGCGGAATCCTTTTTTGAGCCCGTACCAGCCTCCGACCGGATTCTCAGGCGAACGTCCCCAAGCCTCGACCGATCCTTCTTTGGCAGGTTTCTGTTCATCAGCGCTGCCTAGCTCCATCCAATCGCCATGCTGCTTCAGCATCGCATGCAGATCGCTAATGCAGCGATAGTCATAATGCAACACCGTTTTACCTACGGTACAAACCAGGATTTCTTTTCCGTCTTTTTCATCTTTATACATTTCATATTCGGAAGATAGCGGCGGCGTTTTTAATTGCCATGGATTTTCTTTGGTACCTTTTTCTGCGGACATTTGAATTCTCCTTAAATTTTACTTTTCAATAGTAGGAACTATGTTAATAATAATATAAGAAAATATAATTACAAAATTTAGGTTGGAGGCTCTAGATGGATCCGCAAACACTTTATCAAGAAATAACGGACGAGCTCAAAGTAACCGACGATGCCCAGAGTTCAAAAATGTTCGGCATGCCATGTTTGAAAATCGGGGGGAAAGCTTTCGCCGGATTTTTCCAGGATCACATGATCTTCAAACTGCGCGGTACGCCGCTTTCCGATACGTTAGCCTTGGAAGGCGCAAAATCATTCGATCCTATGGGCGGTCGGCCCATGAAGGAGTGGGTGCAGCTTCCTTTCGGTCACTCCGAGAAATGGCTGGACCTAGCCAAACAAGCGCTAGTACTTCAGCGCGAATTGAACGGCTAAAAATGCAAAAGTCTGCCCTGCGGCAGACTTTTTTACTTTTCAGCTTTCAAATGCTTGCGTTTGCAGCAAATTGTCCTGCTCATCATATAGACCGACTGTTGTTGGAACGTAAATGGTTCCATTCCAATGATAAGTAGTTCTAAGCTTTGCAATCGTATCTGGATGAGTGACTCCGATAATTCGCTGCTCTGCAACGATGGTTTTCGCTCCCCCTGCGTCTTCTTTATCCGAAAAGTAGTACGCCGAGATGGAGTCTACCCATGTGCCGATTTTCTCTAATGGAATATCAATCCCTTCGTACTTGTGAGCATCCAGCGGAATCATTGTCTTCATACCGGTCACATCATCCTCAAAGCTGACCTTATATTCGCCAATGTATTTGACACTGTACCGCTCTTTCCCCTCCATTGAGGAGGGGGCAAACGGGTTCTCGACGCTAAATATAGGATCCCACCCCTGCAAAGGGGAATAAATATGCAGTCCGATCCCTCCACCGGAACCTGTGTTATAGCGATATACGAGAATCTCAGGCTTACCGTCGCCATTCAAGTCCTCGATCTTCATATCCGCGGGCGCAAATAAACTCTCTTCAGGCTGCGCCAACGATGCTTTTAGTTGGTCATCGAGTTTCACCTGCCACAGATACGGATTGCCCTTATCATCCGTATAGGAGATCAGCGCGACTTCATGCTGTTCGCCATCACCGTAGAGGTCCACTTGCTGAGATGAAAGTTCGACAGCATGAAGTTCAAGCTTCGGGTTCTTTGGCTCCGCAGGCGTACTGGATGATGTCACAAGCGGAGCAGATTGAGAGCTCTGCGAGCCGCTGGATTTCGGTTCATTTTGTTCACTTATGAGAGGTTGTTGATTGCACCCCGCCAAAAATACCCCCGTTAGAAAGAGGGTTACTGCTGCAATTCCCTTCAAGCCCATTCCGTTTCTCTCCATCCAGATCTTGATCTTGATACCAAATGGACTTATTCGGGGGCCGAACAGTTCAATAACTGATCAGTATATATTCATATCTATGAGCAAGCCTTCTTACTGACCGGGAGGTCGAATGTTTTTAATTTCGTTCAGTAAACCTACAGTTAACGTGACATTACTATAATGAGTGATATCACCAAACGTCGAAATCGTAAATTCTTTTATTTCATTATTTTTCACTTCAACATTGGAGTGGGTTTCGGAATCTGTAATCGGAACTTCTGCAAGAAGCTGATTTTGCAAATCGTAGAAATTTAATTTTTCGCCTCTTACTGTGTTTTGTTCAGCTCCTCCTTTAATGACTTGAATCTTCCCATTAATAAAGGTTTTTCCGTTTGAGTAAGTAAGTTTAAGATCACCAACACGAACCCTTTCTTCATTAGGATCCATAAGTTTTAAATCAGAGTGCACGGCCTTATACTCTACATAAAATGAGGTAAGAGTCATATTTTGATCCATTTTTTTCCCGTCTCTTTCATATTCGGATTTTACAGTTACTCTATATACACCTGTTTTTGGGAGGTCGATTGGCAAGGATAATTTACCACTTTTAATGGAGGTGGTTATGTTCGTCACTGGTTTGAAAAATCCGGAATCCCAGTACTCTAATTGAATGCTAAGAGCATCACCCACCCCATGATCGACCTTCCCTTCAATACGATAAGAAGGTGAATGGACCACTGTATATCCTGCGCTTGGTGCAGTGAAGGTTACTTTACTATAACTTTCCTTTTGATCATTAGGTGGCTGATCTATGACAAGTGGAAAATTTTCAAAAGGGCTGAGTTTTAACGTAGTTGGATCATATGCATACTCAAACGTTGGGGATGGGTATAGCAAATCCTGCTTGGATTTTAAGTTTTTTATAAAAGTTACAGCTTCAGCTCTAGTAAGAAAGTCGCGACCTTTGAAGCCTTCAACACTCTTATCGGTTTTACCTGCGGCTAGGCCACTATCTAACAAAAAGCGAATGGAGTCATCAAAACTATAGTTTCTCCCGTTGGCATTAGTAACTAATTTTGCGACGTACATACGTGTCTCTAAAAAATCATGAACAGTGGAGTCAGTTTCATAATTCAATTTGTTTGGTCGTGCACTAGTCCAATTTTAAAAGGACAT
>NZ_JBHTHA010000011.1:0-316691 GCF_042676385.1 Paenibacillus sp. GCM10027628
GTTTGTGGTACGCGTTCGGGATAAACTAAACCTTTTTCCTGTAGAAGGTAGTGAACGCGAGGTATCGCCGGTTCAGGGCCAAACACAGGTCATCCGAGATGTGGATGTGCTCACGAATAAAACCACCAAGCCTGTTCGCTTGGTTGAGTTCGTGGATCACAAAGGACGACGCTACCGGGTTTTGACGAGTCGCTGGGATCTGTCGGCGGCAGAAGTGGCACGCATTTACAAGAACCGTTGGAAGATTGAACTCTTTTTCAAGTGGGTTAAGCAACACTTAAACCTTGTGAATCTGTATAGCTGTGATCCCGATGCCGTATGGAACCAACTTTTTTTATCTCTCATTGCCTTCGCCGTTAGTTTGCTCATCACGCTTGACCTAAAGACGGATAAGAGTCAATGGGAGGTCTTAAAGCTGCTTAAGATCTACCTGTTCCATNGGTGGATACTGCGAACAAGGCTGTTCAAGAGCCCAAGAGAATCATCATTCGTTAAGGTTATGACAAGTGAATATCCTTTTTTTGGAAAACCGCGTCACCTTGATCAATCGTTACTTTTTTAGCTCATACGGCAAAAAACGAACTGTAAATATTTGGTGTTTTTTGTGGATAACTGAAGGCAGCCTCTTTAAATCTCTTTCATGTCAGCTTTCGTGCATGCTTAGTGTGAATATCATCGTTAACGCATCAATCAGCGTCCCGACTCTTCCAGAAGCGTCATAGATAAAGAAGAGTTTAAGATCCGAACCGGCTTTCATGTATTGCCAGAATATTTTTAACAATTAATAATCCTAGGCCTGTGCCCATTGATCCGAGATAGCGCCAATTTTAGACCTCCAAGATGAAAAAAAACACACCGTCTGGTGTGTTCTTGTTATATTTTTGTTTTCCTTCTAAAAATTCGCTATTCGTGAAGGATAGTCACCAGTCGCCAAGCCCTAAGTTTAGTTGCCAGATTACCCCAAACTTGTCCGTCACACTGCCATAGTATTTGCTCCAAAATGTTTCTTGCAGCTCCATTCCAACTTTACATGCCAGGCTATTCATCTTGAACTTCTAACCTGCAAATCCGCCTGAGGTTTCGCAAGCTCACTCCAGCACTCAGGTATAGCTTTACAATTATCGACATAAACAGCTCGTAAATACTTCGACACGTTGATAACCTGCTCTTCGATAAGTACCTCCCTTATTTCAGAAGCGTTTGCAGGAACTGTTTTGTTCAGTATGCTCTTAAAGTACTCTAAAGGCAGAAACATTTCCGGACTCTTTTTATAAGTACAGCGGTTTGGAAATCGCGGCGAGCTCCCCGAGTCGTATTTGGATAGCTTTACTGCGCGGTGATGCTCCATTAATAAAGAAAAAGCATCGAACTCCAGGACAGCAAACGCTTCTTCCGGTTCTCTTCGAGCGTAGGTCTCCATCATTTTCCGGCAATCCTTTAATGTAGGCCAGAAAAATACATGCCTGTCCAGATACGCCCGAAATTGTTCCTGTGTGGTTGCTGTATCTATCATACTTTCATGAATCTTTAGATGGGCATTAATTGTAATCGAATATTCAGCATACGCCACTTCTCTGGCCTCTGGCCGGCGCTCACCTTCGAAATGGGGATTTACTTTATAGCTGGAAAATAGAGCGTCGAAATGCGCAATAGCCGGCAAATTCCTCACTCTTGTAAAATGATAAAGAGACTTTCTGCTTTTGGGTTTTGTAATTGCAGCTATGACATCATATCTCACTATCCCACTCCTTCATGTCATCAACTCTGCTGTCCTAAATGGCGGTTTTGAAATCCTATAAAAAAACACTAAACTCATTAAGTTCAGTGTTCTGATTGTTTTATATTTTAAGGAGTCCATTAGAATTTGATGCAAATCTTTCCGAAATATGACCCGCTTGCTAAATATTGAAGAGCATCGACAGCATGTTCAAATGGGAAAACCCGATCGATAACCGGTCGAAGCGTGTTCTGCTCAATGGCACGGTTCATGGCCTCAAACATGTCGCGACTGCCAACGTTGATCGCCTGAAGGCGCGCTTTTCTTATAATCGCCGGAATGATAGCAAAACCTTCCACTTGGTAACCAGATAGACCGCCGATCATACTGATCTGCCCGCCTACTCTAAGTGCTGAGATCGATCGATTCAAGGTAGCCGATCCCCCAAGATCAACGATTAGATCCGCTCCCACACCATTCGTAAGATCTAGTACGACTTGATCCCATTCAGGTGTTTGTCTGTAGTTGATTCCGAAATCCGCACCGAGTTTCTTAGCCTGCTCGAGTTTCTCGTCACTGCTTGATGTTACAATTACGTTAGCCCCGTGAAGCTTGGCGAATTGAAGCGCGAACAGGGAGACTCCACCCGTCCCTTGCACAACAACGGTTTTACCGGCTGTGACTTTGCCTTCTTCGACGATAGCATGCCATGCCGTCACACCTGCGCAAGGCAGCGAGGCCGCTTCTTCATCTGATAAATGTTCCGGAACTCTCACTAATCCTTCTTCGGGAAGAACCGCATACTCAGCAAGCAGACCATTCAATGGGCTTCCGAGCGTGCTGTGCCAGTTCGCTTTCGTCGGCTCGCCGGAAATCCAACTCTGGGTAAAAATACCACTTACTCGCTCACCTATTTTGAATCTGGACGTTTGTTCTCCCAAAGCGACAACTTCACCAACGCCGTCAGATATCGGAATGAGCGGTTCCTTTAAATTCGGGTTATAAAACCCGTTAATAACGCCCAGATCTCGTGCGTTTAGGGATACAGCCCGCAATTTGATAAGTACTTGACCGGGAGCGGGAACAGGTATTGGGCGCTCGGTTAACTTCAGCTGATCAAGACCAAATTCATCATGTATTTCATAAGCTTTCATGGAAAATCTCTCCTTTTCATTGGGTATATACATACAATAATACATAAACTAAAATAAAGTAAGTAGGAACTTTAAAGTGTCCAGGAAATCGGCTTATTAAATGCGGGAAGCGTTAAAAATTGATTAATCATCTACATTTCTCCCATAGAATGTGTTACATTGATTTCATATCCCTATTGGAGGAACTTCATTGAGCCCAATCACTGAAAAACTTGTAAATCAACATCGGCAATATTTGTCTGAACATCCGAAAGAGCTTGAGAAATACGCTACGTTATATCAACATATGCTATTTTTTTTCACAAATATTTTGGGTATTGAAGAGGAACAAGCAGTCAATCATATCAGTGATTTCAAAGCCGATATGTCATGCGACCTTCTCAAAAACGTTGATTCCAGTGAAATCATTTGATCCTCCCTGTCATTCATACAAAAAAAGCAGCCTCCAACTGGGAAGGCTGCTCTTCTTTATTCCTATTTGTTCATTTCATCAACTTATTCATCGTCGTTAAAAGTTCGGTAATCACATCATGGTCGCCATCTTGGATCCGTTCAATGACACAGCTCTTCATATGATGCTCGAGCAAGAGCTTTCCGACACCATTTAGAGCGGATTGGATAGAGGCAATTTGATTTAATATATCATCACAGTAAGTATCTTTTTCAATAAGGCCTTTGACACCACGAACTTGACCTTCGATGCGATTTAGCCTGCTGATGAGACTGCTTTTCGTTTTGTCTGAATGATGACTTTTCCGGTCACTCGTAGAATGGCAAGTCGTTTCGTTTTCATTTGTGATTTCTTCCATACCCGTAACCTCCCTTTCCCTAGACCATTATACCCAATCCCCCTATTCTATGTAAAATATGATTTAATCCATTCGCCTGTCATTTAAACTCTTTATTTTCGAGCATAACCAGCTGTGAAGTCGAACTATGGGCAACCTGTTTGGTATGATGAACCAGTTGAATAATATCCTTATAAGCTTGCTTCGCCCCAACGACTAATAGGGGTACGCCAATAAAATCAATCTTCAACCAACGGGAAAGCATGCCTCCGCAAGTCATAGCAAAGGGAACGGTTGGAGATGTATTCGATAAAATGATTTTTTCTTTTAGAACTTCTTCTTCCAGAAGCATATCGATCAGATTAAAAATACCTGGAATGAGGATTTTAGATCTCCCTCTGCCGAGCGTATACACCTTGTTGCCTTCCTTATCTTCACCGTGATAATACAGCTTTCCTCGATCTTGATACACCAGCTTATTAAAATTGTGCGAATTTAATATTTCATCCTTTGTGGGTTCGCGTTTTTCGTCCAGCTTTTCAAGATGATAAGTGGCAGCCAGTACAGTAGTATGCGTTCCCCCGAAATCATTGTAAATATAGATCATCTCAAACCTGCCATCCTGTCGTGTAATTTTGCTAAAAAGGTTCCCCCATTCCCACCCACTTTATACAAAAACAAACAAACCGCATCCCCTAAGAGATGCGGTTTGCCGAGGACCTGCCGATCCCCAGCGTGCAAAAAAGCTTATTTTCGTTGAATGCTGCCGGATTTAAGCGCTTTTAGATATGAATGCCGAATGACTTTTATTCCTCGATATATCGATTTATTTTTCAATCTGGCAAAGAGCTCGTGGGAAGGAAAGTCAAAATTGACCTCTATGACCCATATTTTCCCTTGGCGATCTAAGGCAAAATCGACACCGATTTGGGAGGAATATTTGTAGCGGATAAACCGATTGCAAATTCGATAGCTTAAACGGACCAACTCGCGAATGAGTCTTTTTTGATTCAATTTCGACAACGAAAGCGATGCAGCTAAGGCTTTATCAATCTCAACCGCATAGCCGCCTCCACGATTTACGTTCGTAATCACACTTGATTTTCCTGCTACCTTGGCCAGCATGCCAACATATTGCCAACGATTATACCGATTTCGCATCATCATCACTCGAATATCGAAAGGACGGCCTTTTATTTCCGCTAAATCAATTGCCTTTTGAATAATATAAGGCGTGGATGCCGCTTGTTGACGAACCGCATTAAACAAGGATTCCTTCCCCTTAAATTGCCGGGCTATCCCTTTCATTTTGACCAGCCGAAATCCTCCTTCTACCTTCCACGCTTTCATGATTCCTTTCCCCATGTGCGACATATTCGGTTTCAGATATACCGATCGATATTTTTGTATAAATCGGGTGAATGTGTTTCGATTCAACCATTCGGTGTGTGGCAGATAGGCGCGGATCAAGTCATCTTTCATATAGAACTGGTGTAATCCCATTTTTCCCGGCACAAACTTTCCCCTTCCCCCAAGAAAGCACTTCGTTGCTATTCCACTTTATTCCTATTGCACAACACGCTTCACGGCTTCAGCCTAACAGTAATTTTGAAAAATAAAAAAAAACTTCGTCCCCACTCATGTAGGGATCGAAGGTAAATGACGATGTGCCTATAAAATCGGTGAAATCAGCTTCGATACCGACTCCAGAAAACGTATGCGAAGCGAACGTTTGTTGTACTCCTCTAACGTCAACTCCAAGCAGCCCTCCATATCTTTCCAGAAAATATGTTCCAGCTTTTTCGCTGTTTCTGCATGATACATTACCGCATTCGTTTCGAAATTGAGTCGTAAGCTGCGAATATCAAAGTTAGTGGTTCCGACAGACGCCATTTCTCCATCGATCACGATCGTTTTTGCATGCAAGAAACCTTGATCGTATAGATAGCACTTCACGCCGGCCTGAAGCAGTTCACCGACGTAGTACAGAGATGCCCAGTGGACAAACAAGTGATCTGCCTTCTGGGGTATCATGATTCTGACATCAATCCCGGATAACGCCGCAATCCGCAAGGCATTCAGCATGCTTTCCTCAGGTATGAAATATGGCGTTTGCAAAAGAATTCGGCGTTTCGCCGAGTGAATCATTTTCAGAAAAGTATAGACGAAATGCGGCCAAGCTTCATTCGGACCGCTTGCCACGATTTGCATCGGGACCCGACTGTGAGCTTCCAGTTCCGAGATATCCGGAAAATAAATGGGTTCGATTTCAATGTGTTTGGCAGAAGCCAGATTCCAGTCTAGAATAAATCTGGACTGCAAGGCGCGGACAACCATCCCGGTTAACCGTAAATGCGTATCACGCCAAAAGCCGAATTTGGGATCTAAACCCAAATATTCTTTTCCGATATTAAATCCGCCCATATAACCGACATGACCGTCGATGACAACTAACTTTCGATGATTGCGGTAGTTGACCCGGTAATTCAAATAAGGTATGCGTGAAGGGAAAAAGGCGGCAACCTGACCCCCCGCCTCCACGAAATCACGAAAAAAAGATTCCTTTAGCGTGCGGGATCCGATATCATCGTATAGAAACCTTACCTGTACGCCCTGCTCTGCCTTTTTCGTCAATGCCTCCATGACTCTTTGGCCAAGTTCGTCATTCTTGACAATATAATATTGGATATGAATATGGGATTGCGCGGCCTCTATTTTTGCGAACAAATCATTGAATTTGGAGATGCCGTCCGTAAAAATATGGACACTATTGTCTTGTGTCAAAAAAGCATCGTTCGTCGCCACATTCATATAAATCAGATCCCGGTGCCTGCTGACCATCGGATCCATATAGGCCAAAGTTCCATCCATCAATTGCTGCCTTTGCTCGGCGATGACGGTTTTCACTCTCTCCAGCATTTGACGGTTCCACTTGTACAACTTTCTGCGGCTCAGGTTTTGCCCGAATATGACATAGAGGAAGAAGCCCAGAATCGGAATGAAAAGGAGAACCATAAGCCAAGACCAAGTTGCGGCAACATTGCGACGCTCCAGGAAGACAACGGTTAATGCTAGTAAAATATTAATAATAAAAAGACCTGTAAAAAAATTAGAAATCCATGCCATAACAACACTCCAAATCTTTGATGTCGATATGGATATTATACCTAATTCTTGGTAACTTAAGTGTTATTATTATTTTTTAATCAGACATAACTTTCGCAAGTAATAGACACCGCCAACTTTAATTACCTCATCGGAGTACGCTTCGATCAGCACCCCGGTATCTTCCAATTCTCCATCAAACCATACCTCAACGGGCGTTTGAAATAGCATGCAATGATACAAATCTGCGTCTGTGAAACAAATATCAGTCCGGCTCACTATGAACAACTGCCTCTCGCTTAAAATATTATCCGGTATTGTTTTTATCGACAATCGGGATCGAAATCTAAAGAGGGAACAAAAGAAAAGACCGGAAGCTCTTTAAGGAGCCTCCAGTCTCCGATTAGTCGTGACTATTTATCGTTTCTTTGTAAAGGGAAATATATTGCTGCGCCGACTTCTTCCAACTGAAATCGCATTTTTTCATATTTTGCTGAATGCGAAGCCAAGATTCACGATCGTTTTTATAGAAAAATACGGCCCTGCGAATCGTGTGCAGCATATCATGTGCGTTATAATTGCTGAATGTAAAACCTGTTCCCTCACCGGTAAATTCATCGTACGGCAGTACAGTGTCCTTCAGCCCTCCCGTCTCTCTGACGATCGGAACTGAGCGATAGCGCAGCGCGATTAATTGTCCGATCCCGCAAGGCTCGAATTGTGAAGGCATCAGGAATAGATCCGATGCAGCATAAATTTGATGGGCGAGCGCTTCATTGAACGTAATTTGCGCGGAAATCTTATCGGGATAGGTATGCTCCGCATCCCTGAACATCCGCTCATAACTTTCGTCACCGGTACCCAGCACAACAAGCTGGATATCGAGCGATAAGATTTCAGAAAGCACATGCTGGATGAGATCGAGCCCCTTCTGCTGCACCAATCGAGTCACCAGTGCAATCATCGGCACATCGCCATTCACGGGAAGACCAAGCCGTTCCTGAAGCGCAAGTTTGTTTTGCTGCTTTTTCGGAAGCGAGTCCCTGTAGTTCTGGGCGAGATGAGGATCATTCATCGGATCGAAAATCTCGTAGTCGATCCCATTGACGATTCCCGTTAACTGATCTCTCCGGTGCCGCAACAGGCTGTCCAAATATTCGCCGTAGTACGGAGTTTGAATCTCTTCCGCGTAGGTCTGACTCACCGTCGTGATGCGATCTGCATAGAGTAAACCGCCCTTCAAGAAGCTCGCTCCGCCATGCAGTTCAAGCGCCAAGCCAGTAAAATGGTCATCGCTTAAGCCGAACAAATCCTTTAATAACGGCTGACTGAACACACCTTGATATTTCAAATTGTGGATCGTGGTAATCGTCTTGATCCCGCTAAAAAAGGGAAGATGACTGTAATGGGCCTTGAGCAGCACGGGAATCATTCCGGCCTGCCAGTCGTGACAGTGAATCACGTCAGGCTGATAATCAAGCAGCGGCAGCGCCTCAATGACGCCTCGGCAGAAGAAAGCGAAACGCTCCGCCTCGTCTCCATACCCGTAGAGTCCGGGCCGCCGGAAATAATATTCGTTGTCGACAAAGTAGAAAGTAACGCCCTCGTGCTGCAGGACTTCAATACCGATAAACTGTTTTCTCCATCCCACATACACGTCGAACGCGACGACAGATGTCATAGCTTGCCGGAAGCGTTCGGGGATGTCCCCATATTTCGGCAGCATGACTCTTACATCTAGACCTTGGCGTGTAAGTTCCTTGGGCAGCGATCCGAGGACGTCGGCCAGACCGCCGGTTTTGGCGAATGGGGTGGCCTCAGAACCCACAAACAAAACTCTCATCTTCCCACTCCTATAAGAGGATGTTTTAAAAACCGACTTTGAAAACGATGTATGAACAAGGAGCTTATTCGACGTCGAATCTTGAATGAAAAACGGGGAACTGCGGTGCTCACTTAGCAAACCACTAAGCTCCGCTCCTCGTTCACCATTTTTCATCCAACCTTCTCGGTTTTGAAAGCCGGCTTTTAAAACTTCCATTCTATAATTTAAAACATTAGGTCTTCAACCCTTAAATCACCTTCGTCTTCGCGGCGATAAAGGGGGCTTTGTTATCGCCCGTCAGGACGCGGCCGCGGCTGATGAAAACGTCTTTGTCCAGGATGGCGTTTTCGATGATGACATTTTCTTCGATCTCGCAGTTTTGCAGGATGATGCTGTTCTTGACATAAGCGCCCTTGCGGATTTTTACGCCGCGAAAGAGAATGCTGTTCTCGACTTTGCCTTCGATCGTGCAGCCATTCGCGATAAGAGCATTTTTGGCTGCTGCACTGTCCAAATATTTGGCAGGAGGCTCATCTTTGACTTTCGTATAAATTAGGTTATTTTTTTGGAAGAAAAGCTCTCTCCAAATCGCTGGATTCAACAGCTGCATACTATGTTTATAATAGCCTTGGATTGAATTGACAACGCCGAGATGCCCTTCGAATTTATAACCGTAAACGCTAAGCTTGTCAATATTTTTCATAATGCCGTCTCGAACGAGATGGTCATAGCCTTGTGCCAGGCAAGACTCCACCATATCGAGCAGCAGCGCTTTGCTCATGATATACATTTCCATCGAAATGTTGTTTGTGCGCAGCCGTCCGGTATGATCCTCCATCACGGTCACCAGACCGTTGTCCTTTACGGCTATCCGCCGGAATTTACCATGAATATCCTCATCCGTTTGCTTATAAATAACGGTAATATCAGCCTGCGTATCCTCATGATAGCGAACCGCATCCCGCAGGTCGATATTGCAAACCATATGGCTGCGTGAAATAATGACCAGCTCTTCTTTGCCGCGATAGAAATAATCGCGATGGCTGTAAAATTGGTATAAATCGCCACGCGAGATGCCTGTCGGTTCATCCAGCACCGAAGGAAGGACGAACAAGCCGCCGCGCTTCCGGTCCAAATCCCACTCTTTTCCAGACCCCAGATGGTCCATTAAGGAACGATATTTATGCTGTGTGAACACCGCCACATTATCAATGCCTGAATTCACCATGCTCGAAAGCGTGAAATCAATTAATCGGTATCGCCCGCCAAACGGGACAGACGCAGGATTGCGGAAATAAGTCAGTTCTTCCAAATCATCCGGTTCATTCACTAAATTGATAACACCCATCACATGTTTCATTTGAACTCATCCTTTCTGATTTGCAGTCGCTGCAACCCGTTCATTTCCGCCAATCAACACGATTTCTCCCTGACCGTCTACGATCGCGCCATCTTCGACAATCGTATTTTCACCGATTATCGCTTTCTTAATGGTTACATTGCTGCCGATTTTCGCATTCGGCATAATGACCGAGTCGCTGATAACCGTTCCTTCGCCGACTTGAACGCCATAAAACAAAACCGAATGATCCACTTCGCCAAAAACCGCACAGCCTTCATTGACGAGCGAGCGCCGCACGATTGCCGATGAAGCCACATATTGTGCCGGCTGGTACGGATTCTGAGAGTATACGCGCCAGTCCTTATCATTCAGATTCAGCTCATTGTGATCATCCAGTAAATCCATATTTGCTTCCCACAGACTATCAATGGTTCCCACATCTTTCCAATACCCGTCGAACGGATAGGCGAACATTCTGGCTTCATCTTTCAGCATCATCGGAATAATATCCTTGCCAAAATCCTTATTGGAGTTCGGATCGGCTTCGTCCTTGATCAAATAAGACTTGAGCACGCTCCAGTTGAAAATGTAAATACCCATCGAAGCCAGATTGCTGTTGGCTTGCTTCGGTTTCTCAGCGAATTCGGTGATGGCCTGCTGCTCATCGACGCTCATGATGCCGAAACGGCTTGTTTCTTCCCATTTCACTTCGATGACGGCGATGGTCGCATCCGCTTTTTTCTGCTTATGATAGTCGAGCATGAGATCATAATTCATTTTATAGATGTGATCACCGGAGATGACCAGCACATATTCAGGGTCATATTGCTCAATAAATCCGATATTGCGATAAATCGCATTCGCCGTGCCTTTGTACCAATCGCCGCCCTTTTGTTCCATGAACGGAGGCAGTACCGTGACACCGCCGTATTTGCGGTCCAAATCCCACGAACTTCCAATGCCAATATAAGAATTCAGTACGAGAGGCTGATACTGCGTAAGCACGCCAACGGTATCAATGCCGGAATTCGTACAATTGCTAAGGGTAAAATCAATAATCCGGTATTTTCCGCCGAAATGTACGGCCGGTTTGGCCAAATTGTTCGTCAAGACGCCTAATCTTCGACCTTCTCCTCCTGCAAGGAGCATGGCAACGCATTCTTTGCTGCGCATAGCTGATTTCCCCCTTCAACATCCTCATTCTTGGTTTGGGTGACTTCGATGCATTTGATATAAACAGCCGCAAGCGGCGGAATACAGAGAGCCAGGCTATAGGGCAACCCATGCCATGAGCGTTTTTCACTGGAACGCGGTGCCCGATTACCTTGACCGGAACCGCCAAAATCGGCTAAGTCGCTATTAAATACTTCCTGGTACACGCCATGTCTGGGGACGCCGATACGGTAATCCGGATGGACAACTGGCGTAAAATTGCAAACAAGGATGAGATCGTCCGCTGCGGTCTTACCTTTCCGCATAAACGTGACGACACTTTGACTCTCATCGTGCGGATTGATCCACTGAAACCCGTCAGGGTGATGATCAAGCTGCCACAAGGCCGGTTCGTTTAGATAGAATTCATTGAGTTTCTTTACGTAATGGTGCATACGGCGATGCATGTCATATTTTTCAAGCAGAAACCAGTCAACTTCTTCCAGGTCCTTCCACTCATCAAACTGGCCGAATTCACTGCCCATGAAGAGCAGCTTTTTTCCGGGATGACCCATCATATAGCCGTATAAAGCACGGAGATTGGCGAACTTTTGCCAATAGTCACCGGGCATCTTATGAAGAAGCGACCGTTTGCCATGCACAACCTCATCATGCGAGAGCGGTAAAATATAATTTTCAGAAAATGTATACATAAAGGAGAAAGTAATAAGTTTGTGATGATATCTACGGTGAATGGGATCCAACTTCATATAGCGGAGCATATCGTTCATCCAGCCCATATTCCATTTGTAGTTAAACCCCAGTCCCCCATCATGTACAGGTGCTGTTACCAGCGGCCAGTCTGAGGAGTCTTCAGCCATCATGAGGGCGTGCGGGTAATAGGAGAAAATAACTTGATTCAGTTTGCGTAGAAAAGCTACTGCTTCCAGATTCTCATCGCCGCCAAATTGATTGCGAATCGGCTTATCATCCCATCTGCCGAAATTGAGATGAAGCATGCTGGCTACGGCATCGACCCGTATACCATCCATATGAAACATGTCCATCCAAAAGACCGCATTGGAGATCAAAAAACTTTGAACCTCCGGCCTGCCAAAATCGAATGAGAGTGTTCCCCACTCCAGTTTCTCCGCTTTGCGCGAATCTTGATATTCATAAAGCGGCTTTCCGTCAAACTGCCGGAGTCCATGATCATCCTTGCAAAAATGGCCTGGAACCCAGTCCATAATAACGCCGATTCCGCATTGATGGCAGCGGTCTACGAAGCGCATAAAATCCTTCGGGGCGCCGTGACGACTCGTTACGGAAAAATATCCTGTCGCTTGATAACCCCAAGAACGGTCGAAAGGATGCTCGGCTAATGGCATCAGTTCAATATGCGTATACCCCATCTCGACTGCATAATCGACCAATTCTTCCGCAAGCTGTTCGTACGTATAGAGCTCTTCGCTGTGACGATCCTTTTTCCGCCAAGTACCGAGGTGCACCTCATAAATCGATAGCGGTTTATTGTAGATAGGACCGTTCTTTTTGTTCTCTTGCCATAATTGATCATGCCATTCATAGCCTTCCAAATCATAGACACGTGAAGCTGTTCCGGGGCGAAGCTCAGAGTAAAAAGCGTAAGGATCGGCTTTTAAAAGAACGCGCCCCGTTTCGCTGTGGATTTCGTACTTGTAAAAGTCGCCATCGCGAGCTTCAGGCACGAACAACATCCAAACGCCTAAGGTACTTAATCGTTCCATCACATGGCTTCCAGAGTTCCAACCGTTGAAGTCGCCCAGAACATGGACCGCTCTGGCATGAGGCGCCCATACTGCAAAGCGAACCCCCTCTTGCCCCGGCTTCTTGCTTACATGTGCCCCCAATAGTTTATAGCTGTGGTAAAGGGACCCTTCATGAAGCAAAAATAAATCTTCTGAGCTGGGAATAACATTGATCTCCACCCAATCCCTCCCTGAATCAGCTAATTTGAAGATTAAATAAAGATAGATGTTTAAAAAGTTCGCTTTCAGGCTCCGTTATGAGATAAACCTATTATCGAAGTCAATCATGATGAGCGACCGCGACTAAAGGTAGGTTTATTCGCCAATCAGAATTTACATTCTGATGTGGTCAAAGTGAACTTTTTAAACTTCCTCTTAGAGTACAAATACTACAAACAGGTAAAGAATTCCTTTAATCTCACCTCAAGAAAATAAAGGGAATTTATTCACATTTGGTGAATGATTAGAGTACAACAGGCTGAAAGGTGGAATTATGGTTATGAAAGACAAAATGAAAGGACTGATCGTCGGCTTGACGATTGGTTCTTTATTAAGCGGCACGGCGGCTTTCGCTGCGGGCAGCCAAATCGAAGTAGCCTTCCGAAATTTGAAGTATATGTTCGATGGCGCAGAAAAAGTACCGTCTGAAGGAAAAGGGTTCATTTATGAAGGCTCAGCCTATGTTCCCCTCCGATTCGTGAGCGAAGCACTCGGCAAAAAGGTGGAGTGGGATGAAGCAAACGAAACGATTTGGATCGGTGGCAATCCTAAGCAAGTCGTTGCGACGTACAAAGGCGGGCAAGTGACCAAAGGTGAGTTTGATACGTTTTTGGCGCTGCAAACATTTTTCAACCCGAATTATGCCTCCTCTCAAAGCAATCCAGAGTATCAGCAATACATGGTCAAAGAACTAATTCAAAGCAAATATCTTTCCGGTAAAGCCTCCGAGACGGACTTGGCAGCAGCAAAAGACGAAGCGGATAAGCAAGTTGCTTATTTGAAAGCCAAGTATTCCGAAACTAAAATTGCTGAGGATTTGAAAAAAATGAAGCTGACCGAAGCTGATCTTCATAGCTACTTGGCAGAGAGCAACAGTTCACAAAGCTATCTGAAGTCAACGATTACAGATGCGCAGCTTAAAGCAAGTTATGACAATGCGTTAAAAGCAGATAAAGATGCGTTTACCATCGCTTCGGTTCGTCATATTCTCGTCGGATTGAAGGATAGCGTAACCGGCAACGCGCTGCGAACCAAAGAAGAAGCGCTAACTCGCGCCAAAGAAGTACAGCAAAAGCTAAAGAACGGCGAGGACTTTGCCAAGTTGGCCAAAGAATACTCGGACGACCCGGGCTCAAAAGATAATGGCGGACTGTATGCAGATGCCAAAGTTGGCGGATGGGTTGAAGGATTTAAAAATGCTGCGCTCACACTTGCCCTCAATACGATTAGCGATCCGGTCGAAACGGAATACGGTTATCACGTTATGAAGGTAGAATCGCGAAGTGTGCAATCACTGGATTCAGTCAAGGAAGAGCTGAAAAACCAATTAGAACCAGAGCAATTGCAGGCTTTCACCGAAAAAGAACTGCCTGGCCTGATTGAAAAGATCGATTTAGGTCAATAAATGGTGTACAATGGATGTTTGAAAAAGTATACAAGTTGAAGGATGGATTACAGCATGTTTTTTGCAAAAGATTGGGCCGATTATGAGCTCCTCGATACCGGCGGAGGCGAGAAACTGGAGCGTTGGGGTACATATGTGCTTAGAAGACCGGATCCTCAGATTATTTGGCCTCTCGTCAAAGAAACTCCAGTGTGGCAAACGGCCGATGCTCATTATCACCGCAGCTCCAGCGGAGGCGGTCAATGGCAATATCGCACCGAGCTGCCTGAGCGATGGACCATTACGTATGACCAGAAGCTGACATTCTATATCAAACCGACCGGTTTCAAGCACACGGGCTTGTTTCCGGAACAAGCGGTGAACTGGAAATGGATGATCGAAAAAATCCAAGGCGCTGGCCGCCCGATTAAAGTGTTGAACCTGTTCGCCTACACCGGCGGAGCTTCACTCGCCTGCGCTTATGCAGGTGCGGAAGTGTGTCATGTGGACGCGTCCAAAGGCGTTGTCCAATGGGCAAAGGAAAACCTTCACCTTTCCGGAATGGGCAGCCGTCCGGTCCGCTTTATCACGGATGACGTCTTCAAATTCGTGCAGCGGGAACAGCGCCGAGGCAGCAAATACGACGCCATCATCATGGACCCTCCGTCCTATGGACGCGGGCCGAATGGCGAGACCTGGAAGCTCGAGGATGACCTCTACCCATTCATCCAGACCTGCATGTCCATTCTAACGGACAACCCGCTGTTTCTGTTGATTAACTCCTATACAACAGGCATCTCGGCCACTGTCCTGCATAACATCCTGTCTATGGCGATGAAGCAAAAACATGGCGGCACGATTTCCAGCGGCGAAATCGGACTGCCCATCACCCATTCCGGCTTGATGCTGCCTTGCGGCATTCTGGGACGCTGGGAGGCGTAAAGGTGGCAGGACCTAAAGATGTATCGGAAGCTTCGCAAATTCCGATTCTGTTCGAGGACAACCACATTCTCGTGGTTGTCAAGCCGATCAACATGCCGACGCAGGAAGACGACTCGCGCGACCCCGATCTGCTCAGCGTGCTGAAGGCGGATCTGAAGCACCGCCATCACAAGCCCGGCAACGTTTACCTCGGGCTTGTGCACCGGCTTGATCGTCCCGTTGGCGGCGTGATGGTATTCGCCAAGACGTCAAAAGCCGCGTCCCGGCTATCGGACGCGGTAAGAACACGCCAGCTCGACAAGACCTACGTCGCTGTCGTGCATGGCAAACCGCCGCAGCCGTCGGCTACGCTGCGGCACTGGCTTCGCAAAGACACGCGGACGAATACCGTCAGCGTGGTGAAACAAGGCCAGCCGGACGCCAAAGAGGCCGTGCTGGACTATCGGGTGCTCGGCAGCCAGGATGGGCTTAGCTTGATTCACATCAAGCTGCACACCGGGCGGCCGCACCAGATCCGCGTCCAGCTCGCGGCGACGGGCTGCCCGCTCTACGGCGACCAGCGCTACGGGAGCGCCGTCAACAAACCGGGCCAGCAGCTCGCGCTCTGGTCGACCGAACTAGCCTTTGAGCACCCAACGCTCAAAGAGGAGCTTCGCTTCCGGTCACTGCCGCCCGAGCAGCACCCGTGGTTTCTATGGTCAGAGCTAATTAGCGACCTTCCCCAATAAATAAATAAGCAGTTTCTGGTTATGGGCGGAAACGCGATTGAGATAAGAATCCAGCAGCTGTTCACGGATTCGGGTGCCTCTTTCGCATTCCGCCTTTCCTTTATCCGTCAAATTGACCCACACGATTCGGCGGTCCTTCTCATCCCGCTCCCTCACGATCAATTCATTCTTTTCCATCCGATCCAGCAGTGTCGTGACCGCAGCAGGCGTGGTCGCTAAGTATTCGATCAAATCAGACGGCTTCATTCGCTCATTCGAGCCAAGCAGCTCCAAAACGCCAAGTTGGCCCTCCGTTAAGGTCGGCGCCAACCCCGTTTCCATCTGTGACTTTAATTCTTTGGACAGTTTCAGCCATAACTTCCCAAATTCATCTGAATACATATCTCACATCAACTCGCTTCCAAATGACTCCTAATCCAAGTATACCACGGCCTAGAGACGGTTTAAAGGTTAATGGCATTAATATTTTCAGACAAGATCAGCAACTCCGACAAGACATGCTGTCGATATTTCCACATTGCTTGGCCATCTTGTCCATTTATGGTACGTTAACTCCGCTCCTTTAACCAGATGTCCCGTAAATTTGTTTATGTCGCCCTATTTTATCAATGTATATGTTAATGTTGAGAGGCCTCTTTACGCAGTTGACCTGCAAAAAGTACAGGTAAATTGGCCGTTAATTCACGCTTAGCCTATAGAGAGGAACGGTAACGTCAAGGAGTTTGTGTATCTAGGTTTGAAATTATTCCCACTTGATGTGTCTGCATAACGCTCCTCGTAAATCTGCTTAAGTTCTTTCATGGTTTCTTCCGTTTTCCGTATCAAGCCCACTCCCCCTCTCTATTCTAAGGCTCGTTGTTCTCAATTAAGACATTCAAGGGACTCTAATTTGGTGTGATTCAACCGCCAAAGGTAGCATAGAGAACAAGATTCCATGTATAACGAATAAGGTTCTTTAATTATAGACTTTTGTTCTATCAAGCTCGTTTTTGACCATTTTCCACTCATTTTTGCGTCAAACTAGTACGCTATTAGCGCCTCATGTTCTCTCCCACTGTTGCGATTGCGTCAAGAAGTCTGGCTATTTATTTTGGGTATCCATCGAAATAATGGATGCTAATATTTACAAGGTCCACAAAATGCAAACAATCCTATGCGGTAACATATGGGCTGCCACAAACATATACTGTGAATTAGGTTGGAATGGGCTTCTTCACATGACGAAGCTGTTCCGACTTGGAAAATATCACGCAAAGGAGTGATTCCGGGTGGAAGCTTGGAAATTGGAGCTTGGCAAAAAGGCGCTGGAGTCTGGATTAATGAAAGACCCACAGTGGCTGGATCGATTAGACGAACCGATGCCCCTGTGGGTCTTATTGGAAGTAGCGTTTCAACTCATGGAGAAGCTGGATCCGCCCACGGTCAGCTACGATTGAGGAAATCGCAGAATCTCTAGGATGGATTCCGTTTTGGTGACTGGTACGACCTGTTTCCCTTGTGATTTGCGGTCTTCCAAAGGTGCCGTCTCCGTTGAAAACCGAATTCTTTCACCATTGCTCATAATCGCCATAATCGTATAATCCATCTTCACGATAAAGGTGCGAATCAAAGCAGAACCATTCGGCCTCACCCGTTTGCCTTCCTTGAATTCGAAGGTAAGAATACCTTTGCCTCCGCGGCCTTGGATCGGATAATCGACCACTAAGGAGCGTTTGGCATAACCGAGGTCAGAGATGACAAGCACTTCTCCTTCATCCCCATAAATCCATTCCGCCGAGACGACCTCATCGTCTTCCTTGAGCTGGATGCCGCGAACGCCGGCGGCCGCTCGACCCATCGGGTTCACTTCCTCTTCGCGGAACCGGATACTCATTCCCTGCTTCGTTACAAGCAGTATTTCCTTCGTGTTGTCGCTCAGGTGGACGTGTTGCACTTCGTCCTGCTCACCCAGCTTACAGGCGACGATTCCGCTGGAGCGGTTCGTCATATATTCTTTGAGCTCCGTCCGCTTCACTTGACCTTTACGCGTAACGAATACAAGCGACTTGTCCGGCTCATCGAAACCTTTCACTGGAATAACGCTGACAATCCGGTCTTCCTTGGAGATCGGAATGACGTTCACGATGGCCGTGCCGTTCTCTTTCCATTTGTACTCAGGAACCTGATGGACAGGCAGTAAATAGTACTGGCCCTTCTGTGTAAAAATGAGCAGACTTTCAATGGTGTTCACATCAAGCAAGAAGCGAACGTAATCGCCTTCTTTGAGGCCTGTGCTCTCTAATTCCCCGCCGGAACGCGTGAAAGACAGCTTGCTTGTCCGTTTCAGGTAACCTTCATTGGAGAGAGTAACCAGTACATCCTCCGGCGTCACCATGACCTCCAGATTCACCTTCAGTTCTTCCACTTCACCCTGAATATCGGATCGGCGATCAATTCCGTATTTTTTACGGATCTCGCCCATTTCATCTTTAATGACGCCAAGCAGTTTCTTCAAGCTGCCCAAGATACCGCGCAAGTAGGCAATCGTCTTCTCGACGTCCTTCAGTTCTTTCTCCAGTGTCGTAATCTCTAAATTCGTTAAACGATATAATTGCAACACCAGAATTGCATCTGCTTGACGCTCGGAAAAACCGAATTTTTCGACGAGATTGTTTTGCGCGTCTTGACGGTTCTTGGATGCTTTAATCGTTGCGATGACCTCATCCAGGATGTTCAGCGCCTTAACGAGCCCTTCCAGCACATGGGCGCGATCCTCGGCCTTCTCCAGTTCATATTGGGACCGGTAGGTGACAACTTCCTTCTGATGCTCAATGTAAGCCTCCAGAAGCTCTCTAACACCCAATTGACGCGGTGCTTTATTAACAATCGCAACCATGTTGAAATTGTAGGTCACTTGGAGATCTGTTTTCTTGAGCAAATAAGCCAGAATCCCTTGCGCGTCCGCTTCTTTTTTCAGTTCAACGACGATTCTCAAACCGTTACGGCCGCTTTCGTCACGAACCTCGGCGATGCCTTCAACCTTTTTCTCAAGCCGAATATTTTCCATCGCCGTAACGAGACGTGATTTCACAACCTGATAAGGAATTTCGGTAATCACAATTTGCTGCTTGCCGCCGCGCATCTCTTCGATGGCCGTTTTCGAACGAATGTAAATGCGACCCTTGCCTGTCCGGTAAGCTTCGCGAATTCCCTCCTCGCCCATAATAATCCCGCCGGTTGGGAAATCCGGCCCTTTGACGATGGTCATCAGCTCTTCGATCGTGATCTCAGGCTTATCGATCATCGCCATACAGGCATCGATCACTTCACGTAAATTATGGGGTGGAATTTCTGTCGCGAAGCCGGATGAAATTCCGCTCACGCCGTTAACGAGCAAGTTCGGATAACGGGCAGGAAGCACCACAGGTTCTTTCGTCGTATTATCGAAGTTATCTTTAAACATAACCGTGCGTTTTTCAATATCGCGAAGCAGCTCCATCGCGATTTCGGACAAGCGCGCTTCCGTATAACGCATCGCTGCTGGCGGGTCATCGTCCAGCGATCCCCAGTTGCCATGGCCGTCGACCAATGTGTGGGCCATTTTCCACGGCTGCGCCATGCGCACCATTCCATCATAGATCGAAGCGTCACCATGCGGGTGATAGTTACCCATCACGTCACCGACCGTTTTCGCCGATTTGCGATACGGTTTATCAGGCGTATTGCCGGAGTCGTACATGGCATACAAAATTCGCCGTTGTACGGGCTTTAAGCCGTCTCTGACGTCAGGAATCGCGCGATCCTGAATAATATATTTGGAATAACGGCCGAAGCGATCGCCAACGACCTCCTCCAGATAGGCAGGTAAAAACTGTTCTAACATGCTCAACCTTCAGTCACCACTCTTTTTGGTCTACTCTTCGTATTCTGTAAAATCGACGTTCTCGATAATCCATCGTTTACGGGGATCCACTTTATCGCCCATTAACGTCGTTACCCGGCGCTCCGCTTTGGCTGCATCCTCAATTTGTACCTGAAGCAGCGTACGGGTTTCCGGATTCATCGTCGTTTCCCATAATTGATCCGGATTCATCTCGCCGAGTCCTTTATATCGCTGCAGTTCGGTATTTTTACCGAATTCTTTCATAAGCGTTTGCAGCTGTTCATCGGTCCAAGCATAACGGTGGCCTTGGTTCTTGCCGCCTTTTTTCGTTACTTTATAAAGCGGAGGTTGTGCGATAAAAACTTTTCCTGCATCGATTAACGGCTTCATGTAACGGTAAAAGAAAGTCAGCAGCAGCACTTGGATATGCGCGCCATCCGTATCCGCATCCGTCATTATGATAATTTTGCCGTAATTGCTTTCGGTTGATTCGAATTCCGAACCGACCCCTGCACCGATCGCCGTAATAATCGCCTTGTACTCGTCGTTCCTCATAATATCAAGAAGCTTCGCCTTCTCAGGATTCATCGGCTTCCCTTTGAGCGGGAGAATCGCCTGATGCTTCGAATCGCGTCCTTGCTTGGCTGAACCGCCGGCCGAATCCCCTTCCACAATGAACAATTCATTGCGCTCATAATCTTTGGACTGCGCAGGAGTCAGCTTGCCGCCGAGGTTCGAGCTTTCGCTTTTGCCCTTTTTCCCGCTGCGGATTTCTTCACGCGCTTTGCGTGCGGCTTCGCGCGCTTTGGAAGCTTGGACCGCTTTTTTCAGCATCATTTGAGCGATTTGCGGGTTTTCCTCAAGGAAAACGGCCATCTTATCGGAAACAACCGCATCAACCGCGCTTCGGGCAACCGCGCTGCCGAGCTGATCCTTGGTTTGTCCGACGAATTCCACGTCGCCCATCTTAATGTTAATAACCGCCATCATACCTTCGCGGAGATCGGTTCCGTCCAAATTTTTCTCTTTTTCTTTGAGAATGCCCCCTTTACGGGCATATTCATTCATCACGCGGGTGTAGGCCGTTTTGAAGCCGGTTTCGTGCGTACCGCCGCCGCGGGTTGGAATGGAGTTTACGAATGACGCAATGGTTTCCGTGTAGCCGTCATTGTACTGCAAGGCGACTTCCACTTCGATCTCGTCTTTCTCCGCTGCAAAATGAATGACAGGATGAAGCACCGTCTTTTCTTCGTTCAAAAACTCGACGAACTGGCTCGCGCCGCCTTCGTATTGGAACGAATCCTGCTTGTCCGTTCGATCATCCTTCAAGTTGACCTGAAGTCCTGAGTTCAAAAAGGCAATTTCCTGAAGCCGTTCAGCGAGCGTATCATAGTTGATGGTTGTTCCGCCTTGGAACACGCGCTTGTCCGGTTTAAATGTCACTTTCGTACCCGTACGGTTCGTATTGCCAATAACATCAAGACCTGTAACAGGTTCACCTACATGCTCAATGCCGGCCTCGTCCACCCAGTACTCGAACCGCATCTTGTGGATTTTACTATCCCGATAAATCTCAACTTCCAACCACTCCGATAACGCATTCGTTACGGAAGCGCCCACACCATGGAGTCCTCCGGACTTTTTATAGCCCGCCCCGCCGAATTTACCGCCAGCATGCAAAATCGTAAATACAACCTGTGGTGTTGGAATTCCTGTCTTATGCATCCCCGTCGGTATGCCCCTGCCGTTGTCCTGTACAGTGACGGATTGATCTTTATGTATGGTCACGTTAATCTTGGAACAATGCTTGGCCAGATGTTCATCCACCGCATTATCCACGATCTCCCAGATCAAATGATGTAGTCCCGACGTGCTGGTGCTGCCGATATACATACCCGGTCTTTTGCGGACGGCGACAAGGCCTTCCAGTACCTGAATATCGTCGGCATTATAATCGGACACTTGGACATTACCATTCGAAAATATTTCTAGCTGCTCGGTCATCGAGGTCCTCCTTCAACTTTACTGCACAATTAATTCAATACATCTTTACGTGTAAATACGGTAAATGAAACGATCAATGAAGCAATCGCCCATACACTCAATACGCTAAGGGAAAAGGTCAAGTCCATCCCTTTGATGGGAGGGAGAGCCCCCGTCAAATATTTGGTCAAATCCAAATTCACCATGAATAAGTATTTTGCCGTTTCCCATGAAGAGACCATGTTGGAAAGGATCGTTCCAGAAATTAATACCGCGAGCATGACACCCATTCCTGCGGCAGTGGATCGAATTAAAACGGATAACATAAGCGACATAAGGGCAACTACTACCGCTGCAAACCAGACCAAGCCAAACTCCATCAATAGGAAGAACCATTGATCTACTGCGCGAACGAGGCTAAAGTCAACGTCGGACCCCATAAGCTGGATGCCGGTAAAAACCGGCATTGTCCATCCGTTATACCCGAAAACGATACCGGAAATCAAGTAACAAAGCACGCCCGTAGACAGAACCGTTAGCGAAGTAAAGAAAATTACGGTAATAAGTTTACTCATAAGGATTTTCCATCGCCTGACCGGTCTTGTCAACAATAATTTAATAGTCCCCGTAGAATGCTCCGATGATACGATGTCTGCGGATATGACCATAATGATCAGTGGGATGAACAATCCGACCGCATTTTTGACAAATTCTCGCGTAAACGTCACCGCATTCGGCGAGCTCGGATCGACGCCTTTTTCCAGATAATAATTGGCGATTTGGATTTGAACTTTCAATTGGCGCTTCCATTCGTCCGGCGTCCGTGCGGAGCTAAGACGTTTTTCCCAATCGGCAATTTTCTGGCGTTGATCCGCTTTCCAGTCCGTCGTACCGAACTGTTTTCGCGTGTTTTGCGCCACTCTCAGTTGCGCATATGTAAACATCGGAATGAGGGCAAGCAAGATTAGTAATATAACATAAAAACGTTTCTTTTTGATCATTTTAATACATTCATTTTTGACTAATGGATATAAACTGCTCAAAGCTTTCACCCTCCCTCATCCAATTTTCTCCCCTTCGGTTAGGCTCAAAAATAAATCTTCGAGAGTTGGATTTTTGATTTCTACGGCGTAGAGACTAATTCCTGCTTCCATCAATTCGCGACTTACCAGCGGCACGTGTTCCTTATTCATCTGTGTCACAATAAGTTGAATATTCGCATCCTGTCCGTTCCCGATCTCCTGGGGGGGTTCATCCATTCCAGTAACATATGGGGACGAGGCCAGCAACTTCTCAGCTTTATCGCCAGGAGATACAGTCCAAACGACTTTACCGCCTTGCGCAACAAGTTCTTCAACGGACCCGACCTTAATGACCTGCCCGTGACTTATAATTGCCACACGATCGCACATTTGCTGAATTTCACTCAATAGATGACTCGATACAAACAAGCTTAGTCCGCCTTCTGCCAGACGCTGAATGAATTCACGCATCTCCTTGATGCCTTGCGGGTCGAGACCATTGGTAGGCTCGTCCAAAATGAGCAGACTTGGCCTGCCAAGCAAGGCTTGAGCAATGCCAAGGCGTTGACGCATGCCAAGGGAGTAAGTCCGCACTTTATCATGAATGCGCCCGTCCATACCAACAATTTCTACGACTTCAGCGATGCGTTTATCATCTACCTCTGGAAGCATACTTGCAAAATGCTCCAAATTTTCCCAACCTGTCAAATAAGAATACAGCTCAGGGTTCTCGACGATGCATCCTACATGACGGAGCGCTTGATCATGCTCTTTGTGAACATCGTGACCGCAGATATGAATAGACCCTTCAGTCGGCCGTATCAAATCAACGAGCATGCGAATGGTCGTCGTTTTACCCGATCCGTTGGGTCCAAGAAATCCAAATATTTCACCGGCATACACATCGAACGAAATCCCTTTAATGATTTCTTTGTTCTTGATCCGTTTCTTAACATTTTTCACTGATAACACAGTCTCTGGATTCGATAACGCTCTTATCATGATAACGCCTCCCTTACTTTAAAATTTGCACAATCCGATCCGCAATTCGCTCATAACCATCCCCATTCGGGTGAAAATGATCGGCAGAAGACAAATATTTGATCAAATTTTGCTCAAATAAATCATAAGTTGGGACGATTATCATATTCGGATATCGGTTTGTCATCGCAAAGACACTGTCGTTCCAGCGCTGCACAATAAGCGAACCTTCTCTCTTAGGGTCAAGATCCAGAAACGGATGATACAGTCCGACATACATGACAATTGCATGAGGGTTCGCTTTATTGATCGTCTTAAAAACTTGATCCATTCGCGCTAGAGCGGGATCTATTCGTTTAAGCGCTCCCTCCGGGTTAAATTCCGTTTGATTTTCTCCGGTAAAAATACCTTCGCCGCCTGCAAAAATATCATTGCCGCCGATCGTCAGCAGAATGATATCCGCCTGAGATAGGGCGTCTTGTGTCTTTTTCAAAGCCAGATCATTTAAAAGCTGATCGCTCTTATATCCGGGTATCGCCAAGTTATTCAAAACAAAAACCGGCTTACCGCTTTGCTGTTCCAGCTTTTCTCGAACGCGTCCGACATACCCTTTTCCCGTGTTATCGCCTGTCCCTGCTGTAAGCGAATCGCCGAGCGCAACGATTTGCAATTTATTTTTACTCTCGATGACCGTTTCTTGTTTAGCAGCTGGCGCTGATATAGCAAGATCTCCGGACGCTCTCGGAAACCAAATTTGATTCGCCGCGTATGCAAAACCGACCGCAAACACGATCGTCGAAATCGAAGCCGTTAGTCCAATCGCTCCCCATATAAAACGAGATGATCTCAAGCCTGTTCCCTCCTGCGAATAAATGGCATAATTCACTATAAGAGTAAAGCTTCTTGGATGAATTTGCAAACTCCAGTTCTATGGAGGATGGTTGGCTTCCATATGCGTTAAACCGAAAACAAATTTCTTCAAAGTAAGAACTCATAACATGCTGCCACACAAATTCTGGTAATTTAAAGTGGCCACTGTGCAGGGGGACATATAGAACAGAAGTTCTCTATTAGAGACCGGAGAGACGCTAAAAAAGAAGAATCTCCATCTAAGAGTCGATTAAAGAACGAATGACAATAAATAACGAACATGGTTCTTTGATTAAAGACTTTTGTTCGTTCGGGACCTGTTTGGAGCATGCCTCTAAAGAATTTGCGTCCAAAAGGTGCGCTAATAGCGACCCATATTCTTTAATCTGCTGGAACTGCATACTTTCAATCTCACGCAGTAGGCCGTAAACATCAGAAAGCGACAAAGCCGATTTACCGCGTTTGTTATGGGCGACGAGGTATGTGGCCCAGTACTAAACCGTCAATGGTTTCCTGGTTTTATGGAAGAGTGCCCAAAGTGCATAGACAGATCATATGTTCTCTATTCTATATTCTATCAGTAATAAAAATCAAATGAAACATTAGTTAAAAGAAACATAAAATCCCCAGAGACTTAGTTAACGCAGCAAATGTCTAATCCACACATATTAGCGTCCCTAAACTCCTTATTTACAGAATACGGGTCACAAGAAATGGGATTCTTGGACGATGGCCGTTCATCTTTTCATTTGTCTACAAAAAAAACTGCCTGACCGCAGAAGCAGTCAAACAGTTTATTTGTTTCTTCACACTGCGTCCTGCAAAAACTTGTACTGGGCCTGGATCAAGCCGTAATAAATTTTTTGCACTTTCATGAGCTCGTCATGATTTCCGCTTTCCATCATGCGTCCATGATCCAGGACGATGATTTTATCGGCTCCCCGGATCGTAGAAAGCCTATGAGCAACGATGAATGAGGTACGGCCCGCGAGCAATGTTTTGAGCGCTTCTTGAATTTTCAGCTCAGTCTCCGTATCAATGCTTGCCGTCGCTTCATCTAGAATAAGAACGCGCGGATTGGCGAGCAGCGCACGGGCAAAGGAAATCAATTGCCGCTGTCCCATTGATAACACGTTGCCCCGCTCCTGCACTTCGGTATCATAGCCATGGGGCAGGCTGACGATAAAGTCATGCGCATGAACGGCTTTTGCGGCTAGCTCCACTTCCGCATCCGTTGCATCCAACCGGCCAAATCGGATGTTATCACGAATCGTACCGGAGAAGATAAACGTATCTTGAAGAACGATCCCGATTTGAGAACGGAGACTTTGAATCGTAACTTCGCGAATATCTTGACCATCGATCAGTACGCGACCCTCGACAGGATCATAGAAGCGGCACAGCAAATTCATGATGGTACTTTTACCGGAGCCCGTATGACCGACTAATGCAATCGATTGACCGGCCTCAACATCGAGGTTAATCCCTTTTAATGCAGGGCGGCCGGGCTCGTATTCAAATACCAGATTCTCGAACTTCACGTTGCCTACGATATTCTTGAGTTCAGGAGCACCCGGCAATTCAGCTACTGTCGGCTTCTCATCGATATATTCAAAGATACGTTCTGCAGATGCCATAGCAACGAGAAGCTGCGAATACATCTGTCCTAATCGTGTAATCGGCTCCCAGAAATAGCCTATGTACGTGGCGAATGCGACCAGCAAACCTACGGTGATCTCCTCGGTTTGAATGAGATAAGCGCCTAACCAAAAGAGAATGCAATAACCTATCGCACCGGTGACTTCAATAATGGGACCAAAGCTCTGATTGAGCATGGACGCGCGATTCCAAGACAACCGATTGACCATATTCATGTGGTGAAAATAGCCGATATTTTCCTTTTCTTGCGTATAGGCTTGTGTAACGCGGATGCCTTGAATGCATTCATTCAAATGCGAGTTCAAACGAGACTGCTTAATGGTAACGTCCTGCCAGGCGCGGCGAATTTTCAATCTCAGCTTCGTGGACACGAGAAACATCAGTGGTACCGTTACAATAATAGCAGCCCCGAGTTTAAAGTTAAAACTGAGCAATATAATAATGATGCCGCACAGTTGCACGCAGTCGATTAACAAGTTAACGACCCCGTTCGTGAACAAGTCCTGCAAGGAATTTACATAGTTAGTAATCCGAACCAACACAGATCCCGCCGGGCGCGTATCAAAGAAACGAAAAGAAAGTTTCTGAATGTGGCTGAACAAATCATGACGAAGATCATAGATGACGCGCTGCCCAATCATATTGGTGTATTTGATGCGAAATGTATTAGCCAACCACTGAATGATATAAACGGCAAGCATGATGCCTACGATGATCATCAGCAAATTTCGATTTTTGGGCGTGATCGCATCATCGATGGCAAATCGGATCAACAGAGGAATCGTCAGCTTCGTAATCGCGCCGACCAACATCATGATGATGATGATCGGCAGCATTTGTTTCTTGTAAGGCTTCATATAGCTAAACAATCGCCGAAGTTGACCCCAATCAAAAGGTTTATCAATTAATTCATCATCTTGATACACAAATCGCTGGCCCGCTTGTGATTCCTCGGTTTTCGCCGATGCGTCGGCCTGCTTGGATGAAATACTCAATGCGCTAACCTTCTTTCCAAAGAAGATGAGTGGTTATCCGTATCGATCGCAGTTGCCGCAGCTTGATCCGCTCCTGATTGCGCTGCGCTCGGATGATCGGCATACTGGATTCGATAGGTTTGCCGGTAGAGTCCATCCTGCTGCAGAAGCTCCTGATGGGTCCCTCGCTGCACGATTCGCCCTTGATCCAAAACTAAAATCTCGTTGGCATGCTTCAACGAAGAGATCCGATGCGCAATAATGAATGTCGTACGTCCTTGCATCACCTCGCTGAATCCTGCTTGAATTTCATGCTCCGTTTCCATATCCACCGCGCTGGTTGCGTCGTCCAGAACGAGTATTTTGGGATCTTTCAGCAGCGCTCTGGCAATGGCGATCCGCTGCTTCTGGCCGCCGGACAAGCCGAGTCCCCGCTCACCGACGACTGTGTTGTAACCTTCTGGCAGTTCCATGATGAAATCATGCGCTTTGGCCAATTTAGCTGCGCGTATGATCTCTTCCATCGTTACCTGCTTACGTCCGTAAGCGATATTGTTACGTATTGTAGAAGAGAATAAGAACGTTTCTTGAAACACGGTCGCGATCTGATTTCGAAGACTTTCAACGCTTATTGAGCGAACATCGATACCGTCAAGCGTAACCTTTCCCTCTTTTACGTTATAAGCTCTCATGAGCAAGGAAATGACCGTCGATTTCCCCGATCCGGTGCTGCCCAATAGCCCAATGACAGAGCCTGGAGGCGCATCAACCGTGAAATCATATAAGGCAGGCTGCTTTTCCGGATATGCAAAGGTCACATGATCAAAATGGATATGGCCCTTCACTTCACTTTCTTGCAATTCAATGGCATCAGGTTGATCTTTGACATGCATATATTGATGTAAAATCTCCAAAATCTTTTCGCCTGAAGCCTTGGTATTCGTAAAGTTATTAATATGGAACCCTAGCCCCCACATAGGGCCGATAATATACCAGATTAAGCTGAAGCATGCGACGAGTTCGCCTAGCGTTATCGTCTCTGCAATGACCATGTAACCGCCAACGCCTAACAAAATAACAACACTCAGATTTGCCAGAATTTCCATGACAGGAAAATATTTGGCCCATATCCCTGCGGTTTCAATATTCATTGACTTGTAATTTTCGTTGCGGACCGAAAACTTGGTTACTTCATGAGGCTCTCGGGCGAATGATTTCACTGTCCGTACCCCAGTAATATTTTCCTGCACCGCAGTTGTCATCGTACTTAGCGATTGCCTTACCAAGCGAAACGCGGGATGAATCTTTCCTTCAAACCGGATTGCGGTAAACGCTAAGAAAGGCATTGAAATCATAGTCAGTAGTGCGAGCTGCCAGTTGATTGAGAACATCATGCCCATACCGAACACAAGCATCAAGGCGACATTCAACAGCTGGGCGAAGCCAAAGCCGATAAAGTTGCGGATCTGTTCCAAATCTGCTGTCAGTCTGGACATCAAGTCTCCAGTTCTCGCTTGATCGTAATACTGAAAGGATAAATACTGGAGTTTGTTATAGAGTGCATTTCTCAAGTGAAAAGCAACCCGGTTCCCCAATCGTCCTCCGCTCAAACCATGTAAAAATTGAAACAATCCCTTCAACGATACGACGCCAACCACGATCAATGACAATTTAGGAACGAGGCCAAATTGCTTTTTGCTAATGACGTTGTCGATCAAATAGCGCAGCAAATTCGGATACACGAGACCTAGCGCGGTTGTCACTGCCAAGCAAAAAATTGAAGCGAATAACAATTTTTTCTCCGGCCAATAAAACTGTTTCAGTTGCCTGAACACATCCACCTCAGTGAGCCCTCCTCATGAAGGAAAAATTGGAAAAGCTAAGAAAGCGTTTTAAAACCTTTATGAATCTTAACACCATCCCTATATCGGAGCAATGAGAGGATAAGAGGATTTAAACGCTTAAATGACCATAAATACACAAAAACAAGCATGAATCCACCCTATTCTTGGAAATCATCCGAATAACCATCAATGTAAGCCTTTACATAACAATGCAAACAAAAGAGCCGGACAAGTTCTCACAAACTTGTTCAGCTCTTCCCGATTGTCAATCCATAAATGCTTTTAATTGATGCTGTTTGGAGATCAGTTCATTCAAATCAATCTTCATTTCTAAGGCATCCAACATGCCGCGGGTGTGTTCGTTTAGCTGCTGGAGCATCTGATTTTTCAAATGCAGGAGCCACTCCTCAAGCTGGTCCGCATACGAGCGTTCGAGCCATTCGGTTTGTTTTTCAATGAATAATGCTACGGGTGCATTCATGCGATTTTCAAGTTCAGTTCTCAGCTTGCTTTTGCCGTCCCCTTCGAAAAACTGCTTCGCATTTTTGAAGTAGCTTTGCAGAAGCTTAAGCGGGACGTCGGTCACTTCCAATTGAGCACTCACTTCAGGCGTATTGAACTTCTGCGGCTCGTAGGTGCCGCTTTCGAATCCTTCCATGAGTTCCGAGATTTGCTCTTCCCAGCGCCCTATTCGATTGCTGCTGATTTGATTCATCTTATTCTCAACACGGAGCGTTGTTGCTAGAACCTCTTGTGACAAGTCAAACGCAATCATGCGCAAAAGTTCTGCCCATGCAAACTGTAAAGCTTGCTTAGGATCACGTGCTTCCTCCCGGAAAGTAGAAGGATTAAAAGCGAAGTTATAAAGCTCGCCAAAGCGAAACATGGTTCGCTGCTTGACGTAGTAAAGAAGCTCCTGAACTTCTTTTTTCATTTCTTTCAGTTCAGGCGTATATTCGCTCTCCTGCAGCAGCTTTTGGGCTGACTCTTCGGCCAATTGTAATTGCGCAATTTGCTTCTTCCGTTGTTCTTCGCCTGTTTTTGCGCTTTCCAACCAATTCTGCATCGTCTGATACGCGCGATTCAGCTCCAGATTCGCCGCATGGATCGCAACATCGCTAAGCTCGTTAAATGTGAATTGAACAAAATCTTGCTCGAAAGGCCGGATACCCGATTGCGCAACCAGTGAATCGCTACCGGTAATTTTACCTTCTGCTGCCAGGTAACTTGAGATCGGATAGATACGCGGATTTCGGATGCCATGCTGCACCAAATTCGTCTCCACATGCTTGACGACGCCTTCTAACTCGTCTGTGCTCGAAGCCAAATCCGCGGCATTGACGATGAAGAACATTTTATCCATTTCGAAGCTGTCTTTCACGCGTCCAAGCTGCAAAAGAAACTCACGATCCGCCTGTGAGAAGGCGTGATTGTAATAGGTGACAAAAAGAATCGCATCCGCGTTCTTGATATAATTAAAAGCTACGCCCGTATGGCGGGCATTGATCGAGTCGGCCCCAGGTGTATCAACGAAAATAATGCCTTGTTCCGTGAGCGGATTTGAATAATAAAGCTCAATAAATTCTACAAAACATGATTTGGACTCGTCAGCTACATAACTGGCAAATTCGTCCTTTGTAATTTTCAGCTCAATACCGAGATTGTCTGCTGCCAATGCCCAGCCTTTTTCAACGGCTTTCAAGAACGAATAGTGCGGTTTGCCTTTCGCCGTCACATCAGCCGGTGACAATTTGCTGATGCGCTGCAAGGCGGCCTGCATATCCGCAGCCTGCACGCCAAGTATGTCCAGTGAGTAGAGAACATCCTGCCGGATGGCATCGGCCGATTTCATTTTGACTTTGGCCGTGCCATGCGGCCAACCTTCTTGCGGCGGCATGATCTTGTTGATCGCCGCCGTCGTCGGGTTCGGCGATACCGGCAAAACTCTTTCGCCAATCAGTGCATTGGCGAAAGACGATTTGCCGGCGCTGAATGCGCCGAACAGCGCAATCGTGAACGTCCGCTGGCGCAGACGTTCCGCTTTATCGCGCATGGCGCGCGCGAGCGACTTCATCGACGGCAAACCGTCGATGAGCGTCGAGGCCGACTGCAGCGCTGCGGCCTTGCGCTCCATGCGCCCCACGTGTTCACCCGAGGTGAACACGGAAGGCGCCGGCGCTGCCTCTGCGGAGGCAGCGTTCACGCCCGCGGCCGCCGACGCCGTGGCGGCGGCCTGCAAAATCGTGCCCATGGAGGTCACGTGCAGCCCCCCGCTCAGCGGGGAGTCTGCCGGCTCCTCCATGGCAGCGAACTGCTGCAAATCCGGCAGCGCCGGCGGAAGCGGCTTCCGCCAGCTGGCCATTTGCAGCAGTTCAGCCTGCGCAGCGGCTTCAAGGTCCTGAAGCCGCTGCAGTTCGCGGCAGGCGCTGAGACGGCCTTCCAGCGCCGCCAATTCTTCGGCAAGCGCGTCAGCCGCTTGCCCGGAGCGCTCGCGGACAGTTGCCGCGAGCTGGTCGATCACCGCAAACGCCTGTTTGCGGTACTGCTGCTTGATGTCAGCAGCCACTTGCTTCATGTAGTTCAGCGTATATTCGCCGCCGAAAACAGCTCCAGCGTTCACTTGCGCCGCCAGCCACTCCGGCGTTACCTCCACCTGAAGCGCTTCGATCTGCGCGATGAGCGCCGAATCATGCAGTCCTTGCTGCTGGGCCGCCTTCTTCAGCGCATCCCGCAGGTGCCAGTCGAGCTGGGCTTCCACCTGTTCGGCCAAATCATCCCGAAACGCTTGCAGCCGTTTCTGCGTCTCCGCGGCTGTCTGCGCAGCCCGCGAGAAAAACCCGATCTTGAACCCCGGCTTGCGGCTCTCCAAATACGTGTGAGCCTGATCCCGGGTCAAGGCCGGCGTAATGTTGGCGTTCTCGATGATGACGCCAACTTCCTTGCGCAAAGCTGCCGTCAACGTCTCCGGCAGCTCTCTCAACCCATTCAGCTCGCTCTGCTTCGCCTCAGCTTGCTCCTGCACCGCCTGCACGTCGGCGTCCTGGCGAATCTGTTCCATAAGTGCCGCCTTCTGCGGCTCATGCTGCTCCGCCAACCAATTGCCGTGCTCCGCCGCCAAATAGCGCGCGGATGCGTCGAGGCTTACGCTTTGCAGCGCCTCACCGCGCGCAATCAGTCCACTGAGGAGCCATCGCAATTTCGCATATTCATTATGAGGATGGCTCGGCTCCTTCATGGTCACGTATAATATACCGTCTGGCTCGATGCCCCAGTTTAGAAATGCTTGCTTCGTTCCTTCCTGATATTGAGCGAAGGAAAGCTCCCACTCCTTATGTTTATCAATCATGTTCACAACGAGATAGAGCGGTTTTTCCCACTCTTTCATCTTCTTTGTGAATGCCAGATTGATCTCAGATTGGACATGATTATAGTCCATCACATAGAACACGACATCGGCCAAGTGTAAAGCTGATTCCGTCGACTGATGATGCGCATCATCCGTAGAATCTATCCCTGGCGTATCAAGCAGCGCCGCATTCTCCGCTAAAAATGGAATCGGATAGGTGATCTCCACCGATTCAATGTCAGTCCCATTGACTGCATAAGCTTCTAATTCTTCAAGAGGTATCGTCTGTTTGGTTGCTTTATCGCGATGCGTCACATGAGCTCCAGGCTCTCCATTTCGAATACTCACAATATTAGCACTTGTCGGAATCGGACTTGACGGCAGTAATGGGTGACCGCAAAGCTGATTGATCAGCGTCGACTTTCCTGCGGAAAAATGCCCGCAAAACGCGATATTCATGCGTCCCAAGCTTATTTTATCGAGCAACTGTCCCAGTTTGCTCGCGTTATCCAAATCTCCAGAATCACGCAGAACGTTCTGCATGCGTTGCATAGCTTCCGGCATCGTCTGTGCGCTTGCCTCTGTCATTAGTTTCATCGTCAATCTCCCCCAGCTAAACTAACCAATCCATAACCTTATGATTATACAGAAAAAAATCTCCACGAGGGAGATTTAGGACATAACCACTTTTTCGTTTTCCGGCAAGAAAATTTCAAACACATCACGATGCTGCAAAATCGTAATATCCGAATCTTTTACCTTCATGACAACGACTTCGGGCTTCGTTTTCATTTTGTCTATGTAGTTTTGCGGAACTTCACCGGACTCGCTGACGGTTACGCCTTCGATGACCTTTTCCTCGTTCTCTTTTAAAGGCGTATTAATCACTTGTTCATAGATATCAGAGAACAATTCAAAACTATTGGTGTATACGGCGATGCATTTCATTTCATCCCATCCTTTGTTTGCATATCAATTGTTTGTAATAGCTTTTCTAGGTTTACTTGGTTTCATACGTGATTTGCCTTCACGGCACTTGTCCAGCAGAGGACATACCTCGCATTGCGGACTTTGCGCTTTGCAATGGTACCGGCCAAAAAATATGAGGCGGTGATGCGTCTGTGTCCACTCTTCACGCGGTACTTTCTTCATCAGCTTCTTTTCAACTTCAAGTACGGAATCATCGGGATCCGCTAGGCCAAGCCTTTTGGAAACACGTTCCACATGAGTGTCTACCGCGATGGCAGGTACGCCGAAAGCATTCGATACGACCACATTCGCTGTTTTACGTCCGACGCCAGGCAGTTCGACTAGCTGTTCGTGCTTTTCCGGAATTTGACCATCATACTTGTCCAGCAGCAATCGGCACAACTTCTGAATGTTGCTCGCCTTATTGCGGAACAAGCCTATCCTGCGAATATCCTGCTCTAACTCTTCTAAAGGCACTGCTAAATAATCTTCGGGCCTTTTATACTTCTGAAACAAGGATTGGGTCACCTTATTCACGGTTTCGTCGGTACACTGTGCCGATAAAAGCACGGCGATAGTCAGTTCAAACGGATTGCTGTGATGCAGCTCGCAATGCGCATCCGGAAACAGCTCACCAATCGTATCTAAAATATGCCTAACCAGCTTCTGTGTCATGTCGTTTCTTCCTTGAGGCGTAATATTCTCCAGTGTAGCGAATTGTTGCGGTAGAATCAATGCTTCAAAGCGTCAAAATGCGAACATTTTTTAAAAGTTACAAGTTTTTTTTAAAGTCTGCAAAAAAAAGATCCGCCTGCATCAGGAAACAAGCTCCTAATCATACAGACGAATCCGTTTCAAATTTTGTTCAAACTATTGTTTATCCATTTCAACAACTTTGTCATCCAGCACATAGACCATCACTTGGTCTCCTGCTTGGAACGAAGAAGCTGTTAATACATCCGTACCTTTATGATAATAAGCTCTTGGGAAAATATTATAAACATTTTTATCGCTTGAGCTCGACGCTTTGAAATTCATTTGATTCACAATGTTATTATAACTTGCGAATTCACGTTTAGCTGCAGCTGCCACTTGAATAATCAGTTTATCGCTTGCATCCTTCATCACTTGAACGCGATCGCCCACTTTAATCGACGAAAAGCTCATCGGCGCCCCGCCGTTCAATTTAACTGCAAAATTGCTGCCGGCTGCGATCACTTGGCTTTTGCCGGTGAAATCTTGAACGGTCAAGCTCGACGTTGCAGAATCCACTGCGGTTACCTTACCGCGTACAGCGTCCACTAGCTCGGCTTTCACGACTGCCAGACCTTTAAACGTAAGCCTAACATATTCATCCGGCAAGAAATCTGTCATTGCGCCAACGGATTGATCAGCTCTTACAATGGGAACACCGTCAAGGCTAATAACTGACGTTGTATTGGCCTCATCCGCTACAGTAAGCTGTTTACTGTTGACATTAGGCAGGACCGTTTTATATAAAGCTGTTTTGCTAGTCACAATTTTTATGACCATCGTTTGATCAAAACTTAAGAGCAAGCTTACGCCATCGCCAACTTTCAAATCAGAAATCGTACTGTTTGGTTTATTTGCCAATTCAACCATTGGGGCATAGGTCAACTTAAAGCTTAAGCTTTGACCGCTGTCGGTTTTCAACGTAATATCGCTTGTTTGTAAGTTCAGTTGCGTCAGTGTCCCCGTTAATTGCGTAGACATTTGAATTTGTGTCACATTATTCTTGGAAACTAATAAATCTACATATTTGCCAGTCGTGAATGTATTAGCGAAACTGCTAAACGGCAACTTCATGCCATTATACATAATCGTCATGGACTCGGATAATTGATAAGCATGCGGAGCACCGGTATTATCCTTCACAGTCAAAATCTTATTCGTTTGATCATAAGAAATAATTTTAGCAAAGTATAAGTTCTCAATGGAACGGTTCGTCACCGTAATTTGCGTGACTTTATTATTTAATACATCCAGCTTCAGCTGATCTCCAGGAGAGATGTCATAAATACTGGCCGTTGTGAGACCGTTTATCAGCACTTGAACATTATCTCCGAGAAGATAAGAGGCCAGCGCACCGCCATTGGTTTTCGTTATCGTCAGATACGATTTGTCATCGCTTAAATCTTTCAGCGTACCTTCCACACTAACACCGACATCAGCTTGCTTGGTAACAATAATTTTAACAACTTCACTGTTTTGGACCGTGTACTCTACTGTATCACCAACATGAAGAGAATTGATATCGACCAAAGAGTTGTCTGCCAAAGTTGCGATTAAGTTGCTTGAAAATTTGAAACTCTCCTGCTGACCGGAAGTGCTTTCGAGCATAGTCAGCATCATGGAATCTTTATTGATGGTTTGAATGGTGCCATTCGCCTTTTTATTGACAGGTACTTGTTTAACAATAATGGATGTGTATTTATCGCTTTTTACGATTTTGCTTTTGCGAACTTGAATGATGCTGCCGTTCACGATTGAGGCAAGACTTAGACCTCTGCCATCCGCATCCGTAACCGTCACATCCGGCGTCAGGTCGTAATTCTCAAAATCATCCAAAGTCGCTTTCATCGTATTCATGTTGAGTTTCAGCAATTTGCCTTCATGGACATCCATTTGAAGCTCATCGTTCAATACTTCTACGTAATAAGCAGTTCCGCCAACTTGTACAAGCGAAACTTCATAGGTTTCTTGAATCGTTTTCGGATCTATCGGCATATCATCTTTTTTACCATAAAAAACTGCGTTTGGAGAAAGTTTGTATGTACTTGTATTGCCATCTTTATCCATAATTGCGATACTGCCCGATGTCAAGGTAGTCATGTACCCTCTGACAGCGCGAGACGGCAGTGTAGTCAGTTCTTTCTGGGAACGGCTGAGAAATGCGGCCATTTGAGCGCGTGTAACAGCCCCTTTAGGTTGGAAAGAACCATCCTCAAATCCATTTACGATTTGAAGCTGCACTGCAGCATTGACATAACCTAACGCGTTGTAGCTAATCGCGCTATTGTCATTGAAAGTACTTGGAGACGAACCCAAACTTTGGGCCAAAGACGCTTTACCGAGAGCACGGATGACTACCTCTGCAACCCATTCTCTCGTCGCTTTGCGTGCACCCCATTTTTCTTTCGATGTATCTCCTTGACTTCTTGCCTTTTCTTCTTCGTTCGTAATCAGCCCTTTTTGAAGCGCAATAGCGACATAATTACGGGCATAATTATCTACTTGCATGAAGTCGGGGAAGACGGTGGATGCCGTCAAGTTATCAACATCGCTTTGCAATCCCATCATGCGTGTTGCCATGATTAGAACATCCTGTTGGGATACTGAGTTTTCCGCCCGATAAGCGCCATCCTCGTAACCTTCAATGATTCCTTCCAACGCTAGCTTGGAAATATGCCGGATGCCCCAGTAATCTGATTTCACATCGGGAAAAGAAAGCTTCACTGAACCCGAGCCAGAGGATGACGTCTGGTTCGTAGATTCCGCTAAAGCCGGCGTAGCTGCAAGGCTCGTAGCGATTAAAGAACTTAGAATTGCACTTGCTAATTTCCTGTTTTTCATTGTTTGTATGGACTCCTCTGCATATTCATTTAATTAGGGCGTTTGATCGGGTACGGAAGCTCCAAATGTCCCATTAAACTTTCGACCTGTTTGCCATCTTTCAGTACATAGATGGACTTGATTTCCGGGAATTGAAAAACTGTCTTTTTCAACGCCTGCAAGAACAAATCCTCCCCAGGTGCGCCCAACTGCGTTTTGGGACCAAATTTAAGATCGATTTTCAAATCGCCTTTGGCCTTATCCAAGGTCACATTCGTAAACTTCATATCGTCAAACAAGGAGACAGCTTTAGCGTCATCGCTCGTTTTCAGCGCGTTAAGAGCAGCTTCGTAGACGTCGCCGTCCTGCTTAAAGCTAACGGTGACTTCTTTCTCGATTAATTTCATCTCGTCTTGATCGCTGTAATAGGCTTTCACTTTCTTTTGCTTCAACGCTTCAGGTGTTGCTGTAGGTGTCGGCTGCGGACTTTGAACGGCAGGCGACTGGACTTGCGTCGTTGGTTGCGGTGTTGCGCCTCCGACCTGCAGTCCTTTTTGACCGCAAGCGGTAACGGTTAAAGCAATGGCACTTACAAGAAGCGCACCTTGAATTAGTCGACTATGTTTGGTCATCTGACTCACTCCTTAAGAGCTTTCCGGCTGGAAAGCTAGCTTCATAAGCTTAAGCTTATTTGAGATTCAAGTATTCTTTGATGGCAGTAACTAGGGCGGCAGCTACTTGATCCTGAAAAGCTTCCTTGTACATGGCGGCTTCATCGTTTTTATTGGACAAATATCCGACTTCCACCAGGACAGCAGGCATGGTCGTTTTCTTAATGACCCGATAGTCCGCAACACGAACTTTACGGTCAGCAAATCCGGTTGCAGGGATTAGGTATTTGTGAATGACATTGGCAAATGAAAGGCTTTCCGGCCTGTTATAATAAGTCTCTGTACCCGACACGCTCGCTTTGGCGCTATTGCCATGTATGGATAAAAACAAATCAGCCTGATTATCATTGGCAAACGCTACGCGGCCGTCCAGCTCAACAAACGTATCATCCGTACGGGTCATTAGAACTTGAACGCGCTTGTCCTGAGAAAGAAGCTTCTGTACCTTCTTCGCTGTAGATAGGGTAAAATCCTTCTCATGTTTGCCTGTAATCGATAATGCGCCTGGATCTTGATCTCCGTGGCCGGCGTCAATAACTACGGTCAATCGGTGCTCCTCAATCGCCGAACTCCATTGATTCGGCTGATTCGAAGCTTGATTTCGGTAGTCAGCCGTGCCCTTCAAATCCAGGATCACTCTAACGGTTGACGGGCTGTCAGAGAAATTGGAAAACCGGACTTTCTGAACAAGCGGATGCTTGGAAGGTAACTCTCCTGCGTTATTCACCAATTGCTTGCGAAGCGAATCATCCAAAGTCATATTCGGAAAATCGAAAACGATCCGGTTCGGATTCGCCAGCTTCATCATCGTAGGCGCGAGCGTACCATCTTTTGCTTTAACAATAAGCTCTTTCTCGGACATTTCTATCGACGAAATGAGATGCGCGCTAGGGTTAGGCGTCTTATCACCCGTTCCAGAACCAGTCTCTGCTGGCGTCGTTGTTCCGGTAGTTGGGGGTTTAGTCCCTGTAGTCGGCGTCGTAGGCTTACCGCCTGCAACTTCTCCCTGGTTGGAGCCACCCATATCGTCCATATCATCCGCTGGCGCGGTAACCGGTTGGGATGAGACGTCATCCTTTTTGAACATGTGTACCGAATACGTCAAAGCGTCCCAATTGAAATCAACGCCTAATTGTTCGCCTACAAAACGCAGCGGCAGCATCGTATTGCCATCCACGATAACAGGAGCTACTTCCATCGTTTGCTTCTTCCCTTTAATGGAAGCGGTCTTGCTATCAATGGTCAGCTGGATATTCATATCGTCTTTGGTGATCGTTACTTTGCGGGCAGCTTCATCCCAGGCGACTTTCGCTCCGATTTCTTCCGCAATAATCCGTACGGGTACTATGGTATTGCCGTTTACGATGCGTGGAGCAACTTCGACTGTCTTCAGCTGCTTTTCATTCATAAATAACTTAATTACACTCGAAGAAGCTTCAGCCCCGAATGCATATGTAGGCAGGATCATCATCGTTACGAATAGTGTCAAAAATAGGGCAGGAAATTTCATCATTCACCTCTATGTAATGTCGGAATTAGGCATTATTATCGCATTTGGAGAACAGACAACCAGAATCTAGCAACAACTCTCTTATTATATCAAAATAGCAAAATTCCCGACAGCAAAACCTCCATTCTTACGACAATCTGGTATTCTATTAGACGTGTAAAACTGCCAAAAGTTGCAAACGAGAATCATATAAATGACTCATTTGATTATCTTCGTGTACACACAAGCTTTCATGAATATTCCCTATCAAAACATTGGGCCATTGCCATGTGACAATAGCCTATTGCCCGGCATATTAGTAAAGAGACTTACGCTAATATAGAGGAGGAAAGTTAGATGTTTACTCCCTGTCAATGTTATTCAGGTCAATACGATTACCTGCAAGAGAATTCATCGAATGATCCATCGACTGCATCATCCCTTGGCCCGTTCGATCGCTCAGTATCCGGCGGTTCTCCGCCATTTTTTTCCAAGAGCATGACGCCAAGCTCAACGACTGGGCCAAGTCCATTCCCGTTACCGAGCGCTCCGTTCACGCTCCCCGTCGCTCCATTTCTCCCACCCGGGTTTGGTCCTGCTATGGGGCAGCCTCCCATGATGCCCGCTCAACCAACGTTCCCAACCGCTCCATTCACGCTCCCTGTCGCCCCGTTTCTGCCACCCGGGTTCGGTCCTGCTATGGGGCAACCTCCAGGAATGGCTCCAATGCCGGTTGCCCCGCCGAGCCCTGCCCCTTTCGCGGCGCCAAGTCCAATTCCGAGTCCAATTCCGAGTCCAATTCCAAGCCCAGCCCCCGTATATGCCCTGCCACCGCAAGTCATGATGCAGTATAACAGCTTACAAGCTCAAATCAGCCAAAAACAACAAGAGATATCCGCGAAACAAATTGCGCAACAGATCAATTTAAACAAGGGTGGGGATATTGGAGAAAGGCAAAGGCTTTATCAAGAGGAAATGGCACTTCGTCAAGAATTAAATAACCTTATTAATCAACAGCAAGCACTAATAGCACCATATAAACAAATGCGTTTCTATTGATGCTATCTGAGCTTTCATGCATTCAATGGAAGGAGTGATTTCAATGAGTTATTATTCGCAAGCAATGGGCAGCGGTGCCATTCCGCCAACATTACCAACTATGCCGACTACGCCGAGTTATACTACGCCTATAGCGCCGCAAGGACCTCCTTTTTATGGGCCTCCTAATTTGCCGCCTTGGTGGTTAGCATTACCAAGCACGGTAGCTCCCGTCCCTAATGTCCTCTACATGGTTCCACATGTCCAGGGACTTACCGGACAACTTCAGCCGCTCATACCGTTGACGCCTAAACCGCAATCCCCTTGGTACTTGCCTTGGCAGTAAGCACAGACTTTTGCATCGGGCTATATTTTCAGAAAAAAAAGCGTACCCATCGATTATGATAATCAATGGGTACGCTTTTTTTGTTCTGTTATTTATAAGCCAAACGTTGTTTGTGAGCTTCTTCGTAAGCGGCGATTTTGTCCGCGTGTTGAAGGGTCAGGCCGATGTCGTCCAGACCTTGCAGCAAGAACTGGCGACGGTGCTCGTCAAGATCAAACGTAATGCTTAGACCGAAGTCGTCAGTCAGTTTGTTGTTTTCGAGATCAACATGCAGCTTATAGCCCTCATGTTTCGCTGTACGCTGGAACAAATCTTCAACCTGCTCTTCGGACAGCTTGATCGGCAGGATGCCATTTTTGAAGCAGTTGTTGTAGAAAATGTCCGCATATGACGGTGCAATAATAACGCGGAAACCAAAGTCTTGAATCGCCCAAGGCGCATGCTCGCGGGAAGATCCGCAGCCAAAGTTAGCTCTCGAGATCAATACGGAAGCTCCTTGGTAACGATCTTGGTTGAGCGGGAAGCTCTCAATCACGTTGCCTGCTTCGTCCCACCTCCATTCGAAGAACAGGAACTGGCCGAAACCGGAACGCTCAATTCTTTTCAAAAATTGTTTAGGGATGATGGCATCTGTATCTACATTCACACGGTCAACCGGGCCGACTAAGCCTGTATGTTGTTTAAAAGCTTCCATATTTTCATTCTCCTTTACTTTACCAGTCCATCATTCGAAATTATGCTTGTTGGTACTCTTTGATTTCCCAATCGCGCACGTCTACAAAGTGGCCTTTAATCGCTGCAGCTACAGCCATTGCCGGCGAAACGAGATGCGTACGTCCACCGCGGCCTTGACGGCCTTCGAAGTTACGGTTGGATGTGGATGCGCAGCGTTGTCCTGGTTGCAGAACGTCCGGGTTCATCGCCAGACACATACTGCAGCCTGCATCGCGCCATTCGAATCCTGCACCTTCGAATATTTTGTCCAAGCCTTCTTTTTCAGCCTGAATTTTGACACGTCCGGAACCTGGCACGACAATTGCAGTTACACTAGGATCTACTTTGTAGCCTTGTGCAATTTTAGCAGCTGCGCGAAGGTCTTCGATACGGCCGTTTGTACAGGAACCGATAAAGACATAATCTACTTTCAGTTCGGTCATAGGTGTTCCAGGCGTTAAGCCCATATATTCAAGCGCTTTTTCAGCCGCTTTGCGTTCATTTTCCGTTGCGAAGCTTTGCGGATCCGGTACTAATGCATTTACATTTGTTCCCATACCTGGGCTCGTGCCCCAAGTCACTTGCGGGATCAAGGAATCTGCATCGAAGTCTACAGTCCAATCGTAAGTAGCGCCTTCGTCCGTCACATATTGCTTCCATTGTTCAACCGCAGCGTCGAATGAAGCGCCTTGCGGCACATATTCGCGACCGCGCAGGTAGTTGAATGTCGTTTCGTCAGGAGCAATCAATCCTGCTCTTGCGCCCGCTTCAATGGACATGTTACACACCGTCATACGCTCTTCCATAGAAAGACCGCGGATCGCTTCGCCAGTGTACTCGATAACATAACCGGTAGCAAAGTCAGTGCCGTATTTAGCAATAACGCCAAGAATCAAGTCTTTTGCAGTAACTCCTGGTTTCAAACTGCCGTTGATGCGCACTTCCAACGTTTTGGCTTTGGATTGCTGCAAAGTTTGGGTAGCCAATACGTGCTCAACTTCACTTGTTCCGATACCAAAAGCCAGAGCGCCGAACGCGCCGTGCGTAGATGTATGGCTATCGCCGCAAACGATCGTTTTGCCCGGGTGTGTTAAACCAAGCTCAGGACCCATAACGTGCACGACACCTTGGTCGATGCTGTCCAGGTCGAATAATGTAACGCCGAAATCACGGCAGTTTTGCGAAAGCGTATCGATTTGTTGCTTGGAAATCGGATCTGTAATGTTGTAACGATCCTTCGTCGGAACGTTATGATCCATTGTTGCGAAAGTCAAATCCGGTCTGCGAACCTTACGTCCCGACATGCGAAGACCTTCAAACGCTTGCGGTGAAGTTACCTCATGCACCAGCTGCAAGTCGATATAAATAACGCTAGGCTTACCAGCTTCCTGGTGAATGACGTGATTTTCCCAAATCTTCTCGAACATCGTTTTTTTACTCATATCCAGTCACCTCTTGTCATAATCCGCTCTTAAATGTAAATTGCATTACCCTCATAACGTATACTAGCATGGATTTCATCATAGCTCCAAGATATAATAACTATAAGGTTCATAGGTAAAATCAATAAGCAGATCTTGTAAAGGGGGCCCCGAGATTCCATCGAAAATGCCCAAAATTAGCGGGAGGAATTCCCGATAACTAATTACCAAACGATATATGCAAATCAATTACCGGGAGCTTTTCCCGTTAATCCAACCAACTAAACAAAGGAGACACTCTTTTATGGAATTACGCCAACTTCAATATGCCATTCAAATCGCTGTGGAGCGCAATTTCTCACGAGCCGCGGAAAAGCTTCATATTGCTCAGCCTTCCCTCAGCCAGCAGTTATCCAAGTTGGAGAAGGAAATCGGCGTCCTTCTGTTTCAACGAAGCACAAACTCGGTTGAGCTAACGCATGCAGGCTCGCTTTTTGTAGAAAAGTCACAAAAAATACTCGACATGGTCGAGCAGCTCAAAAAAGAAATGGAAGACATTTCGCAGATGAAAAAAGGCCGCCTCGTCGTTGGCAGCATGCCGATTACGGGCTCAACCATTCTTCCGTTCGTAGTGCCTGCATTTCAAGCGGCCTATCCGGATATAGAGATTTCACTCGTTGAGGAAACGTCGGCAAACTTAGAAACATTGACAAGTAATGGACAAACGGATATCAGCCTGCTATCGCTGCCGTTAAGAGAAGATTCGCTTGTTTACGAGACGTTGCTCGAAGAAGAGATCGTGCTCGCCGTTCCGCCTCAGCACGCGCTTGCTGCCTCTAAAGAGCCGATCCGCATCGAGCAGCTCGAAGGCGAAGCTTTCATCGCTTTGAAAAAAGGTCAAGGATTCCGCAAGCTCACACTGGACCTGTGCCAGCAAGCTGGCATCGCCCCAAATATTGTTTTCGAATCGAGCAATATGGAGACGGTGCAGTCTCTTGTCGCCGCTGGCATGGGCATTGCCTTCGTTCCTTATCTAATATCAAGAAGGAGCTTTAGCGAGTTAGCGCCTGTCCACCTCCCTCTTGCAGGTCGTCCGGCACGCACACTTGTCATTGCCTACAAGAAAGGCCGATACATTTCTAAAGCGGCTGAAGCCTTTATCTCTACAATGAAAGAAGTAATGAACGACATCGTTTAGCGGAAGGAGAACCTACGGTAATGAACAAGACACAGCGCTTAATTCAATTAATGATGGCTGTCAACGAACGCATAAAGTTTACGGTAAAAGAAATGGCCGATGAGTTCGGCGTTTCCGAGAGAACAATGCATCGGGATTTGCAGGAATTGAGCGAGCTTGGCATGCCGCTGTACACGGAGTTCGGCCCTCATGGCGGCTACCGGCTGCTCAAAAAGCGGATGCTCCCGCCCATTCTGTTTTCCGAACAAGAAGCTGTCGCGATGTTTTTTGCCTTTCAATCTCTTCAATATTATGGAGCGCTTCCTTTTGAAGCGGAATCGTCTTCTGCACTGAACAAGTTTTATCATTACCTGCCAAGTGATGCGAAAGTAAGAATTGATGCGCTCAAGGATCGCGTATCCTTTTGGACACCGCTTAGAACACAGAGCTCTCCTTATTTACAGCAGATTGTTGAGGCCTCAATTGAAGGAAAACCTTTACATATAAGCTACGCCTCAAAAACAGGCACAACGCAAAGGACCATTCAACCGATCGGAATTTATTCCAATCATGGGTACTGGTACTTGCCTTCTTATTGTTTTCAAAAAGAGGGCTTTCTTTTATTCCGCGCGGACCGCATTCTCTCCCTGGAGCCTGCTGATGTCAATCATCCAGTGGCGGATTTGAGCGATTATACCATTAAGGAATGGCTCGAAACCGGTACCGCACGCGATGCCAATCAGCCCAAAATGAAGTTGCGGGTCAGATTCACGAACAATGGCGTGAGAGCCTATGAACGCAATCATGGTTTCGGCGGAAACTTGGAGCTTAACCAAAACGGCGGCGGGACGCTTGTTACGATGATGCATCGTGAGAATTTAGCCTACTTTTCCAGTTATTTTCTAAGCCTCGGTGCAGATGCCGTTGTTGAAGAACCCCTCGAAATGGTCGAGTGGATTCAGGAACAAGTTCGAGCCATGCATCATGCTTATTCTTTTCGGATATAGTCCTTCAATCGAAGAAATTGGACAAGAAATCACAAACCTTTTTGCCTTCTATTGCATAGGATATATCAAAATTTCTTATCGGTATTCAAATAATATTTGATACAGAAATATAGATATTTGTCCCTAGGAGGCGGAAAACATGACTTTATTACGAGCAATTGAGCAGTCATTCTGTAAATTGCAGCAGCCGACGCATGAGCAAATGAAATCAGCATTAATGTCTTTGGGCGAACTGCTTCATACGGTTCCTGATTATAAAACGGAGCCCTCAGGGCTCCCCTATGGTCGGAATGTTGTCTTCAGCAATCAAGATTTAGAAGTCATTATTATTTACATTCCAGCTAATCAAGCAACAGCCATTCATAATCACGGCTCATCCATAGGCACTGCATATTTGATTGAAGGATCTTTGGTAAATACAATGTACACGCTGGATTCCTACGGCTTCCCAGTACCTCTACATGACGATTTCATTCAGGCCGGACAATGTTTCAATGCGCCTGCCGAGCAAATTCATCAGCTCAGCAATCCGTTCCACGAACGGGCGATTTCGCTGCACGTCTACACGCCTCCGCTCAGGCAGGTAAACCGCTACTTGCCTTACAGCGAAATTTTGGATTATGTGATCTAAGAAAAAAAATCCCCTGAACCGCGCCGGATAGCGTGATTGCAGGGGATTTTTCCATTAAAACTGTAGCTTGCTTTCGATAAACGCCTTCAGCTCGCTGATCGGCATTCTTGTTTGCTCCATCGTATCGCGGTCGCGAACGGTAACTTGACCGTCTGTCTCCGACTCGAAGTCGTACGTGATACAGAATGGCGTACCGATTTCATCGTGACGACGGTAACGTTTGCCGATAGAACCTGCATCGTCGTAGTCGACCATGAAATGCTTCGCCAAATCGGAGAACACAGCCTGAGCGCCTTCCGCGAGCTTTTTCGACAGTGGAAACACAGCTGCCTTGATCGGCGCAAGCGCCGGATGGAAACGCAGCACGGTACGGCTGTCGTCACCTTCAAGCTGCTGCTCTTCGAACGCATCGATCAACAGTGCCAACGTTACTCGGTCTGCGCCGAGAGAAGGCTCGATGCAATAAGGAATGTAACGCTCGTTCGTCTCTTGATCGATATAATTGAAATCTTCACCGGAATGCTCCATGTGCTGTTTTAAGTCAAAATCAGTGCGGTCCGCGATACCCCAGAGTTCGCCCCAGCCGAACGGGAATTTGTATTCGATATCCGTCGTTGCGTTACTGTAATGAGAAAGCTCATCTTCATTATGGTCGCGCAGACGAAGGTTTTCCGCTTTGGCGCCCAAGGAGAGCAGCCAGTTGTGACAGAAACTTCTCCAATACTCGAACCATTTGAGATCTTCGCCCGGTTTGCAGAAAAATTCCAACTCCATTTGCTCAAATTCTCGCGTACGGAACGTAAAGTTACCTGGCGTAATTTCGTTACGGAAGCTTTTACCGATTTGGCCAATACCGAAAGGCAATTTTTTGCGCATCGTACGCTGTACGTTTTTGAAGTTTACGAAAATACCTTGAGCCGTCTCCGGACGCAGGTAAACGACATTGGCACTCGACTCGGTAACGCCTTGGAATGTTTTGAACATCAGGTTGAACTGACGAATATCGGTGAAATCCTTGCTGCCGCAATCCGGGCAAACGATATCATGCTCTTTGATCAGAGCCGCCATCTGGTCAAACGTCATACCGTCGACGATGATCTCGATATCTTTTTCAGCCAGCTTGCCTTCAATCAATTTATCTGCGCGGTGACGGGCTTTACATTGCTTACAGTCGATCATCGGATCGTTGAAATTGCCCACGTGGCCGGATGCAACCCAAGCTTGCGGATTCATTAGAATCGCTGCGTCCAAACCTACGTTATACGGGGACTCTTGGATGAATTTTTTCCACCAAGCGCGTTTGATGTTGTTTTTCAGCTCTACGCCGAGCGGGCCGTAATCCCAAGTATTGGCAAGACCCCCATACACCTCGGAACCGGGGAATACAAAACCTCTGTGCTTCGCTAATGCTACTACCTGATCCATGGTTACACTCATGTTCATTCTCCTTCATCTGTTCAAAATGGGTCCATTGACCTTCGACACCACCTTCGATGATGAGCGCAACAAAAAAAGGCTCATCATCCAAAGGCATCTAACATGCCTAGGGACGAGAGCCTTACGCACCCGCGGTTCCACCCTAGTTGATACGCATAAACTACCGCGCATCCCCTTTATCGAATTGGCTCCGAATTGCCTTTTCCCTGAACTTCATCTCTGGGCTTTCACCGTCCCCAGCTCGCTGAACATGAAGGTGCTTCAAGTACTATTCATTCATCACAGCCACAATTGTCATGCAATTGGATATAGTGTACAAAAAAACGCCAAAAAAATCAAATAACAGTTCGTTAAAATATTGATCGGGTTTAAAAAGTGCGCTTTCAGAACCGAGAAGGTTGGACGATATCCGAAGAAGGAGGAACGGAGCGTAGAGACTTGCTACGAGAGTACCGGACTTCCCGGATTCGTTCAAGATTCGATGTCGAGATACTACCTGAATTACTTCGTTATCAAAGTGTACTTTTTAAACAACCTTTTAGTATAAGTGAGGGCGGCGGTCTTCAAAAACTGGTATTTTCCCGCGAACACGCACCACTTCGCTCAAATCGATCGTTGCACGAAGTATCGTTTCGCTTTCATCACCTTCAACGAGCACTTCTCCCCAAGGGTCGATAACCATGGAATGCCCGAAAAAGTCGGTCGTACTGCTTGTGCCAACCCGATTGCAAGAGACAACATACATTTGATTTTCGATGGCTCTTGCCATGAGAAGCGTACGCCAGTGGTGCAGTCTCGGATGCGGCCATTCTGCCGGTACGAATAATATCCGTGCGCCGTCAAGCGCTAACTTGCGTGCAAGCTCAGGGAAACGAATGTCATAGCAAATCATCGCCCCGGCCGGTACGCCTTCAAGCTCAAATCGGCCTAATTGGTCTCCGCTTTGCAGGAATTTCTCTTCGTCCATGAGGCGGAATAAATGGATTTTCGAATACTCGGCAATTTCCCGGCCTTGACGGTCGAACGCATACACCGTATTCAGTACCTGATCGCCCCGTTTATCGGCAATGGAGCCTCCGATGATGTTCACGTTATGTTTCCGTGCAAATTCATTTAGAAAAGCTTTCGTTCGGGTACCGTCCCTGTCGGCCAAATCGTGAATCTCGGTTAAAGCATAACCCGTGTTCCACATTTCAGGAAATACGATCACATCCGGTTTAACGTCTGCGGAAACGGCTTCGTTTAACAACGCTTCCAACCGTGTATAATTCGCATCAGGTTCACCGATAGCGATATCCATTTGTATAAGTGCGATATTCAAAGTATGAGTGTCTTGCATAGTCTAACAAACCCCTTCCAAACTACATAACTGTCTTATTTCAATCCATTGTAGACGAATTGAGCGATGAACTCAATTGGGTTTAAATGCTTTGGAATGACCTCTGGCAATACTAAGCGTTTGCCAGTTCGCGCTAGCCAGATGCTTGCCCAGAAAAACCATTTGGCCTACATGGTAGCCGTAATGCGAAATTTGGCGTTGGATCGCTTGCAGCACTGTATGGCCTTCCCCACGAATATAGATCGTCCGCAGCACATCATCTGGCGTTAATGTCTTTAGAGCATGAAACAACACGCCCCAACCCTCTTCCCATAAAGCGACCAGCTCATCTCGCCCAAGCCGTTTGCCTTCAAATTCTCCATCCCTATCTCGAGTTTCCTTCTCTCCATCCGTTGTAAGAAAATCCGTCCACCTGGACAGCATATTGCCATGCATGTGTTTAATCAATACTTCCATAGAGTTCGATTCCGGGTCCAAAGTAAGGTAAAAATGCTCATCCTGCAGCTGCGTAAACGTTCGGTCAGCGAGTTTCTTCATACTTTCAAATGCACTAACCGATTCTTGTAAAAACACTACCGCTACTTGTGCTTCTGTTGTCATATGAACCACCTTCCAATTTTTGTTGTAATTAACTTTAGGTGAATTCTAGAAAGAAGTAAATTGTATTTTTTTCTTTCCCTTGAAAAAACCTCATTGCTCCCTATACACCACCCTATAATCATGGTACATTAATGATATTATTTAAATCCCGACCTACGGAGTGTGAATTAAATCGTGTCCAACCTATCGCAAACACAACCGACTTTTTCCATACAACCTGCCGAGCGGATGCAAGGACTGCCTACCCAGTTTTTTGCAACTTTAGTTCGTAAAGCGAATGAGCAAATCGCTCAGGGTCATGACGTTATAAATTTGGGACAAGGTAATCCTGACCGCCCCACACCGGCTCATATTGTTCAATCGATGCAAGAAGCTGCGGCAAATCCGCTTTATCACAAATATCCGCCTTTCAGCGGGTTTCCTTTTCTGAAAGAGGCGGTCGCTCAGCGCTATAAGGAAGACCACGGTGTCGACCTCGATCCTGAGACGGAAGTCGCGATCCTCTTCGGGGGCAAAACGGGCTTGATTGAAATCAGCCAGTGCTTGCTCAATCCTGGAGACGTCTGCCTCGTGCCTGACCCGGGTTACCCCGATTATTGGTCCGGCGTGGCACTTGCAGGAGCCGAGATGGCTTTCATGCCACTGAAAGAAGATAACAACTTCTTACCGGACTACTCGGCAATCAAGGAGTCTGATCTGAATCGGGCAAAGCTGATGTTCATTAACTATCCGAACAACCCGACCGGAGCGACCGCCCCTGCCTCTTTCTATAATGAAACCGTTGCATTCGCACAAAAACACGGAGTCGTTGTCGCCAGTGATTTCGCTTATGGTGCAATCGGATTCGATGGACAAAAGCCCGTTAGTTTCTTATCTACTCCAGGCGCCAAAGAAGTAGGCGTTGAGTTCTACACGCTATCCAAAACCTACAACATGGCCGGCTGGCGCGTCGGTTTCGCGCTCGGCAATCGGGAAATTATCCGCCTGATCAACTTGATGCAGGATCACTACTACTGCTCACTGTTCGGCGGGATTCAAGTTGCTGCGACTTCAGCATTAACTGGTCCGCAAGACTGCGTATCCGAACTGCGTGGTGTCTATGAAAACCGTCGCAACGCACTATATCGAGCACTTTCAACCATTGGCTGGAACGCACGCCCGTCACAAGGCTCGTTTTTCTCTTGGCTGCCTGTGCCAAAAGGGCACACTTCTACAAGTCTTTCCGATCTGCTGCTGCAAGAAGCGAAGGTCGTGGTCGCCCCTGGCGTCGGCTTCGGTACGCATGGCGAAGGTTATGTAAGACTTGGTCTGCTTTCGACCGAATCAAGGCTCGAAGAAGCCGTACAACGGATTGGCAAACTGCATCTGTTTGATTAAGAAGAACCATCTGCTGCTTTACAAAGGCTTGTACACCGTGCTATTCTAGATAGAACTAAAAAAGGAAGACTTCAAAAACTTCCAAATCGCAACGTTATGATGGGAATAGTAGGAAGCGATGTTATCGCGCTGCAGAGAGTAAGCTCCACCGGCTGAGAGAGCTTACCGTGAACCGATTCCGAACCCGCCCCTGAACGGTCAACGACGAGTTGAACAGTCCCCTGCTGTTATTTAGGGAATCTAGAGTTGGGTGCAGCCTTGATGGCTTGCGCCAATCTAAGGTGGTACCGCGGAAGCGACAGACTTTCGTCCTTATTTGTTATGAGGACGGGAGTCTTTTTTGCATTTACATAATCGGAGCCAAAAGGATGGGATCGCAATGACACAACGAATCGTCGTCAAAATCGGAAGCAGTTCTTTAACTTCCGAAACGGGCGGCTTGAACCCGGATAAAATACGATTTTTCGCGTCGGAGTTGGCGCGCCTGCAGCATGAAGGCTATCAAGTGCTGCTTGTCACATCCGGCGCAGTAGCCGCAGGCTTCACTTCATTAGGCTATCGCACGCGGCCTAAGGTACTGCATGAGAAGCAGGCCGCAGCTTCGGTCGGGCAGGCGCTGTTGATGCAGGCGTACCACGAAGCTTTCGCGTCGCACGGGATCAGCGTGGCGCAAATTTTGCTGACGAGGTACGACTTCTCTAACCGCAAGCGCGTGCAGAACGCGCTCATGACCATCGACGAGCTGCTGCAGCGCGGCGTCGTGCCGATCATCAACGAGAACGACACCGTCTCAGTGGATGAGCTCAAATTCGGCGACAATGACACCTTGTCGGCGCTCGTCGGCAATCTGGTGAAAGCCAGCCGATTGGCCATCATTACGGACATGGACGGCCTGTACACGGACGATCCACGGAAGAACGCGAACGCACAGCGGATCGATCGCGTAGATGCGATCAGCGACGAGCTGTTCAGCTTCGCTGGAGGCTCCGGGAGCGCGGTCGGCACCGGCGGCATGCGCTCCAAAGTCGAGGCCGCCCGCATCGCGATGCGCGGGGGCGTGCCGGTCTTCATAGGGCGCGTGCTCGAGCCCTATGACTTATCGCTTGCCGTTGAAGGCCGCGGCAAGGGCACTTACTTTGACACGGCGGTGAATAATCTGCCGGTCAAGAAACAGTGGGTCGGCTACCACTCGCTGCCCCAAGGACGCATCATCGTCGACCCGGGCGCCAAGAAGGCGCTGCTCGACAGCGGCAAAAGCCTGCTCCCCGCAGGCGTTACGGCGGTTGAAGGCGACTTCCACCCCGGCGACGTCGTCGAGGTGATAAGCACCGACACAGCGCTGCTTGGACGCGGCGTCGTCAACTACGCGGCCTGGCAGCTGCAGGCCGTAGCAGGCTTATCGAGCGACGAGGTGCAAAAGCGCGTCGAGGTCGTTCGCATGGAAGTCATACACCGCGATGAATGGGTTCCGTTGCCATAAGCAAAAACCATCCGAACACTGGCAAATCTTTTGCATCAAGAAGGGTTTACCATAAGAAAGCGAGGCACCACAAGCATGAGACAACAACATCTCCTCAATCCGACATTGCGGGACGTACCGGCAGATGCTGAAGCGGCCAGCCACCGCCTCATGCTTCGCGCCGGACTTATCCGCCAGTTATCCAGCGGCATCTATTCGTACTTGCCATTGGGGTTAAAAGCATTACGCCATATCGAGCGAATCGTTCAAGAAGAAATGAACGCGGCCGGCGCGCAAGAAATTTTGATGCCGACGCTGCATCCTTCCGAATTGTGGAAAGAGTCCGGACGCTGGAACATCTATGGCCCTGAGCTTATGCGCCTTGAAGACCGTCATGGCCGAGAATTTGCCCTGGGTGCAACGCATGAGGAAGTGATTACGGCACTGGTTCGCGATGAAATTCAATCCTACAAAAAACTTCCGGTCACTCTTTATCAGATTCAGACGAAATTTAGAGACGAACGAAGACCCCGATTCGGGCTGCTTCGCGGACGGGAATTTCTGATGAAGGACGCCTATTCATTTGACCGCACGGCTAGCGGGCTGGATGAAAGCTACAAACGCATGTACGACGCTTACGTGAGAATTTTCACGCGTGCAGGTCTCCGGTTTCGCGCGGTTGAAGCCGATTCCGGGGCTATGGGAGGCAGTGACACGCATGAGTTTATGGCACTCGCAGATGTTGGAGAGGATACCATCGTCTACTGTTCAGCCTGTAACTATGCGGCTAACATCGAGAAAGCCGTTAGTGCCATATCTTCAAGCAACAATACTGTCATCACGTATGAGCCGCCGCTGAAAAAGGTTCACACGCCTCATATCTCAAGTATCAGGCAATTAGGTGAATTCCTGCATATCCAGCCTGAGAAGATCATCAAATCGATCGCACTGAAAGCAGATGGATCCCCTATCGTCGTTCTGCTTCGAGGTGATTATGAATTGAACGAAATCAAGCTGATGCAAGCTATCGGCGTTAACCAGCTCGAATTAATGACCGAAGATGAGATTAAGAGTGAACTTCACTCCACCGCAGGCTTTATCGGTCCCGTAGGTCTCCATCTTGTTCGAATGATTGCCGATCATTCGGTTCGATCGATGACAGATGCAGTGGCAGGGGCTAATGAAAGAGACTTTCATCTTCTTCACGTGGACATAAACCGCGATTTACCCGAGTTAACATATAGCGATTTACGAAATGTAATTGAGGGTGAACCATGCGTTCACTGCGGTCACGAACTTGCTTTTGCAAAAGGGATTGAGATCGGGCAAGTATTCAAGCTAGGAACGAGGTATAGTGAAAAACTGGGGTCAACGTTCAACGATGAAAACGGTACGGCCCAGCCCATGATCATGGGTTGCTACGGTATCGGGATTTCAAGGGTACTTGCTGCCGTTGTCGAGCAAAACTATGACGATCGAGGCATCATCTGGCCTCAAGCCATTGCTCCGTACACCATTCATCTCCTCACTGTTCATGTGCAGGATGATATTCAAATGAAGGTATCGGAAGACCTTTATACCAGCTTAACGCATGCGGGGTATGATGTATTATGGGATGACCGGGATGAACGTCCTGGGGTTAAATTTAACGATGCCGACCTCCTTGGCTTTCCCCTTCGTTTGACAGTCGGCAAGAAAGCTTCGGAGCATATCATCGAATGCAAGGAACGCCGTACCGGAGAGCTGTATGAGATCCCCGTACATCAAATACTCACGCACTGCCAAACAATTTTTCATACAGGAGGTAGTTTAAAATGAGTGAAGTCGCTCAAAAATCAAAACTGGCCAAACAAGCTGCCCAAACGATGGGCAACTTAACAACCGAACAGAAAAACGCCGCCTTGCTGCTTATGGCTGACGCACTCGTTACCAAGCAGCAGGCGATTATCGAGGCTAATGCCAAAGATTTACAGCGCGGCAAGGAATCAGGTATTAGCTCCTCCCTGCTCGACCGTCTGGCACTCAGCGAGTCGCGGATTGCCGCTATGGCGGAAGGTCTTCGCCAAATTGTGGAGCTGCCTGATCCAATTGGGGATACGCTGGAGGCTTTCGAGCGCCCTAATGGTCTGCGCATTACTAAAATTCGCGTGCCGCTTGGCGTTATCGGTATTATTTACGAAGCCAGACCTAACGTCACTGTCGATGCGGCCGGTTTATGTCTCAAAACGGGTAACGCAGTTGTCCTGCGAGGCGGCTCTTCAGCTTTATTTTCCAATGAGAAAATCGTTGAAGTACTTCACGGCGCCTTAAGCCGTTCTGCAATACCGGTTGATGCCCTGCAATTCATACTCAGTCCTGACCGCTCTTCCGTCGATGAGATGTTGAAATTAAACGGTCTCATCGATGTGCTGATCCCGCGCGGCGGGCACTCGCTTATTCAAAATGTTGTCAATAACGCGTCCGTCCCTGTCATTGAAACAGGAGCAGGTGTATGTCATACTTTTATAGATGAAAGTGCTCAACTTGAGATGGCGATTCGTATCGCCGTGAATGCGAAAGCGCAGCGTCCTTCCGTTTGCAATTCGATGGAGACGATGCTTGTCCATGAAGCTTTCGCTGCTAGGCACCTGGGAGCTCTTGCCGATGCTTTTGAAGCTGCCCATGTTGAATTAAGAGGCGATGATCACGCCAGAACGCTTGCCCCTTCGATGAAAAAAGCCGAGCCAGGCGATTGGGGTACCGAATATGGAGACTATATCCTGAATGTCAAAGTCGTCCCGAATCTTGATGAAGCTTTAGCTCATATTCGCAAGTACAGTACCATGCATTCCGAATGCATTGTGACGGAACATACCGCGAATGCGGAAAGATTCCTGCAGGAAGTGGATGCAGCCGCCGTGTATCACAACGCATCAACGCGTTTCACGGATGGCTTCGAATTCGGCTTTGGCGCCGAGATCGGCATCTCTACACAGAAGCTGCACGCTCGCGGACCTATGGGGCTGCCGGCTTTAACTTCAACCAAATACCGCATCTACGGAAACGGTCAAATACGGGAATAATTTCGCATTCGAAGGGAGAAGCTCTTATGTCCACATCCTTATCTCAGGTAAAAATCGCATTTGTCGGCGCCGGTTCGATGGCCGAGGCCATCTTCCGCGGTCTGATTGAGCGCAAAGTCGCCGATCCGCACCAGCTCTATGTTATGAATCGTTCCGATCAAGCCAGAATGGCTCAGCTTCGCGCACAATACGGTGTGCAAACGACATCCGACGCCGGAACAAGAGAAGATTACATTCGCGGCGCCGATATCGTTGTTCTATGTATGAAGCCAAAAGATGTGGAAACGTCTTTTGCAGATCTGCAGCCGCTGTTGAATGAAAAACAGATGCTCGTATCCGTTATTGCCGGTCTCTCCATTTCCAAGATTGAGCGGCTGCTGCAAACGAGGATGCCCATCGTTAGGACAATGCCAAATACATCCTGTACGATCGGACTTGGAGCTACCGGCATGAGCTTCTCAGCATCGGTGAATGACGACTATAAACAATTAGCCACCGATATGTTCGAGGCCGTTGGGATCGTGAGCGTCATTGAAGAATCGAAAATGGAAGTTTTAACGGGCGTATCCGGCAGCGGTCCGGCGTACGTGTACTATTTTATGGAAGCCATGATCAAAGCGGCGATCGAAGGCGGACTGAGTGAAGAAGATGCACGTCAGTTAACATTGCAAACCGTACTTGGCGCTGCCCATATGGTGCAAATCACGGGGGAAGATCCCGCTGAGCTGCGACGCAAAGTTACCTCGCCTAACGGCGCTACGCAAGCTTCGATAGAGGCGCTGGATCAACATCAGTTCACAGAAGGTATTGTTCGCGCTGTATTCCGTTCTGCCGAACGTTCCAAAGAAATGGGCGACCAAATCGCTGCCCATCTAGCTAGCATGAAATCCATATGATTCGTTACTTTCTTTATCTAAATCAAAAGCAGGTGAATGCAAAATGAACGCTTATTGCTTAGCAACGTATCGGTGTTTCGATGAAAAAGCCGATTTTCATAAAAAAGCGACCGGTATCGCTGTTGGTCTAACCGTTGGCAGCTGGACGGAACTTCCGGAAGCCCAGAAAGCGCAGATGGAGAAACATTTGGGCAAGGTCATTTCCGTTGACGTTCATGAGCCGGCAAGTGGGCAGTCCCAATCCGAACGTTATGCAGACATTCAAATCGCTTATCCGGACGTAAACTTTAGCCGTGACATCCCAGCTTTGCTGGTGACGGTGTTCGGCAAGCTATCCATGGACGGCAAAATCAAACTGATAGATTTGTCCTTCTCTTCAGATTTTCTTGCCGGTTTCGGCGGCCCTAAATTCGGAATGCAGGGTGTTCGCGATTTATTAGGCGTGCATGACCGCCCGCTCCTCATGAGCATTTTCAAATCCGTTGTCGGGTATGAGCTGCCTGCCCTGCGCGAGCAATTTTATATGCAAGCCGCCGGTGGCGTGGATCTGATTAAAGACGATGAGATTCTGTTTGAAAATCCATTAACGCCTTTAGAGAAGCGCATAGAAGTTTGCCTTGATGCAGCAGCGCAAGCTTCCAAGGAAACGGGACAGAAACTGCTCTATGCGGTTAATTTGACCGGCCCGACGTTCAAGCTAGCCGAGCAAGCCAAGAAAGCCATCCGTGCCGGAGCTAACGCCTTGCTCTTTAACGTACTTGCTTACGGCTTCGATGTGCTGCATGAATTAAGTTCGGATCCGGAGATCAACATCCCGATCATGGCGCATCCTGCCATGGCTGGAGTCACGTATCCGTCACCGCACTATGGCATTTCCGCTTCTGTGCTGCTGGGTAAATTAATGCGCCTCGCAGGAGCAGATTTGGTGCTCTTCCCCTCCCCTTACGGCTCTGTTGTAATGCCGAGAGAAGAGAACTTAGCCATTAAGCATGTACTTCTGACCAATGAATTACATAAAGATTATGCATACGGTGCATCAACTGAAACTAAGTTAAAGTTGGCCGCAAGCTTTCCTGTCCCTTCTGCAGGCATTCATCCCGGTCTGGTTCCGCTCATCCTGCGCGACTTCGGCGGAGACGTCGTCGTGAATGCAGGCGGAGGCATCCATGGACACCCGCTCGGCACGATCGCCGGCGGACGAGCATTCCGGCAAGCGATAGATGCAACGTTGTTAGAAATTTCATTGAAAGAGTACGCCCAGACACATCCAGAGCTACAAGCAGCTATTGATACTTGGGGGATAAAAGAATGAACAAGGAACGAATTATTTTCTGCGATTTCGACGGTACCATTACGGTGAACGATAACATTGTGGCGATCATGAAGCATTTCAACCCGCCTGGATGGGAAACGCTTGTCGGGCAGCTTGTTGACAAAAAGATTTCGATTCGTGAAGGTGTAGGGGCGATGTTCGCCCTTCTTCCCACTTCCCGCAAGCAGGAAATCGTTGATTATGCCATTCATAATGCTACGATTCGCGATGGTTTCCGTGAGTTCGTCGATTACTGCAAAGAGCAGAACATCACGCTGTTAATTACGAGCGGTGGCATTGATTTCTTCATTTACCCGCTGCTTCGGCCATTTCCGATTCCTTCAGAGAATATTTATTGCAATGCCAGCTCGTTCGATGGCAGCACGATTGAAATTCTTTGTCCAAACCGCTGTGATGAGCATTGCAGCACGGACTGCGGCATGTGCAAAACAAGCATCATCCGCTCTTATGATCCGCAGCGTTATGAGCGCATTATTATCGGCGACAGCATCACTGATTTTGAAGGTGCGAAGCTGGTGGATACGATTTTCGCGAGATCTCATCTCATTGATATGTGCCAACAACTAGGGTATCCGTATCACCCTTTTGAAACCTTTTTTGATATTATGAAGCAATTGGAGGCTGAACCGGTAGCATGACGATATTACTGGAAGAGAAACAGCGCGCTTTCGCTGAGTTAAGAGAAATTAAAGCTAATTTAGCTGCCAGAGGCTGGTTCCCCGCTACTAGCGGCAACCTCTCCGTTCGCGTCGGCGGCTTTGAACCTGAAGCCTTTACTTTCGCTATCACTTCAAGCGGCCGAGACAAATCGGTGCAAACCCCGGAGGACTTCTTGCTTGTTAACGAGCAAGGTAAGCCAACGGAAGCGACAAGCTTGAAACCGTCCGCCGAGACGTTGATCCACAGCGAAATCTACAGGTTAACCGGTGCGGGCGCCATTTTCCATGTACACACGATTTTTAACAACCTGGTCTCTGAGCTTTATTGGGAACGCAAAAGCATTCCTGTCGACGGTGTTGAATTGATTAAAGCATTCAACATCTGGGATGAAGAAGCACAGATTGAAATTCCGATTTTGCCAAACTATGCGGAAATCCCTCGTATTGCCGAGCTTGTGGAAGGCGCAATTGTGCCCCGCATTCCGGGAATCGTGCTGCGCAAACACGGTATCTACGCTTGGGGCGCCAATGCGTTCGAGGCCAAACGTCACTTGGAAGCTTTTGAGTTCCTTTTTGAGTATGTGTACCGTTCCCATTTGCTTCAAAAGGGTATATAACCCGAATTTATCAAAGCCGGATCTTTCTCCCTACGGTGAGAAGGATCTGGCTTTTTTCTCATAGAATGTGCAGGATCTGGTCAAGCTAAGACTGGATACTATTCATTCTAGGAAAAGGAATCAACTACATGCTCTTAGTCATTTATGGAAGTCTAAGTCTTGTCTTGTTATCCATGTATGTATATACGAAAAAAAACATGAACTTAGTTGAGATTCTGCTTTATTGGTTATGGACCTCTGTTCTTGGCGAAGATTATATGAGCATCATATATTATAACCTTAAGCTGATTCGGCCTTATAGTAAGCTGGAGGTATTTTGGAATACGATGTGCTTTCATCTGTTGTTGCATCCGATTGCTATGATCTGGTTTTTGCATTTTTATTTAGGCTGTACCAGAAGATGGACACAAATGCTGTTGATCGTGTTCATGGTGCTATTTTTGTCAAGCTTACAACTCTTACGCGAGCGATTTGGTGAAATCGATCTTTCAAGTTGGAATATGTGGTGGTCCCTCATTCTTTGGTTCCTCTTCATTGTGGCGACACTAGCCGTTATGAAAGGCTTCCGCTGGATTAAAAGAAGGGAGAAACTCCCCGTATGATTTTGTTTCTACCGGTTCATTTTGACGCAAATGAAGGATTAGTCACAGTTGCCAGTATGGTATTGCTCTTGCTCTTTTTCGTCCTCCCCAAGCGAACTCCCATGCCGGTCGCGCTCCTCATCATGGTTTTCAACTCCTATCTGGGACGCGCAACAGATAATATTCTGGCCGCTCCTTTCCCGTTCGACTTGTATGACAGTATGGATACGCCGCTCTACGATTTATTTGATTTTATCGTCTACTCGATTCCTTACTCGCTGTACGGATACTTTTACGTATATTTCTATGACAAATTCAGACTGCCAGGGGCGTACCAGGTCATCCATATCTTGATATGGGCTGCTGCATCAGTCCTTTTTGAAGCGGTTGCCCTTCGGCTGTCTGTTTTTCAATATAAGGGCTGGCATCTAGGTTATTCATTCCCCATATATCTCCTGACGTTCAGCCTCAACTCTCTGTTATTTCATGTGGCTATGAAGCATAATGCACTTTGGAAGCTAAAAAAGTCCCCCAAAAGTGAACCTTAACCTTCGAAGCATATTCCTTCCGCATTGAGCTTTGCTCATTCGGCGTCTAAACTCACCATTCATGGCGGTCAAACATCTCCGAGTTGCTTCGATAAGAGTTTAGACATTACTTTTGGGGGAGCCCCCGTTTATTCACAGAAATGTGCTTCGCATAATTTCCCTTCAAAGTGAAAAAACGTCCCAAGCTCCGAATTACTGAAACTTAGGACGTTCTTTTAGTTTTATCTTATCTGGATTGCCTGTAACGCTGTGAATATTCTTTCGCTTGCTCCACTGTCGCTACTCGATTCCGGCTCCACTCCAGCAAAATGCGATCGATATAGCGGAAATAGACTTTACCGGCGAATACGGCTTCCTTGAGAGCCGTCAGGATGAGCTCCTCCCGATACATATCTTTGTCCAGCCAGCCACTGATCGTTTCAAGTTCCATCGGCGTCAATGGCCGTGCAAACTCTTTTTCAAACGTGGTGAAAATATCTTTGGCAGCCGCATCTGCATGGATGGGGGGACGAGCGGAGGTAAGAACCGCCATTTCCTGCTCAATGACATGCTGCACCAGTTTTTGAAACAGAGGGTTCAAATTATAACGTTCCGATCGTATCCCCGTGGAAACCTCAGTGTCTTCATCAATGGTCATAAATTGTTCATGGAGCAGCTTCTGCAGACTCGCGATCACTTGATCCGGGCTCGCCGACATGCGCGATTGGATTTGCTCAATGGTCGGAAAATCATTCTTTTCTTTTTCCCAAAAAGCAATCAAGTGGATCAGTGTCATGACCTCGATCTCGTTCAGCTTCAATGCACGGTAATGCTTCAAGAGAAGTGTCGGTAAGGCAACGCTCCCCTCGCGAACCCCGATTAAAAGGGCGGCTTCCAGCTGTTTGCGCTGTGTATCCTGTCTACTCATCCGTTTCTGTCTCCCCCTTTTACCAGTGGTAGATAAATCTGTTTACGGGTACAGACGATAAAGCAGACGAGGGAAAGGAATCGTTTCGCGAACATGATCCAGACCGCAAATCCAGGCTACCGTACGCTCAAGTCCCAGACCAAAACCGGAGTGCGGTACAGTGCCGTACTTCCGCAAATCTAAGTACCATTGATACGCCTCTTTTGAAAGCTCATGCTCCTGGAAGCGTTGTTCCATCAACTCGGGATCATCGATCCGTTGGCTACCGCCGATAATTTCTCCATAACCTTCAGGTGCGATCATATCTGCGCAAAGGACAACTTCGGGACGGCTAGGGTCCGGCTTCATGTAGAAAGCTTTGATCTCCGTAGGCCAGTGTGTAATAAAGACCGGCGTCTCATACTGTGAGGCAATCGCAGTCTCATGCGGCGCTCCGAAGTCCTCGCCCCATTCGAATTCATGTCCGTTTGCTTTTAAGTACTTCACGGCATCATCGTATGTAATGCGCGGGAAGCTTCCCTGGATTTTCTCCAGTTTGGACGTATCTCGCTCTAAAGTTTCCAGCTCTGCACGGCAGTTCGCTAGCACCGTTTGCACGATATGAGATACAAACTGTTCTTGAATTTCCAGGTTTTCTTCGTGATTCACGAACGCCATTTCCGGCTCAATCATCCAGAACTCGATGAGATGGCGGCGCGTTTTGGATTTTTCCGCTCGGAATGTAGGACCGAATGAATATACTTTACCAAGCGCCATCGCAGCAGCTTCCATGTACAACTGTCCACTTTGGGTTAGGAACGCATCTTCATCAAAATATTTGGTATGGAACAAATTCGTCGTCCCCTCACAAGAGGATGGCGTCAAGATCGGCGGATCCACCAGATGAAAGCCGCGCTCATTGAAAAATTGCTGCACCGCTTGAATAATTTGTGCGCGAATGACGAGAACGGCGCGCTGACGCGGGCTGCGGATCCATAGATGACGGTTATCCATCAAGAAATCGACGCCATGCTCTTTAGGCGTGATCGGATACTCCTCCGTGATCTGAATAATTTCAATGCCTTGAACATCCAGCTCATAGCCGCCCTTGCTGCGCGTATCCTCTTTAACTAAACCGGTTACATAAAGAGAGCTTTCTTGCGTTAGCTTGGAAGCAGCTACCCATGCTTCTTCACTGACATCGCTTTTCACCACGACGCCTTGTATATATCCGGAGCCATCTCTCAGCTGCAAAAATTGAATTTTTCCGCTGGAACGCTTCTTATTAAGCCAACATCCAATCGTCACCGATTCGCCAACGTGATGCTTAACTTCTCCAATCGTACACTTCATCTTACCTTCATGCCTCCTGTAAATACCGGAACATCCGGTTTTTGAACATCTTCTCTATTGTACACTATTTCCACAAAAGAATCAGTTCGTCTTCACTTGCACCAGCGCATACGTATCGCGTGCAATCATCCATTCTTCGTTCGTGGGGATAACCAGCACCTCCACCTTGGAGCCCGGCTTTGAAATACGCCGGTCTAGCCCCCTGCCCGTGCGGTTAGCATCGTCATCGAACTCCACGCCAAGAAACGTCAGCCTTTCGCAGACGGTTTTGCGCAGCAGCTCGGAATTCTCTCCGACACCCGCCGTGAATACGATCGCGTCGATGCCGTTCATTGCCGCGGCATAAGCTCCGATGTATTTGCGCAGCCGATACTCATACATGTCAAAAGCCAGCTTGGCGTTCTTATCGCCGGCTTCAAGCGCTTCCACGATCTCCCGCATATCGCTGCTGATACCGGAGATCGCTTGCAATCCGCTGTGCTTGTTCAGCATGGAGCTGATCTCGCCCAACGTCAGGTCCTCCTTGCCCATCGCAAAGGGCACGATGGCCGGATCCAGATCGCCGCTGCGCGTGCCCATCATCAGCCCTTCGAGCGGGGTCATCCCCATGCTCGTATCGACCGACTTGCCGCCCAGAACAGCGGCGCAGCTGGCCCCGTTACCGATATGGCAGGTAACGAGCTTGAGCTGCTCCAGCGGGCGGCCCAGAAAAGCCGCGGCACGCTCGCTGACGTACTTGTGCGAGGTGCCGTGGAACCCGTAGCGGCGCACTTTGTGCTTCCGGTACAGGGCCATCGGTACCGGGTAGAGGTAAGCCGGCGCCGGCATTGACTGATGGAAGGCGGTGTCGAACACGACAGCCTGCGGCGTGTCCGGCATGTTGGCCTCCACCGCCGCGATGCCCAGCATATGCGCCGGGTTGTGCAGCGGCGCGAGGTCGAAGAGCCGCTTAATCTCGCGCAGCACGTCCTCGTTGACGAGGACGGAGCTCTTGAACGACTCGCCGCCGTGCACGACACGGTGGCCGACGGCATCGATCTCCGCGGTGGAGGCAAGCACGCCATGCTGAGGATGGACGAGCACGGCCAGTACTTTGCGGATCGCAGTCGTATGCTCTAGAATTTCACTAACTTCATGTACCTCGGCCTTCCCAGTTGGTTCATGAGTCAGCATCGCCGTTTCCATACCTATGCGCTCCACTTTCCCTTTCGCTAGGACGGTCTCTTCCTTCATGTTGAAAAGCTGATACTTTAGCGAGGAACTTCCCGCATTGATTACCAAGATATTCATATACGGTCACCATCCTTGTCATAACGGAAGAAGCCTTCGCCTGTCTTGACACCCAGATGCCCGGCGCGGACCATTTGCTTCAAAAGAAAAGATGGACGGTATTTAATGTCACCATACTCGCGGAACATGCCTTCCAGCGCCGCCTGCACGGAATCCAATCCAAAGCGGTCACACATCTCAAGCGGTCCATATCGGAAATCATAACCGATTCGCATAGCATGATCGATATCCTCGGCAGAAGCGACACCTTCCGAGAGCGTGTGCAGTGCTTCGTTGATCAACGTGCAAATAAGCCTCGTCGTAATGAAACCAGGCGATTCATTCACTTTAATGCTTTTCTTTTGAATCATCTCATCGACAAATTTCCGCGTTCGCTCAAACGTGTCATCCGTCGTTTTCATCGCCCGGATTATTTCAACCAGATCGATCTTGGCGACGGGATGCAGGAAATGCAGGCCGATAATTCGTCCCGGATTCGTCGTTACAGCGGCAATTTCCGTTATGCTTAATGTCGACGTGTTGCTTGCCAGAATGGTCGGCGGCGGACAGATTTGATTCAGCTGGAAAAACACATGCTTCTTCGCATTCAAGTCCTCCGTAATCGTTTCAATGACCATATGGCAGGACGCCAGGTCTTCTAGAGAATCGGTTATTTTTATTTTAGCCAAAATCAGCTTTTTCTCCACTTCCGTTAACGCCCATCGTTCAATCTGTTTATCTAGACTGATCGTGATCATCTCCAGGGCGTGGTTTGCTTTTTCCATTGTTTTCTCCGCTAACAATACCTCAAGACTGCGAGCGGCCAACATTTCAGCAATCCCCTGCCCCATCGTTCCCCCGCCTACTACGCCAATGGTTTTGAATGTCATAGTCGTCGTTTCTCCTTCTCCTGCTGCATCCGTTATTATCTATGTGCTTTAACATTTTTCATTCTAATCATACAAGTTTTGTACATGAATTTCATTAGTATACACGAAACATTCATGATCATTTCGCAGCCTTGACACAATTTAGGCTCGGCTCGATCCGGGCATATGAGATAAATCTTACCTGCGGCTAGTTCCTTATCTAAAGCTGTACGTTTGGGAACGAACTTTTCTATGCCAATCCTCCATCTTCTCTTCTGCAAAGATGAAAAATATCGTTGGAGACACGACCGCAACATCCCCAGATGTCAGTAACGATGATAAATATCTTTTCTGCTACGCTCAGCGTACAAAGCTTTCTTTTTTCTCGCTGGAAGCATTCAAAACATCGTTAGAGACATGAATTCATTTCCCATCGCCACCTGTAACGATGAAAAACACCTCTTCAATTGCGCACTTGCTGTTTGTCGTTGTGCCCTTTGCTATGCGGCAAAAAACCGCTGACCCATGGTCAGCGGCTTGCTCATGCACTCTCTGCAATATGCGAGTCGATCAGTTTGCGGAACGTTTCGCCCGAGAGTACTTCTTCTTTCATCAATATATCAAAGGAATGGTCGAATACGGTACGCTGCCGCTCCAAAAGCTCTTTGGTACGAAGCATAAGAGCATCCAATATCGCTGCATTTTCTTTCATCAGCTGTTCCTTCGTAACCATTTCGCGGTCCATGATGCCTAACGATGTTAAACCTGAATCCATCATGTTGCGGACCATCGATAACGCTTGTTCAAAGTCGTTGCGGGAGCCCGTACTGCGTCCGCCATAATAAATTTCTTCGGCTGCGGCTCCTCCTAAAGCGATCATAATTTGTTGCTCGATGTAATCTTTCGTGTACAAATAATGATCTTGAGGCGGATTGTGCCGCACATAGCCCAGCGCTTTGCCGCGCGGACTAACGGTAACTTGCTGTACGGACCCAGGACGAACGATCTCAGCAACAATCGCATGGCCCAGTTCGTGATAAGCGACACGTTCTTTTTCATCTAAAGCTGCCTCTTTATCCGTACGCTCACCCATCATGACTTTATCGATCGCAGAAGCCAGATGATGCTGTTCAATCTCAGCTTTTTCTTCACGAAGCGCATAAATGGCGCCTTCATTCAATACACTCTCCAATTGAGCGCCGGAGAATCCAAAGGTTTGCTCGGCAATAGCTTCCAGCGATACGCCTTCAGCTAATGGTTTATTCTTCACATGAATATCAAGAATCGACAAACGCCCTTTTTTATCTGGCAAATCCACATCGATATGCCGGTCAAAACGTCCGGGACGTAAAAGAGCACTGTCCAGCATCTCCTTACGGTTCGTAGCAGCCATGATAAGAATGCGCGGCGCATCATTCGTATGAATGCCGTCCATCTCTGTCAGGAGCTGATTTAGTGTTTGATCGTACTCGCGATGCTGACCGCCGTCACGCTTACCTCCGATGACATCGATCTCATCGATAAAGATAATCGCGCTTTCCTTCCCTTCTTTCGCTGCACGGGCTCTCGCTTCTTTAAAAAGGTCGCGGACCCGGCTTGCACCGACCCCAACATACATTTCTACGAACTCACTGCCGGATGCCGCCATATAAACGGAATTCGTATAATGAGCCGCCGCTTTCGCCATCAGCGTTTTACCTGTTCCCGGAGGACCGGTAAGCAGAATCCCTTTTAAAGGTCGAATGCCCAGCTTCTGAATTTGATCATGCTTGATTAAAAAGTCCAGTGCTTCCATCAACTCGCGCTTTGCACGGTCTTGTCCGCCGATTTCATCAAATGTCAAATAAGATGGCGTCCTATTTTTACTCTTACGATCGCCGCCTCCAGCTGAAATGCCTACACCGCCGCGGCTGCGAATCATGAAAAATAAAGAAACACCCAATACAGCAACAAACAAAATTGGAACGATATTAACCCCTACAAAAGCCAAGAAGATAAGCAAAACCGGCACAAAACCGATCCCAATCTCTTTATATAATTTACTCATTCGGCCACACTCCTATCTGCGAAGGTGTTCGCGGGAGCATTACGAATTTGGTGGATTCACCATCTGTCAATCGAATATACACATAGGTGTTATCCATTTCACTATCTACTTTCATATTCGGGACATTTGCCGCATATTTCTGCAAGGTCGTTGGAATATCCGCATAATGCTTCGTTTCCATCGCTTGAGCGACTTCAAATAAGGCTTTTGACCACCATGCATCCAGTTTCGGAGACGATTGGCCTGTCACATCAACATGTAAAGTTCGGTTCCCGATAATGGAAGCTCCTTTAGTTTGGATATTGTTCATAATATCACGCAAACTCGCATCAGACTTGAGACTTAGTCCAATGTTGACTTGGCTGCTGTCCAACTTCATCGTAGAACTGACAACGCCAGGCGATTTATTGATTATATCGGATAATGGATTCTCCATCGCAAAACTTGTATAGGCAAACCAACCACCGAATAAAACTGCGGAAGAAATAATCACACTTAAGACGACAGGTAAGAGACGTAGCTTCATCAGACAACGTCCCCCTTTCTATGATCTATTTTGTTAAATCGTCGTTCTTGCTATACGAGAAGTATATCACGCGATATATACAATAGCTCTATGAAATGAGTGGAAACCCCAAATCAAACAAAAACTCAGCCTAGTGCAGGCTGAGTCGATATGTATCCATATAGGTTCCATCTTTGAATTTATAATAATCATAAAAATAACGCGTACCCGAGTCGTCCTGCTTCTTATAGAAGACCTCCCAGACATATTCATCACCAAGCTTGCCTGGCAAAATACGCATGATTTGCAAGTCAGCTCCCTTTTTAAGCATGGTCTCGCGCACTTGCGCTTCGGTGAACCCTTCCGAAACCATCTCTGTGTGAACATCCTTATCGGAAACCCACACCAGAACCGGTTGACCGATTTTATCTTCGCCATAAACGACTTTAAATGCCTCGTCGCCATAAAACGACTCCACTTTCGTAGCCTTAGTTAAGATCGTCTTTTCATATGCGGTTTCCACAGCTTTACTATTCTCATCCCAATGCTCGTTCTGAACATATAAATAAAAGCGGCTGAGGACTACGCAAAGCGTCAGTAAGATGAACGCGCCGAGCGTCACCGTTCTTTTCCAATTCATTGGCGCCGCTCTCCTTCTTTCGATTAGCCAAGTAATTTATCAAATGATTGCTCAAATTCACGTTTAATTTTTTCTTCATCTAACGTTAGGCATTCGCCTTTACGTACAATCCAGTTGCCGTTAACGCATACGTCGACTACATCTTTGGCAGAAGCGGAATATACAACATGAGAGATAAAATCCGTCTTCGGCAGGAAATGCGGCTGATCGATATCCAGGGCGATGAAATCAGCTTTCATGCCAGGCAGTAATTGCCCCACGTCCTCCAGCCAAATCGATTCAGCTCCCATTCTTGTTCCCATTAACAAAGCTTCGGCAGCAGGCACAGCCAGAGGATCACTGGAAACGCCTTTATGAATGAGCGCGGCCAGTCTCATCTCTTCGAACATATCCAGATTGTTGTTAGATGCCGCGCCATCCGTTCCGAGAGAAACTTTAACTCCAGCACGGAGCAATTCCGGCACTCGCGCCACACCGCTGGCAAGTTTAAGATTGCTTCCCGGGTTATGCGAGATACGTACATCATATTGTCTTAATACATCGATTTCATCATCGGTTAAGTGGACGCCATGCGCGACTAGCGTCGGTCTTGAGAAAACGCCGATTTTCTCCAAATGAGCCACAGGTCGAAGCCCGTACTGATCTACGTTGGCCTGTACTTCACGGCTTGTTTCCGACATATGCGTATGAATCGGCAGGTTCAAATCATGAGCGACTTGAACAATACGTTCAATATAATCAGGCGGACATGTATAAGGTGCATGCGGGGACATCATCGTTGTAATTCGTCCGTCCGCTTTACCATGCCAGTTTGTCGCAAACTCCGTTGCTTCTTTCAGCTTTGCATCCTGAACTTCCCGAGGACACAAACCGATAACGCCTCTTGTTAAACATCCGCGCATCCCGGATTGCTCGATCGCCATAGCCACTTCATTCATGTGATCATACATATCAACGATGGTTGTCGTGCCGCCTTTAATCATTTCAAGAATGGACAGCAGCGTGCCCCATTTCACATCTTGGGAACTGAACTTCGCTTCCATCGGCCACATCTTTTCTTCCAGCCAAATTTGCAAAGCCAAATCGTCGCCATATCCCCTTAGCAATGACATTGCCGCATGGCCATGCGTGTTAACAAGCCCCGGCATATAAAGCTTGTTCGTTCCATCGATGGCTTCATCATAAAACTCTTTTGGTTCGGGAGCTTGCTCGCCTATGTATGTAATACGGTCGCCTTCGATGACCATGCAACCCTTAACCGTAGATTTAGTCTCATTGATGGAAATGAAAGTGCCGTTCGTAATTAATGTTTTTTTCATAGTAAAAATTCCTCTCTATGCTCATTCTAAAGACAAACATCGCTTTTTCAACTTTACAACTTCAAGCCTGTAAAATCAAGAAAGTAGAATATGTTGACGAATTGTAAAATGACACAGATTTCTCGTTGCTTTCAGTAGGAATATTATGATATTTTTAATCTCGTGAGTTTTTTCTACAAATGGGTCTGTTTAACTTATAGATTCGATGAGAAAAATTGTACATATAGTAAAATCTAGGAGGGTTTTATGACAACTTTATTCACCAAAAAAGGCGATATCGACTTTCTGCAGCTCCTTATCCGTTCTGCGGAGAACGCACTGCAAACCGCTCAAATGTTCCGCACGGCCATGATGGGTGATAAACCCCCTGTCGAATATGTCAAAGCCATTTATGATCTCGAACATCAAGGAGACTCTATAACCCACGAAATATTCAAAGGCTTGAACAAAGTATTCATTACGCCGTTAGATCGCGAAGATATTATGGAGCTAGCTTCCAAAGTGGACGATGTAACCGATGGGATTGAAGCTACGATTGCCCGTTTCGATTATCTGAATGTTTCACACACAGATTCTTTTATGAAAGAATTCTCGGCAGTTATCGTTGACTCCTGTCAACATATGCTGGATGCTTTTAAACTGCTGGCCAAAAAGAAATATATGCAAATTCCTGAGCATACGGTTGCCATTAATAGCCTTGAAAATGATGGAGACCGATTAATGCGTGAAGGTATTCGCCAAATATTCATCGCACGTAAAGATCCATACGAAGATTTCAAACTGAAAGAAATCTATGAACGTTTGGAAGAGACAACAGACGCATGCGAAGATGTAGCCAACATTTTAGATAGCGTAGTTCTTCGTTATTCCTAAGAACGGCTATTGCTTATGTTTACGAAGTCCGTTTTCCATCAGGAAAACTTTGCCAACGTTACGAAGATAGTTTTCCTTAAGGAAAACTCTTAGGAGGAAATCATGTTAACCTATCTGATCGTCATCGTGGCACTTGCGCTGCTGTTTGACTTCATCAACGGATTTCACGATACGGCCAATGCAATTGCTACATCCATATCAACAAGAGCTTTAAGTCCTAAAATAGCGGTCATCATGGCTGCAACACTAAACTTTGTCGGTGCAGTCGTATCGTCGGAAGTCGCCAAAACCGTTGGCGGCAGCGTCGCAAACCCTGCCAAAATCAATCATGGCGTAGAAATCGTTATTGCAGCTTTACTTGCTGCCATCATTTGGAATTTGTTAACCTGGTACTTTGGAATTCCATCCTCCTCCTCTCATACACTGCTTGGATCGCTTGCAGGCGCTGTTATTGCCGGAGCTGGGTTTCATGCCGTTAACTGGTCCGGTTTTACTCAAATTATCATTATCTTGATTTTGTCGCCGATTATTGCATTTGTTCTGGGTTATCTCATCATGGTGCTTATTAAATACATCATTTTATGGTCCGGCAATACATCAAGATCCAAACTAAATCGAATGTTCCGTACGCTTCAGATCTTGTCCGCAGGATTATTATCCTATTCTCACGGTGGTAACGATGCACAAAAAGCTATGGGTATTATCGTTTTTGGACTCGTGGCGGCCGGATACCAAACGGATTTGAACGTACCTATGTGGGTTAAGATTTCAGCAGCCCTGGCCATGGGCCTAGGAACTTCAATTGGCGGATGGCGAATTATTAAAACCATTTCCGGCAAAATTGTTAAGATCGAACCCATCAACGGTTTCGCGGCTGATCTGACCTCTTCTTTGGTCATTCAGTTCTCAACTCACATTGGCAAACCATTATCGACTACTCATGTTATCTCTTCAGCCATCATAGGAACAGGCAGTGTCATGCGTTTCCATGAAGTTCAATGGGCAACTGTAGGACGCATGGTGATTACCTGGGTGATAACGATTCCGATTAGTATCGCATTGGCATTCTCGATTTACTTTGTGCTCTTTAGATTGATTTTCTGATGGAAAGACTCATGAAAATGCTTAAAAGGTGCAGGCTCGAATATGTTCGAGTTGCACCTTTTTTATATCATTTTACGCTGGGAAACAAGTTCCCCTCGAGAGAGTGAGAAAGTCTCAATTAAAAATACTCCTTTTGGCTCGCTCTTCCGTAGATTCGAATGCACATCATGCAACCATCGGCCACATTCAAAAAAATGAGGGGGTAACCTTCGGTTCACCCGCTTGACAAAGAACGAAGGTCGTTATTAGTATACAAGTTTGACGCTAAATTTCGGAGAAATAGCCATTTCGGGGCTCGAAAGAACAAAGGTCCATAAATAACGAACAATCTTCGCTAATTATGGACTTTTATTCGTTCGAAGCCTGATTGGTGGTCATTGACCCACCAAATGCGTCAAAATGTTCTCTATTTAGCGACCATAGTTCTTTCTAGGTGGAAGATACCCTCCCCTCCAACTTCTATAATGCTCAAAGAAGGCACCGATCCGCAGGATCAGTGCCTTCTTTTCTGCTTTTAATCCAAATAATACGCCAAACTTTGCAGCTCGGTAGTAAAATCGGCATGATGCACCCGTACTTCAGGCGGAACCTTAATGATAACAGGAGCAAAATTCAATATAGCTTCTATTCCGCATTCCACGAACTGATTCGCTACATTTTGAGCTTCTATCGCGGGTACAGTAATGATGCCGATCCGCACCCCAAGCTTAGCTAAGGTTTGCTTCATTTCCTGCATGGACTGCACGGTCAGGTTGTTAATCGTTTCCCCAGCCTTGCTAGGCATCGCGTCAAAAACCGCGACAATTTTCATATCATTCCGTAAATACGTATTATAATTGCACAATGCGCGACCCAAATTGCCAGCGCCGACGAGCGCGACCTGAATATGACGGTCCAGCTTCAGAATCTGGCGAATTTTTTCAATTAGGTAAGCCACATCATAACCGATGCCTTTCTTTCCGAATTCCCCGAAATAAGCTAAGTCTTTACGAATTTGCGCAGGATTCAAATCCAGCTTTTGACCCAGATCTTGCGACGATACGGTCATAATATTTTTCATCGCAAGTTCATTGAGAAAACGTAAGTAAATGGGCAATCTGCGCACGACCGCTTCTGATATTTTTTGCGTCTTCACTGCTGCACCTCCCCCATCCATTGCTCAATCCTCGGTAACATTTGCTCGGTGGTCATATGTTCAATCTTCGGTCCCGGCAGCGAATAGAGGAAATGCTTGCCATAGTACGTATCTATAACTCGGGTATCGTAGATGATGACAATCCCTTTATCGGACGCTCTGCGAACCAGCCTGCCAAAGCCTTGTTTAAAGCGGATAACGGCCTGAGGGACCGAGAATTTCATAAAAGGATTCTCATTGCGCTTCTTGATATTCTCGCACTTGGCTTCCACTAACGGATGATTAGGCGGTTGAAAAGGCAAACGGATAATCGCCAGGCAGCTAAGAGCGTCACCTGGAATGTCAACGCCTTCCCAGAACGAACTGGTGCCCAGGAGCACGCACATGTTGTTATCTTGGAACATTCTCGTCAACTTGCTGCGGTTACCGCTATCTACGCCCTGCCCTAGGACTGTGATGCCATGAGGCTTCAAAATGTCTTTCATGCCGGCATAAATCTGCTTTAACATACGATTGGATGTACACAAGATCAGCATACGGCCTTTCGTAACCATGGCTACATCGCTAAGAGATTGAATAAGTGCGTTAATGAAAACCGGGTCGCCTGATGCACCTTTGATCGTTGGAAAATCCCGGGGAATAACGACAAGCGCCTGTTCCCGATAATTAAAAGGTGAAGGCAGCTGAACGGTTTTCAACTTCCCTCTCTCTTCATCTTGAGGAATATGCAGACCGAGCTGGTCGGCAGAGTATTGAAAAGATTTATTTACCGATAAAGTGGCCGAAGTTAGGATGATACTGTCTTTCGTTTCAAAAAAATGCTGCTGTAAGAGTGAGCTTACGTCCGTAGGCACACATATAAGCTGCAACGACCTCGCCTTCGAGTATGTGCCGGCTTCCATCCAATAGACATAACCTTCATCTGCCATCTTCATGAAAAAGTGAAGCGCGTCGCGGTGGTTGTAAAGCTCCTTAACCGTTCCATTAAGATCAGTAACCAAGCCTTGGACTTCGAACACATCCTGCATATCCTTAATCTCACTTAGTATCTTGTCTAAGGATCGCAGCACCTCATTCGCATTCAGATAGATGTTATCCTCCATCATAAGAAGCTCGTTCCAGTTTGCCGGCAGCGTCTCAGGTTTCATGCGAAGCACATATTGCGAACTCTCCGATTGGGAAGGATCGCTTTTGGAAGAGAGTAGTTCGTATAGCGATTCGCTGAGCCTATCCCAGTCCTCTTTGATCTTGATGAGCTTCGGGAGCTGAGCATCAATCGACTCGCTCCATGCCGCGACGCGTTCCGGATGATCGTCATTTTTTTGCAACCGGAAACGAAGCATCGGCAGTTGGCCGCTGCGATTATCTTTGTAAAGCCATTGCATCGTGTTATAAAAAGCAGCTGCATGCAGTTCGATGCCAAGATGCTTGCTAGCCACTTCCTCGAAGTGGTGGGCCTCATCGATGACCAGATGCTTGTATGCAGGCAAAAGCCGATTTTCCGCCTTCATGTCCGTGAATAGCAGCGAGTGGTTCGTAATAACCACGTCAGCTGTATTTGCGTCGTTCCGGGCCCGGTGATAGAAGCACTTCTTGAACCAAGGACACATCCGATTCAAGCACGAATCCGTATCGCTTGCTACCGAATACCAAAATTGGGCCCCTTTATTGCCAAAATGCAGCTCTTCTTCGTCGCCATACTCCGTCTCACTTAACCAAACGACCATCTGCGCCGCAGTTATCGGGTCTTCCTTGCCGTGCTCGTAATCTCGCGTTGTCAACTTGTTCTCGAACTTGCGCAAACAAAGATAATGGCTTCTTCCTTTAAGAACGGCTGCTTTAAAGTCCACTGGGAAAATCTCTTTCAACAAAGGAATGTCTCGCTCGCGGAGCTGCTCTTGAAGATTGATCGTATGCGTGGAGACAATTACTTTCTTATCGTGCTTGATCCCGTAGTACAAGGAGGGAATTAAATAGCCAAGCGATTTGCCGGTGCCTGTACCCGCTTCAATCATAAGATGCTGATCCATCCGCAAGGATTGCTCCACCTCTCGGATCATTTGCTCTTGAGATTCCCGTTCCTCGAACACCTCGAATTTTTGCCGGAGCGCGTCTTTCAACCCTTGGTGAAACTCGGTAAAGGAAGCGCCTAGCAGTTGTCCGACATCCTCACCTTTACGCAGATCCTCTTCTTCGCCCCAATCGTTTACATTCAGCGTAAATTGCCGGAAATATCGATGAACATCGACGTCCACACTCGTCTCCGACTCTTTAAATAAACGAATTTCATCGATAAACCAACCTAAATCGCTAGCGCCGCTTTCAAAAATATGGTTTAAGCGCTGCACCGTCAGAAGCGGTAATCCCAGCAGCCTTTCCATACAAATAATCCAAATCAATGCCGTAACTTCCGCATCGCTGTCCGCTTGATGAGGGCGCTCATGGTCCAAACCAAATAAACCGGCCACCATACTCAATTGCAGACTGGAAATGGATGGAAACAAAATGCGAAGCATATCCATTGTATCCAGTACACGGCCTGAAAATGGCGGGTAACCGGTCTTGGTCAAACCACGTTGCAGGAAAGACAGATCGAACGGAACATGATGTCCTACTAGCACGCTATCGAATAATAGCGGAAACATATCCGACATGACTTGATCCAAAGAAGGCGCATCCTTCACCATGTCGTCCGTAATCCCTGTTAATGTTGTAATCGAAGAAGGTATACCGATCCCCGGGTTCACCAGAGAAGTATACCTGTCTACGATTTGAAATTGATCTATAATGACAAGCCCGACCTGGATGATTTCATCCGACTGTCCGCTTCCAGTTGTTTCAAAATCCAATACTGCAAATTTCATGACGTGAATTTCAATCCCTTCGTCCTGCGCTTCTCCTAGCATACCAAATCTGATCAGGAAAAGGGAATACCTTGTTCATTTCCTACGACTTCCAATTTACGATTCGTCCAAATTAATTAACGGTTCCATGCAGGAGGGGTCGGTATGATACGCTTTTTGAAAATATTCGAACGCCTTCTCCAAATTTTGATTTTGAACTTGAATACAGCCCATTGCATTGTAAGAGATGGCCTTCATCTTCATATTGTCGGTTAAGGGCAAGAGAAACTGAAAATGCCGGTATGCATCCCCGTATTCCCCTTTACGCAGATACCCCATGGCCAAATAAATGCGTGCCAACATGAAATCAGGCTGCAACCGGATCAGCGCTTCAAATTCTTGAATCGCCTGGTCATACATATTCAGTTTGTAATACCCTTGTCCCTTTGTAAACTCGTCCGTTTGCTTGCCGGACAAATCCAGTTCCATAAGTTCATTATGAAGAGTTTGGGTGCTGATCGGAACAGCCCCATAAAACTTTCCCAGCTTCTCCTCAAATAGCAGCCAAGCTTCAATGAATTCGTCGCTCATCGTTTTTAACACTTGCAATTGCTCATCAAGTTCCGCTTTTTTCTCCCCGGCACTATTCGGATATTCCTTTTGGATTTCTTCCAAAACTTCGTTCATTGTGGAAAATAAATGCTTAAACATTTGGCATCCCACCTTTACTTCGAAAGCTTATCCTCATTCTTTGTAAACAGTGTCCTTTTCATGCATGGGAGTTAGCGAAAGAGGGTTCAATGAAGTTGTTAAAGAACGGTAGAGTGCTCCTCTTCTTTGAGCAATTGAGCGACTTTGTTGTTCGCTCCCAAAATAGCTATGGTCGGTTGATGTTTCTTGGCCTCTTCGTCGGTCATCATCGCATAGGACATAATGATTACCGTATCTCCTGTTTGCACTAAACGCGCTGCGGCTCCGTTCAAGCAGATAACACCCGAGCCGCGCGGACCCGGGATAATATAGGTTTCAAGACGAGCGCCGTTGTTGTTATTGACGATCTGCACCTTTTCGTTCGGATACATATCCACCAAATCGATTAAATCTTCGTCAATTGTAATACTGCCTATATAGTTCAAATTTGCCTCTGTCACTGTGGCACGGTGAATTTTGGCTTTCATCATCGTACGAAACATAGCTGTCACTTCCCAACTGGTAGAATCAAATTATCAATGAGACGGGTGTTCCCGAATTTAACGGCCAAAGCAATAATAATGGAGGAAAGATCAGAAAGATAGCTGCTTTCAAAAGGTTCCAATGTTGGATATTCCAACACCTCTACATAGTCAATTTTGGCAAGAGGAGCTGTTGCAATATGCTCATTAACCAAACGATTCAGTTCGACTGCCGTAAAATTTGCATTGGCTTGCACATAATCTTTCGCTTTCTGCAGTGCTTGTGACAGTACCAGAGCCTGCTTACGCTCTTCGTCGCTTAAGTACACATTTCTGGAGCTCATGGCCAGACCATCAGACTCACGAAGTGTGGGACAAGGTATAATCTCCACTGGCATATTGAGGTCATTCACCATTTGCTGAATAACAGCGACCTGCTGCGCATCCTTTAACCCGAAGAATGCCTGATCCGGCTGTACAATGTTGAATAACTTACTCACGACCGTTGCTACTCCATCAAAATGACCTGGCCGCGATGCGCCGCATAATCTGGATGTAAGCCCCGTCACACTTACATTTGTCCGCATCGGTCCCGGATACATCTCTTTGACATCCGGCATAAAGACGATATCGACTCCCGCGGCTTCCGCCACCTGCAAATCACGCTCCGCATTCCGCGGATAACGCTCAAAATCTTCATTTGGTCCGAATTGCAGCGGATTAACGAAAATGCTTAACACGACAAGCCCGCTTTGTTCGCGCGCTTTGCGAATTAGACTGGCATGCCCTTCATGTAAAAATCCCATCGTCGGTACAAACCCGACGGACTGGTCGTTTTTACGTCGATATGAGCGAATTCGGGCACGCAAATCGGCGATTGACTGTATCACTTCCATCGTTTGAACAGCTTTCATAGCGGCCATTACTCCTTATCCCCGTACAAATATTGAACGACGTCATTATCCATATGAAATGTATTTTCCGGCGCAGGGAAAGCACGCGATTTTACTTCCTGCACATATTCACGAATGCCTTCACGAATAGTTTCCCCAATATTCGCGTATGTTTTTACAAACTTTCTGGGAGCGCTGGCGCTTCCATACTGGAGAAGGTCATGAAAGACAAGTACCTGTCCATCGCAGTGAACCCCAGAGCCGATCCCAATCGTTGGAATCGATAATTCCTTCGTAATCCACGTCGCTAGCTCTTCGGTTACCAGCTCCAGAACAACCATGCAAGCTCCAGCTTGCTCAATGGCTTTCGCATCGCTCATCAGTTTCTCCGCTTGCTCAGAGCTCCGGCCTTGAACGCGGAACCCGCCGATCTGATGCACCGACTGAGGGGTAAGTCCAAGATGTCCTACCACAGGTACACCTGCTTTGGCAATCGCTTCCACAGTTGGCGCAATTTCGACTCCGCCTTCGAGCTTGACCGCTTTCGCCCCACCTTCCTGCATTAGACGAGCAACGCCTTTTAACGTCACGTCCAAGCTGCTGTGATAGGTCAAGAACGGCATATCGGCAACAACAAAAGTGTTGCTCGCCCCTCTCACTGCCGCGCGGGTATGATACACCATATCATCGAGTGTTACAGGAAGCGTTGAATCGTAACCCAATACGACATTACCGAGGGAATCTCCAACAAGAATCACATCGACACCCGCTTCTTCCGAGAGCTTAGCCGACGGATAATCGTAGGCCGTTACCATCGTAATCGGGACACCATCCTGTTTCATCTTTCTCATCCTAGCGGTTGTTAACGGTTTGCGTTGTTCCATGCGTATCCCAGCTTTCCTATAAAATGAAAAAACCTTTTAGCTAGGAGCTAAAAGGAGCGCATGCAGAAAGAATCCAATGATCCTTCTGTCTCGGTCCCTTAAGGCTCAGAGCAGAATCCAGCATCTTGTTTCAAGTAGTATTCCATTGTTGCCTTGACATGAGTCTTGAGTGCAATTCCCTAAGGATACCGCCTCATGGCTCTAGTATACCAAATGTTGCTTATTTATGGTACCCCTTACTTCAGCTCGATGTCGCCCGAATATATCTTTACCTTGTCCCCTGTTTCAGTGATTACCGTTAAAGCCCCTGAGTCATCGAGTGATTCCGCCATGCCTTCAACAAAGCCGGAGGGTGAATGTGTGCGTATCGGCCGATTGAGGGTTACGCTTAGCGCTTCCCAGAGAAGCCGAATGGGTACAAAGCCTTTATCGATATAAAGTCCATATAGCTCTTCGAACTCAATGAGGAAAGCTTGTACCAGTTGTTCCCGGACAATATCCGTTCCGGATTCTATGGCCAGCGATGTTGCAATGGAACGAAGCTCCTCGGGGTAATCCTCAACCTTCAGATTAGCGCTGATCCCGATTCCGGCAATAACATATTTCAACCGTTCGTCTTCGCCGCTGCTTTCCAAGAGAATGCCGCTTACTTTTTTCCCGCCTATGAGCAGGTCATTCGGCCATTTGATGCCAATATCAACCTTGACTACCTTTTGAATCGAACGGCAAAGGGCAACTGCGCAAAGCAAAGTGAGTTGCGGCATAAAATAAACCGGGATGCGCGGTGTTAGCACCAGACTCATCCATATCCCTTTACCCGCAGGAGAATGCCATTTGCGCCCCATTCGGCCCCTGCCTGCCGTCTGTGTCTCAGCCAGCACCAACGTGCCTTCAGGCGCCCCTGAGGCGACGAGCTGATGAGCAATCGTCTGGGTGGAATCCACTTCGCCATATACATGCAGCTGCTTCCCTAATGATTTCGTCTTCAGTCCGGCTAGCAGCTCTGAAACATTCCATTTATCAGGCTTGCTAATCAGTCTATACCCCTTGCGAGGAGCAGCCTCAAACTCGTAACCGGCCTGACGCAGTGCTTCGATATGTTTCCAAATTGCAGTCCGGCTTACGTTCAGCGCACGGCTGATCTCCTCACCGGAGACATAGGCGTCCGGATGTTCGGCAAACAATTGCAAGATCCGTTCGTTCATCAACAATCACTCACGATCTATATAAATTCAAGAACCGCGCCGACGCTACTTGCTAGCATCGCGCGCGGCGTGTAAAAGCGGTTCGCGTTCATTCGGCAGCTCGCCAAGCGCGACGCCTTCAAGAAGCTGCTGCAACAATGGGCCCATCCATGGGCCCGGCTTCATGCCGAGCGCTTCGGTCACGTCCGTGCCGGATACGGCGAGCTCTTTTAGGCTGAAGCTGTGAATCTCGCTCAGCCAGTCGGCTCCGTGCCGCACAATCAGCGGCACGACGGCCTCCCAGAAGCGCGCTAGCTCGCCGCGCGCATCTGACGGCTGCTGCGGCAGCGCCCGCAGCACCTGCAACAGCGTGCGCGCCGCAGCAATGCCGCGGCGCACCGCGCCAAGCTTCCAGACCCGCGCTAGCCGCGCCGGGTCTGGCTGGACGGCGGCGTCCTGCGGATCGCCGCCGCCGTCTTGCAGCTGCGCGGCCAGCCACTCGCGCAGCCCCAGCACAGCCACTACCGCGTCCGTGTCGGCGCGGGAGAAGGTCAGCTCCTGGAGCGCCGTGCGGACGGTGTCCGACGGCGTCTCCAGGAGCATCAGCAGCAGCGCCCAGCGTGCCTGCTGATCGGGCAGCGCGCTGACGGCGTCCAGCGCGTCATCGTGCGCGAGCCAAATCTCAAAAGGCAGCGGCAGCTGCTTTTTGAGATTTGCCGTCAGGCGGCTCGCGAGGAGCAGGCGCACAGCCCGTGCCGGGGCTGGGCCTTCGACCATGCGCTGGAGCTCGCTGCGCACGCGCTCCATGGCGATGTGGCGCAGCAGCGGAGCTTGCGTGAGCAGCGCCTGCCATGTCTTTGCCTCGACCTCCAGGTTATAGGTCGAGGCAAAGCGAATGCAGCGAAGCATGCGCAGCGCATCTTCGCCGAACCGCTCCTCCGCTACCCCGACGCAGCGGAGGATGCCAGAGCTAAGATCCTTTTGCCCGCCAAAAAGATCCAGTACTACGCCCGCCATGTCCATCGCCATGGCGTTCATCGTAAAATCACGCCGCCTAAGGTCTTCCGTCAAGTCCGAAATATACTCGACGGATGCCGGGCGGCGGAAACCTTCGTACTGCGCCTCCTTGCGGAACGTCGTCACCTCGTACGTCCCCTGTTCCAGGATGACGGTTACGGTTCCGTGCTGCAGTCCTGTCGGCGCCGTTCGCTTGAAACAGGCCATCACCTGCTCCGGCAGCGCGGAGGTGGCAATATCGATATCCTTGATGGGTCTCTTTAGTACGGCATCACGCACACAGCCACCAACGAGATAGGCTTCATAACCTGCAGTTGTTAGAGCTGTGAGTACATGAGCAGCTCCGCGTTCCATAATATGATTTTCAAGACGATCGGACATTTATCATTCGAACTCCTAATCGGCTATTCGCGTTAACTCCTACTGACAGGACGAAGCCGTGATGCGGTGTGATTCCGGCAACTCTCTTCCCAGTACGCGATAATAGATTTCTTCATAATGTACCGTAGTTATATCATTACAGAAGGTTTGACGAGCACGGTACAAACAATTCTGAACAACTTGGTCATAATGCTCCTGATTGCTGAGCAAATGAATGACGTGCTGCGCCATCGTATCGGTATCCCCGGTTTCCGCTAAATAGCCGGTTTCTCCGTGCGTGATAAGTTCAGGAATACCTCCGGCATTCGAAGCGACTGTCGGCACGCCGCAAGCCATCGCCTCAAGCGCGACCAGACCGAAACTTTCCTTCTCAGACGGCAAAAGCATCACATCTGCAAGTGAAATCACTTGAGCCACATCGTCCTGCTTGCCGCAGAACGTGACTTTATCCGATAAGCCAAGCTCCTTCACTTTCGATATGATTTTGGACAAATCCGGCCCTTCCCCGACAAACAATAGACGGGACGGCAATTTCTGGCTAACCTTGGCAAAAATATCGACGACATCCTGCACACGCTTCACAGGTCTGAAGTTCGAAATATGAATGAGAATTTTCTCATCCGGTCTTGCAAACTCTCCTCTTAGCTTGGAAATATCCCGGGGATAATAAACACGTTTATCCACAAAATTGTAAGCGAGATCAATATCCCGGTCGATAGCAAGCGATTCTCTCGTTTCCTTGATCAAATCTTTCGAGACCGCCGTAACCGCATCGCTCTCATTGATCGCATAGCGAATCAAATCGGAGATAGATTGATCCTGACCTAGCACAGTAATATCGGTTCCATGCAGCGTCGTCACAACTTTCAGCTTACTGCCGATCATTTGTTTGGCGAGGAGCGCACACACCGCATGCGGGATCGCATAATGCACATGCAGGAGATCCAAGTCTTCCATCTTTGCGACCTGAGCCAGCTTACTTGCCAGTGAAAGGTCATAGGGCGGATAACGGAATACGTAGTATTCACTCACTTCCACCTCATGATAAAAAATATTTTTATGAAACTTGCCAAGACGAAATGGCATACTGTGCGTTATAAAGTGCACTTCATGCCCTTTCTCGGCGAGCAATTTTCCGAGTTCCGTCGCCACAACGCCGGAGCCCCCCAATGTCGGGTAGCAGGTAATCCCAATTTTCAGCTTCTCGTTCATAGCCTTCCTCTCTTCCCTGTCAGCCCAAACGATCCACCAGCAGCGGCAGTTTCGAAACAAAACCTTCTGCATAAGGGATCATCCGTTTCTGGCCCATAAGTCTGTCGCGAGCCTCTACCCGCTCTACGTAACCTTGGTTCAGCGGCGTCGCTACCGTGTCTTGACCCAAGACAAACTGTGAGCGGTAGGCGCTCAGAGCGGCAATTTTCGCCTCATAACATTCGGTTACGTCTATCATCAGATCCGCTTCGTATACATCATTAATAAAATAGAAATAGAGCTGCTCTACATTAACAGGCTCTGCCGCAGGAGCGTATTTACGAAGCTTCGCGTTAAAAACCGCTTCCTGTATTAAATGCGAGCAGGCAATATGATCGGGGTGCCGGTCCTGCCAGTATGGAGCGAACACGATTCTAGGTTTATGTTTACGGATTTCCAAAGTAATACGTTCAATGTGCTCTTGGGAGATTGAAAGACCCCGGTCGGGCAAGCCTAAGTTAGAACGCATGGCCAAACCTAGTATACTAGCCGCCTGCTCCGCTTCTTCCTTGCGAAGTTCAACGTTCCCATTCGATGACATTTCTGCATACGTCAAATCGCAAATCCCTACCCGTAAGCCTGCTGCCGTATGTTTGGCTATCGACCCTCCCATGCCAATCTCCGCATCATCCGCATGGGCGCCGAATATGAGTATATCTAAGGGGGCGCTCATCTTACTCAATACCCGGTTTATATTTATGTACGAGCTCTCTCCACGCAAAATCACCGCGGTCCAAAGCCCGAACGAGAAGCTCTGCAGTAGCCACATTGGTCGCGCATGGAATGCCTTGAACATCACAAAGGCGCAATAATGCGATAATATCAGGCTCATGCGGTTGAGCCATTAACGGATCCCGAAGGAATATGATAAAATCCATTTCATTTTCCGCCACAAGAGCGCCGATTTGCTGATCGCCGCCTAAAGGACCGGACATAAAGCGATGAATGTCTAAATTCGTTTTATCCATAATACGTTGACCGGTTGTACCAGTCGCATACAATTTATGACCTTCAAACACATGTTCATAAGCCGTAATAAAGTTGACCATTTCGTCTTTCTTACGATCGTGTGCGATAAGTGCGATTTTTAGCATGTAAGCCACTCCTTAGAGTTGTCATGAGAAAACTTGTATTTCTTAATCGATAAAATGCTCAAATCCGTAAATCATTCCCGAATAGGTCATCACTTTACGAATGGCCAGCGCTACACCGGGCATATATGCGGCACGATCGTAGGAGTCGTGTCGGATTTTGAGCGCCTGACCGGGTTCGGCCATAATCACTTCCTGTTGCGCAAAAATACCCGGCAAGCGAACGCTATGTATTCTAAATCCATTGTAATACCCGCCCCGCGAGCCTTCAATGGTTTCTTCCTCTTTCGGATTGCCTTGACGCAGCTCTTCTCTCACTTCGGAAATCAGTTCAGCCGTTTTAATCGATGTTCCGGACGGGGCGTCGAGCTTCTGATCGCCATGATATTCTATGATTTCTAAGTTTGGAAAATATTTCGAAGCCTGTGCAGCAAATTTCATCATCAAAATCGCGCCAATCGAGAAATTCGGCGCAATCAATCCGCCAATGCCGCTCTCTTGACACAGCTTGTCCAGCGCTTCAATATCTTGGGGGCTAAACCCAGTAGTTCCCATGACAGGGCGAATTCCATGGCGGATAGCCAATCTTGTATGGGAAAATGCGGTTTGCGGTCCTGTAAAATCAACCAAAACATCCGCCTTGGATTCAACTAATGCCAGTTCCAAATCATTTTGCATCCTTACACCGCAGTCCTCAAGACCAACCATTCTGCCCAAATCAATAGGGCCGGAGGAACGGCTCACACCTGCAGCCAGATCCATATCCGGCTCTCTTAATACCGTTTTGACAACCTCACGACCCATTCTACCGCTTGCCCCTGCCACTGCTACTCGTATTTTACGATCCATTTCTGTCTAAGTCTCCCTTTTTTCTATTTCATCCAGATCTATTTTAATTTTAATCGGTACTCCGCGGCTTGCAGCTTGGCTAACTCATGATGAGGCTCCAAGCGGATCGCATCCATAACGGTTTGATAGGCTCTTGCGTAGTCTTTGCGATAAGCAAAAGCTTCAGCCAAAATCAAATAGGCCTCAATGGCGAGCGGATCCAGCGCGATCGCTTCCTTCAATAGGAATATGGCGCGTTCAGCATGTTCGGATTCTACATTTAACTGCTTTTGAGCTTTTTCTACCAATTCCCTCGCGCGCAGCACTTGTAAATGATACCTGTAAGCCTCGCTGCCTTCTTCCAGTTCCAATGCTCTAATCGCGAGTTCAATAGCCTTTTGCAGCTTGTTACTCCTTGCATAAGTAATCGATAATTTGTAGTGATAGGCAGCATTGTCTGGCTCAACCGCTATCGCTTTTTCAAACCATTCAATGGCTTTTTCAAAATCGTGACCAAGTATGGATTCATAAGCTTTCTGTATTTGATTTTCTCCATTCATCTGCCCATCCTCCTTCTAAAAGTTCTGCAAGAACTTTGCGAGACACCCGCTTGTGGGGATGGTACAGTTTATGAAGCTTATGTGTTTTCGGTGTTAATTTTAGTCCAACGGTTCGCATCTCGGGTATTGAATTTATGCATCACTTTGCTGTGCGCTTCAGTTAAATCGATCCCCAGCGAATTCGCAAAGCATATCGTAATAAACAGAATATCACCTAACTCGAGCTCGATGGAATTGTCCGCTTCCGATGCTTTTTTGGGTTTCTCACCATAGGCATGATTCACTTCCCTTGCCAGCTCTCCCACTTCTTCGGACATTCTGGCCAGCATCGCTAACGGACTGAAATACCCTTCTTTAAACTGCGAAATATAACGATCCACTTCTTGCTGCATCTCTTTAAGTGTACGATCTGACATGCTCACCCTTCTTTCCATAATCACCACCAAGGATATCATTACCATGTTAAACTAAACAAGAAAAGTTGACAAATTTTTTTCATCTCAAAAAAAAGATATAATGGATAGTATGATGCAGTTTAACGTCTGTTGGAGGTTAATAATCGATGTTTAAAGAACGTATTGCGGACCGCTTGACCAATTTAGTTGCCATTATGATCGGAACGGCTATTTATGCCTTTGGCCTGCACTATTTTGTCATATCCAATGAATTGATGGAAGGGGGCGTTACAGGCGTATCGCTGCTGCTTAAATATGTGTTCAACATACCTCCTTCAATCTCAACGCTAGTCATCAACATTCCTTTGTTTTATATCGGCTGGAAAAATTTTGGGAAGGAAGCTATGGTTTACACGATTTTCGGCGTCGTTTCCTTGTCCTTCTTCCTCTGGATCATGGAATTGCTGATTCGTGAACAGTGGATAATCCCTTTTCATACCACGCAGGATTACTTCTTAGCCACTCTTTATGCAGGTATTACGCTTGGCTCAGGACTCGGGCTTGTTTTCCGATATGGCGGAACAACGGGAGGCTCTGATATTTTAGCCCGTATTGGCAATAAAAAACGGGGATGGAGCGTTGGACAGGTCATCCTCATCATTGACGTCGTCGTCATCGGCACTTCCTTTCTATATTTACCAAAAGAGAAGGTTTTGTACTCGCTTGTTGCCGTGTTTGTAACATCGCGGATCATCGACTATATTTCAGAAGGCGCTTATGCGGCCAAAGCTTTTACCATTATCAGTGACCATGCGAATGCGTTGGCACTGCAGATTACGAAGGAGCTGGACCGGGGTGTGACCTTATTCCCTGCCAGAGGCGCATATTCCGGCAATAACAAGGAGGTTGTTTATTGCGTCGTCTACCGTCACGAAACCAGAAGAATGCGTGAGTTAATCAAATCCATTGATCCTAATGCTTTTATTATTATTGGAGAAGTGCATGATGTGCTTGGCGAAGGATTCAAAACGCCATGAGATAAACCTCTATCGAAGTCTTTCGAAGATGAGCGACCGCGCTTAGAGGAAGGTTTATTCGCCAATAAGAATTTTATTTTCCGACTAAGTCGGAAAATTATAAATTCTTATGTGGTAAAAAAACATCCCGATTCCACTGAAAATGGAAGCGGGATGTTCGTTTTTTAGAAATGTTCGCCTTCTTTGGTCTGCTTGACGGATACGACATGTTTACCGGATTGGTACATTCTCCAACCTGCATATGAAAGCACACTGATAATTATGAGACCTATGCCGATTGACCAAATAATCGGCTGCCTCGGATCGGTCAATGGCACGAACGCCATCGCATCTTTATGCTTCATAAACAGCTCATCAATCATCTGCTGCAGCTGTTCTACAACCGATTCCATCTGACGCGTCTGCATGGGGCTGCTATTTAACTTGCTATGGAGGAATGTCAGGAGAGAGTCCAATTTCTCCACATCAGCCGGCTCTCTACTGATAAGAATGGAAGGGCGAATGACCGCGATATGCTGCGATAGCTTGCCGAAACCCGCCACCGCTTCTTGCTGCTGATTCGCCTTAACGGCTTGCCGAAGCAAAGCGATATCATTTTGCAAAACTTTATAATATTGAAGCCACATGGGCTGATTCTTATGAGTGAGCGCATCAGTGGCTAGTCGAATTTTCGCAACAGCTAGCTGGCCTTCCTCCGGAGAGTAACTAACCGCATTATAGACGCGTTTGGCTTGTGTAATCGTTTCAGTCAATGCGTTCAGACCTTCGACCGAAACAGCCCCTTCGAAACGAATTTTTGGAATTTGATCGGAGATTTGCAGCAGCTTGCTCCTTGCTTCCGTGACTTGTCCTTCCATCGTTTTTTTGTACATGTCATCGGCGGTTTGATTCAAATATTCCATCTTTTGCACTTGTTCGGGGTCTACTTGGACGGTTGCTTGACCTTTGGAACTTGGAACCGCACCGCAAGCCGCACTTATGCTAACAACGGTTACCATGAGGATCATAGTTGCCAACCGTTTTGCGCCGGAAAAAATAAACATGGGACATCCCCTCCTTCACCATCATCTTATGGAGGACTGTCCCAATTTAGACCAAGCTATATTATCGAATTTTTAATCTTGCTCGCTTCCAATTGAACGCTAGAGCGATTACGATTCCGGCAATGCTAAGGCCTATTGTAAACGCTTCAATTGTTGGAAGATACGCATGCAGCACTTTAGGCAACCACGGAAAAATACCTCTTTCATAATCCATGAAGTCGTTCCAGAATGTCCAAACCGCCACCACGATAATCGCCGGCAGTTTATGTGTGTACCATCTGGCGTAAAGCAGCACCTCAATAGCCATAGCCAAATGTGAAACCGTCAGCATCCAACCGTCGAACCCAGCTGGAACACCCTGCCACGCACCTGCCCATATCATCGTCACTGCCCAAATTCCATATTTAAAAGAAGTAATTAATGCGAACGCTTCGACGAAGCCACGGAAGGCGCGGTATATTTTGCTTTTAGGTTTGTCAGAATGAAGATCCATTAAAAGATATGCGACGGAGCCCGTAAAAAAAAGGCTGGCGGTCGGGCTGTCTGGCACAAAAAAAACGTACCATATTGGATAATTGGCAATCGTAAACTCCATTTGATCCCAATACCACTCGTAGCCGTATATAGTTCCCAGAAAATTACAAATAAAAAGGAGCCACAATAGTTTTTTATTTAATAGGAACGATTTGCTCCAGAAATAAGCGATAGACAAACTTTGCTGCAAGTATGCCCCTCCTTTTCTAGTATCGAGTTTAAAAAAACCTGACCGCTATCGCGATCAGGTTCTGTACTTTACTGAGCTTTTTGTTTGGATAACCAATCAGCCAGCTTGTCAATATCTGCATCGGTTAAGCCCTTATCAATGTTGGCTTGATACTGTTTGCCCATATTGCCTTTGCCGTTTTTGATGATACCCAAGATTTCATCTTTAGAATGTTTGTCACCCACACCAAGCAATGCTGGAACGCCTGAAGCTGGCATTCCTTTTAATCCGGCACCGTGACAAGCCAAGCAAGTTGCTTTCTTGAAAATCTCTGCGCCTGGATCATCCGCCGCCACGATGGCTGGGGCTTTCTTCGTTTCTTTGGCGCCACCGCCGCCTGCAGCACCTTTGCCTGCACGTAATTCTTCCTCACGCTTAATGTGCTCAGGAACGATATTCTTATCTTTCAGTTCCGCTTGGTAATGAGCCCAAGAGGTGTATGTAAGGTACGAACATGCCACTAATGATAAGATCATTAAGGATGAAGCAATTGGTCTTCTATAGAAACGTCGCTCTTTCCCTGTATCCAGGAACGGAGCAAGAAGCAGACCACCAAACAGTAATCCAGGTACGATTACAGCTCCAAGAACTACGTAGTTACCCGATGTATATGGGTATTTCAGGAGTTGGTACATGAAAAGGAAGTACCAATCCGGCATTGGAATGAATTGTGTGTTTTTAGGATCAGCAGGGTATCCCAGTGGTGCTGGATCCGACATGACCAATACTAATATACCGACCAGTACGACAACGCCTACCATCCATTCTTTCAATAAGAAGTTAGGTACAAAAGCTTCCGATTTTCCCGGATATGCAGAATAATCTCGAGGAATTAGTCTTTGCTCTTGTGTTTTCTTCACTACGCGGGAATCCCCAACGTATACGATTTTTTCGTCAGACTTATGACCATGCGCCACGCAATGACCCTCCTTTCAATTATAGCGGTCCGGAAATACCTTGTTTGCGAATCATAAAGAAGTGTCCGGCAAGCAAAGCGAGCAGAACGCCAGGCAGGAAGAACACATGAATGGCAAAGAATCGAGTCAATGTTTGAGCACCAACGATTTCTCCACCTTGCAGCAGCGTCTGAATGTAAGACCCAATGAAAGGTACTGACGCAGCAATTTTAATACCTACTTGTGTTGCAAAGTAAGCTTTATTATCCCAAGGAAGCAGGTATCCCGTAAATCCAAGACCAAGCATAACGAAGAAAATCAGCATGCCTACAACCCAGTTCATTTCACGTGGAGCTTTATAAGAACCTGTGAAGAACACGCGCAGGGTATGTAAAAACATCATAACGATTACTAAGCTGGCTCCCCAGTGGTGCATACCTCTCACGATCACACCGAAAGCCACTTTATGTTGTAAATAGTCAACGCTTGCATAAGCGTTAATGATATCAGGCGTATAGTACATTGTAAGGAACATACCTGACAAAATTTGAATAACTGTAATGAAAAACGTCAATCCGCCGAAGCAATATACGAACGCGGAAAAGTGATGAGCAGGGTTTACGTGCTCTGGGACCTCGTGGTCTGCAACATCCCTCCACATCGGCGTAATATCAAGACGTTCGTCAATCCAGTTGTACATGTTTTTAAACATCTGATGGTGACGCCTCCTTATACTCTTGTGTTAGCATGCAGTTGCCCCACGTAAACGAACCCATTCTCTACTTTTACGGAGTATTCATCCAACGGTTTCGGCGCTACTGCAAGGTTTTTACCGTCTTGCGTGTAGTGAGCACCGTGGCATGGACAAAAATACTGATCTTTGTATGCAGGGTTATCGTTCCAGTTGACCGTACATCCAAGGTGTTTACAAGTTGGATTCAATGCAAAAAGCTTGCCGCTGCTGTCTTTGGAAATCCAAGCCACGAGCTCAACATCGCTCTCGTACCAGCCATCTACCTGGTGGACTTGGAACTGAAACGATTGTGGTACATTGGTAATTTTACTTTCTTCGACAACTTTGATCCAATCCCCAGCTTTCTTTGGTTTAAGGACAGGATCAACAGCAAACCTCAGCATCGGTATCATCATACCGGCCGCCATGAATCCTCCAGCGCCACCAAGGGTGTAGGAAAGAAATTGTCGACGGGACATTTCGCGTTTTGTGCCCGGTTTCTTCCCATGCTGCTCTTCATTGTGATTGTTGTGGTCACTCATTATCAGGTCTACCCTCCTACATTGGCCGACGCCCGAACCCTCTCGGGCGCACAGTTACCTCTATCACGTGTCGTTCGACATTACACTACATTACTAGGACATTACTAATAATAGCCTACGACCTCTAGGGCGTCAAGAATCCTTAACTCCTTTTCAAGCCCTGAAATCTTGGCCTTTGAACAAATTTTAACGAAATTGTCACAACTTTTTGGCGAGTAAGAAACCGATTACTCCCCTTAGCCTGCACATTTTTTTTTCCAATAATACGTATTGTGAAAAAGTTAATCACCTTGCTGCCAGAGGCGCTGTATACTCTCGGAAATGCGTGATTTAATGTCTTTGGCGCTGCTTGTCCACTCCTGCATATCTACAGGAATCAACAAATCAATATGTTCATTCTCCCATTGTTCAGCCGCAGTATGTATAGTAAGAACAATCACATATCGGAAACCGGCATGCTTCAATTGAAGGCTGATTGCATTCAATTGTTCCGACGCGTTCACGCCTGTCATATAATGGACAGCCGGATAAGTCACGACTCTTCCTTTATAAGGGATCTCTACAGTCTCCAAGGCATCCCGCAATTGCTCTAGCGCAAACGTCGTTTGTGCCGGGTCTTCGAAACCCCTTAGTCCTGTAAACGGCAGCAAACAAGTGTCCAAATACGGCTTGAGGTCCGGCCACTGATCTTGCTCAATTTCACTGAATTTCATAAATAGACCCTCCTATATCTTTTACAAAAGAAGAGCTTGCTATGTAAGCAAGCTCTAATTGTTACTTTAATTCGTCCTACCTTCACTGTCAATTGGAATAGCCGTTTGTTCGCGAAGAGCTGTAAGCGCCTGCTCCAAATCCTGCTGCTTCACAACAACATAAGGACTTTCCCACTCGCCGTTCAGTTGAATATAGTTAACGTTTGATGGTTTTAAGGCCTTGTAGGATGTTGTCAGTTGGCGAAGTTCCTCAGCCGGGATATCCGTCTTGATCGAGGTACCGACGATATCGAGCAATTTCCCCCAGGCCGTCACACCGTTCAGCGATGTCAACTGATCCAATAGTTGATTAAGCACCAGTTGCTCCCGCTGATTTCTTGCCAGATCGGACGATTCCGCTGTACCTAAATTCGATTTGCGATAACGAATAAAATCAAGTACCTGTTTGCCGTTCAAATGTTGCAAGCCTTTGACTAAATTGATATTCGTACCATCGCTTTCATCTTCATATTTCATGTCCATATCGACCTGAACCGTCATGCCCCCAAGCTGGTCGATCACTTTACGAAAACCGTCGAAATTGATGATGGCCATATAATCGATTGGAACATGGTACAGATTGCTGAAGAGCTTCTTCGTTTGAGAGAGCGCCGTATTCTTATCCTGATTGTAGTAATACGCATAAAAATAATTGGCTTTGTGGGAATCGTCCAACCCTGAATCCTCCGCCCGAACTTCCAAATCTCTTGGAATGGATAAAACGGTTGCCTGGTGAGTTGCCGGATTGACACTGAATAGCATCATAACATCCGTATTAAGCGAACCCTCGCTGCCCCCTCTCTCATCAATAGCTGTTAACAAGAAGGTTAACGGTTTCGCCATATCGTCTGATGTAAGGGCCAAAGGGTTGAAGTCTGATGAGATAGCAGCCGTTGAGCCTGGTTCTGAAGATGGCTGAGATGCTGCAATATGATCAATCGTTTCGTTCCATTTATGATATAAATAGGCCGCATAAACCGATGCAGAGCCAATTAAAACACCAATAATCAATAGGGATGCCGTAAACAATTTGCGCCAGCGCGGATGCCAAAATTTCATATTCATGTCCGTTCTCCTCGTTTTTGAAAATCGATATGTATATAAGTTGACGCGAGGAAGGACGTTTTGGTTCTTTTTTAGATCGGTTAGGTATGAAACATACAAAAAGACATGTGAATTTTGCTTCACATGTCTTTTTCAGACGAGCATATGGAAGGCACCAAACCTGCATTAACCCAAAGATTGTAAGGTTTTAAGCTCTGAAGTAAGGGCCAGGAACGTTGCTTGATCTCCCTTGGCTAAAGCACTGTCAATCTCTCTGTAGAGATTTTCCTCTTTATATTTGCGTATGGCATCGTCCCAAACCATCTCCGCGAAAAGTGCCAGCAGCGCATCGTTAGATACATTCATTTTTCCCATAGGACCTACCTCCAAATGTTGTCCGCGGTTTGTCAGGAGCTTTCATTTTCGCAGAAATATGTTCTTGTTCTTACTCTTGCATGCGATGCGTTTGTGTATGCTCCTATTAAAGCATATTCACACATTCCCTCTTCGTTTACTGCAATCGCCCGCCCTATTAGGAATGTGTCTTTACCTATTCTTTCATTTTCACTTCTTGGTCATCGTTCCATGTTGATCCAATATGAGCACAACCTTATCTTCTTCACGCACATACGTCCCTTGAATAACGCTGCTTCCGAGCTTCGTTACTTGAACCACTTTTCCTTTCTCTTCATCCTCTCCGATTCGTATCAATCCTAAATGCATCATCATCTGTAAAATGCGCTGCTCGAATATTGATTCTGAAGTGTCATAGTAAAACGGTTTGACTAGCTTCCCCAAAACATCGCTTAGGGACGTTGACGTCACCCAAAGTTTCGCTAGCCGGTCTATCCAATGAGAGATTGACTGCAAATTCGGAATAGGATTCTTATACAACCGCAGCCAAAAGCGATAGACGGCAGCTAGATTTTCCTTTGTCCCTTCCTGAAGGCGCAAGTTCCCTGCGTCTGTCAGTTGTAGAGAATGCGTATGTTCGTCGATGAGCTGGTGATAGTAACAATAGTCATAAATGAGTGAAAATCGATTCGGGTATTCCTTGAACATACGGCCGTAACCGAACCTCCAGGCACCCTTTGCTACCATTTCTTCTTGTACGGATAAGCGATCCAGAACTTGCTGCAACTGTCTTTTATACATCGTTCCTTCTGTTGTTAAGGGCACGTCCTGTTGCTGAGCGATGTAAGTCAAGAAATGGTAGATGTCATCGACGATCAGCATCTGTTCGTCCCGATACACACCAGGTTCGCCCGCCTGTTGAAGCTTGGCTTTGAATTGACTTGTCAATACGTCGTTAAAGCGCTTTTTCAAATCTTCTGGAACGTGGAACAAATACTTCGTCTGCTGCGAATACCCATTGAACAACCAGCCTAGCTTTTTAAACTTGATGATCATCTCGCGCGGATTCCATTCCTCATTGTCCTGCTTAGAGAAACGTGACTGACCTACTCTAGCGATCAGCTCTTCCATACTAAAAGCGTTTCGCCCATCGAAGAGCAGCGAGTTAAGAAACCGAATGTCTTCCAGATTCAAGTTTTGGACATGCCGTTCAAAAATCTCTTTTCGCAGCGCCGTGCTCAAGATCGATTGAATCAGATCATTCTTGGAATGACCATTACATTCGCATTCATAGGTGTGGGCGATTCTGCTCAATTCATGGATATCGGCATAGCTGAGCATGTCCGCTAGGTTCATTTCCATCATCGTGCCCCCCTGGTTGCGAAGCGTTCTGCTCCGCCGTTTCTAGTAACCATTATGGGATTTTTTTCCGAAAATATTCCGTCCGCACAAAAAAAGCACGGCTCTTCAAGAAGAACCGTGCTAACAAATCGATAGATTGTTAATTGACAGAGTCTAAATGTTTCAAACAATTGTACAGTTGAAGCTCCCAGCTTTGTTCCTTACGCAGTAGTATTGTTAGGGAAGTATTCTGCAGAAACTCTTCCCGTTCCATCTGAAGCCCTCTAAGCACTTGGACAATAAAACCACCATGGGAAATCAATAAAAGCTTATCATTCGGATAACGTAGAATTAGCTCTTCCTCCAGCTGATACCAGCGCGAGAGCAATTCCGCATCCGTTTCTTGACCCAGGTTCTGCTTCTTCCAATCGACACCCCATCTTGCTTCCCGTTCAGGGTCTGTCGTACCTTCGACAAGCCCATATTTACGTTCACGCAGTCTCACGTCCGTTCCCAGAAAAGGAATGCCTGACAGCTCCGAAACAATAAGCCCCGTTTCCCTTGCTCTGGTCAGATCACTGCTGATTATACCCGTCCATTGCTCATGAGCGAGCCTCATACCCAGCAATTTGGCCTGCTCCCTGCCTTCTTGCGTCAATTCGGTATCGAGCTGTCCTTGCAGCTTACCGAGTCGATTCCATTCCGTGCTTCCATGACGGATAAATCCGATTGTCGTCATTGATGAACCTCCAAGATTTTATAAATGTTAACCGTATAAGATTACCTCTAAAAATGAAAAATGCTCCTTTCGGAGCATTAGGCTTTGGTCCGTGAAAGCCAATTCATAATGAGCATGGTGCTGATTAAGCCCAAAATTGAAACGACAAGCAAATAATGCGGGTAGGAATGAATGGGCCCAACATGGAAACGGAGAGGTTCCATGAAGCTTGGGTTTAAGCTGGCCACAGCATCGCCCATTTTATGCACGTTCATCGACTCTGTTGAACTTGATTTTAAGGCTTGAGGCGCTTCCAGATCGTATAACGAATTATCGGCTGCTGCCAAACTTGACTGAGGAGCCCCGTCGTATACGATGGCAAACAGGAAGCTAAACATGAATAAAGCTAGACAAAATGCAATGACGGCCGTAAGGTTTCTCCTAAGCTTGTAAGAGATCGCATACATGCGCTCCGGCACCGGAATTCGCCAACTCTCATTCTCATAAATCCGATTCATCACCTTTTCGGAAACCAATGGTTCATAATCGGGCAGCTCTCTAGAAATCGCAGCAGAACGAATGAGTAGCGTACTTTCCTCCCAGATTTGAAATTCCTCGGCGCAATTCGGACATGCCGCAATGTGTTTATCCACCGCGACACGCCTCAGGTCATCATTCGGCAAATCCCAATAGACTCCAAATAATTCCTGAATGTCACTACACTTCATCGCTCTTTCATCCCTTCGATTCTTCGAATATCGGCTCACTGAAATAGGGGTCTAACTGCAGCTTGACAGAAGCTCTGGCTCTAAATAATAAGGATTTCACGGAGCTAACCGTCTGTCCTAAAATATTTGCAATTTCTTGATAATCCAATTGGTCATATTCGCGTAAAATCAACGCCGATCTTTGCTTTTCCGGTAAACTGTTGATCGCTTCACGGACCATTGAAACCTTTTCATTCCTGAGCATCGTTTGCTCGGGCATCGCATCGTAAGATGCATGCGGCGTATGCCCGCTTTGCTCCAATGAAACTTGAACACTTTTATTTTTGCGCAGTTCGCTCAAAACTGTATTACGAGCAATCGTATAAAGCCATGTGGAGAAAGAAGCTTCGATTTCACGAAACGAGTGCAAACTGCGGTACGCTTTATAAAAAGTTTCATTGCATAGATCTTCGGCGATCGCTTCCATCTGCGTACTCTTCAGCATATGGAAAATAAATGCAAGGATTTTACGCTCGTAACGACGCATAAGCTCATTGTATAATTGAACGTTTCCATCCTTGATTTCTCTGATCAACTGGGAATCGGTCATTACGTGGCGACCCTCCTTGCGATTCCAGGTAACACCCCCAGCTGCTCATACTTGTTGTACTGCAGCAGGAGTGAAAAGTTGCGTTTTTTTGTAAATAAATTATGTATTGGATAATAATTAAAATATCGGTCTATAAACTTTCTTGATTCATTGCGAAATTCCTGCTCAATTCGACAAAAATTTGTTAATTCCAATTGAGCATTGTCTGCTGCAAACAACAGCCCGTCTTTTCCATTGTATAATAAAATCCTAAAAATATGGCAAAAAGACAAAAAAAAAACCGCCGAATCGGCGGTTGCACTTATGGTGCGATTATCGGATAGGAGTGGAGAGAAACCATACTGTACTTTTATTATATGTATACGTTTTCAATTTGTCAATAACTTTTTGAAAACGGTTACGATTCTTGTCCCATTAGTTAATGGGCTGCAGTTGATGGCGCAGTGCCTGCTTGATCAGATTGTTAATCGAATGTGCTTTCACATACGGACTGCCTGCATTAATACGTGGAATCTGCATAGGATCTGTCTGCTTCGAAACGATTCCGGCTTTTGTTGTGAATCCGTATTGGATACCAGTTTGATTTAATAGTTCCATGGTTTGGTTGTCGAAACTGCCAAACGGGTAAGCATAAGCATCCACAGTTTGAGAACCATTCAAATCATGAAGTTTACGCATACAATTCTTCGTATCCGCAACAATTCTAGCTTTGAATTGCTCATCCGACTCCATAACGCCGTCTTTTATGATTTTGTTGGTGAGCAGCGGCTTCCCATCGCTCATGGCATGCAACGAATCCGAATGGCCTTGGAAATCGATACTCGGAAACTCTTTCCTCATCTGAACAATCTCATCCGGGGATAAGGATGGAATCGGGCTGCCCATCGGATCATTCAAATCTTTGGTAATAACGAAATTCACAGCGGGTATATTCATTCTCTTCAATACCGGAAACGCATTCGTATAAAAGCTTCTATAGCCGTCGTCAAACGTAATTAGAATAGCATTATCCGGGATACTCCCCTGCTTGCTTCCCTTGGCCATGAATTGTTTGAATTGATCAAGAGAGATGAAATGATAGCCTTTGCGTTGAAGAGAATTTAATTGATCTATAAATAGCTTTGTTGAAATTGTAACACCACCCTGCATCTCATCGTCAATGTGATGATAAACAAGTACGGTAACTTGGTTGGAATAGATAACATCGTTTGCACGAACCAAAGAAGGAAAAAAGTTTAAAATTGCAATAAACATAATAATAATCGGCTTCCACCACTTACGAATCATCCCGTTCGCCTCACCATTTAAGTAATATTCATATAACAGCAGAAGCCATTATAGCACACCGAGGTATATTTGAGAAATACAATAAATTAATAAAAAAAGCTGATCTCAAGCCCTTTTGACTTGCAAAAAGGATATCGAGATCAGCTTATAAAATGGATCATTAGACTATTATTACACGTGGACAGCGTACTCTTGCTTCAAATGCTGGGCAGCTCTATCCGCGTCCTCTTGATTACGGAACGAAAGTCGGAGAATGCCCGGTACATCTTCACGACTTTCAATGATTTGAATATTACTCAAATTAATTCTTGCGTTACCTAATACTGTAGTAATTTGACCGATGATGCCCGGATGGTCGGGAATGTCTACATAGATATCATATAACGAAGTAATCATGCCTTTTCTACGTTCAGGCAACTGGCCTCGGAACTCGCCTGCAATACGAAACTGTTCCGCAATCCCCTCTCCATCGCTGTGCTCCAGCAAATCGATAAAGCGCGAAATTTCAATATTCCAGTCTTTGATCAATCGCAGCAAAACTTCCCGATTATTAACAAGAATATCGCGCCAAATCATCGGCTCGCTGGAAGCGATCCTCGTAATATCTCGAAAGCCGCCGGCGGCTAAGTTTTGATAGAGCGGATTCGTTTCGTTGTAACCTCTCACTTGATTGACCAACGCGACTGCGATGATGTGCGGCAAGTGACTAATTGCGCCTACGATGTCATCATGCTCGCGAGCGCCAACTTGTACTATTTGAGCTTTGGTCGATTTCAACAAGGAAGCCAAACGATCGACAATGGCTTGGGGAGTTCCTTCAGCCGGCGTCAATACGTAAAACGCATTCTCAAACAGATGGGAAGATGCGGCTTCCACCCCGTGTCTCTCTGAACCGGCCATGGGATGGCCGCCAATAAAGTGAACGCCATCTAAAGCTAGTGTGGCTGCGCTCTCTGTGATGGAAGCTTTCGTACTTCCAACATCCGTGATAATGCAGCCTGGCTTAAGCGGCAGTTCCGCCAGTTGGCGGATATAGTCTTCCAGCATGCCTACCGGTACACAAAGAAAAATATAATCCGCGCCTTCTACCGCTTCCCCCATTGAAGTTGTCGCAATATCTACGACATCGCGTTGCAGCAACTTTTCAACGGATTTAGGATTAGGCGAATGTCCTACTACCGTGTATTCCGGTTTACCTTTATAGCATAAGGCAAGTGATCCTCCGATCAGCCCTACGCCGAATATCGTAATTTTCGTCATGAAATCAACCTTTATGAAATGAATTAGGCTTGAACGGCAACATCCGTAAGCACAGCGGTCAGCGCTGCAATGAACTTTTCATTTTGTTCACGGCTGCCGATCGTAACACGAATGGATGTTGGGAAATCAAGCTGGTGTCCTCCACGGACAATAATACCTTTTCGAAGCAATCCATCAAACACAGCGCTTGCCGGGCGACCTACATCCACCATAACGAAGTTGCCATGTGCGGGAAATGCGGTCAGGCCGAGTTTAGCAAACTGCTCGGTTAAATAATGAAGACCCGCCGTATTCGCTTCTCTGCAGCTATTGATAAAGTCTTGGTCTTTGATCGCCGCAAGTGCTGCCGCTTGTGCGAAACGCGTTGTGTTGAACGGCTCGCGAACTTGATTGATGGATCGAATCACATCCGGATGTCCTACGCCGTAGCCAATACGAAGAGATGCCAATCCGTAAATTTTGGAGAATGTACGCAGTGCGATGACATTGCGGTATTGACCGATTAATTCAATGCTGTCCGGGAATTCCCCGGTGGTGTTATATTCGCAATAAGCCTCATCCAGAACAACCAAGACGTGTGCAGGTACTTTGGCCAAAAATGCTTTAATTTCCGCATCCGTGTTCATGGTGCCAGTCGGATTGTTAGGATTGCAGATCCAGACAATTTTCGTTTTATCTGTAATCGCGGCAAGCATGGCATCCAGGTCATGTGTACCGTCTTTTAAAGGAACTTCAATACTAATTGCCCCTTCGATTTCACAGTTATGTTTGTACTGCGGGAAGGTATGGGAAGCCATAACAGTTTCGTCGCCTTGCACAAGGAATGCTCGAGCCAGCATAAGAATAACTTCGTCGGAGCCTGCGCCGAAAATAATTTGGTTCGTTTGCACGCCAAGATAGTCAGCAACGGCAGCCGTCAGCTCCACTGCTCCGCCATCGGGATAAAGACTGATATTTGAAAGCTCGGCTTCGATTGCTGCTCTAGCTTTAGGAGAGCTGCCAAATGGATTCTCATTGGAAGCGAGTTTAATGACTTCTTTCAGACCTAACTCGCGTTTCACTTCTTCAATAGGTTTACCAGGTTGGTACACCGGTAGATGGACAATGGTTTGCTTCGGTTGCATGCAGGTCACCTCATTATAAATATTTGAACCTTCATTTGACACTAATAAATATGGAAAACATAAAGATTATTTTACAGTAGAAACACTTTACTTTCCACTTCATGAAGCTAGAATTCATTCATCGCATATTAAGAGTGTAACGCTTTAAAGCTGAACAGTAAATAGAAAAATAAAAATTAAACCAGATCTGCGTAAGATCAACCTAAAAGAGCATATTAACTAGTAAAAGAAATCCAAGGAGAATAACCATGGTATCCGATCAACAGAGCGTTTATGAGGATTTATCAAATAAGGAAGCTGAAGTCGCTAAATCATGGATCACATATTGGCAGCAATTCTCTAACTTTAGTACATGGCAGTTTTGGTTTAATTTGGCTTTTCTGCTGATCCCCTTAATTGTTCTCTGGTTTTGCATGGATCGAAAAAAAGCATTCCAAATAGGCTTTTACGGATTTAATATTCATGTCCTGGCCACATACATTGATATTTATGGCGAACGAAATCATTACTGGGGATTTCCATTCAAAATCATTCCTTACTTACCAACCAGCGTTTCTTTGGATGCATCCATGGCCCCGGTTTCTTTTATGCTGCTATATCAATGGACGATAAACCATAAGAAAAATTACTATTTAGCCTCTTTAGCTTTGAGTGCCATTTTTGCATTTGTAATAAAACCGATACTTTCATCCATCAATCTTTTCCATTTATACAATGGAATGAATTATTTTTACTTATTTTTGCTTTATTATTTCGCCTCCGTGATAGCGAAGTTAGTTACTGATCTTTTCAACCATTTTCAAACGGAATCCAAGAAAAAAATTACAAAATGATAAAACCCCGCTAAACAGATTCGTTTAGCAGGGCGATTCATTATCCCTTTAACTGGGATACGAAGCTGTAAATTTGCGAAAGTCCTTCTGGATGAGCACTGTCTGCTTGCAAATGATGCAAAACACCTTCGATCGTGCGAACAATAGCGCTTCCTACTACAACGCCGTCACAAAGCTTTTCGAAGCGCTGCACCTGATCGCGGCTCGAAATTCCGAAACCGACGACAATCGGCACGCTGGCCGCTTCTCTAACCGTTGCAAGAAAATCATCAATGCCTCCAAAAAATTCAGAACGGACACCAGTGACACCAAGCGAAGATACGCAGTAAACGAAGCCCTTAGCGCCAGCAGCAATGCGCTTGACGCGTTCATTTGACGTCGGGGCGACAAGTGGAATCAGGTGTACCCCATAGCTTTCAGCAATCGCCCTTGTTTCGCTATCTTCTTCCAATGGAAGGTCGGGAATAATGATCCCGCTGATCTCATTTTCCTGCATCTGCTTAAATATACGCTCAAGTCCGATCTGAAGGACAGGGTTGTAATAAGTAAATAGTATAAACGGCAGCTCTGAGCCTCTGCTTCGTGCCTCTCGTGCAACATTGATAACATCAAAAATCGAGATTTTACGCTGCAGTGCGCGCTCTGAGGATCGCTGAATAACAGGCCCATCCGCAAGAGGGTCTGAGTAGGGAACTCCCAGCTCTATAAGATCGGCACCAGCCCGCTCCATCTCAAGGATAAGCTCTACCGACGCCTTCAGAGTAGGATCCCCAATGGTCAAGAAAGGAATAAGTGCTGTTTCTCCGCGCTCCCGGAGCTCGGCAAATCGTTGATCAATACGGTTCATCGCCTATTCCCTCCCTATGCCCAAATAATCCATAATGGCATCCACGTCTTTATCTCCGCGGCCAGAAAGGCTCACTACAATGATTTGATCCTTAGACATGGTCGGTGCAAGCTTAACCGTCTCTGCGATCGCATGCGCGCTTTCCAGAGCCGGAATGATTCCTTCAGTGCGACTTAAGAGCTGAAGGGCATCGAGCGCTTCCTGATCCGTGATAGGGACATATTTCGCACGTTCAATATCTTTAAGATATGAATGCTCGGGTCCAATTCCCGGATAGTCAAGCCCTGCAGAAATCGAATGCGCCGGTTGTACTTGTCCGTACTCATCTTGCAAAAGATAACTCATCGAACCTTGGAATACGCCCGGCGATCCCTTGGTCATGGTCGCAGCGTGCTCATCCGTATCTACGCCTCGACCAGCGGCTTCGACGCCGATCAATTTCACACTTGCATCCCCAACGAACGGGTAAAAAATCCCCATCGCGTTGCTGCCGCCCCCTACGCAAGCGATAACCGCGTCAGGCAATCTGCCTTCGGCTTCAAGGATTTGCTCTCTGGATTCATCGCCGATCACGCGCTGAAAGTCACGGACCATCATCGGATACGGATGCGGCCCCGTAACGGAACCAAGTATATAATAAGTATCTTCTACATTACTTACCCAGTAACGAAGCGTCTCGTTGCATGCATCCTTCAAGGTGCGGGTACCAGAGGTTACCGGGATTACTTCTGAGCCGAGCAACTTCATCCGGAATACGTTCAATGCTTGACGCTTCGTATCTTCTTCCCCCATGAATACCTTGCACTCGAATCCAAGCAGAGCAGCTACTGTAGCTGAAGCTACGCCATGCTGGCCCGCTCCCGTCTCGGCGATCACTTTTTTCTTGCCCATCCGTTTGGCGAGAACCGCTTGTCCGATCGTGTTATTGATTTTATGAGCACCCGTATGGTTCAGGTCTTCACGCTTCAAATAAATTTTGGCGCCGCCGAGCTTTTCCGACAAACGCTCCGCGTAATATAAAGGAGTAGGTCTGCCCGAGTATTGCTTTTGCAAATAACGAACTTCCGCGATAAATTCAGGGTCGTTTTTATAGGTTTCATAAGCTTCTTCAAGCTCAATCAGTGCATTCATTAGCGTCTCCGGTACGTATCGGCCGCCAAATTTGCCAAATCTGCCATGCTGGTCTGGAACAACTTGAGTCACTTCCGGGTCACCCTTTCCACAAACGAAGTAATTTTCACGATATCTTTCGCGCCATCGGTTTCAACACCGCTGGAAACGTCCACGCCATCCGGACTGTATATATTCACTAATTGATCGACGTTATCAGGCTGAAGACCGCCTGCCACAAGCAATTGAACCCCTGCTTGCCGCGCCCATGCCTGATAAACAGGGATGCAGTCCCATGCAAAGGTTTTGCCAGAGCCTCCCCCATATACAGGATCGAACGTGTCCAGCAAAATAGCATCGACCGTTCCCAGATAAGGATCGAGTTGCCCCGCCACGGATTCAGCAGTAGGAATAGCGTTATCTGCTTTGGAAATCGAAACCGATTTGTATACTTTTACTTGAAAATGCTCCCGAACCCACTGACAAAAAGCGGGCGTCTCCTGGCCATGAAGTTGGACCACATCCAGCGGTGCCACAGCAAGCGTTCGCTCCAGTTCTTCCTCACCCGGATTGACGAAGACCCCTACAGATAGAGGGACTCTCACACCTTGCTCAGCTTCGGATTTCAAGAAAGCGATCAGCTCCCCCGCCTTTTCAGGCAAAAGCTGACGTTTGCTGGGCGCAAAAACGAGACCGATATGATCAATCGGCAAATGCACGATCGATTTTAACACTTCAACGCTTTGAAGTCCACAGATTTTTACAGTTGGTGATGTCTGAACAGCCATCTGTTTCGCCTCTTTCTATTACAGCTGGTTTGACGCTTGACTTGGCGTTCCCATTAATTCGTGTACGGCTTTTTCCACTACAGGTTGACGCATAAAATGTTCGCCAATCAGTACGGCTTGCGAGCCGATCTGCTGCAAATAAGCCATGTCCAGCGTGGACGAAATTCCGCTTTCGCTAACGACAGTTTTCCCAGGAGGTATAAATTGAATGAGTTCCTCGGTCGTCTTTAAGTCTGTAACGAACGTTTTTAAATTACGATTGTTAATACCGATCAGCTGCGTTTCCAGCTCCAATGCGCGTTCTAGCTCTTCACGGTCATGCACCTCGACGAGCGCATCAAGCCCCAAATCACCGGCCAATGCTAGAAACTGCTTCATCTGTTCCGTGGTGAGAATAGCTGCGATAAGCAGAATCGCATCGGCGCCGATCAGACGTGCTTCGTAAATTTGCTTCACATCAATCGTAAAATCTTTTCTCAAGAGAGGAACATTCACCGCTTTGCGCACGGCGCTTAAGTATTCATTGCTTCCTTGGAAGTATTGCACATCCGTCAGCACGGAAATACAGTCGGCGCCCGCACGTTCATAGGCTTGCGCTAAACCGACCGGCTCAAAATCCGGGCGAATCAATCCTTTGGAAGGTGATGCCTTCTTCACCTCAGCGATAAGTCCCATAGCGTGATTTTTGCGAGTGGTTAGAGCTTGTTGGAAGCCCAGACAAGGTGGAAGCTCGGAAATCCGTTTCTCCGCATCCTTCATGGAGAAGCTGCTCATGGCTTCGACTTCGGCAAGCTTTGTAGCTACGATTTTATCAAGAAACATGGCTTAATTCTCCTGTGAATTGGATTAGGTCGTTCAATTTTTGCTCGGCCCGGCCTGAGTCAATAATATCGGCTGCAAGCTTGACGCCCTGCTGCAGCGTACCGACTTGACCTGTTACATAGAAGCATGCGGCTGCGTTAGCAAGCACAATATCTCTGTGCGGTCCTTTATCCCCTGCGAATATATGACGGATCAACTCGGCGTTCATGACAGCGTCACCGCCGGCCACATCTTTAATGCTGTGCGCTCGTAAGCCCAGTTCATCCGGTGTGATCGAATAGGTGCGAATCGTATCCGACTTCAGCTCAGTCACTTTGGTCGGTGCTGAAATGCTGAATTCATCGAGTCCATCCTCACTTGCTACCACCAAGGCACGCTTCAAGCCTAGAGCTTGCAGGGCTTGCGCGATGAGCTCCGTTTTCGAGCTATCAAAAACACCAAGAACTTGGCGGTCTGCCCCTGCCGGATTCGTCAGCGGTCCAAGCAAGTTGAAGACGGTGCGAAATCCCAGTTCCCGACGCGGCGCTGCAACATGCTTCATCGATTGATGATAAGCCTGCGCGAACATAAAGCAAATTCCGACCTTATCTAAACAGGAAGCAGCTTGCTCGCCGTTAAGCGTAATGTTCACGCCTAACGCTTCCAGCACGTCCGCACTGCCGCTTCTACTCGACATCGCACGATTGCCGTGCTTCGCGACGCGTATACCGCCTGCTGCCGCGACGATCGCAGCGGTTGTTGAGATATTGAACGTCTCTGCGCCATCTCCGCCAGTACCGCACGTATCCAGCAGGTTCGCTTGCTGCACGCTTACTTGCAGAGCCTTACCGCGCATCGTCTCCGCGAATCCGGTAATCTCCTCTAGCGTCTCACCCTTGATCCGCAGCGCAGTCAGCAAACTGCCGATCTGTGCCGGAGTTGCGGCTCCCTCCATGATTTCAGACATTACGCCTCGTGCTTCTGCACGACTCAAGTTTCCGCCGCTAACCACCTTGCCGATAGCTTGTTGTACAGATATGTTTTGGCTCATTGTTTCTCTTCCTCCTTAAAGCTTTCGTGAGAAAATGTAACGTAAGCATCGGAGCTCCCCGCCGCTTATGAATTGACGAAATAATCTTTGTTGATCTCGCTCACCGGTCTTGGTTCAGGGCTGAACATGGTTTCTGCCATTCGAATCGCTTTAATCGAAGCCATTGCTTTGTTGACCGTTTCTTGATATTCGCTTTCTGGTACCGAGTCCCATACGATTCCGGCTCCGGCTTGCACATAAGCTTTGCCCTTCTTGAAAATAATGGTTCGAATCGTAATGCACGAATCGAGATTTCCGGAAAATCCGAGATATCCGATCGCACCGGCATAAGCGCCGCGGGATTCCGGTTCAAGCTCCGCAATGATTTCCATTGCCCTCAATTTTGGTGCGCCAGATACGGTCCCTGCGGGCATACAAGACAGGAAAGCATCGAAAAAATCCTTATTCTTGGCGATTTTACCGGATACGTTCGAGACGATATGCATGACATGCGAGTAACGCTCGACATCCATGAAGGTATCACATTTGACCGTGCCGAACTCCGACACGCGCCCGATATCATTGCGCCCCAGATCGACCAGCATCAGATGCTCTGCGCGCTCTTTTTCATCAGCAAGCAGATCTTTTTCCATTGCGAGATCTTCTTCCGGCGTTTTCCCTCTGGGTCTTGTGCCCGCGATCGGTCTCGTCTCCACTTTTTCTTCTTCAACCCGGACCAAGAGCTCAGGTGATGTGCCAACAATCACTTCGTCATCCATTTTTAACACGTACATATAAGGAGAAGGGTTCATCGTGCGCAGCACGCGATACACTTGTAGAGGTGAAACGTTTGTTTCAATCTCAAACCGCTGAGAAAGCACTACCTGGAAAATATCGCCTGCCCGAATATATTCCTTTGCTTTTTCCACATTTGCAATAAACTTATCTTTCGTAATGTTCGAGCGTACATCACCTAAAGCCGGTTCGGTCACAATCGGATTGTGCGTCATCGTATCCAAGCTAAGAGGTCGTTTGATTTTCTCGATCGTTGCATCGATTTTTTCACACGTCGCATGATACGCTTTGACAATATCGGCATCCGTCGCAAAAGGCGGCACATGCACGTTCGCAATGACTTTAATTTGCTGCTTGAAATGATCGAACACAATGACTTGATCGCAGAACATGAACTGAATGTCATTCATTTGCAAATCGTCGACTTTATGAGCTGGAAGCTTTTCGTAATATTGCAGCAGGTCATATCCGAAAAATCCAACCGCACCGCCTGTAAATCGAGGCAAGTCGGCGAGCTGTGGGCTCGAGTAGGAACGAAGATAAGCTTTCAGGACATCAATCGGCTTCTCCTCGGATACCGTTGTTTCCGTTTGAGTCTGAACCTCTGTTTTCCCGTGCTTAGCCTGAATCATCAGGAAAGGGTCGCTGCCGAGAAAGGAATATCGGGCCCATTTGACACCACCCTCCACGCTTTCCAGCAGGAACGCCCTCCTTTCTTGATATAAATGTTGAAATACGCGTATGGGAGTTTCAGTATCCGCCAATAGATGACGAACAACAGGAATCAAATTGTAGTCTTTGGACAGCCGGATCACTTCTTGAATCTCAGGTGTGTACATGGTAACATCCCCTCTCGGCTTGAAAGCTGCTCCAGATCAAGCGCCATCAGCCCTTTTCCTTTTCATGTGTGCGAAGCAAGTTTATATAACGGAAAACAAAAAAACCTCTACCGAAGTAGAGGTTTGACTTTAGTTATCGTAGAAAACAAGCAGCGTATGAAAAAAGAATACAATGTCGATATGGACAAGCAGACGTACTCCAATCGAAGGAGACACATCCTTTTTCAGTCCAAACGCATGATTACCTTTTCTCAACTTAGGCTGTGCTATGCTCTGCTCTACTCAACTAAACTAGACTCTACTCTGCTTAACGCTCACTCATCTATCTTCACTATACTACCGCTCTTAAGGATTTGTCAATTTAACAATATCCGGACGCAGTGCTTTCGCTTCTTTTAAATACACGTGATTCATTTCCGCTTGACCTTTGGTCGTATTCACTTGCACCATCAAGCGAATACATTTAGCCAAAGAGTTCTCCACCGGGACTTCCAAAGAGCACATGAGCGGAACTAATTCCCATCCGACCATCGTACGAATAGCACGTGCGGGAAAAGTAGCGGTAATATCCCCAGTTACCGTAATGAATACCGAGCAAATGTCTTCCGGTCGAAAATCGTTGGCATCTACAATCGCACGAAGCAATTCTGCTGTTGCGGTCAGAATCTCCTGCTCCTCGTTATGCTCAACCGTTGTCGCACCGCGAATTCCCCTTACGAACATAGATTAGCCCTCTCCTTTTAAAAGCTCCACGATTTGCCTAACTTGCGCCACAGTCACATCCTTGCGGATCTCCACCTTGCCGATTTCCATCGGGATGATGTACACCATGGTACCTTCCTTGAACTTCTTATCGTGCATCATAGCATTCATGATGCTGTCTGTATCCAGATGAGCGGGAATGCTCACGGGTAATCCGTATTTAAGGAATAAGTTCTTAGTCACCGTATGAATGTTCTCGCTATAACCGAATTGCTGAGCTAGCTTAGCCGCGCCCACCATGCCGATGGCAATCGCTTCGCCGTGAAGCAATTCGCCATAACCCGCGACAGCTTCGAGCGCATGTCCGATCGTATGGCCCAGATTCAGAATCGCGCGCAGATCGTTCTCACGCTCGTCTTGCGAAACGACGATGGACTTCACTTTGCAGCCGATGTAAAGTGCGTAGCTAAGGGCTTCAGGATCCAGAGCAAGCAGCTTCTCTGCGTTGTCGTCACACCACTGCGTGAAAGCAGCATCCCAGATCAAGCCGTGCTTGATCACCTCAGAGAGGCCCGCCTTCACCTGGCGGAGCGGCAAAGTCAACAGCGTGTCGATGTCGAAGAGGACCAACTCGGGCTGGTGGAACGCGCCGATGATGTTCTTCGCCATCGGATGGTTCACGGCTACCTTGCCGCCGACACTGCTGTCGTGGGCAAGGATCGTCGTCGGGATCTGCACGAAGCGGATCCCGCGCATAAAGCTCGCCGCAGCGAAGCCGGCGAGGTCGCCGACCACGCCCCCTCCGAGGGCGACGATCGCCGAACTGCGATCGAGGCCCGCCTGGAGGGCGGCGGTCACGATTCCCTCGAGCTGCGCGAGGGTTTTGGTCGGTTCGCCTGCGGGCACGACGCAGGCCGTGGCGGCGAAGCCGCCCTCCTGGAGCAGTGTCATGACGCGCTCCAGGTGCAGCGGAGCCACCGCGTCATCGGTGATGACGAGCATCGGTGACTTGCGGCTCAGCTTGTGCTGCTCGAAGAGACCAGCGATGTTGTTCAAAATGCCTTGACCAATATAAATAGGATAAGACCGTTCTCCCAAATCGACGGTTAGCTCTCTCATCTTAGTAGCTCTCCACTTGGGCTAAGAAGTTGTTCAAGTTCGCGCGGATCTCTTCAATGGAATCGCCGCCGAACTTCTCCAGGAATGCATTGGCCACTTCCCACGCGATAACGTTCTCCATAATGACGCCTGCTGCGGGAACCGCACATGTATCGGAACGCTCAACCTGAGCCGTGAATACTTCTTTCGTATCGATATCCACGCTTTGCAGCGGTTTGTATAACGTAGAAATTGGTTTCATGACGCCGCGAACGATAATTTGTTCACCGGTTGTCATACCGCCTTCGAAACCGCCTGCACGGTTCGTTCTGCGACGGAAACCGCCATCTTCAGTGTACAGAATTTCATCGTGTACATTCGATCCTCTTCGCTCAGCTGCTTCAAAACCGATACCGAATTCTACACCTTTGAACGCTTGAATGGACAGCACCGCCTGCGCGATTTTACCGTCAAGTTTGCGGTCCCATTGTACATGGCTGCCCAGTCCGACAGGAACGCCTTCAATAATCACTTCAACGATACCTCCGAGCGTATCGCCATCTTCTTTGGCTGCATCGATAGCCGCAATCATTTTCGCTTCAGCGTCTTTATCAACAACGCGTACCGGAGATTCTTCCGTAATACGGATCAGTTCATCAAGCGGCAGTTCTTGACGCTGTGCTTCTACATCGCCGATACGAATAACTTGTCCGGCCACTTTGATGCCGAATTCGGCAAGCAGTTGACGCGCAACAGCACCTGTTGCTACGCGCATCGTCGTTTCGCGAGCACTGGAACGCTCCAAAATGTTGCGCAAATCTTTTTGATTATATTTGAGACCGCCATTCAGATCAGCGTGTCCCGGACGCGGGCGATTGACACGACGCTTGCCTTCACTATCCTCCGGCGCAGGCTCGATTCCCATCACAGATGTCCAATGTTTCCAGTCATTATTAACAACGACTAGCGCAATCGGAGCACCAGTTGTTTTTCCGTGGCGAACACCGCCTACAATGTCAGCTGTATCTTTCTCAATTTGCATCCGACGACCGCGACCGTAGCCTTTTTGACGTCTATGTAATTGAAAGTTCAAATCTTCGAAGTTCAGGGTTACATTACTCGGAAACCCTTCAATAATTGCAGTGAGCTGCGGGCCGTGCGTTTCTCCTGCCGTTAAATATCTCACAATCCGTTACCCCCTAAAAGTTTTGCGAAGAAAAACTTGCTTAATAAGCTACGTTTTCCACTATCATCATCTACAAAGCACTTTAGCGCTTTGACGCGCGATTATCTTTTGTCATTATAGTATAGGTCCTCAGGTTTGGCAACAGAACATTATCCCCCAAAAGTGAAGAAAACCTACCATGAAGATGTAAGCAGCGATCTGCTGTTCCTTTTAGGGAACCCAGTAAAATGCAAAAACACGCTTCGCTAGAGAGTCGTTCTTCTTAGCGAAAGCGTGTCATTATCCGGTCCGCACAGGTATTTACCCGTGCATAGGTTGCTTTTGTATCACTCTCGGACCTTCAGCCATTTGCGGATCGTTCATCAATCCCATAATTTGCAACGAATCAACACCCAAAATTTGCGCGCATTCCTGGATCGAGATCATTCCCCTGCGATAGGCGGTAATCACTTTTCGTTTGTCCATTCGTACCCTCCTAAGAGTTTTCAGTGGAAACTTATCCCGTAAGTAACTACTGACCCTTGTATACCTCTTAGTATTGGAAAAAATGGAAGAAGTTATACTCCTTTTTTCCGATAAAAGAACGTGTCTGCCGGCTCCAGCTCATATTGGCCCGGGGTAAAAATTTGCTCCGTGGAACCCACAAACAAAAGACCGCCCGGCTTCAATGCTTTGGAGAACTTCTGATACAAGACATGCTTCGCTTCTTCGGTAAAATAGATGATCACATTCCGGCAAACGATGAGATCAAATCCCGTATCAAACGTATCGACGAGCAAATTCTGCTTTTGAAATTTAATCGAACGCTTCAATTCATCGGATACGCCAAACATCAGTTGATCCTGACTGAAATATTTTTTCACATATTTTTCCGGGACGTCGCGCAAAGAACGATCCAGGTACATACCTTTACGTGCTTTTTCCAGGGCGCCGTCATCAATGTCCGTAGCCAGCAAGTGAGCATCCGAAAGCGCGCCTTGCTCGGCTAAAATCATGGCTAACGTATAAGGCTCCTCCCCCGTTGAGCAGGCCGCACTCCATACTTTCAGCCTGCGGTTTTTACGCAGCATATTGGGAATAAACCGTTGTTCAACAAGCTCCCACCGACTGGGGTTCCGCCAAAACTCAGACACGTTAATCGTCATTCGGTCCAAAAATTCATAGAACAATTCTTTATCTTTCATCATAGCGTCGAAAAAAGCTACGAATGTGTGATAACCGCGTTTCATCCGCAGAGTTGTAAGACGCCGCTTCATTTGTGCTTCTTTATACAGAGCCAAGTCAATGGCCGTATAGTCTTTTACTTTTTTTATAAACAATAAAAAATCCTGATCTTCCATGTTACACCCACCTTAACCATATGCTTGATCCATTATTTCTGTATGCGGGTGCATTTCCCCTGCAAAAAACGACAAAAATTTGCAAAGTCAAATCAAAACAGCCCGCAATACAAAGATTGCAGGCTGCCCGTTATGTATGAACTTAAATCCACTGCTGAATGACTTTGTTATATGCCACAAGTTCTTCCGGTTTAAAGAAGTTGCCGATTTCGCGTTCAGCGCTTTGCGGCGAGTCCGATCCATGAATCAAATTCAAATTGGTATGTACGGCGAAATCTCCGCGAATCGTTCCAGGAGCTGCTTCAAGCGAGTTTGTTTTTCCGATCATCGTACGGGATAAAGCAACCACTTGCTCGCCTTGCCAAACCATAGCAAATACAGGTCCGGATGTAATAAAGTTGACTAATTTTTCGTAAAAGTCTTTGCCTTTATGCTCCTCGTAGTGCAGTTCCGCTTGTTCTCTGGTTATGACCATCAGCTTGCTTCCGATTAGTTGGAAGCCTTTTTGCTCAAAGCGTTTTAATATCTCACCGATCAGCCCGCGTTGTACGCCGTCGGGTTTGACCATCAAGAATGTCTTCTCCATATACGCACAGCCTCCTTAATGTAATTTAAAAAATCCACTTTGTCCACATCAGAATGATTCATTCTGATTGGCGAATAAACCTTCCGCTTACCGCGGTCGCTCATCGCCGATCTGCTTCGATAAAGGTTTATCTCATAACGAAGTTATTCAGGATGTATCTCGGCATCGAATCTTGAACGAATCCGGGAAGTCCGGTACTCACGTAGCACATCACTACGCTCCGTTCCTCCTTCTCCGGATTCGTCCAACCTTCTCGGTTCTGAAAGCGGACTTTTTAAATACGATTGAAATTTTTAAAATTATGTATTTACATCTAGTTTACACTTCTTGTGAGCATTTCTCAAATTTGGAGGCTGGAATTAATATGAACGATTGCCGATAAAATAAGCGACTTCAATGAGATCTTTTTTGGCTTGTTTGTCCGGAAGCTGGTCAAGCGCAGCAATGGCTTTGTCAATATATCTCTGAGAAAGCGCATCCGCTCTTTCGATGCCTTCGCTATTCCGAATGATATCGAGGAATCGGCTGACATCGGTCTGACCGTCAAGTTTGTGAATACGATCCAATTCCGACAGGATCAGCGGCTTGAGCTCAGGATTTTGCATAGCAAACAAAACCGGGATGGTAATATTGCCTTGTTTCACATCGTTGCCAGGCGGTTTTCCGAGTTGTTTCTCCGTTCCGATCAAATCCAGGATATCGTCGCGGATTTGAAAGCACATCCCAACGTTATAGCCGAACGAATACAGCTTATTGCTTACCCAATCAGGCGCATCAGCCGCCATAGCTCCAAGCTGGCATGAAATGGCGATCAACAGCGCTGTCTTCCGTCTGATTCTCAGCAAATAATCGCGAACTGTTTGTTCCGAATTAAAGAAGAACCGAATTTGTTCCATCTCGCCGATGGACATTTCCACAATCGCTTTGGACATAATCTGGTGAACAGCAGGTTTATGTATATGGGTGATAACCCCTAATGCTTTCGCAAAAATATAATCTCCAGTATACATCGCAATCCGATTGTCCCACTTGGAACGAACCGTCAGTTGGCCTCTTCTCGTGTCCGCATCATCGATGACATCGTCATGTACCAACGTTGCCATGTGAATGAGCTCCAGGGGAACTGCAACGTGCTTCATCGTTTGCAGATGGTACTCGCCGAACTCTCCGGACAACAGTACGAAAACAGGACGGATCCGCTTCCCTCCGGCTTTAAGTAAGTGGAGGGAAGTTTCTTTTAACATCGGATGATCCGTGTAAACACTTTCCTCAAGTTCTTTCTCGATAGCCGCTATATCTTTTTTCTTTCTTGCATAAATGTCCATTAAATTTTTCATTCTGTCACCCGTGCTTTTTCTTTCTCTGACCAGATGCCGATGGTTGCCGGCTTAGACAGGAAACCAAGTTCATAGCAATACTTGTAATACAGGCCCAGTCCATCCCATTGTTCCTGTCCGAAATCATAGCATAATGTATGAAAATAATGATGCCAATAAGCTTCCGTTCCGCCCACCTTCTGCCGGGCCTCTTGAATCATTTCAGCGGGCTCTTCATGCGCTTTGAATTTACTCTTCAAGAAAGCCTCGAACACTTGCGAAACCAGCTTTGGGTGCGTTTGAGAGGTTTCTTTGCGGATAGCCCACACGGCAAACGACATCCATTGACCGGTCCATTTCGCCCATTCTTGCCCAAGATCCGTAATCATATACTTGCGATTGCGCCAGTTTTCCTTGATCGCATCATCGCCGATTAGCAAAGCGCCATCCGCCTGCTGCATCATAGCATCCAAATTAGGATTCGCATATTCATAAGTCGGATTGCCATTGTAAAATTTCTCAAGAATGATCTTGAGCAAATTGACAGATGTAGCCGACGTTGTTGGCAAAACGATACGTCCGTTTGCGATTTCACGCAGCGGCTTCTCATGAAACAATAAAATGGAATTAACCTCTCCGTAAGCGCTAACGGATAAATCAGGATAAAGCAAATAGTTTTCAAAAGACTCCCCGTAAGCGAAGGAGGAGATCGGCCCCATGTCAATTTCTCCGGCAGCCATCGCCCGGTTGAGCGTGGTCGGTACTTGCTCCATAATTTCCACGTCATCACTCTTTATTAGATCAGGAAAGTAATAGTAGATGGGCCAAACATTCGTGTAGTTGATTCTACCTATACGTATTTTAGGATTAAAGCTGTTCATGATTCTCACCCCATCTGCGATATAAGGAATGTTCAACTCCCATACTATCCAGCACTTTGCCCACCAGAAAATCCACCATTTCGTCAATGGAGTTCGGTCGATTATAAAAAGCAGGCATCGCTGGAAGCATACGTACACCCATTCTCGATAAGGTGAGCATATTTTCTAAGTGTATAGCATGCAGTGGCGTTTCTCTCGGTACCAGGATTAAAGTTCTTCCTTCCTTGAGCATCACATCCGCTGTACGCTCCAACAAATTATCGGATGCCGCCCGAGCGATCCCTGATAAAGTTCCCATGGAACAAGGAATTACAACCATGCCTCGTGTTCTAAAGGAACCGCTGGCGACTGATGCTCCAATGTCTGCAATCGGATGAAATTGGTAAGTGCCCTTAAACCCGCCGAAATGCGCTTCCAGCATTTCCTTGCGCTTGCTTGTTTGCCAATCCAGCTCGTCATGGAGAACCCTCCAGCCTGCTTCCGTAATGATCAGATGCACATCATGCCCTTGCCCCAGCAGCAATTGGCAGAGTCTCACCCCATAGATCGCTCCGCTAGCGCCAGTAATGCCTACAACCCAGTTGCCGCTCATGAATGCTGAGACACGAAAACGTCAAGCAGAGTAAAAGCAAACATCACTAAGCTTAATACGCCATTCATCGTGAAAAAGGCAGCGTTCAATTTGGACAAATCGTTGGGTGAGACGAGACGATGTTCTTTATATAAAAGGAAATAAGCGATGACAAGTCCGATTAGATAGAACCAGCTTAGATGAGTCATAAAGAATAAGGTGATGAGTCCGACAGCTGTTAAAGCGTGCAAGAATCGAGCGGTAAATAGCGCTGTTTTAATGCCAAAACGGCTTGGAAAAGAGTACAGTCCTTCTTCACGGTCAAAATCGGCATCCTGGCATGCATAGATGAGATCAAATCCGGTACTCCAGAACACGACAGTCAGGTAAAAAATGATTGATGCCCATGTAAATTGTCCAGTAACTGCAATCCATCCGCCCAGTGGTGCAAGGCCCAGCGTCATGCCCAGCACTAAGTGGCAAGCCCATGTAAATCTTTTGGTATAAGAGTAAATAACAAGAAAAAACACTGCGATCGGCAGCAGTTTCATGGAAAGCGCACTTAAATTTGAAGTAGCCCAGAACAACAATGCAAAAGATAAGATGATGTAAAAAAAGACCTGTTGAATGCTGATTAAACCGGCAGGTATAGCCCGATTCTCTGTTCTGGGATTTTTCTTGTCGATGGCTTTATCAATCACGCGATTCAAAGACATCGCGGCTGTTCTCGCCCCAATCATGGCCAAGGTTATCCAAAGAATTTGCATCCAGGAAGGCAAATGGCCGTTAAGGACGACTGAACCTAAGATGGCCCCCATGAACGCAAACGGCAAAGCAAAAACGCTGTGTTCAAACTTAATCATTTCCAGAAAAATTTTTAATTTATTAAACATAGCAAAATTACACTCCTGATTTCATTTTCCCCTTGGTGCCTATGTGCAATGCTGCGATGCCGCCCGTTAGGGGGTAAGCTTGTACATCTTGCAGTCCCTGCTTGGCAAAAATGGCCGCGAGCTGCTTATGATCTGGAAAATGGATTAATGATTCCGGCAGCCATTTATACTGTTCGTAACGCTTTGCAATCAACTTCCCGAGGAAAGGCAGCACACGCTGAAAGTAGAAATAATAAATCGATTTAAAGGGTTCCCATGTCGGTTTGGATAATTCCAGAGATACGACTAAGCCTCCCGGTTTAACAACCCGCTGCATTTCGCGGATAACTTGCTCCAGATCGGGTACATTCCGCAATGCAAATCCGATCGTTGCATAATCAAACGTATTATCGTCAAACGGAAGATTCATAGCATTGCCCTGGATTAGCTGAATCTGCTTGTCCAAATGAAGCTGTTTAATTTTTTCAGCCCCGAAATCGAGCATGTTTTGACTGAAATCAAGTCCAACCATCCTGCCATCACCGCTTGCCTGGGCAAGACTGATCGTCCAATCACAGGTACCGCAGCATAAGTCAATTGCAGTAGCGCCAGGCTGTACATTCATTTTGCTCATGGTGAATTTGCGCCAAGCTTTATGTCTGCGGAAGCTCAAAATATCGTTCATTAAATCATATTTTGGAGCGATGCTTTCAAAGACGGAATGAACGAATTCTTCTTTGGATTTTGTCTTTGTTGTGTTCATGTAATTCGTCACCTCAAATTTCTTCAAGCACTTTAGGCTGCTTCTCCGAAAAGCGAAGGATTGGCTCCCCAATGTGAAACAGTTCACTTATTAGCTTATCGGAATCGAGCTGCTGTACTTTGAGTTGCAGCTGCTTGATATGAGACTCTAACATTTGATACAGATGTGAAGACACATTATATTTGTGAATCAATGTGCGCATTTTAACCTGATCCGTTTCTGCTGCTTGGAGCTGTTTCCGCTCTTCTTTCGTGCCGTGCTGAAGGATATGCCAGAATCCCCAGCTTCCCCGGAAATCAGCGGCAGATTCGATTCGAAATATTTCCTCAAAAATAACTTCGCACCTTGTATAACTTCTCAGTACTTCTGGCCAAGCTTGATCATAAACTTCCGCCATGAATTCCGAAAAAGACAAAAAAAGCTGAGACTTAATCTCCACCGTTTGATGGATATAATCTTCTGCCGTCATTTTCAACTGCTTCACTTTGGTATATAAATTCATTTTCAGCCGATTCACTTCACAAATCGCACCCGAAAGCTGTTTAATCATATCGATTTGCCCAGCTTGAGATAGCAGATGATAAAACCGGGAGCTGAAATAATCGCCCGCGAGCACCTTCAGCTGTCTGGAACGGGCAGCCTTCTTCTCCTTGACCTCATTCGACGCATTCACCATTTCATGGGTATCAAGGGCTAACTGGACGAGGGAAGTCGCCAATGTATACAGCTCGCTTGACGCGCTATGCTTCGTGTTTCCGTTCAGGAACGCAAATAGCAAACGGGAGCGAAGTTCGGGAAAATCGGGCAAATCCGTGTGAATTTGGATCATATCATATTCTGTGTATTGCTTAGCGATCTCAGGGATCCGATAAGAATTCATGCAAAAGCCTCCGTAACCGTATGCCGAATATCATTTGTGCTTCTATCCAAGTAATTATAGCATAACCCGTTCGCAGAAGCACAATTAATTATAACTAATCCTTCTATAATGGATATCTTTGCTGCCATCTGGATGTATAGGTGAGACGAAACCGGTTTTGCAGCTGCTGTTCAAGCTGAATAAGACTAAGATCGCTGGCGCTGGCCGTCATATCTTTACCGTGTTCACGGTCTGCAACCATCGCCAATACCAACTGCGCGGAGGCTTGGTCGGTTGCACCTGAATAATCCATGACGCGAACCCAAACCTGGTTCACGTTTTTCGTCTTAGCCGTCATCGTTTGGGCTATTGTATACAAATCGCGGTACACGGACGCGGACTCCGCGTTTTTGGGCAAGCTTAAATCAAGCGATAACCTCGCATTGGTCAGTTCAACTTTGCGAATGCGCATTTGCAGTGGCACCTGCACAAGAAGATCGACAAGATTGCGATCCGTCAGCTGTGCCGCTCTTTTGCCTGACCAAGCGTCAAAAGGGGGCAAACCGGCTAACCGATCAAGCTTTGGGATCATCGACAAGCTGATAGCAATGGCAACGGATAAACCTGCAGTGATAATGATTCGTAATGACCATTTCATGTACATGGTACCTCCTAAACAAGCTCATATACCATTGTACAAAGAAAAAAAGCAGGCTATGCCTGCTATGAAAAATTTATTCCTCCGTATCGATCGTACCGAACTTCGTCATAATCAAAGCTTTGCCTCGTACTTTCACTGCCGATGTATGTTCAGTGAACTGAGCAATCATCACTTCGCCCTTGTCCAGCTTTTCCGTATGATGAAAGCGAGTATCTTGTCCGCGCGTTAATCCGATCACATGGACACCGTTATCTTTAGCTTTAATGACGAAATATTCATTCCCGTTGGGGGCGCTGGTGTTATTGTTTGCGGGATTGCTGCTTTTATTATCCACACTTCATTCCTCCATTCGTGCCATACTTACCTTTCTTACTAATGATGCTCAAAAAGCACCAAGAAGTCAATAAAGGGATATTAAACTGACATTCCCTTGGAAGATGGAGCCCCTTTGCGATAAAAAAGCTTGAATTTCATCGGCAACACTTTGTTTGAAACCGTACGAATCAAGAAGTCTGATAGCTTCACCGTTCCGAAAGCGAACAGCATACCGGCAAATACATCGACCAGCCAATGAATTTGGAGGTACAAGGTGGAAAAAATAATCGCCGCGCAGTAGGTCACCATCATCGTTTTGAATATCCGATCTTTCTCCCGCAGGGCGAGCAGCAGCATTGCAAAGGAAATCGAGGTGTGCATGCTGGGAAAACAGTTCATGGTTGCAACCAGCAATGAATTTTCATCTGTAAAAACTCGATGCAGCAAATCCGGCTGCTTATTTACATACCAAACCTCATGAAGCAGAATCAAGTTGTAAAAAGGCAAGATGAGCGGGAACTGCAGCATATGACCGGACAATGCATAAGAGATCATCTTCTTGATACTGCGTGTCCAAAAACTGCGTACAATGCATATCCACAAGGAAAGAACGAAACCATAATTATAAATCCACACCATCACCTTATCCAGGAAAGGGTTCGCAATCCATCTTGCCCATCCGCCCGTATTCAGCGGAATGGCGTTCATATAAGCATCCCAGTGCCAAGGGTGGCGGTTATTTTCGAACATCCAATTGGCTATTCTCCACCATAAGCTGTTTCCCGATCCATAAAAGTAATAAAAAACACCTAAAAGTGGAATACCAAAGATGAAAAATCGTTTCCAATCCACATCAACTTGATCTTTTCTCACGCCAAGCAAGCAAATCAGCAGCAGGATCCAACATTCTTTGCTCCAATTTCCCACTGTTCCGATTCGCCAAACTAAGTAAATGGACGCTATGATCCCATACATCGTCCAATCTTGTGCTCTGATCAGCTCATTTACTTTCAGCTTATTCAATGCGGTTCCCCCTAATCATTCTCAAGTGTTGCCGTGCCCAGTTTGTAATGGGGTCCGCAAAAGAAAAAGACATCGGCTTGACGATGTCTTTCCCATGGTCGGAGTAACACGATTCGAACGTGCGACCTCACCCACCCCAAGGGTGCGCGCTACCAGGCTGCGCCATACCCCGTTCGTAAGCATCAGCTTACATATTTACTTTTGTAATTATAGTAGGAGATTTTCGAATTGTAAAGGTATTTTGTAGAATGTTTTAGATCGATAAATAAAGCCGCGACAGCAATATGCGGCCACGGCTTTGTTCGTGTGGAATAACGTACAATCTTATGTAAAACTAACCATTATTGAATTCCGTCTCTAAGCGCTTTACCCGGTTTAAATGCTGGGATTTTGCTTGCAGGGATTTCAATTTCATCACCAGTCTGTGGATTACGTCCCTTACGAGCGGAACGTTCACGAACTTCGAAATTACCGAATCCTACAAGTTGTACTTTATCTCCGCTTTGCAAAGCTTCGGAAATCGCATCAAAAACAGCGTCAACCGCTTTTGTTGCATCTTTCTTGGAAAGCTCAGAGGTTTCAGCAACCTTGTTAATCAATTCAGATTTATTCATGCCATTCACCTCCCCCCAGAAATACTGACTTCCGTTACTTCCTGTTTTCACCGTTTCCTCACAAAATATACATGATCCTGTGAAAAAACGTTGATTTTCTAAATGAAAATCGATATCGAAGCAGACGAATAAATTCATAGTAATACACTGGGAGAGCAATTTCAAGTAGAGTTTTCCTTTTTAGGTAGGTTTATTTGCTATAAATCGACAAAAAACACTCTTTCGAGTGTTTTTTGTCAGTTTATTTTAAAGAATGATGGCAATGAGACCGCCGGAGCCTTCGTTAATAATGCGACCCAACGTTTCTTGCAGCTTATAGCGCGCATTATCCGGCATCTGCGCAAGCTTCCCTTGAATGCCCTCTCGAACGATAGAGTGCAGCGACCTGCCGAAAATATCCGACTCCCAAATCTTAAGCGGATTGTCTTCGAAATCCTGCATTAAATAGCGAACCAGTTCTTCACTTTGTTTCTCTGTTCCAATAATCGGCGAGAACTCCGACTCCACATCAACTCGGATCATATGAATGGATGGCGCAGTCGCTTTCAACCTGACACCGAATCTGGAGCCTTGGCGAATGAGTTCCGGTTCATCCAAAGCCATCTCCGCAAGTGTCGGAGGCGCAATGCCATAGCCTGTTGTCTTGACCATTTCCAATGCCTCAGCGAACTGGTCATATTCCCGCTTCGCATGGGTGAAGTCCTGCATGAGTTGAAGCAGGTGATCCTTACCGCGTATTTCTACGCCGACTACCTCTTGGAGAATACGGTCATACAGCTCATCCGGTGCATACAAATCAATTTCTGCAACACCTTGCCCCATATTCATGCCCGCTAGCGCCGCTTTGTCGATGAAATCATACTCGCCAAATTGGCTGACGACACGATCAACGTCGCGCAGACGGCGAATGTCTTGAACGGTATCGCGTACGGAATTTTCGAATCTGCCGCGCAACCAGTGATTTTCATCCAACACCATAACCCAGCTTGGCAGGTTGACGTTTACTTCGTGTACCGGGAACTCGTAGAGTACCTCGCGCAGCACGGAGACCATTTCCTCTTCGCCCGCACTGGCCACGCTCATTGTGACAACAGGAACGTCGTAACGGCTTTGCAGCTCGCTGCGCAGTTCTAAAGCAGGCTCACTGTTCGGTTTTTGCGAGTTGATGACGACAATGAACGGCTTGCCGACTTCTTTTAACTCATTGATAACCCTTTCTTCAGCCAACACATACGATGACCTAGGAATATCGGAAATCGTGCCGTCGGTTGTAACGACAACACCAAGTGTGGAATGCTCCTGAATGACCTTACGCGTTCCGATTTCAGCCGCTTCCTGGAAAGGAATGGGCTCATCGAACCACGGCGTATTAATCATGCGCGGTCCATTCTCATCCTCGTAGCCTTTGGCGCCATCGACGGCATAACCAACGCAATCAACGAGGCGTACGTTAACGTTCAGCCCTTCGGCTACTGAGATTTGAACTGCCGTGTTCGGTACAAACTTCGGCTCGGTTGTCATAATCGTGCGGCCAGCAGCGCTCTGCGGGAGTTCATCGGTAGCCCGGATCCTATCCGCTTCGCTTTGAATGTTCGGAAGCACTACAGATTCCACAAAACGTTTAATAAAGGTTGATTTTCCTGTCCGGACCGCTCCGACAACCCCCAGGTAAATGTCCCCTCCCGTCCGTTCTGCAATGTCCTTAAAGATATCCACTTTCTCCAAGAGAATCCCTCCTACAGTTTGGTCGTCAACTGACGCAAATGACGGTAACAATTGACTACTCGTACATTCATTTGGACTAGTAAGAAATATATGTACTTTCACTAGAAATATGATAGATAGGCATGATCTTTTTTTTGCAGCTCATATTTCGTTGTCGTACATACGGCTTTCCCTATAGAACCATATTTAGAGATCTTTGATCGCAGACCAAACTCTCTCCATTGAAATGAATATATGTCGGAGGGATTGCCGATATTCTGAAAAAGAGAGAAAACCTCTCACACAACTTGTGTAAGAGGTTCATCTGAACTTATTCATGATCCTGAGGCATGGGCTGATTATTTTGCCAATAATACGAAAAACTGCGAATCGGAACAAAATACGACTTGGTAACTAGGAGCTCTCGCAAATCCTGATCCGGTTTGAGCGAGCTTTCCAGCGATCCGCTTTGGATCATTTTCATGATATCCATCCCATAATCGATGGCAACTTTGCCTGATTGCTTATGAACCATATACGTAATGAAATTTTGCCGATAGAAATCCGACTTAATCTCCGGTGATTTGATACCAAGCTTATTAAAATCCACATATTCAAAAACGTCATTGATTTCAATGCCAGACGGAAGCGATCCGTTGTGCTTTACTTTATAATCATCCACTTTCTTCTGAACATCTTCAACGCTTTGATAGGCGGACAAATCCATCAGTTTTACTTGCGGTTTGGTCTCCACATTAACCAACACATACAGAAAGATCCCGCCGCTTTCAAAAGCGTTGGCGGGGACGCTGCTAAGCAGATGCATTTTTTGCAATTTACCGAAATCAATCACATATTTCTCATATAAAGGTGTGGTCATGTCACTATTTTTGATAGGCAGTACACCGCTTTTTTCATGAAATTGGTCAACAGCCTGCTGAACGAGCGTAATGAACTCGGCAGGATTGATTTGATTCTCCTTACGCAATTCTTTGGGATACGCACAGCCGCTTAGCAGTACAATCAGGCACAACGCTGCACACATCCGCTTCCCTAATAACTGTATTCGGAATAATTTCACTGCAACCATCCTTACGTTTAAAATAAATCGTCGTCATCAGTCTGCTGCTTGGCAAGCTGAGCGCGAATAGCTGCTTTGAGCGGGTCTTCGGGCACTGTTACCTCTACTGCCCCTTTAACACGCGCCTGGCAAGCTAACCGATATCCTTCCTCCGCTTGCGTACCTAACTTTAACCGTTCATTTTGGTTCATGGGCTCAAGGCCTTTTTGGTCCAGAACTTTCACTTTGCACATTAAACATGCGGCTTTAGCACCGCAGCGTGTCCGTATAAGGACCTTGGCTTTCCGTCCGGCATCGAGGAGCGTTGTACCGGAACGTACCTGAATCTTTTTATCATCTGGCCAAAAATGCACGTCTGAAAAAGACATCCTGTATCCCTTCTTTAATCGAATAACTGCGCTAATCTGTTGCGGAATTCTTTTCCCCAACGGTTTCGCTCCAACAAGTCGTGAAGCGCAGGCATATGCCGCTCAGGCTGTTTCCGGATCGCCTGCGCGATAATTTCATAACGATCTGGGCGATCACGAAGCATATTAAATAAAAGCTCATGTGCCAAAGGCATAATTTTTACGGTACATGAATCGCTCAAAGATACGCTCAAGCTATGCCGCTCCCACAAATAAGCCGCTTCGACCGAGTAGTGCGATTGCTGTGCATCTACATGAAAATCACCGACGACTTCGACCGCATTTCCTTCTATGTCGTAGTGGCTAAGGATAGATGAATAGATCGGAGTGCGGCTGCAAGCCGGTAAATCCAAGGAAAATTCAAGCAAGGCTGCGTGTATGGTAGGAACGTCATTTTGATCAACATAAAGATCCAAGTCTCTTGGGTTGCTCTGAATATCTACTTGATGCAGCAGCAAACCACAGCTGCCGCCGATCAACCAGCGGGACTCTTGGGCATGCATCAAATGCCTGTCTAAGGTCACAATGGTTTGCAGCATGGGTTGTAGCAGAAACATGAGGCCAGCACCTTTCCGTCAGGTATTAAAAATAAGGCTTATGCGTAACGGAAATGTCCCCGTCCTGCTTCACGACACATTGACATGCCAATCGATAGCCCTGTTCGATTTCTTCAGGTTCCAAGCGATCTTCCTCTGCTTCCGTAGGATCCGTTAACAGGTCTCGACCCGTAGCTATGTAACAACGGCAACGTGCGCAAGTCCCGCGTGTGCAAGAGAACCCCCAGTCCACATCATGTTTCAATGCATGATCCAACAGGGTTAGCCCGGTTTCCGGCTCCATCGATTTTTGCGTTTTTCGCGTTTTTAATTCTAGCATTTTCCCATCCTCCAAGTTGTTAGAACAAAGATAGTAGCATGTACAGCATGATAGGAACGAACAATAAAAAGGCGATGGTTGATAAAATGACGCGAACGGCACCTTGTGTGCGCGTTCTTGCGTAAGAAATTAAAAGTGAGGCAACAACCATAAGTCCAATCGCGACGAAGGATGCCCACATTTTATCCAAACTTGACATGATGATGACTCCTTAGATCTTTATCGTAAAAATTTGCAAAGTTACGGCTAATTATAGCATACAGCAAGAAAAAAAGCATAAAGGGGAACGCGCTCCCCTTTATGCTCCTCATTTCTTGCCCAGCATCATTTGCATAAGCTGCTGCATGTTGTTCGTATCCAACTTGCTGCTTTTGACAGCCTGAATGATTTCGTTAACCGTTTCTTCAGATACTTTGACGTTCACAAGTCCGGAAACCTGTTTAATCAGCTGACGAAGCTGCGCCTCGCTTTGCAACGTCGATGGTTTCACGCCGCTGGCAATCTTTTGAATATCTTTAGAGGTAACGGATTTTCCTGTTTTCTTTTTTACAACGTTCAATACGTCCTTGGACATATCTTTATCCGTCAATATTGTCGCCTCCCTATACCGCATGATGACTAAATGCGTCTAAGGTATAGTATGAGAGCGGGCTTTAGGTGGTGTAGGCTACCCCAACCTAATCCCCCAAAAGTGAAGAAATCCTTCGCAGCCTATTCCTGTTACTTTTGGGGGAGCCCCCGTTATCCACAGAAATTAGCTGCGCATAAATTCCTACCCCATCCAATTTGTCGCGTTTCCGCTGGCAACCTCTTCAATTTCATGCGTTCGGACACGCCCCATCAAATCTTGCGCGGCTAGTTTAGGGGATTTGCCAGCGAACAAAACATTGTAAAGCTCATCGGTAATCGGCATCGTTACCTGAAAGCTCCGAGACAGCTCATAGGCGGCTTTTGTTGTTTTAACACCTTCAACGACCATGCCTATCTCCTCCAACACAACATCGAGCGGCAATCCTTGCGCGAGCTTGTAGCCAGCTCGCCAGTTCCGGCTGTGTTTGCTCGCGCCTGTCGCGATCAAATCCCCGATACCCGCCAGACCGGAAAATGTGAGTGCATTCGCTCCCATCGCCGTGCCAAGACGGGCGATCTCCGCCAAACCTCTGGTCAATAGCGCTGCCTTCGCGTTGTCTCCAAACCCCAGACCATCAGTCAAGCCCGCGCCAAGCCCGATGATGTTCTTCAACGCTCCGCCTACCTCGACGCCAGTAACGTCGGGGTTTGTATAGACGCGGAAGTAAGAGTTGATCAACAGATCCTGTGCAGCTTCTGCGGCTTCCAGATTTTGAGCTGCTACTACGACGGTCGTGGGAAGTTTGAGGATCACTTCCTCTGCATGGCTCGGACCGGATAATACGACAATGCGATCGGCATCGATTTGTGGAAGTTCACTTGCAAGAACTTCCGTCATACGCTTCAACGTGCCGGTTTCAAAGCCTTTGGTCGCGTGGATGATGAGTGTATCCTTTTTTAAAAATGGACGTATTTGTGCGGCAACTTCCCGCATCCCGGATGATGGTACAACCATCAAAATTGCATCGGCATCCTGTGTTGCTTCCTGCAGTGAGCTCGTAGCAACAATTAGCGGAGATAGTTCAATATCTTGCAGAAAACGACTGTTGGTATGCTTTTCATTGATTTCACGAACTTGCTCTTCATTTCGAGACCACAGCAGCACCTGCTTGCCATTATCCGCCAGTACCGAAGCAAGCGCCGTTCCCCAACTACCAGCCACTAGAACTGATACTTTGTTCGACATGGTTCCAAATCCTCCTAAGCGTTTTCCGAAGGAAAACTCGCATCGTAAGCCTATTTTGAATTTTGCAATTGCAAATTCAATTTATAAGCATGATCTTGCTAGGCTCTCTTTTGCCCCAGCTTGTTCTCTTTGCCTTGAATAAGTTTCACTATGTTGGTCCGATGGCGAACAAAAGCGAATATACAAAGCAAAATGCTGATCCACAGAATCGGCAGCGGTCGGTCCATTCCCCAGATAAGAAAAGGTAAAAGGGCTGTAAGCATGAGAGAACCGAGCGATACGAATCGGGTAATTGCAATAATAACGATAGCTGTAACACCAGCGATAAGAGTTGGTAGGAAGCAGAGCGTTGCCATCACGCCGATGGTCGTCGCAATCCCTTTCCCGCCACGGAAGCCGAAATAGATCGGCCAGTTGTGGCCAACAATAGCAGCTAAGCCGCATAAGACGGGAATCCAGATCATATCCGCGCCGGGAGCCGCCCATTTGCCAAGATAAACGGCGGCAACCCCTTTGAACGCATCGAGCAAAAGAACGAGGATCGCGGGCCCCTTACCAAGAACGCGCAGCGTATTCGTGGCCCCTGCATTGCCGCTGCCGTGCTTGCGGATATCGATCCCCTTGAACCATTTTCCGAATAAATAACTAAAGCTAATGGAGCCTAACAGATAACCCACCACAATCGTTATTACCGAAAACAACATCATGACCTCCTTCGAGCTATTGTTCTATTCATTATCCGAAGATTTTCGGCGGCTTAGGATCCGAATCGGCGTGCCTTCAAAACCAAAGGCTGCGCGAATCTTGTTATCCAAATACCGCTCATAAGAAAAGTGCATGAGCTCAGGCTCATTCACGAAAAGCACAAAAACAGGAGGCTTAACCGCAACTTGAGTCGCGTAGTTGATGCGCAGACGCTTACCTTTATCGGTTGGAGGCGGGTTATACGCGACGGCATCGGAGACAACATCGTTAAGCACATGCGTCTGCACGCGAAGGGCGTGATTTTCTGCGACCTGGACGACAACAGGAAGAAGTTTGTGCAGACGTTGCGTCGTTTTGGCCGACACGAATACGACTGGCGCATATGTCATGAACAAGAAGTGGTCACGAATTTTTTGCGTGAATTGATGCATCGTCTTATCGTCTTTCTCCACGATATCCCACTTATTCACAACGAAAATGGCTGCTTTTCCCGCTTCGTGCGCATACCCGGCGATATGCTTGTCTTGTTCGATAATGCCTTCTTCCCCGTCAATCACGACGAGAATGACATCCGCACGCTCAATGGCTTTCATCGCCCGCATGACGCTGTATTTCTCCGTATTTTCGTAAACACGCCCTCTTTTACGCATACCGGCCGTATCAATAATGACATACTTTTGGCCATCACGTTCAAAAGGCGTATCAATCGCGTCGCGCGTCGTACCCGCCACATCGCTGACAATAACCCGCTCCTCGCCAAGAATGGCATTGGTCAATGAGGATTTACCGACGTTCGGACGCCCGATCAGCGCGAATTTAACAACCTCTTCACCATACTCCTCATCCTTCTTGTCCGGAAAATGAGAGCAAGCGGCTTCCAGCAAATCGCCGATGCCGATCCCATGTGAACCTGATATCGCGATCGGATCGCCGAAACCGAGACTGTAAAACTCATAAATTTCATCTTGACGCTGCAAATTATCAACTTTATTGACGGCGAGCACGACCGGTTTCTTCGAGCGGAACAAAAGCTGCGCCACTTCCTCATCGGAAGGCGTTACGCCTGCTTTGGCATCCACCATGAACACGATAACATCCGCTTCCTCAATGGCAAGCTCTGCTTGTATACGCACTGATTTCAGGATGGCATCCTCTTCATCGATTTCGATACCCCCTGTATCGATAACGCTGAACGATTGATTCAACCACTCGCCTACTCCGTACAGCCTGTCGCGTGTGACTCCCGGTTTATCTTCCACTATCGCAAGGCGATCGCCTACAATTCGATTAAAAATGGTGGACTTGCCGACATTCGGTCGGCCTACAATAGCAATAATAGGTCTAGCCATTTGATTCACTCCTTAGAGTTTTCGTCAGAAAACTTTCTTCGTAAGCCAGTTCCATGATCAGCCATGGAAAATAACGCAACTTACATCATAACAAAAAAGACACGACTTGGCTAATCTCATTTGAGAATAATCTCACCTGAGTCCGCATTCCATGAATGTTTTTCAGGAGTGCTTCACCAAAATCATCGTGCCGTTTTTTAAATCATGCGCGGTAGCATCCAAAATTTTCTCCAGAGAAAAAGATACTTTCTGTTGTTGCTCCGCATCGTCTACGATGAAAATGGGAGCACCTCCGCCTACCCGATCTTTATTCATCGTGACTACTGCAATGATTTGGGCCATGCGACTACGCCTCCTTCTGTTGATTAACGCCGGCTTCGGAGGGCATCCGCACAGCGCTTTCCAGTACCGGTATGCGATGCAGAGCGACTAACGTTCGATCCGCGTCTCTGTCCTGCGGGAGCAGCAGCAAGCCGAGCACGCCTGTATTCATATCCAGTTTTGCCATCGGAAGCAATGAAGGCTCTCCTTCATCCCTGTAAACACCGAATAGAGTTGAAATATCATGAAGGATCGCTTGTCTTTGTCCCAGATTGGCCAGCGTAACTCGCGAATTCCGATTTTTAGGCTTAATGATAAAACCTAAAGCATGTTCTTGAATTTTACGGCGGCTGTCTTCAAGCCCTATATTCATGATGTAGATGGATCCGGCGAATAAATCCGGCCCATCCAAACGAATGGGAACCTGTTCAATATCGGCAATCTTGGCAAGATTATTGCCCGATTTAAAGTAATTGGCAACAAAAATGGAAAGCACACCAGCTACGATTCCCCAATACCAGGCAAACAGAATACTAAACAAAGATGCTACAAACGAAGAAAAGATAACGAGATAATTTCGCCCCTCGAATACCATGGCAATCCCTTCGATATAGGCAGCGCCTCTAGGGACAAGCTCCAATTCATCGATCTTCGTCAAGCTCTGTCTCTCCATATTGCGCACGTCACGAAATTGTTGTGCTGCGAGCGATAGAAAGGTCACCGCCGTATAATTTTTATCCAGCAATGCAGGTACAGCGACCGCTCCTAAACCGGCTGCAATGACCCCGAGAGAAATGTGGATAATTTTACCATGCGGATAGGTGGGATATTGACGGTAATCCGTCCTCAGCATGTTCAACCGGGCCAGTATGCCAAAAACCACGCCAACCACAATGCCAATCGTATAGCGATGCGAATAAAACCAATCCATTATTTGCGCCATCCACCCTTCCGTTCCATCCAACTTCGAATGATTAAGCGGCAGCCATTGTAAACAGCCTGCAGCACAATCGTCATCGTTCGTGCCGCAAAGACCGAAAGCCACCACTGATCTTGAAAATGAGGGCTGCCTAAACGCTGTGCACCCACCTCTTGATGAATACCCGCTTGATAGAGGTCACCAAGCAAATAGCCTAGGGAGATGGCTGCAATTTGCTCCAGCTCGCTTCGCTGCAGAACCGTGACAACGACGGCAAGAAGCAAAGCCGTATCCCATTCTGAACTGCCGACAATGAGAATCGGATCCATCTGAAGCAGCTGCTGAAGCAAAAAATGCAAGGAACCTAGCAAAAGGCCAATCGAAAGGAGATGAAGTTTATGGATGAAGCCGCGGGTTACGTAAAGAATGCCTATACAAATGCACAATATCCATAAATAAACCAAATGCACTTGCAAATGCCCAATCCTGATCGTGATATGCGATAACGTCAGCCATGCAGCAAAAAAAAGAAGTATTCCCTTGTGCGATATACTTCTGACGTACAGCTCCTTCCACCCGCTGGCAAACAAAATCAACGTGATGCAGAGGAGTATGAGAGACAAATAGCCGGAGTTCATAATCATAACCACCCTGCGGATCATCGGACTTCCCTCGCTTCCTCATGAGAAGAGCCCGTCTGATCCTTAGTATGGCAAAAAATCGATTATTTACTCCGGCTGCCTCTTTCTGCATATGCAGTTATGTCGATGCCCCTGCTGCGGCACCATTCCGCTGTTTCACCCGTAATCACGACCGGGTGATGCCATAATTCTTGAACCGTCTTAGCGCCAAGCGCCGTCATGATCAGAATGAGCCCTTGCTCCAGCTCATCCGCGAAGCGGTGAAGCGCATCTGTGCCATCGGTGCGCAGCACTTTCAAGAAGGCGCCGGCCATGCCTACGGCTGAGGCGCCAAGAGCTAGCGCTTTGGCTGCCTCCAAAGCGTTCGTAATGCCTCCCGAGGCGATCACAGCGCCTCGGGGATACACCGACAACGCCTCAAGCAAAGCGATGCTTGTCGGTGTGCCCCAGTCGTTCAGCCAGTCCATGGCGGCTGAACGGCGTGCATTTTCGATGGCGGCGAAGTTCGTGCCGCCGGAGCCGCCGACGTCCAAGAGATGGACGCCGATGCTTTGGAGCTGCTTGGCATTCTCTTTAACAATGCCGAAGCCGACTTCCTTCACGATGACCGGCACGTGAACGCGCTGAACAATCGCGGCAATGCGGTCCAGCATGCCGATGAAGCTCCGGTCGCCTTCCGGCATAATCAATTCCTGCATGACATTCAGATGAATTTGCAGCGCATTCGCCTCGATCATGTCGACTGCCCGGAGCGCTTGATCGACCGTTGCCTCGCTGCCTAAATTCGCGAATACCAGGCCGTTCGGATTCTCACGGCGCACCACTTGGTAGCTGGACGCTACCTCGCTGTTCTTGATCGCCGACATCTGCGAACCGACGGCCATGGCAAGCCCTTTCTCCCTGGCCACGATGGCCAGCTCGCGGTTAATGCTCTCTGTCTCCTGAGCGCCGCCCGTCATCGCATTAATTAAAATCGGCGAGCTCATAATGAGATCGCCGATTTGGGTCTTTAATGCAATTTGATCTGTCGAAGTCTCAGGCAGACAGTTATGCACAAGCTTGACATCCGACAGCCCTTGCTGTTTGGATTGACCAAACTCCAGCGCGTAATGGACATGCTCCATTTTGCGTGAGATGCGCATACTTGTTGTCCTCCTAAAATTACCCCACAAAGTGACTGAGCTTTACTTATTTAAATTTGGAAAGTTTGTCGCCAAAACGCTCGCCAAGTGTCAAGGAAAGACCTTGATTGCTCAGCGATACGTTTTCGTTGCCGGCAATCTCTTTTTGGTGGCTCGCACTGTTACCGCGATCACGGTCGCCTCTAGGCTGTCTTTCTCTTTCCGGCTTCGCTGCAGCAGCTGGAGCTTCAGGAGCTTCTTCGGTTTCTTTGATGCTCAAGCTAACGCGTTTTTCACCAGTGTTAATTTCCAGGATTTTGACTTGAACTTCTTGGCCTTCTTTCAACACTTCATGCGGAGTGCCGATATGACGGTGTGCGATTTGAGAAATGTGCACAAGACCTTCAACGCCAGGAGCAATTTCAACAAATGCGCCGAATGCAGCCAGGCGTTTAACTGTGCCGGATACGATATCTCCCGCTTTGAATTCACGATCAACTTTGGACCATGGGCCTTCTTGTGTCGCTTTGATGCTCAGGCTGATTTTCTCAGCAGACGGATCAAGCTTAAGAATTTGCACTTTCACTTTGTCGCCTTCTTTGACAACATCAGAAGCTTGTTCAACATGGTGCCAAGCCATTTCGGAAATATGTACCAGACCGTCGATGCCGCCGATATCAATGAATGCTCCAAACTGCGTTAAGCGTTGAACGGTTCCGTCAAGTACTTGACCTACTTGCAGACCTTCGATAATTTTCTTTTTGTTTGCTTCGTATTCTTCATCCAATACATCTTTTTGGGAAAGAATGACTTTGTTTTTCTCGCGATCGATTTCTTTCACGCGAAGACGCAGCGTACGGCCTTTGTAGGAGCTGAAATCTTCAACGAATTGACGCTCCACCATGGAAGCAGGAACGAATCCGCGCACGCCGATATCAACGACAAGTCCGCCTTTTACAACTTCAGCTACAGTTGCTTCGATAATTTCTTTGCTTTCCAGCTGCCCCTGCAAAGTTTCCCAAGCTTTTTCATTATCAACAACGCGTTTGGAAAGAACCAGCGTTTCTTTCGCGTCATTGATCGAAACGACTTTCAATTCAACTTCTTGACCGATTTGCACAGCTTGGCCAGCATCATCCAAAGCCACGGAAGAAAGTTCGCGAACCGGGATAACACCATCGTATTTATAACCGATATCAACGAAGGCCTGATCTGCGTCTACCTTCACGATTTTACCTTTAACGGTAGCGCCTTTCTTCAGTACAGCTACATTATTAAGCGCTTGCTCAGCCTCAGCTTGTGAAACAGCTGTTTCCTGCACTTCTTGAACCTCTTGAGATTGATCTTCAACTTTTACTTCATCTGACATGGGTTTACCCTCCTCTATTTACAACCAACAATAAATAATTTATAAGAGGTTGTTTAAAAAGTCCACTTTGACCACATCAGAAAGTATTCTAATTAGCGAATAAACTTACATTTAACCGTGGTCGCGTATCGAACCTTCTCGGTTCTGAAAGCGGACTTTTTAAACACTCACTATAAGTCACAAAGCAGCCGGAAGAAAGCGTCTACTCTGTTTCAAACAAAATCTTTCCATACACTTAAGGATAGTATAATTCCAAGCATTCGTTTCCATACATCGCATTCAGCCTTTGCTGTATGCGGAATGGATGCTGCGAATTTCTTGCATGATCGTCTCTGTTGCTTGTTCCAGGTCATCGGAGCTTCCACCGGTATAAGCACTTAAATCAAGCGGCTTGCCATATACGATGGTCATACGGCGAAATAAAGAATAGTTGCCGATAATGGCAACCGGCACGACGGCTGCGCCTGCTTTAAGCGCAAGGCTGGCTGCACCTTTCTTGCCCATCCCGCCTGCGTTGCTGCGCGATCCTTCGGGGAAAACCCCCATCATATTGCCATCTCTCAGCAACTGAATGGCGAGCCGGATAGATTCCTTGCTCACGCCTCCACGTTTGACAGGGAAAGCGCCAACTTTTGAGATAACCGTTCCTAAGACCGGCACATCGAACAGCTCGGCTTTCGCCATGAAATGCACTTTCCGCGTAAGCGGTGTACCTAATAACGGGGGATCCAGAAGGCTGGTATGATTCCCGCATAACACGACCGCTCCATGAGCAGGTACATTCTCCATGCCAATTGCTCGAAGACGAAAAAACAGAGTGAAAATTACACGAAATATGGCCCTGCCGATGCGATACAGCATCTTATTTGCCACCTCCGACTTTGTTTTTACAAAGCCCAAGAATTTCGTCCACAACTTCCTCAATGGTCATTGAAGTGCTGTCCATTAATATGGCGTCATGTGCACGTTTCAGCGGCGAAATTTCTCTTTCCTGATCGATTTGATCGCGACGAGCAATGTCTTGCTCCAATTGCTCCAGCGTCATCGTACAGGTTCCGCTGCTTTGCATTTCCTTGAAACGTCGTTCCGCTCTTTCCGATACGCTGGCCGTAAGGAATATCTTGATTTCAGCGTCCGGCATGACATGGGTTCCGATATCTCGACCATCCATGACAACGCCTTTGGAAATCGTCATCTGCTTTTGCAGAGAAACTAATAGCTGACGAATGGCACCGATGCTGGCAATTTGGGAAACATCATCGGTAATGGCAGTAGTGCGAATGTCTTTGGTCACGTCAACACCATCCACAATCACCTGTTGTCCAGCAGGCCCGGGGATTAAATCGATGTTCATGCGATTCGCTAAAGCAACAACCTCGGATTCTTGATCAGGACGCAGCCCTTCTTGCTGTACTTTCCATGTTACTGCCCGATACATGGCCCCTGTATCCACGTAAACAAAACCAAGCGCTCCGGCAACCAGCCGTGCAATGGTGCTTTTACCGGCTCCAGCAGGTCCATCAATGGCAATATTGAACTTATCCAAGCTGCACTTCCTCCTAAATTCACCCCATAAAGTGAAGTACTGCTTCGTAACATACTCCTATTACTTTGCGAGGGCCCAAAAATACTAACAATACCTTACGAACAAAAAAGCAGGCACTGCCTGCTAATTAAGGAAATTATATCACACTACTATCTCATATGCAAAACTTTGACCGTACTTACTAGCCATATATAGTTTGTTTACGATCGCTCTTTACCTGCTTCTTGAGGTTGTGAGTACGGTTTACCTTCCAGCGGCTCCACCCGTGTAAAATGTTTCCGAACATACGGGATTTGCAATAGGGCTTGGGCACTAATAAGCAAAACAAAAAATACGAGCGCAAGCCGAATGATGACTTTCTCCACTTTCGCAGAAAAACGTATAAACAGCTGCTCGTATGATTGATCTTCTTGCTCCGACCGCATGGATCACTTCACCTGCTTACCATACATTTTTGCATCGTAGTATGCCCAAGCTGTGAAGTTCTCATGCATTTATCTTTTGCGGAAATCCATTTGTCTCTCAAAGCAGAAGCGAATTAACTTCTGACGATCGCGATCCGTAATTTCTATAAATCGGACCATTGCCAATAATTTACCTGTTTCCAATTGTTTGACGCGAACGGTTTCTCCTTTAAAAGGAAGATGCTCAATGGTGCCATTTTTAAATGGAACAAGGAGCCAGCAGGAAATGGCAGCTTGTACACCCAAAGGGATGTGTCCATCACAAATGAATGATATCCCGCCGCCGCTGACATCCTCGGTGACGGCAATAAACTGAATTTGTTCGGATAATTTTACAGCGATCTCCAGCTCAGCAAGCACTCGTAAAAAGCTTCTTCTCTGGATTTGCGTAATCGCTTCAGGTTCAGGTTTTCTAAGTTCTACTAGTCTTATGACATCTTCTTGAAATCCCGTGACCGTCGTTGTGAAGTAATGCTTCGTTCCGCCCTGCCCCAAAAAATATGTACTTAGCTCATCGCCCGAATAAAGCTTCTTGAGACGCCCCGTCTTTTCATTGAGAGGAACCTCTATCACAATTGCAGTATCTGTAACGTCGGCAATTCTTGATTTGTATTCGATCTTGGATTCTTCGTCATCGATGGAGTTGATTTGTAAATGTAATATCTGGTTAACCTTAGGAAGCAATTTCTGCACCTCCGACATAATGTGCCAAAACTTTCGCCACTCCATCGATTATACCACGACTAAAGAATTAGGAAAGCAAAAAAAGAAGCAAGGATGGTCCTATGCTTCTTTTTTACGATTACTTTGCCGCGGCCGCTGCTTGCTCCGGTCGAATCGTTTCTATTTTTTCTTCAGAGCCTGTATCGGCGTTGACATAGATTCTGTACAGATTTCCGTTCATTTTGCCGATGAATTCGTGGCACAGCACTTCCTCACTCAAGTCATTTTTAATAACGGCCAATGATTGACTGGAAACTTCCATGGTAGGACTTAATGTTTTACGCGCTTCCGCAGCAGCTACTTTCGGCTGTCCAAAGTTGCGTTGCTTTTGACCGAAAATGTAATCGTTGGCCTGAAGTCCCGTCACCTCTAAATTGTCCAAAGCTACTCTTACACTAACCTGTTGCGGATATATGGTTACATCTTTCTCACGCTTAGCAAAAATGATGTTGGCTGTATTTTGATATTGATCGTAACTGACTGCACTCATATCTTTATATTCGTGCTGATCCAGGAATTCATTCGCGATATCCCGGGCCTGGCGAAGATCAAATTTCTTTTCTTTCACGGTGCGCGGCTTCATAAAGTAAATGAGATGACCGCCTTTTTTGGTATAATCCATTTGAGCATCATTTTCGCTTCCCGCTCCTGAGGGAACGACAACACTGAAGCTTTGATATTCGGGTCCGGCATTCCCATTTTCAATAACCTGGATATGGGAGGTATCATTGGTTCCCAGGAATTGGGCCGCTTTTTGTTTGATCGCATCAGCCGTCATCTCGTTGCCTGACAGCATTTTTGCGTCATTTTTAGAGAGAACGCCTAGATTGCCCGGTCCCCAATTGAGTTCCTCATAGGCGCCGACTTTTTTATCCACCAAAGCGAACCCGTCTATGATCGCATTATCATGCACTTCATTTTGTGAGATTAAAGCACTCTCCACATCCATCCAGCGCAAATTGTTCGTGATAACTTTATCCTGAACGCCTCGCAGCTCTCCCGTAATATCCTTGGAATGATTATAAAGATCATTCAACGTCTTGACCTCTTGCTCATTCAAGGGCTGTTTCGTCATATCGCGAATCGACATCCGGTACGAGAAATTCGCCATGTTAGCCAAGAAATCTTCCGTTTTATTAAAGGGAAGCAATGACAGCGGCAGCTGGGTGATATCGCTCTGCGCCTGACTGGTCAGCCTCCATACATTAACTAAGCCTTTCCGGTAGGAAGGCTCAGATGCGGAGTTCACAGCAAGCGTGTTGCCAAGTTCCGTATGAAGCTTGTCCATATGGAAGGAGAGATCGTGAAACGCCCGCTGGTATTGATTCTCCGCCTTGATCAGAATGGTGTTTTTCTCTTGATGTTCCAGATACCCCCACACCGAAGCTCCGATTAAAGCGAGCAAGAGGAATGGAAACATGACGACGCTTAATCTTTTGTACATATTCTGACTCCTTTCATTTCCGCCAAACTTGCCGTTAGTTTTTGCGTGGAAACAAAGGTTTATACATACAATATAGTTCCCCCAAAAGTGAAGACATCCTTCGAAGCCTATTCCTATTACTTTTGGGGGAGCCCCCGAAAACCTCAAAGCCTCAAACCCCCAAAACCCTTCAAATACGAAAAAGAGGCCAATTCAAAAAGATTGGCCCCTCGTTAATCATCGGTTTCAACGTCAAAATCATGCTCATTGCTGCAGATGCATTGCCGAAACCCGGTTTCAATTTTCCCTTTTTCCTTTTTGCCTTTCAGCACAAATCGTTCGCCGCACTTCTTGCAGCGGATCGTCACTTTAACTCGTGTTGTGGACATGTACACCCTCCGGTTGATCGCCGTTGTTAATGTCCATTATGACCCAAATCAGCTAACTTTAATCTTATCGTCCGTTGAAGCGATCCGCAGAGGTGAGCGAGCATTCGCTCGATCGACCCGCCAAAGTGTACGAATCCAAAGATAAGACATGACCGGTATCATAATCCACACCCAGTACGATTTGGCCACCAGCAAAATGTAATCGAATAAGCCGTGCCAAGCGATCGGCAGCAGCAAGGATATCCATAAATATCTCTGCGACTTGTTTGGCGTAAATTTGGCTTTCCCCATGTAATAACCCATCATTACACCAAACAGCGCGTGACCGGATACAGGGAGCAGCGCACGAATCATGAGTGCCGAGAAGGATGAGGCGTTCAAGAAAGCATAAATAATATTTTCTAAAGTCGCATAACCCAAACTCACGGCTACGGCATATACGATACCGTCATAAGGCTCGTCAAAAGATGCATGCCGGTAGATCAGATGATATAGAATCAGCCATTTGAGAAACTCTTCAATTCCGCCAGACAGGAAGAAAGCGGATGTAAATGTGCCTTCTCCAATCTCTTCAATAAACGAACGCTGCAGCACCATTGTCGGATAGACGAGAAGAACCCCAAAGATGAACATTCGGATCACCAAATGAATCGGTTCTGTTTCGTAGCGATCCTTCAAATAAAAGTAGGCGAGCAGTGAGAGACCCGGGGCTACAGATGCCAGCACAATTGGCAATATATGCACGCATAGCTCCCCCTTTTGCATTAGTTCACAGAAATCTTAAACCCAGCCTCTAAAGCGAGAGGCTTCAGCCATTTTACGTACCCCCACCATATAGGCGGCAAGCCGCATATCGACTCCGCGAGTGCTATGAACATTATAGACATTTTCAAACGACTTTTCCATGACAATTTGAAGTTTGGCATGAACTTCATCTTCGTTCCAATAATATCCCTGGTTGTTCTGCACCCATTCGAAGTAGGAAACGATTACGCCGCCGCTGCTTGCCAGCACGTCCGGAACGATGAGTACACCTTTGTCCGTCAACGTTTTGGTCGCTTCCAAAGTAGTTGGCCCGTTCGCAGCTTCAACGATAATGCTTGCTTTTATACGGTCTGCATTTTCAGATGTAATCTGATTCTCAATGGCGGCAGGAACCAATATATCGCACTCTTGTTCCAGAATTTCTTTATTCGATAGCGTGTTTTTGAAAAGATTCGTCACACCGCCAAAGGAATCTCGGCGATCCAACAAATATTCGATATCCAAGCCATCGGGATTGTATAAAGCTCCATGAACGTCGGAAATGCCGATTACTCGGGCCCCGGCTTCGTGCATAAATTTGGCCAGGTAACTACCCGCATTGCCGAAGCCTTGTATGATAACTCTTGCATCTTGCAGGGGGATATTTTTCTTCTGCAGCGCTTTGTCAATCATAATCGTGACGCCCTTCGCCGTCGCCGTTTCCCGACCATGGGACCCGCCCAGCACGATAGGTTTACCTGTAATAAATCCCGGGGAGTCATATTCGCGAATACGGCTGTATTCATCCATCATCCAAGCCATGATTTGAGAATTCGTCATCACGTCGGGCGCAGGAATATCTTTGGATGGCCCAACAAGCTGACTGATCGCTCTTACATACCCTCGGCTTAAACGTTCCAGCTCACGGAATGACATTTGACGCGGATCGCAGATAATGCCACCTTTCCCCCCGCCGTAAGGCAGATCGGAAATGCCGCATTTCAAACTCATCCATATCGAAAGTGCCTTTACTTCATCCTCGGTTACATCCGGGTGAAAGCGAACGCCCCCTTTGGTCGGGCCGACAGCGTCATTGTGCTGAGCTCTATAGCCCGTAAACACCTTTACACTCCCATCATCCAAACGAATCGGTATGCGAACCGTCAGAACCCGTAAAGGCTCTTTCAACAATTCATACATATCGTCCGAATAGCCGAGCCGCTTGAGTGCTTCGTGAATGACCGTTTGGGTAGATTGAAGAACATTTAGATTTTCCGTATTCGACATAAAGTCCACCTCGTGAGCGATTTATTCGGTAAATAGTGCGCGATCATTATGGAAAAGCAAGGCGAAGCTTCCTAACGATCCATTGCGATTTTTCGTTAATTCAATGGTTAAAGCTTGCGGAAGATCTTCTTCTGCCTCGTTTGGTTTCATAATCATGACGACATCCGCAGAAGCCTGTACGGCTTCATGAACACGATCTTGCCCCAGTTCTAATGCAGATGCGGCGACGATCGGGCAATTCCATTCTCTGGACCATTGCTTCAGGGTGTAAGCAATTGCAGCTTGCTGCTGCTGCCAAGTCATCTGAGCTGCTTGCTTATGGACAGGAATGCGCTGTAGATGATCGATGAAAATGACCGGCTCACGCCCGACGATCACTGCAATTCGCTCAATCGAAGCCGCAACTTGATCCAGCGTCGTATCCATTGTGCATTCAAGCGTCCATAGCATCTTGCTAATTTTGGCATATTGTTTGTTTGCCTCAGATACCTGATCAGGTTCAACTTTCCCAGCAAGTACTTTTTGCGGAGCGGCCCCAATAATTCTGGCGATGCTGCGTGCCCAAAGCTCAAAATTCGTCATGTCCCAGGATACGAAGATCACAGGGGTTTGATCCAAAGCAAGCTGATCGGCGATCTGTTTAAGCAGCATGCTTTTACCTACGGCACCGGTTCCAGCCAACAAATATAAACCACTGTCAAATCCGCCGAAAAGCAGCGTATCCAGACTGGCAAACCCGGTGCTCACACTGGCTACTTGACCGCGATACCGCTTCATGTATTCTTCCAGGTAGATGGTGCTGTTCTTAATGTCTGGGGCCACCGGAGCCAACATCGTTTCTTCGACAGCTTGATTGACAAGCTGAATGAACGTTTCGGCCGGATTCTGCGCTCGGATGAACAAATCATTAATATCTCGAATCGTTTCTGGTAAATTTACGATGTAAGTTTCTTTAGCATGTTCCCTCAGTAAGGTTTCTATGCGAGCGGCTTCTCTTCTCCCCGTCTCATCGTTCCCCATACAAATGTAAACGCGCTTATTTTCGAACATCTGAACATGGTAATCTTTGAACACTGCAAAATCAGGCACGCAAACAGCCGGCATTCTGGCTTGAGTCAAGGTCAATACATCGAATATGCCGGAACACAACACGACCTCTTCCGACTCTGGAAGTGCCGGATAATTGAATAGATATTGATCCACCCCGTACAATGGCTTGTATTTCGGCTCCCTATGGTCGATTGCTCGTCCGATCAGATCGACAATGTCTCCCTCATAATTGCGAATCGGGACGATCACCCGGTTTTCGAAATAACCGCCTAACAGGTTCTGGTCTACGTAAAACCCAATCTTCCCGATTTCAAATCCAATGCAAAACTGCTCAACCGTTTCTTCGGTGATGCCTCTTTTTTGCAAATAGTAAAATGCATCTTCTCGGAGTTGCTTTTGATAATAAGCCATCAATCCATCCAAATCAACGGCTGCCGGCGTAGGCGCCAGAAGTTTGCGTTCTGAGATCGTCATCTACGTTGTCCCCCCAATACATCCCCCAAAAATGAAGAAATCCATCATATACGAAATTTAAAAAAGCATCTAGCAAAAACAAATGTTTTTGAAGATGCTTGTTTCATTTAAATGCAAAGGAAAATAGCTATAGGCTGAAATTAGCGGAAATGGTGGCAAAGCACCTTCACGGCATCATCAGCAATGATTGTTTTTCCATACTCTTCCAACACAGCAGGGGTAACTGAAGCAGCTTCTCCAAATTCAGATAGAACTGCGATTAGCGCTTGATACTTGGAATCCTCAAGTTCGACAGGTTCCAGCTGTAAAATATATTTTCCTTTGTAGGAATACAATGTACCGCCTTCCATAAGAAGCGGATTGATTACTTTCGCAACGCGAAGCAGATCTTCAAAATCACGGAAAGCATAGGAGATTAGATCGCTTTGTTCAAGCGTAACTTCCATTTCGTACACTTCTTCAGCCTCATGATCGTCATAAGCGTCGGAGTTCGCGTATAAATCAAGCTTGCCTCTGGTTACGATAACTACCATACCTTGAGCCGGAAGCGCAAACACTTCGACTGCAAGAGGTCCGGACGGGTCAAATCCGAGTTCAGAATAAGCTTGATCCATCATTTCGCTGAATAGTTCGTGCACTTTAGGAATTTCTCTCCACATGTCATCCTTCTGAATCCCGCGTTCAGTTAAGTCATCGAATGTTAGGAAAATCCGTATCTTATCCTGACTTAAGCGTTCTATTTTCATGATAGGATCCTCCTTAGCGCTTTTCGAAGAAAAGCTATCATCTTGGCCTTATTAAAACAGAATATGATAAAAAAAAGAAAAAGGTGAGTTGTGAAAACGAAATGGACTTGCATCCATCTTACGTTTCACCTCTCATGTTAACACTAAATTCATTCAAATGCACGTGGAAGTTAAGTATAAAAGAAAAAAGCACAGCCGGCCCCGTGGGTATGCCTGACTGTGCTGAACCTTATGTTTATTGAATCGTCGCTGCGGTTTCCTTGTTTTCTTGCAAAATTTCATTGACTGTCGCCTTTAAATGCGGGTCTTCCTTCACAATTTTCTCTACCTGATTGAGGTTGTTAGAACTTGTACTTGAGAAATTTTTTGCTGTAGAATCTTTGAAAGTTTTACTGACGAACTTATCTTTGGCTCTGTCCATCACTTTACCCATTGATTCGCTGGAAGAACTGAATGCAGATAACATCAAGGATTTGCTTTTGCGATTCAAATAAATGACCGCCGCTGCGCCTGCGATGCCACCAAGCAAAAATGTACCAATTTTCATTTGGCTTCCCTCCATGTCATGTAGTTTGAATCAAGACTAGCTTGTGCGAGATTCAGGAGGCGCATACGCTGTGATGACAGGAAAACAAAGGGGATATGTTCGGCGAAAAATGTGGTAAAATACTCGTAGCTCTAAAGTTATAGAGCAATGAAGATTGAGGAGAGTTGATATGAAACAAGCAAGTGTACTTCTGGTGTGTGCAACTCTTTTACTTACGGCCTGCGGCCAAGGAGGAGCGGCATCAGGCCCCGCGGTAACTGCAAGCACTTCGCCGGCAGCGGTTGCATCGCCAACCCCTGTGCCTACCGCCACCCCTGCGCCCACCCCAACGCCAACTCCGGAAAAGCCGGCAGAAGAGGCGGTCAAAAAGGAATATCATATGAACAAAAACTATGATATTGTCCCGAATGACCCGAATGGCAACAAGAAAATTGTTCTGCTAACGTTCGATGATGGTCCCAAAGAACAAGAAATGAATGCGGCACTTATTGCTACATTGAAGAAACACAATGCGAAAGCGATCTTTTTCATGAATGGCTACCGCATTAAGCAGAAACCCGAACTGGTTAAACTCGTCCATGACAGCGGCCAAATCATCGGCAACCATGCATGGGATCATGATAACCTGAAAGATATGAGTAACGCGAAAATCGATCAGCAAATCGATGATGTTCAGAAAATTGTCAAAGAATTGATTGGTCAAGAACCTCAATTCTTCCGTCCTCCTTATGGCGCAGGTAATGATTATTTGAAACAAAAAATTAAAAATAACCATATGCTGTACATGACCTGGTCTAACGGTTCGCTGGATTGGGATATGACGAACAAACAAAACGATCCTCAAAAAGTAATCGACAATGTGCTGAAACAGCTGCATCCAGGCAGCAACATTCTGATGCATGAACTTCCGTGGACGGTTCGGGCGCTCGATACGCTTCTCACAAAATTAGAAGAGCAAGGCTATTCCTTCGTAGACCCGAATGCAATTGAACTTGAAATGAAATGAAGACAAGAGCCCCGCTATCCATTATGGATTGCGGGGCTCTCCTTGTTAATAATTGATGACAACTGTGCGTGTGCTCTCAATAAAATCGACTTTGGCTCCTAATGTTTCTGAAAGTAGACGCACCGGAATCATCGTAGTCTCATGGACCAGCTTCGCCGCTGAATCCGTTTCGTGCTCTATGCCGTTAATGACGTAAGCATTACGATTTGTATAGAACATGATCGTCTTATCTTTTTTCTTATAAATAGTCGCTTTCTTTGAATCATCCCATTCGACTGTGGCGCCAAGCGCCGCGGCCAAATCACGGATGTATAGATATGAAGTTCCATCTGCGATATAAGGCTTTTGCTTCATAGTAAATGGAATTTGATCCAATCTGTAAGTTTCGTCATTCAAGCCAAACATAACGGTGTGCACACGGTTCAAACCAAAGTTAGCCATTTGGATGGTATAAGCAACTGAATCGCTATGTAACTTAGTAACACCCAGCCCTACTTTGGATTCTGTCCGGAAAGACCAGTCTTTATTGAAAGATCTTGTACTGCCATCCTTCATGGTTGCTGTCAGCTTCACGCTTGCTTTATAAGTAGTGTCCAATTGCAAAGGCTGTTTGGGCATCATAATCACTTCGGTATCCAGATGGTCGTCTTGACCTGGCGCATTCGATAAGAGGGGCACCGAATTGCCGCTCTCGTCTTTTAATTCTGCTTCATTGAGGCTGACTTTCACAACACCGGGACCGTTGACTGCAGCCATAATCGGATATCCGACTGGGTAATCGTTACCAGAATGGATTCGGAGCGGATCAGGACTTTCGTGCCCGTCAAACATCGTTGGCACATAGACATCATTATTGCCCGGCGAAACGACTAATTCTGGAGCAACACCTTCCAAAAAACCAAACTCAACCACATGGTAATCCCCTTGCTTAAAGACACCAATCTCTGTGAGGCCTGGCACCATAAATGGAGAACGATGGTACGGGGCATCGAATAAGCTATCGATCGCTTCTACTAACGATGCGCGGTTATAGGCCGCATCCTCGCCGCTTGCACGCGAATAACCAATGTACTGCATGCGTTCTCCAAGCGTTTTCCCCGTATAACCCGTTAAAGTCGAATTCTCCTCGTGCAAGGAAACACCCGTGTGAATCGGATCAATTTTATTTTGGAACAAATATTCGGCATGCTTTTGTGCAGCCGTATTCAGGGCATCATTGAATTTGACTGCCGAAAGTCCCAGCTTCGCGCGATAATCATTGATCGCCCGCAGCCCATCTTGCTGCTCTTTTGTTGGGGCAGTAGATAAACTTGAAGCATTAGGCGTAATTGTGAACTTCCAATCAATATCCACAGGCTGGTAGCCGCTGAATGAAAAGACTAAACGAGCGGTATAATCACCAGGAGCAAGGTCTGTCGCTGGGCGATAGTTATATTTTACAGAGACGGGATCATAGGTAGCATTGACTTCTGTACCATTTAAATAAAAATGATAGCTTTCTGGTGTTTTACCTTCACTTAGTTCAATTGTAGCGCCGATGTCGGGTCGCAGGAGCCCCACATCGCCTTTTGGATAGGCCCTATACCCGTAAGAAAGCGCATACGAAGGATTTGCTGACCAAATCAATGTCGACATGAATAGACAGAGCATTGCAAAGACTTTAATCATTGATGGCCATTTGAATGTTTTCATAGAGATCTTTCAACTCTCCCTCTCATGTAAATAAAAAAGAAACTATGAATCTATCATAGCTTCTGGGCTGAAGTTACACAATATATTAGAGCAATGATTAGGAATAGCGTATTCCCCACACGGTTAAGCCGACTACAAGCATGATGAACAACCAGAGCAGCGTTAGGTAAAAGAGTCGCGCCCATTTCCCTTTCTCGGAGGGATGCACCGCTTTTCGCGGCGGCAAATAGGTATCATCCTCTTCTTGTTCCATCTTTATTTGAGCCGATCGCAATGGTGTCCGTTCTTCCAAGCTCATGGTTCCTGTTCTTCCTCCTTGCCAAATCTTAAAATGCAACCCATCACAAAATCAATGACAAAATGTGCAATAATCGGGGTCCATAGACTGCCCGTTTGCTCATAAATCCAGCCTAAACCGTAGCTGATGCTGAAAACCATGCCGGTCATTAACCAATGCTGCAAATAACGAATATGAATCGCCGCAAACAAAATACTCGTCCAGTAAGGTCCCCACCAATATTGAATGGCACCGCGGAATAAAAATTCCTCGCAAATCGATACGATCAATGAAATGAGCGCAATGTGCCAGACGGCGCGTTTACCGAAAATCATTTCATTAATCCCGCCATCGTCAGACACTTCTTTGGGCACCCATCTGGATATGAGCAGATCCATGCCAAGCACGGCAACGGCGAATAAACAGCCCCATAATGGGATCGCCCATCCTGCCTTTATCGAAAACATTGCAAGAATCTTATGATTGCTCTGAAATAAAACGATAACAATTCCGATAATAAGCGTAAGAAGTTGGGTTATGTACAAATTGAGCAATAAAGTCTGATCATTTAAGTCATTCAGATCGACTTTACCGAAGCGAATATTTTTGAAATCGAATTTTCTCACGTAAGCTTCCTCTTTTCCTCACATATTCCCTTTTCTAGCTATTTCACCTATACTAATTAAAAGAAAAAGAGAGAATAAGGAGCTTTTGATTATGGATAAGCGTCTGACTCGCACTGATTATTTATTCGCCCTCATGTTCATTTTTATGCTTGTTTGTATACTCGGCGCCTTTTTCTACGGCTTAAAGATTGGAGGGCAGAAATCGGACGAGAAGTATGAAAAAATGCTGCATGCAGACAAAGCTGCTGTCCAAGAAATCGGGGCTTACGATCAACAAGTTCTGGTCTCTTACTACCATACCATCTTTTTACCCTTTAGGGAATTTCAGAATAAATGGTTCGAGCAGATGAATCAAATTGAACTCGGCAACGGGGCAATCGATGCATCCGCAGTACTCAAAGAGTTGAGCAATGTCGCCAATGACAAATACAACCAACTGCAAAGCAAAAACATGCCCGCTTCCTCACCGCTTCTTGTACAGTCTCATCAAAGCTACCTAAAGAGCCTGAAACTCTTTGCAGATGCGTTGAAGAGCTTACAAAGCAAAGCGAATGGCATGACCGGCCAAGCGCTCCTGGCAGCCATCGACAACGATGCTTATTTCCAGGAAGCAAAAACGCAAGCTCTGACGGCGCAAAAAAACTACTTCGAATCGATTGTCGCTTGGAATGCGACATTGGATCACGACCTGGAAGCTTTCGATCCAAACAACAATGCCAACCTGGATCAATGGCGTGCCATGAACGTGAATGTTAAAAATCTTTACATAACAGCTAAACTGCTAAAGAATAAAGCATTTTCACCCTTCTATCCGCAAGATTTAACGATTCGCATCGATGATTTCATCGCTTCCGGTCAAGCCAAGAAAATGAATGTGGCCGATGTCAACCAGACGATGGATTTGCTGCTGAGTACGAATGCTGTAAGAACAGGTGATTTCGTAAAAGGAAAAGCGAAATGGTATGGCAACGAACTGCTTCCGCAGCTGCCATTTTTCTCGGACGCAAATTGATAAGGAAAGCCGGACGCCGATTCGCGTCTGGCTTTTTTTGTTTTGTTAACCTAGCCTAGTCGTATTGAAAGCCGCGCAGCATGCCGATTGCCGCCATCCCGCCTTCCACATTAATGATACGGTCGAAACCGTTTTGCTGCAAAAATTCAGCAACGCGGTAGCTTCGAACGCCATGTGCGCAAACGATATAAATATCTTTCTCTTCCGGCAGCTCGCCCATTCTGAGCGGAATTTGCTGCATGGGAATCAGAACGGCCTCGTCCAAGTGATAATACTCCCATTCATGAGGCTCTCGCACATCGACGATGATGCTGTCCTGCAGTCGAAACTGATCCAGATCTTCCAAAAATTTTTGCGGTTGTATGCTTGTAATTTCCATATCGAGAATCCCCCTTTATAACGTGCTAAGTCATGGTATAGATGTATTCAGAAGAATAGCGAAAAATAGGCTAAATTTCAAGCGTTCACGCATTGCATTCTCCCAATGCTTGCTATAAAATGAATAACAATAAGCTTGCAAGTGCTTCAAAAGTGTCCAAAAATGATACTTTCATGAAAATGAATCGACATGTATTGACACGATTTCAAACCCATGATAAGCTATTGAAAATTCTACAATACAGTAAAGCGTTGACGGAGCCAAGCAATAAAAGTAGCTTTCAGAGAGCCGGTGGCAGGTGAGAATCGGCAGTGAACTTTTGCGGAGCACTCCAGAGTTATTGCATTGAAATTTAGTAGATGCAATCGGCAAGGAACCCGTTACAGTTCCAGGTCGCAAGACCAGTGAGGCTGTCCGTGCGAACGGGTAGCGAATTAGGGTGGTACCACGAAAGCAATCTCTCGTCCCTTTGGCTATAGACATAGTGTCTATATCTGAGGGATTGGGAGTTTTTTTTATATTCAATTTTCGCAAAATGCTAAGGAGGCAAACAATGATGTTCAAAGTTTTAGTATCTGATCCGATCAGCGACATGGGTATTCAAATGCTTTATGATGCAAGCGATGTTGAGGTTGTTAAACAGCCCGGACTCTCCGAGGATGAGCTGGTGGCGATTATCGGCGAATATGATGCCTTGCTCGTTCGCAGCCAAACGAAAGTTACGGAAAAAATTATGACGGCCGGAAACAAATTAAAGGTCATTGGCCGTGCCGGCGTCGGCGTTGACAATATTGATCTGGAAGCTGCGACTAAACGAGGCATTGTTGTGATTAACGCGCCGGACGGCAACACAATCGCGACTTGTGAGCTTACATTTGCCATGATGATGTCTACGGCTCGTATGATTCCTCAAGCATACAAAAAGACGGTTGGCGGCGAGTGGGATCGTAAATTTATCGGTGTCGAGCTTCGCAACAAAACACTCGGGATTCTCGGCATGGGCCGTATCGGCAGCGAAGTCGCCAAACGTGCGAAAGTGTTCGGTATGAATGTAATCGGCTATGACCCTTTCCTGACCGAAGAACGCGCTGAGAAAATGGGCGTTAAGCTCGGAACGGTGAATGAAATTGCCGCTCAAGCGGACTTCATAACCGTGCATACGCCACTCACGCCGGAAACTCGTCATCTGATCAGCAAGCAACAGTTCGAGTTGATGAAAAAAGGCGTTCGCATTATCAACTGCGCGCGCGGCGGCATTATTGATGAATTGGCATTGGTTGAAGCCATTGATCAAGGCATCGTAGCCGGAGCTGCATTTGACGTATTTGAAGTGGAGCCTCCGCAAAAAGATCATCCATTTTTGAACAATCCTAAAGTGATCGTAACGCCTCACCTTGGCGCTTCAACCATCGAAGCTCAAGAAAACGTAGCTATTGACGTTTCTGAAGAAGTACTTCACATTCTGCGCAACGAGCCGTTCAAAAACGCTGTTAACATGCCTCCAGTGCCTGCTAACGTGCTCAGCAAGCTGCAGCCTTACTTCGGCCTTGGCGAGAAAATCGGCAGCATCCTCGGTCAAATCGCACAAGGCGCCGTTGCCGAAATCGTCGTTAACTACGCAGGGGAACTGGTAGATGTCGATACAAGCCAATTGACACGTTACATCGTAAAAGGTGTGTTCCAGAACCAGTTAGAATCGATCAATATCATCAACGCGATGCATTTGGCAAAATCGCGCGGTGTCAACATCGTCACTCAAACATCGAATATTTCAAGCAGCTTCACGAATTTAGTAACGGTTACCGTAAAAACGAAGCAAGAAGAAAAAACACTCGCGGGTACATTACTCGCAGGTTTCGGCGAGCGTATTGTGCGCATCGATCAATATCCGGTGGACTTTGCCGCTGATGGCAACCTGCTGCTGATCTCCCACAACGATAAGCCAGGCATTATCGGCCGCGTAGGTACGCTGCTCGGCAGCAACGATGTTAACATTGCAACGATGCAAGTGGGCCGTAAAGTGATCGGCGGATCGGCAATCATGGTGCTGACCATTGATAAACCGGCTCCGGCGGAAGTGCTGGCTGATCTTGGCAAACAAGCGGAAATCGTCAACGTTCGTGCTCTTACGGTTTAAGGATTGCTAAGGTTGGACGATATCCGGAGAAGGAGGATCGGAGCATAGTGATAGCTATGTGAGTACCGGACTTCCCGGATTCGTTCAAGATTCGACGCCGAGTAACTTCCTTGAAACAGCTTCGTTTTGAAAGTGGGCTTTTTAAACTTCCTTTCATTTGTTTCACGAACAACAAGATTTTTTCTGATAATTCTACAAAATAAAGGCGTTTGCTGAGACTTTCTCCAGCAAACGCCTCTTTATTTGTCGAAATTGTTACGCAATTCTCACTTTGGGTCGCAAGGCAGCAAGATGGTGAAGGTTGTCCCTTGACCGAGTGAACTCTGAGCCGTTACGCTGCCTTGATGCGCGTCGATAATGTTCTTCACGATGGCGAGGCCCAGCCCCGTACCGCCTGAAGATCCACGCGTACGCGCTTTATCGGCCTTATAAAAGCGCTCAAAGATATACGGCAGGTCATCGGCGGGGATCCCTTTCCCCTCGTCGGTGACCTCAATGCGGATCGCCGGCTGATCCTTATAGACAGCCGGCTCCGCCTTCACGGCAATACGAGCGCCGCCGACCGTATGCCGGAATGCGTTGTCGAGCAGGTTCGTCAGCACCTGCTCGAGACGATCCTCATCCGCCCGCTGGAGGATGAGGGGCTGCTCCGGCAGCTCGGCGCTAAGCGCGATGCCGCGCTCTTTGGCCAGCACCGTAAACTTACGGTGCATGCGTTTCACCAGGGAGTCGACTTCGACCTCCCTGAAGTAGAGCTCGAGATGGCCCGCTTCCATCCGGGCCAGGTCGAGCAGGTCACGGACGAGCCGCCCCATGCGGAGCGACTCGTCGTGGATGACCTGCGCCATTTCCTTGCGCTCCTCCGGCGAGGAGGCAATGTCGTCCAGCAGGGCTTCGCTGTAGCCCTGGAGCATCGAAAGCGGCGTACGCAGTTCGTGCGACACGTTCGCGACGAAGTCCTTGCGCAGCTTATCAAGGCGCTCTTCTTCCGTCACGTTGCGCAGAACCGCGACGGCGCCTCGCACCTGCTCGCGCGAGTAGAGCGGCGTCATGGCGACGGACCAGACGCCATTCTGCACGTACAGTTTCGAGGCAGCTTCGGACGACTCGGCCACGACAGCTTCAAAGAGAGGGATAAGCGGAACCGGGATGGGCTCGGATTCCAGCTTGCTATAACTGGTCAGCCCCCAGTCACCGAGCGACGTATCCGGCTTGCGGAAGCGCTCCGAGCCTTCGTCATCGGACCAATCGATCGTGCCCCACTCTTGAACGATCTTCTCTCCTTGCGGGTTGGTCAGCATGACTGAACCGTCTGCATCCAGCGTAATCACGGCATCCGTCATGCTTCGCAAAATGCTGGACAGATGCTCTTTCTCTTCACTAAGGGCTCTCACGCTCTCCTGCATTTTACCGCCCATATGGTTAAAGGTTTTGGCGAGCTCACCGATCTCATCCTTGGAGAGGATCGGGACACGCGTTCCATATTCGCCGAGTGTAATCAGATCCGCCGCTTTTTTCAGCTGCTGCAGCGGGCGCGTAATTCGCGAGAACAGGAAGAACGCGAAAAAAGTGGTCATCAGGAAGCCAACAATCGATACATAAATGAATAGCCGCAGCATATATGATTGCGTTGCTTCAAACGATTGAAGGGATTGGTAAAGCAATGTCGCCCCGACAATAGTACCCAGTTGATTTTTTAACGGCACCGCAACGACCAAATACTCAGCGCTTGTATATAAATGGCCGCCGCTGGAATTGCTCATTTGCTTCCATTGTACCTGACCGGAAAAAACTTGCTTGAGCTCGCTCTCCGTGAAGAAGTCAGTAGCATGGAATGCAGCTACACTGCTGCCTTCAACCTGAGGCATAGCAGTTTCCTTCATGTCGGTATTGACCACAAGCATTTTCGCGTCCTGGAAGCTTAACAATTCATTGCTCAAAAGATAGAATTGGTTATCGTACATATGGCGAGAGGCTTCATCCGAAAACCGCTGCGCCATCTTTATCGTTTTCTCCATTTGACCTTTAGCTTGAGCGAAATAATTCCCCATATAATTGACAAGAAAAAAGCCCAGTATGAGCAGTACAACCGCAACCAGGCCAATAATCGTTAACCACAACTTTCCTACGACGCTTCTGAAAATAAACACGTTATTTAGGCACCTCTAGCTTATAGCCTACTCCCCATACAGTCGTAATCATCGCAGCAGCATCCGGGGATACTTTGTTTAGTTTTTCGCGCAATCTTTTCACATGCGTATCTACGGTTCGCAAATCCCCGAAAAACTCGTAATTCCATACGTCTTTGAGCAGTTCCTCACGAGAGAACACTTTGTCGGGGGAAACTGCCAGATAATGCAGCAGCTCGTACTCTTTCGGCGTTAAAGCGACCTCCTGCCCGCCTGCAGTTACCCGGTGCGCATCATGCTCAATCACCAAATTGGGGAATACGATATTATTGCTGGATCCGGCATCCTTGGATAAATAAGCAGTCGCTGAGGAGCGGCGAAGGATCGCCTTAACCCGGTAAATCACTTCACGCGGACTGAATGGCTTAACGACATAGTCATCAGCACCCACCTCAAAACCGCTTACCCGGTTCGTCTCTTCCCCTTTGGCCGTCAGCATGATGACCGGTGTGGACTTCACTTGACGAAGACGGGAACAAACCTCAATGCCGTCAATGCCCGGCAGCATCACATCGAGCAGCACCAGATCGTAGTCCGTCTCGGACGCCATGCGCAGCGCAGTTTCCCCATCCTCCGCTTCTTCGATAATATAGCCTTCTTTTTCCAAATACATCCGCAGCAATCTGCGAATCCGTTCTTCATCGTCAACAACCAATATGCTTGCCTTCATATCCATAGAGCGTCACACCCTTCTCCCTTATAGAGGTTTTGTTGAAACAAGTTCCCTTCCTTATACACCCGCGTAAGAGTGGAGACCGGCAATGACCAGATTCACCCCGACTAACGTAAACATAACCACAATAAATCCTACGACCGTTAACCATGCCGATTTCTTTCCTATCCAGCCTTTGGAAAGACGCAGATGTAAAAATACCGCGTAGAACAACCAAGTAATTAATGCCCATACTTCTTTGGGGTCCCATCCCCAGAAACGTCCCCAAGCTTCTTGCGCCCAAATCATCGCAAAGATCAACGCGCCTAGTGTGAAGATCGGGTAGCCGATGGCGATCGCCCTATAGCTGATCTCGTCCAGATCCTCAGGATCCATGCCTTTTACAACAGGACAGATGGCCGCTCCTAACGGCTTGCGCGCAATCAATCTAGCCAGAACGTAAAGAATGAACCCGCCCAAAAGCGACCAGATAACTGTATTTAGCTTGCGGCCCGCACTAGCGCCTTCCATCCAGGATGGTGCAGTGAACAGGGGTTCTGTCATGCCCAGAAAAGGTTTCATTTCAACCACTTGCATGCCATGAGGCTGAACAATGGGAGGCAGCACATAAGTTTCATTCTGCGTGTTGGTCTGCTGTTGGCCTTGTGCATCCGTCACTTGCTTGGTAAATGTCGCTTTATATCCCGATCCGTTAAATGTGAAAATACTGCCTATGAAAGCAACCAGCATCAAAATGAAAAACAGCGTTAATTCGATGCCTCGTTGTTCCCGCTTATCCTGCTTGGAAGTTCCTTTAAAATCAACGGCTCGCAGCAAGTACATCAATCCGCCTGCAAAACCGACACCGAAGAAAGCTTCCCCCGTTGCTGCCGTTGTCACGTGAATTTTGAGCCAATAGCTTTGTAAGGCAGGAATTAATGGTTGTACTTCGCTCGGAAACACGGATGCGTAAGCAATCATAATGAATCCGATCGGCAAAGCGAAAACACCAAGTACAGGCGTCCGATAGATCAGATAGACAATCAGGAACGCAAACATGATCATCATGCCTAAAAAGGTCATAAACTCATACATATTCGATGTAGGAATATGGCCGCCTTCCGCCCATCTTGTAAAGAAGAACGTCACTTGACAGGCAAAACCGATAACAGAAACAATGAAAGCGACAAAGCCCCAGCGTTTGGTATGCTCTTCAGGATCGCGATTGCTCCACCTTTTCCCTGTTATGGAGAGGACGAAAAGCAAAAAGGCTAACAAATATACAAAAAAGGCGATAAGTAGAAACGTACTGCTGACTGAATTGACATTCACCCTTGCTTTCCTCCTTTATCTAACAATTTTGGCGAAATCGTAATGTTATTCTTAGTTAGCGCAGCTGCCACTTCATTGCGTAATCCAAAGTAGTTCTTGTTCGTGTGCGCTCCGAGCGTGATTTGATCGCCATCAATGCGAAGCCAGACCCGGCGATGTTGCCAGTAAAACCCCATAATAACGCCAATCATGAAAATCGCGGATCCTACCCATATGTATGGCATCGCCTTATCCACACGAATGTTCAAATAAGACGTATATTGGGCGAATTGCACGCCTTCCATCGAGCCTACTGCAATGTTAAGCTTTTTGGCGATAGCGCCGTTAATCGCATCTTGGGAGTATGATTCTTTATCAATTTGTCTCGGGAAATACATGTACGGCTCGCCATTCGCAGCAAGGCCGGGCCCCGTAATGCTAAAAATAAATGCAGGCGCTTTCGGTTCATTCGATTTGCTGATCGGCTGTCCTTTGTCATCTAATCCGAAATCCGGGAAATATCCCTTTAACTTCAAATTGTAAGGACCGACCTGATACTCATCCTTCGGATTGTTCATCGGCAGCTCAAAGCTGCCATAAGACTCGCCTGTTTGCGGATTACTGATCGTGGGCTTAACTGAGATTAGCATCGGTGAGGCTTTGTAATCGAATTGATACGCTTGCAAACCTTTGTAGTCCAAAGGATGATTGACTAGAATCTCCGCTTTATACACTTCTTCGAGCTGAGGTTCTTTCGAAGGATCGTCACAGTTGGCTGTACAATGATATAAAACAGCCTTGGTCTCGTATGTTTTCGGTACGATTTGGCCTTTATCTTTGATGCTTTCCGGCAATTCCTTGTCATCGTATAGCTCGAGATTGAACTTCTCATTTTTCAAATAAAAAGAAGTATGAGGAATTTGCTTGGTTTCGCCTTCGAGAATGCCCATATATTCGTCCATGTGCCATCCGGGAATGCTTCGCATCAACACACCTAACAGAAAAATGATAAGTCCAATATGGTTAATATAGGGCCCCCACCGGCTAAATCGGTATTTCTCAGCCAGAAGCGCTGTTCCATCCGTATGTACGCGGTAATTCTTTTTTCGAAGTGATGCCCCCAACTGGTTTGTCCACTCTTCGGCTCGCGCGTTCTCTGGCAACGACCCGACATACGTAACCTTTTGCCTTGTCAAAAAGCTTTCGTGTTTGCGGATTTGCTGTTTGGACAGAGCCTTGTAAAGCGGAAGCACACGGTCTAGACTGCATACGACAAGCGAAGTCCCGATCATAAACAATAGCGTGATAAACCACCATGAGCTGAATGTATGAGAGAAGCCCAGAAAATGATAAATTTTACCGAGCGTTCCGTAGTTCTGTGCATAATACTGGGCCGGATCCATATCAAGAAACGTATTTTCCTGCGGATAAATCGTTCCAACCGCTGATGCCACAACAGTCGCTAGAATAATACCTACCGCTATTTTAACCGAGGAGAAGAAATTCCAGACTTTATCCAGTACGGAAGGATTCGACTTCTGAGAGCGGCGGGCCATTCCGTCATAGCGCATCTCCAGCAGATCAGTACCATCCTCATCAATGAGCGGCTTCCCGCACGATTCGCAAAGCGTGGTACCGGTCGGATTCTGATGCCCGCAATCACATTTGGTGTTGTGAAACATGATGTCCTCCTAAAAAACCTTCAGTTTATTTCGCTTTGGCTGTTAATTGGGCAAGCGTTTGGTCAATAAACGATTCCGTCATTTGCCCGATTTTTTTCACTTCGACTTTACCGTCCGGATTTATAAAGAATGTCGTGGGATAATCCATAACACCGTACTTTTTGCGCACTTCTTCCTTCGCATCCAGCAATACAGGCAGGTTCAGCTTATACTGGTCCATGAATCCCTGTACCGTCACTTTGTTTTTATCGACGTTCACTTCCAGGAAGACAACGCCTTGAGAGTTCCATTTGTCATATTGTTTTTGGAGATCCGGCATTTCTTCTTTGCATGGCGGGCAGAATGTTCCCCAGAAGTTAACCAGCACCGGTTTTCCTTTATATTCCGACAATTTATGCGTTTTTCCATCCAAACCGATCAAGGAGAAATCGGGCGCTTTATCCCCTACTTGCGGGTATTTCTTGCTATCCGCGGCGGATAAATTCGTAATAATGGTAAATACGCCAATAATGAGCACAACAGCAAATATCGCCATCTGTACCCATTTCTTTTTTGCACCCACACTCAATCACCTTCGCTTTTACATAACATTGTTAACCATTTCACATACGTTTATATGTTCATTATAACGAAAAGAAGGCCAATTCCTATTGGCCTTTTTGAACTTTATGTGTCGAGAGCGCAGCGTCCTTCAGCTCTTTGATTTCACTCACGGTGAGATGGCGATACTTCCCTCGCGGCACTCCTGTCAGGAAGATCGGACCAAACTTTATTCGTCTAAGACGGATAACCGGAAATGAGATCGACTCGAACATACGTCGTACTTGTCGGTTTCTGCCTTCATAGATCGTGATCTCAATGATCGATTCATTTCTCTCCGGATTCACGTCCGCATATTCCACTTCCGCCGGAGAGGTCATTCCATCCTCTAATTGAACGCCTGTTCTTAGTTTATCGAGAAGCGTACCATGAGGCACACCTTTAACTGTAGCCTGATAGGTTCTGGGTACATGATGTTTCGGGTGTGTTAACAAATGCGCGAATTCCCCATCATTGGTCAGAAGTAGAAGGCCTTCCGTATCGTAGTCGAGACGACCGACCGGGTAGACACGTTCTTTAATGCCGGGCAAGAAATCGGTGACGACTTTCCGTCCGCCAGGATCTGTCGCGCTTGTAATGACGCCCTTGGGTTTATTCAAAAGCACATATATTTTTTGCTGTTGGTTGATGGCTCGTCCATCTACCTTAATTTCATCTTCCTGCGAGTTCACTTTCACCCCGAGCGTAGTGACAACTTCTCCGTTCACTTGCACGCGCCCGGCTGTAATAATTTCCTCACATTTCCGGCGGGATGCGATTCCCGCTTCGGCTAAAACTTTTTGCAGTCTTTCCATGATCCGCTATTCACCTCATGCTAATGATAACGGAGTTGCATGTAAATCACAAGAGCGCAGCGATTTAAGCAAAAACAAGGTAACAGATAACGATGGATGCCACAAAACCTACGAGGTCGGAGATCAATCCGACTTTAAGCGCGTAGCCCGCTTTGCGGATGCCGATCGCGCCGAAATACACCGTTATCACGTAAAGCGTCGTGTCTGTACTGCCCTGAACGGTAGATGCGATGCGCCCGATCATGGAGTCAGGCCCGAATTGCTCGATAAGATCGGTCGTAAAAGCCAAAGACCCCGCACCCGTAATAGGGCGCAGAATCGCTAGCGGCAGCACCTCGGTCGGGATGCCCAGGTTCTCGAAAAACGGCCGCATCCAGCCAAGTAAGATATCCATCGCTCCCGATGCGCGAAAAACCGAGATCGCGACCATCATGCCGACGAGATGCGGAATAATTTTAATAGCCGTATCAAACCCTTCTTTCGCCCCGTCCACAAAGGACTCATAGACCGGAACTTTACGGTATGCAGCATATAAAGGTATGAAAACAATCATGACAGGGATAGCCCATGCCGATAGAAGCGAAATGAAGGCGTACATGTGTAATCATCCTTTCAAAGGCGGTATGGGCGAACGCGACCTTCGATACCAACGATCCACTAGAATTGCTGCAGCCGTCGATATCGCTGTGGCAATGAGCGTGGTCCCGACGATTTCAGCCGGATTCACGGAATTAAAATTCATTCGGATGGCAATCAGCGTAGTCGGAATGAGCGTAATACTCGACGTATTTAATGCCAGAAGGGTACACATTGCCGGGCTCGCTGTCTCTTTATCCGTGTTCAGCTTCTGCAATTCCTGCATCGCTTTGATCCCCATTGGCGTGGCTGCATTTCCCAACCCTAATATATTAGCGCTCATATTGGACATGATGTAGCCTAATGCCGGATGGTTTTTCGGGACACTGGGAAAAAGAAATCGTACAACCGGACGCAAAAGAATCGCAAGCTTGCCAAGTAACCCCGCATCTTCGGCGATTCGCATCATGCCTAGCCAAAAAACGAGAATGCTGATCAGTCCGAAGCACACAGTCACTCCGCTTTTCGCCCCATCAAAAGCAGCTTGGGTCACAATCTCCACATTGCCGTTAAACGCCGCCACGACGAATCCTACAACAATAAAAAACAACCAAATCCAATTCACCATTGCTGAATCCCCCCTAGTCGGCCCATTCGGACATAGAGAACGTGAATAATTTCTGTACTAGCATTCTACAGATCAGTAGATATTTCGTAGTCAATGTTTCCTGGTAAGCCTTTCCTTCTTTAAAACTGAACGTGGATTGATCGGACTCTTGCATGCGGGCACTTGCTTTATCGTACAAAGGGACGTTTTGGATCAGCTTCTGATTCAGATAAATCTGAATGATCCCTCTCTCTCCCAGACGGTAATTCGTTGATGCCGTATCCGTAAATACGAGCTTTTTACTAATGGAGCCTGCCTCCCCTTCCCCTAGCGGATAAGAAAAAGAACGGCCGACTACCCATGGGCTGCCTTCAACAGTCCCTCCTTTTAACGTCACTTGCTGAAGCGGATAATTCTTGAATCCGTATTGGAGCAATCTGGCATGATCTGCCCAATCAGTCGAATCGTCAAGAGTCACGACGGCAAGCTGTTGTCCATTTCGCGTCGCCGACGAAACCAAACAGCGCTTGGCCAGCTTGGTATATCCCGTTTTGACACCGTCCGATCCTTCGAAGATCGACAGCATCTTGTTTTTATTGAACCACGTGTAATCCCATTTTTCATTCGGATTCGGTACCTTTTTCATTTTCGTGCTCACGATTTCTTGAAAAATCGGGTTTTTCAATGCATAGGCGGTCAGCTTGGCCATATCGTTAGCGCTGGCACGATGGCCTTCGCCTTCATCTAGCCCGGACGGATTCGTGAAATTCGAATGATCCATGCCGATCATTTTCGCCTTTTCATTCATCATGTAGACGAAGCCTTCCACGCTCCCGCCAACATGTTCGGCAATGGCAGTCGCCGCATCATTGCCCGAACGCAGCATCAGGCCATACAGCATATCGTGCAGGCGCATTTCTTCGCCAAGTTTGAGATAGATGGACGAGCCTTCTTTGCCGAACGCGTTTTTACTAACTTTTACCATATCATTTAGCTTGCCGTTCTCAATGGCAACGATCGCCGTCATGATCTTGGTCAAGCTGGCAATACGCATCGGCACGTCACCTTTAACGCTGTATAGAATGCGTCCGGATTCCACATCAATAAGCGATGCTCCGGTCGCGTTCGTACTGATTCCAGGCGGGGCAGCCTCCGCTTGTCCATAAGGTGTCCATAGAAAGACGACAATCAATGTCCATAAGATCGTATTGACGACTCTGTTCTTCATTTTCTTCCTCCTACGCGAAAGAGCTTGTATCAAAAATATTTTTTGCTCGCTCATGCCAAAACTTTGTACAAGTATATGCTTCTCTAGCGGGGATAGACCTTGAACCAGGTTATTTACAAACCGGACGCCTCTCGCTATAATGAGATAGAATTTCATACGGAGATCACCGGAGGAGCCTGCCAACGCAGGCTTCTTTTTGCATTTTTTGGGGTTCTCCGCACAAACTACACATAGACAAGGAGGGCTAACATGCTTACATGGCTCGCACTGATTATTTTTTTAATCACCTATGCACTCATTATTTCGGAAAAGGTTAATCGCGCAGTGATCGCTTTGCTCGGTGCCGCAATTATGGTCTTCGTGGGTATTCTCGACGTCCACAAAGCTTTTCAGCAGTACATCGAATGGGAAACCATCACTCTTTTGATCGGGATGATGATTCTTGTAGGCATTACGAATCAAACCGGCGTATTTCAATTCGCCGCGGTTCGCGCGGCTAAACGGGTGAAAGGAGATCCGCTGCGGATATTATTGGCCATGTCCGTACTAACGGCCTTCGGATCAGCGCTCTTGGATAACGTTACAACCGTATTATTGGTTGTACCCGTGACATTTGCGATTACACGTATTCTGGAAGTGAATCCGGTCCCCTTCTTATTAGCCGAGATCATCGCATCCAACATTGGAGGTACAGCTACCCTGATTGGCGATCCGCCTAATATCATGATTGGCTCCGCTAACCCTCATCTTACTTTTAATGCCTTTTTAGTTCATCTCGCACCCATCACAGTCATCATTATGGGAGTCACGTTATTCATACTTTATTGGATTTATAAGAATCAATTAAGACCAAACCCTGAGCTTCAAGCAAAGCTCATGGAGATGAAGGAACAAGATTTGATTAGAGATCACGTTCTCATGAGAAAGTCGCTCGTCATTTTATCGCTGACCATCCTCGGTTTCATGCTCCATGCCGTCATCCATGTTGATGCAGCTGTTGTAGCGATTACAGGCGCAATTCTGCTTATGCTTTTTGGTCTGAAAGAGCATGATGTAGAGACCGCATTCGACGCAGTAGAGTGGGTGACGATCTTTTTCTTTGCGGGGTTGTTCAGCTTGGTGGGAGGGCTGCAAGAGGTCGGATTGATCAAAGATTTGGCCATGAAAGCTTTGGACGTAACCGAAGGGGACATCAGAATCGCTTCCGTGCTCATCTTATGGGGATCGGGCATAGCCTCGGCAACGATTGACAATATCCCTTTTGTCGCTACGATGATTCCGTTAATCAAAGACATGGCGGCAGGTCTCGGCCTGTCTGTGAATTCACCGGAAGTGAACACCTTGTGGTGGTCGCTGGCGCTTGGCGCATGTCTAGGAGGCAACGGCACCATTATCGGGGCTTCTGCCAATGTTATTGTCGCAGGTCTTGCCACGAAAGAAGGAAAAGGATTTAGTTATTGGGAATTTCTAAAAATCGGCGCACCCATTACGATTATTTCATTGATGCTGGCGCAAGTTTATGTGTACCTGCGCTACTTGATGTAAAAACGCACAAAAAAGAGCTGCCCGCAACCGCGAGATCAGCTCTTTGCTCTTCATCCCATTAAACGATAAAGTTCTGATTTTCGATATTCGTTACGCTCGTTGAACCCGTTGTCGCAGTACCCAAGTTGCTCGCCGTCTTGGTTCCAACGCCTTTAAGCATGCTCTGGATTTTATCCACTACTTGAGGCGCAGAATCGATCAAACGTTCCAGTATGTGTGTTTGATTGTCAAGCGGAACCACTTTTACCCCATTTTTACCAACAACGAGGAAAGCGATAGGTGTAATGGATACCCCGCCGCCGCTGCCGCCGCCAAAAGGAAGGGCAACTTTTGCATTTAATGCATCGCTTTTATTAATAGCGCCGCCTTCGATCTCAATTTCGGAGTCTGTAACGAACTCGCTTCCGCCTGCCGCGAAGCCAAAACCAACTTTGGAGATAGGCATGATGACACTACCATCTGGGGTCTCAACAGGATCGCCGACAATTGTATTGACGTCGACCATTTCTTTAATATTTTCCATCGCTACTTTCATGAGACCTTGAATCGGATGTTCGGACATCTTGATATTCCTCCTTTTTTTTCGTAGATAGTGAAAGCCATAAGCTTGAAAGAGCAATAATGGTTCTTTTTTATAGTGCCCTCGCGGGAATGCCCTTATGTACAAAAATCAAGATGCCATTTTGGCTCTAGCTTTTAAGAAAATTTGGTACCAAGTGCGTATTCCTCCCTTTATCTTGGCCGCTCTCGCCAGGAGCCGTACGCCGGCAAACAATACAAACCATACCCGGATGCGGCCCGCAAGCCGAAACTCGGTTGAAAATTGCGGTTCGTTGTATTGAGGGATGACTTCAACCCGAGGCCTTGTTTGGACTTGTACGAACTTCGCTGCAAAGCCGAGCAAGGAAGATTTAATAGCCCAAATGGCTCCTGTTGTAATCGCGGTTTCAGGTGCGTCACCGATGCCAATGCGTGTAATCCACTTTATTTCGGTGCACTGTACTTTAGCTAACGTTTGCTTCATCCAATCATAAAAATTCAGGGTATTCACAAGGGCAATCTTCGCTTGTTTGAAAAACTCAACGACTTTTTCCTTCGTTATGTGATCTTTGGTCGCATCTTTAAGTTCAGTGCTAGTTTTATTCACAGTTTCGGATTTAATCATAATCCCCTGTGCGAAACTTTTAAATTGAATAATCGGAATGACATACCGGTATCGCACCAACCCAAATAAAGCTCTCATTTCCATCGAAAGCGTGTCATTGTCTTTTACCCGTGAAAAATAAAACTCTCCGCGAATAAAACTAAACATGGTAATTAAAAGTGCGATCACAATAAGGAAGCCAACTAGGCCTAACCAAAACAACGCGCAGATCCCTCCCTCAAGATCCCCCATTTATGAATAGAAATGCTTTGAACTATTTCCTGTACAGCAAAAAAACTCCACCGCAAGAAAGAATCTTCTCGCCATTGGAGTTAGTATGACCTTGAAAAGGAAATGAAATGCATATCGGAGTATGTGAAAAGCATTATTCGACGACTTTATCCATATCCTCAAACGTAATCTGCTTCTGATCATCGCCTAATCGATCAAACAGCATGCGTGTTTCTTCCTCTAAGTCAAAAGTCCCTTGGATGCTTGTGGAATCCGGAAGCTCTTGAATCGAGCTAAGCCCGAAATATTCAAGAAATTGTTTCGAGGTGCCATATAAGATAGGTCTTCCTACAGCTTCGGCCCTGCCCACTTCTTCGATCAGGTCTTTGGCGGTTAGCGTTTGCAAGGCGCGGTCGCATTTAACGCCGCGGATCTCTTCAATTTCCACTCTTGTAATCGGCTGTTTATAAGCAATGATCGATAATGTTTCCAGTGCTGCTTGAGAGAGCGATGAGCGCGAGGGCGAATACGCAAGCCGTTCAAAATATGGCGCATGCTCGGCGAGCGTTGTCAATTGGTAAGCGCCGGCCACCTCAACGATTTGAATGCCCCTGCCTTTGCGCTTGAAGTCCGTCTTCATTTCGCGGACCAAGTCGTGAACCAGATGCACGTCGAGCTCCAACACTTCAGCCAATTGCTTGGCATCCAAGCCTTCGTCGCCGGAAGCAAAGAGCAGTCCTTCAATAATTGATTTCATCTGTTGAAAATTGAGCGTCAATTTCAGAATCCTCCTCTTTCGCATGGATGACAATGTCTTCAAACAGCTGATGCTGGAAGCACATAATCTTTTTCATTTTCATTAACTCAAGTAAAGCCAAGAAGGTGACGACGATTTCTTCACGTGTCATTTCATAGTCGAAAAGCTTAGAGAAAAGCAGTTTCCCGCCTTTGAATTTGAGCATATCTACAACTTCTCGCATGCGGTCTTTCACGGAAATTTCATCGCGACGAATTCTGGCGACGATATTGCGATTGGCCAGCTTCCGCAAGGTGCGTTGAAAAGCGAATAATAAATCGGCGACATCCAATCCCTCAACCGGATTCTCATGTACAACCGGCAAAAACGGCGTTAAATCTTCCGGCTCGCGGGTATACACCATGCTTCTCTCTACTTCTTTATCCCTGAGCATATCCGCGATCGACTTGTACTTTCGGTACTCGATCAGTTTGGCGACGAGTTCGGCTCGAGGATCCAGCTCATCTTCGAACTCATCATAATATTCATCAAATTCAATAACCGGCGGCTTCGGCAAGAGCATCTTGCTCTTAATGGATAACAGCGTTGCCGCCATTACCAGGAATTCGCTCGTGACTTCCAGCTCCAGCTCTTGCATCGCCTGCACATAGGCCAAGTACTGATCGGTGATCTCTTTGATCGGAATATTATAAATATCCAGTTCGTTCTTATCGATAAGATGCAGCAGCAGATCAAGGGGGCCTTCAAACGCTTCCAGTTTATAAGTGACTTTCATCCAGCAATCCCCCTTGTCATAGTGCAAATATATTCATCACAAGCTGCGCGGCAATCGGATAGGCGTGTGCCAATCCCCATTGACCGATAGGCGTTATCATCAAAAGTAGGACAAGCAGTAAACCATAACGTTCATTTCGCTCAAACCAACTTTGATTGTGGCTTGCGGCGAGTCCTTTAAGGATGTACCATCCGTCTAGCGGATACAACGGTAATATATGTATGATTAATACCATTAAATTCACAATTACGCAATACTGCAAATAAACTCGCCATTGTTCCACGGCCATTGTTTCGATACCGCCTCCTATCCAAGAAGGCAGAAAGAAATTCAACCACCAGAAGAAAAAGACGAGTAATAGATTCATAAAAGGACCTGCGAGATAAACAAGCGTATTCGACAACCTTGGTCGTAAGCGAAAGCGAGCCACGTCAACCGGAAGCTTTTTCGACCAACCGTAAGGGCCGAAAGCAATCATCGCGAGCCCCAAAGCATCTAAGTGTGCCAAGGGGTTCAGCGATAATCTTTTACCCTCCCGGGCTGTCCGATCTCCTAATAACCATGCGGTTCCGGCATGCGCCGCGTCATGCAACGTCATGGCGATGAGAAAAGCGAACAGCCGAGGCAGCAAGGTTTCCAGATGGAAATAAGAAAGCATTAGGAAGTCAATTGTTTCGTCAAGTTGGCCATTTCGATAGCGGTAACTGCCGCTTCCCAACCTTTGTTGCCTGCTTTAGTGCCGGCACGTTCAACCGCTTGTTCAATCGAATCCGTGGTCAATACGCCAAACACCGTAGGCACTCCTGTTTTCAAATTGATGGCGGATACGCCTTTCGCAACTTCGCTGCACACATAATCGAAATGCGGCGTTGAGCCTCGAATGACTGTACCTAAAGTAATGACGGCGTCATATTTGCCGCTTTCAGCCATTTTTTGCGCGATTAAAGGAATTTCAAAAGCACCAGGCACCCAGGCGATTTCCACTTCATCATCTTGAACGCCGTGGCGTTTCAAAGCGTCTTGAGCGCCGCCCAGCAGCTTGGATGTAATAAATTCATTAAAACGGCCGACAACGATGCCGTATCTCAAGTTTTGCGAGACTAAATGACCTTCATAAATTTTTGACATGTGATTTCTCCCTTTCACTCTTTAAGTTCCGTATTTAAATGCCGCTGCCGGAGTCGTGAAACTCAAGCATGTGTCCAAGTTTTTGCTTTTTGGTCTGCAAATAATTCAGGTTATGCTCTTTGCTTTCCATTTGAATGGCTACCCGCTCGACAACCTCAAGGCCGTAGCCCTCTAAGCCTTTAATTTTGCGTGGATTGTTGGTCAGAAGGCGAAGTTGGCGAATACCGAGATCTTTTAAAATTTGCGCCCCGATGCCGTAATCCCGAAGATCCGGAGCAAAGCCAAGCTTAATATTCGCCTCAACCGTGTCGAATCCCTGCTCCTGCAGCGCATAGGCTTTCAATTTATTGATCAGGCCGATGCCGCGACCTTCCTGACGCATATATAATAATACACCATTGCCTTCTTCATCAATCTGTTTTAATGCAGCATCGAGTTGCGGGCCGCAATCACAGCGGTGCGAATGGAACACATCGCCGGTCAAACATTCGGAGTGTACGCGCACCAAAGTCGGTTTTTCGGGGTCGATCGTTCCCTTTACCAGCGCCACATGCTCTTTATTGTCCAACTGATTGGTATAGGCAATTGCTTTGAATGTGCCAAAATCGGTCGGCAGCTTGATCTCCACTTCACGCTCGACGAGCTTCTCCTTTTGATTCCGGTAATGAATCAAATCCTGAATCGTAATGATGCGCAGCTCATGCTCGGCTGCGATTTCCATAAGATCAGGTACACGTGCCATCGTACCGTCTTCTTTAATCACTTCACAGATGACAGCTGCCGGATAAGAGCCGCACATTTTGGCCAGGTCGACTGCGGCCTCGGTATGCCCTGCTCTGCGGAGCACGCCGCCTTTTTTGGCTATCAACGGAAAAATATGACCGGGTCTGCGGAAGTCTTGCGGTCTCGTTCGGGCATCGATTAACGCCTGGACCGTACGAGAACGTTCATGGGCAGAAATTCCGGTGCTCGTCTCGACATGATCGACAGAAACGGTAAATGCTGTGCCATGGTAGTCTGTATTGCGAGCGACCATCGGCGGGAGGTCAAGCTCTTGCGCCCGCTCTTCGGTAATCGGCACGCACACGAGGCCACGACCTACTTTAATCATAAAATTGATCACTTCAGGAGTCGCCTTATCCGCGAGCGCGATAAAATCCCCTTCATTTTCACGATCCTCATCATCCACAACGATAATGACTTTGCCCAGCATGAGATCGGAAATCGCTTCTTCTATCAAATTAAAACGTATGTCAGTCATTGTTCATCTCTCCTAACTCTGAACCTACATGAAGCCATGCTCGGCTAAAAAGCTTTCCGATAATGAGCCTTGCCCGCTTGAATGACCTCCGGCCGCGCCTGACGGACCGAATCCGAGAAGACGCTCCATGTACTTACCGAGCACGTCGCACTCGATATTCACCGTATCTCCGGCTTTTTTATCGTAAAGTACGGTTTGCGCAAGCGTATGCGGGATGATGGAGACCGAAACCTCACGGTCCGTCACGTTCACAACCGTAAGACTAATGCCATCGATCGTGATCGAGCCGCCTGCAATGATATATTTGAAAATTTGCTTGTTCTCCGGTTCAAACCGGTAGACAACCGCATTTTCTTCGGGGGTACGGGAGCTTATCGTCGCCGTCGTGTCAACATGTCCTTGAACGATATGTCCGCCGAAGCGTCCGTTTGCTGCCATGGCCCTCTCCAAATTGACGCGTGTGCCGGTTTGCAGCTTGCGCAGATTGGTTTTGCGGTACGTTTCAGGCATCACGTCCACGGAAAAGGAATCCGTGTCAAAAGCAATCACCGTCAAGCAAACCCCATTAACGGCGATGCTGTCGCCAAGATGAACGTCTTCGAGCACTTTCTTGGCGCCTATCGTCAACACCATCGCTTGTCCTTGACTATGGATGCGGCGCATGCGGCCGATTTCTTCAATAATGCCGGTAAACATGCCAGCCCTCCATTCTTTCGATATTCATCCCTTGTAGATCGGATAGCCGGTAATGCTAATATCGGGACCGAACTGCTCGACCTTCACGCGGTCGAGCTCAATCGCCTCCGCCATCTTCGCGAAGCCGGCGAAGTTGAAATTCCCTGGTGCCAGGCTGCCGCCGCCGATAATTTTCGGCGCGTACATCAGCACCAGCTTGTCGATCAGGCGCCGCTCTAGCATGGCGCCGTTCAATCGGCCTCCACCCTCGAGGAGGATGGAGCCGATCTCGCGCTCGCCGAGCTGACGCATGGCGAGCGTTAGATCCACCTGCGGGCCGTCGCCGCAGGTGAGCACTTCGATGCCGCGCGTTTCCAGCGCGGCACGCCGCTCAGCGGGCGCCTGTGCGCTCGCGAGCAGGATCGTCGGCTGACGATCCTGCTCCTGCAGCACGCGGGCGCCCGGCGGGATGCGCAGCTGCGAGTCCGCGACGATCCGTACCGGCTGCACAGCCGGTACGTCGCCGCGCGCGCTCAGCTGCGGGTCGTCGGCGATGACGGTGTCAACGCCGACCATGATCCCCTGATGCCGGTGGCGCAGGGTATGGACAAAGGCTCGCGACGCCTCGGACGTGATCCACTTGCTGTCGCCGGTCTTCGAGGCGATCCGGCCGTCGAGCGTGCTCGCCGTCTTGAGCGTCACGAAGGGCATGCGCGTGACGATAAACTTATTGTAAGCCTCGTTCATGGCCGAGGCTTCCGATTCCAGCAGCCCGACGGTCACGTCTACGCCGTGGGCGCGCAGCTTGGCAATGCCCGAACCCGCGACCTGAGGGTTCGGATCGGTACCGGCGACGACGACTCGCGTCACGCCGGCTTCGATGAGCCGGTCGCTGCATGGCGGCGTCTTCCCGTAGTGGCTGCACGGCTCCAGTGTCACATAAGCCGTACTGCCCTTCGCTTCCTCGCCGGCCATCTGCAAGGCGAGCACTTCCGCGTGTCCTTGCCCACGCTTCAGGTGCGCTCCCATACCGACGATGCGTCCATCCTTCACGAGGACGCACCCGACAACAGGGTTAATCCCCGTCTGCCCAAGCGCACTCTGCGCCATTTGCAGCGCGAGCCGCATGTAGGCTTCGTCATTTAATAACTGCGTGACGTCCACCCCTCGTTCCTAAGTAAAAATCGAATGCAAAAAAGCCCCATCCAGTATAGGATAGGGGCTAGAGATTGTAGGTAACACGAAGAAGCTTCATCTACACGCGTTTGTCCACATTTTTGCTCAAATCAAACAACAACGACCCGTCCATCGATAAAGACAGACCTGCCGAATTTATGTCCATGTGAAAAAATGTACAAACGTGCATAGCGAATCTGGTATTCGCGTTCTCCTTCTCCCATCCAGACTATACTGTCGGTCCCGGAATTGCACCGGGTCAGCCGTAGCGAAGCTGTATGTCAGGTACCGCTGAGCTTCAAAACGGGTCACGGACTGAACGATCGGAAGTATGGATTTCCTTCCAAACGTATCACCGCCGGTGTGGAATTTCACCACGCCCCGAAGGTTGCACACATTATAAAAGTCATCATGTAACTCTCGCGAGAAACAGATTTCTTTGGTTATGAATTTATCACTAGGTCTTGGAAAAAGCAAGGTCTTTTTTCAGAAGGACGGGATAGGAATCTCCACCATCTATGCTCAACTCGCTTGCTTAGTTAAAGCAAAGGCTGTCTCACGGGTTTTTCGAACCTGTGGGCAGCCTTATTTTTGCTTATGAACTATGCTTCAACAACTTCAACTTTCTCCATCAAATCTCTGCCTTTGAACGCATCGACAAGCTCCATACCTTTCGTTACTTTACCGAAAACCGTATGTTGACCATCAAGGTGCGGCTGTGGTGCGTAGCAGATGTAGAATTGGCTGCCGCCTGTGTTTCTGCCTGCATGAGCCATTGCGAGTGTTCCGCGCTCATGTTTGTTCGGGTTGATTTCACAGTTGATTTGGTAGCCAGGACCCCCTGTGCCCGTACCGGATGGACAACCGCCTTGTGCGACGAATCCAGGAATGACACGGTGGAAGACAAGTCCGTTGTAAAAACCGGAGTTTGCTAGTTTTTCAAAGTTGGCAACCGTATTCGGTGCATCGTTTTCGAAAAGGTCGATAACGACTTCTCCGCCGCCTGCGAGTTTAATTTTTGCTTGTTTGGCCATGTGAGGTCCACTCCTTTTAGACAATAATACCTTATTCTACTATGAATGCGTCCATTTCACAAACCGGAGCCTACTTTTTCAGGAAACTCCTGCTCATCCACGCAAAAAAACCACCGGCTCTTCATTCGAAGATGGTGGTTCTTTGCTCCTATTCGCCCTTAACCATACATGCCTTCAAGTTATTTCTCGTTCAATGACTTCATTCAGTTCCGAGCTTTCTTCTTGCGCCGCTGCAATTACATGCTGATCGGCTTCATTAAGCCCTTGCATTTCCTCCGCAGCTTGCGCCTGATTATTCAATTGGTCTTCTACTTGTCCAATTCCGTGAGCTTTTTGTTGACCTTTGCTTTTAGCCATCGTGATTCTCTCCCTACTCTGCTGGTATCCTGCGTCGAACTTTACTATGCGCAAAGCAAGCTGCGCTTATTCGTTTAAGGTGGCCTGGGAAAGACTGCTCTATGATCTTCTATACAACAAAAAAGAAACCTGGAGTTCGGCTCCTGGTTTCTTCGCTCAAATCAATGATCTTAAACGGTTCCGCTAACTTGTTTCATTCTTGCAGGAATCACATCGTTACTGACAATGTTGTCAAAAGATTCGCGTTTTACGACGAGATCGCTTTGACCCTCTTTTACAAATACAACAGCCGGACGGCGGATACGATTGTAGTTGCTTGCCATGGCATAGTTGTAAGCTCCTGTGCAGGATACAGCCAGCACATCGCCTACGTTAACTTTAGGCAATTTGAGATCCCAGATTAGCATATCGCCGCTTTCACAGCATTTGCCGGCAATGGATACGACCTCTTCAGGGACTTCGGTAGCTCGGTTAGCCAGCATCGCTTCATACTCAGACTCGTACAAGGCTGGACGCGGATTGTCGGTCATCCCGCCATCTACGGCTACATACTTGCGAACGCCTGGAATGTCTTTGGTTGTTCCCACGCTATAAAGCGTAGTTCCCGCGTCGCCAACAATGCTGCGGCCCGGCTCTACCCAAATTTCAGGCAGCGGGTAATCGTTCTTCCCGAAGTTTTCTTTAATTGCGTCTGTGATTGCTTTGACGTATACCGCAACAGGAAGCGGCGTGTTTCCTTCCACGTAGCGAATGCCAAAACCGCCGCCAAGATTGATTACTTTGAACGTAAACCCGATTTGCCCGCGCACTTGGACCGCAAAATCAGCTACTTTCTCAGCCGCGATACGGAACCCGTCAACTTCAAAAATTTGCGAACCGATATGGGAATGTACGCCTAGAAGCTCCAAATTGCTTAATTGCGAAGCTTCTTGAACGGCACGGAATGCGGAACCGTTCCCCAAATCGAAACCGAATTTGGAATCGATTTGTCCTGTCGAAATATATTCGTGCGTATGCGCCTCTACACCCGGTGTAATCCGCAGCAAAATCTTCACTTTTTGGCGTTTCTCAAAGGCTATTGTATTCAGCAGGTGAAGCTCGATGAAATTGTCGACCACGAAACAGCCGATTTTGGCGTCGATCGCCATCGCGATTTCGTCCGGGGTTTTGTTATTGCCATGAAAGTGGATCCGGTCTGCCGGGAATCCTGCTTGCAGCGCCGTAAACAGCTCGCCATCGGAGACAACATCCAGCGACATCCCTTCTTCGCTGACGATGCGGCACATCGCCATAACGCAAAATGCTTTGCTGGCATAAGCTACTTGAAATTTTAAACCGGAAGCCTGAAAAGCTTCTACAAATTCTCTACAGCGCTGACGTACAAGCGCTTCATCATAAACATATAAGGGTGAACCATACTCGGCAACCAGCTTAGTCGTGTCGACACCGCCAATTTCGAGGTGGCCTTGATCATTTATTTTACTCGTACCGTGCAAATACATAGCTTTGTTTTCCCCTCTTCCTACACATTGCTATTCCAATATTCCGCCGAAGCTACTTTAAGGGCATTTCTATTAAACGTACCATAAGGGAAGCGGTTTTGACAATACACTTCTTCGACAAAACAGCAAAAAGGACAGGATGGTTCCATGTCCTTTTTTTCGCTCTTATTTCGGTTGCCGAGTACCATCGACAGGCTTCGTTAAGCTGAGTCGCGTTTTGCTGTCCATCACAGGTCTGCGCAGCAGAATGGAGAAGAAACTCTTGGCGTTAAATGGAATTAAGGGCCACATATACGGTGAGTTAAAGGATCTCCGCGTTGCCAGCCACAATAGCCACAGGGTGCCTCCAACTATTAGTCCCGGCACCTTGAAAATAGCCACAGCGATGAGTAGAACTAATCTTGTTATTCGGTTGGCGAGCCCCAGCTCATAGCTTGGCGTGGCGAACATACCGATCGAAGCCAGTGCCAAGTACAGGATCACCTCGTTGATAAACAGCCCTGTTTTCACCGCGATATCTCCGACCATGATCGCTGCAACCAAGCCCATCGCAGTGGCTAACGGAGTAGGCGTATGCACGGCCGCCATCCTCATCAGATCAATTCCGATATCGGCCAGAAGAAATTGCACGAGCAAAGGAAGCGCTCCTTGCTTTTGCGGGCCGAGAAACTCCAACCCTGCCGGTTTCAACGAAGGGTCAGCAACCATCAGATACCAGAGCGGCAACAAGAACAAGGATGCCATCATCCCGGCGAACCGCACCCATCGTAAATAGGTACCGATAAACGGTGTCTGTCTATACTCTTCCGCATGTTGAACATGATGAAAGAACGTCGAAGGCAAAATCATTACGCTCGGTGAAGTGTCTACGAACAAACATACGTGGCCTTCCAGCAAATGAGCCGATATGACGTCAGGCCGCTCGGAAAAGCGTACCATGGGATAGGGATTCCAGCCTTTATTGACAATGGCTTCCTCCAGTTGCTTTTCACCGAGCGGAAGTCCGTCAATCTGGACTTGTTTGATCTTATCTTTGATGGATTCCACCAAATTGGCATCGGCGATATCATTAATGTAGGCAATGCAGACGTCCGTCTTGGTCCGCTTCCCGATCTGCATGATCTCAAGCTTTAATCTTTCATCGCGAATCCTGCGCCTAACGAGCGTCACATTAATAAGCATCGTTTCGACGAAGCCGTCACGGGAGCCGCGAACAACCCGCTCCAAATCCGGTTCTTCCGTGGAACGTGCCGGATAGTTCTTGACGTCGATCGCAATAGCCGTAGTTTCGCCTTCGATGAAAAGTCCCGTACCGCCCATCAGCACTTGACCGACAACCTCGGACATCTTCTTATAGCTTTTCACTTGAATATGCGGAATCAGTTTTTCCATGAACGCTTCGACTGTATGGTGCGAAACCGCTTCTTTGTCCGCATAGGACAGGCGGGTAATGATGTCCGTTAACACAGTATCCTTCGCAAATCCGTTACAATAGAAAATGCCTACACGTTTGGAGCCGAACACCATCTCTCTAAGCACCAGATCGAAACTGCGATTGAGGCCAACACGTTCCTCCAGCACTCTTTGCACTTCCCGCAAATTGCGCGGAATGTCTTCTTGAATTTTCAATGCTTTTTCTCGAGGTGTCATATCCGTTTCCGGATTGTACGGAGAGAGATTTCCTTCCTCATCGACAGCCAATTTTTGTTCTTGCCCTTGATGCGGGGAATCGCCCTTCTCGCTCGAATCTCCTGCTTTCACAATAACTTTCATCTAGATCCCTCCAACTTTTTCTTCCTTTCCTCTTTATCAATAAAGAAGCCACTCGAATAAAGATCCAATCACTTTGCCGAATATCATGGCCATCAGCAATAAAATCATATAGGATCCCATGCCAAGCCTTTTAGCGAGAATGGGCAGCACATTGATGATTTCCGTCAATGCAGCGGCCAGCATCCCGACAAAACACCCCGCAAACAATCCCACCAAGGCGGTCCCCATCGGGAATAAATGCAACTTGCCGTCTCCAAAATCGACCCAAGTGAAAACCAACGAACCGGCCACGACTGCCGCTTCATACGTATGGATTTTATGGAAGGAACGAGTGATTTGGGCGAGCCTCGGAATTATGTCCAGCACGACCAGAAAAGCCACCATTCCGCTTCCCACAGCGATGCCGCCGGCGAGTCCGACGAATGCGGCAAGAACAGCTTCCCCCAGCTGTGCAATCACTTGACGTCGTCTCCCTTATGAATTTTGCTGTATTCCTCTGTTATGACATAATGGTTCACGTTTTCCTGATACATAAACATTTCTACTTCCAGCGGACTCGGTTCTTCGTTGAATTTCTTCTTAAATAAATGATTGAAAAAAATCACCATCCCTATGCCAATGCCAAAGGAATATGGAATTTGCAAAATAAGCGGATGATCGACTCTTTTCCCCGTCATCAGTTCGTAGATGCGCCTATGAACCTCTAACATGCTGACATCGGCATGAAAGTTCATAATCGCCAACCCTGAGCCGATAAACAAAAGCAGCCATACCATCCCGATTAGAATCGGATTCGGCTTCTTGTTGTCGGTATAAATCTCAAGCAGCACGTGAGGCTCGCCAAAATGCTCAATTTGCAGTTCAGGGTGACGTTCTTTGACCTTTCGGACAATTAGCATCATATCGATGAGCACTCGGTTGCCATCTTCATGTTGAGGTTTGTGAATAATCAGATCACGGAGTGAAACCTCATATTCAGGATCAACGATTATTTGCGCGATGTCGCTTAGAAGTACAGGTTTTCCTTTGCGAACACGGGCTCTCCGACGAAGCCGGATGTAGAGGTAGGGTGCGGCTGCGTGTTCCATTTACTCACTCCTTAGAGTTATCCGTATGTGTAGGAGTAGTATGCAAAATCTTTCTAACCCATAATCATCTTCTTCCATGGTAAATCCTCCTACTGCCAGGTAATTGAATAAAATTCCTACAATAATGGCATAGTAAAGTTGAATAAAAAGCAACTATTCCTAACAAAGAGGGTGATAACATGGCAAAATTTGCGTTGACTCTGGTTATCATTGGAGCGCTGAATTGGCTGCTGGTTGGGCTTTTCGAGTGGGATTTGGTTTCTGCTTTATTGGGAGGGGATTCCCATCGGGCGTCTTCCGGGCTAAGTCGGGTGGTTTATACTTTGGTAGGACTTTGCGGATTATATTGTGTCCGATTCTATTTCGATGAGAGATCCGCAGTCAAATGAAACTTGTCCAAAAAAAAACAAAATGCCGCTGCTCCCCCAAAAAAATGGAGAGTTTGCGGCTTTTTTCATGAATTAGATAAACGAATAACTTCCATAAGGCTTATTTTATGATTCGTATGCTCGTGATATAGGAATGGCTCATTCACATGATCGATGAACAACTTGCCATCCAAATGATCCATCTCATGCTGCATACAGCGGGCTAAGAAGCCTTCGCCTTCCATTTCAACCCATTCACCGCTCCGGTTTAGGGTGCCAATTTTCACTTTTTGGGCCCGTTTGACGTTGCCTGTATAGTCGGGGAAGGACAAGCAAGCCTCCGGTCCGTATTGCTCGCCGCTCATTTTCAACATTTCGGGGTTTATCAATTCTATTAGCCCACTGCCGCAATCCATGACGATTACCCTTCGTAAAATGCCTACTTGCGGTGCTGCCAGACCAGCTCTACCCTCTTTTGCGTACAAAGTCTCGGCCATATCATCAAGCAGCTTGAATAATTTTTCATTGAGCTCAGTTACCGGTTTCGCTTTTTTCCTTAAAGCCGGATCCCCGAAAGGAAGGATCTCCCTTTGTGTCATCGAACCTTCACCTCGTTTCGACTGAGCGCAGTTCGATCAGGATCAGGTGTGAAAACCCACAAATCGCCCGGCGTACAAGCGAGTACGGTACATAGAGCATCTAAAGTCTCTGCTTTTACTTGCTTCGGCTGTTCGTTCATTAACGCGCTGATAGACGGGGCGGATAATTGATAATTCGCATTTTCCCGCAGAAGTCGCGCTAAAGCTGCTCCTGTCCATATGCCCCTTTGAGCCATGATAGTTCTTAACATCCAAACGATCAATCCGATCACCTCGATATTAGGTATTAGCTAAATTATTTAGGTATTACCTAATATACACCTTTTAAACTCAGATTGAAAGATGTTTATCTGCGCTGAAGGAGTGGGAGACTAAACGGAGGTCTCGTATTAACCCAAAATAAACAAACGCCTCTTCGCATAGAAGGGCGTTTGTTTTTGTGGAACAGCTATTGTGCAATCTGATCTTTGATGGACTGGAGGATCTTTTTTTCCAGACGGGAAACCTGTACTTGGGATATCCCTAAGCGACTAGCCACCTCGGACTGCGTCTGATCGCGGAAATAGCGCAAATACACGATCAGTCGTTCCCGCTCCGAGAGCGTACCTATAGCTTCGTTCAGCGCCAGCTTTTCAAACCACTTTTCCCCGGATTCGTCCGAGATTTGGTCCATCAAAGTGATGGGGTCGCCGTCGTTTTCGAATACGGTCTCATGGATCGATGACAGCGGCTTATTCGCTTCTTGCGCGAACACAACTTCCTCCGCCGTGATCATCAACTCTTCCGCGACCTCTTTGATCGTGGGGAGGCGACCGAGTCTTTTGGACAACTCATCTTTCGTCTTGCGGATTTTGTTAGCCATTTCCTTCAGCGAGCGGCTCACTTTAAGCGTCCCGTCATCGCGCAGAAAACGCTGAATTTCACCGATAATCATCGGCACCGCATATGTGGAAAATTTGACATCATAAGATAGATCGAATTTGTCTACGGACTTGAGCAGCCCGATACAACCGATCTGGAATAAATCATCGGCCTCGTATCCCCTGTTCAAGAAACGTTGAACAACAGACCAAACCAGCCGTATATTACAGCTGACAAGCGTTTCTCTAGCCAGACCGTCTCCGGATTGGCTAAGGGCGATTAACCGTTTGACTTCCGTGTCGTCCAAATAACTGTGAGAGGCGTGTTTCAAATCGACATCCATAAGATCAAACCCCTAATTGTATAAAGCTTTTTTAGATTCAATTCGCTTCATCATTTTTATTTTGGTTCCGATTCCGACGGCCGTCACAACTTCCACTTCATCCATGAAGTTTTCCATAATCGTAAAGCCCATGCCTGAACGTTCAAGCTCAGGTTTAGACGTATAAAGAGGCTGCTTCGCTTGCTCCAAATCTTCAATTCCTGCGCCGTTGTCTTCCACGGTGATGTGGACGATATCCTCATCGATTTGCGTGGAAATCGTGATCACGCCATCGGTTCGGTTATTGTAGCCATGAATAATCGAGTTGGTCACAGCCTCTGAGACAACGGTTTTTATATCGGTCAATTCATTTAACGTCGGGTCCAGCTGTGAGACAAAAGCAGCGACGGCAACACGCGCGAACGCTTCATTCTCCGAACGGCTGGCGAACTGCAGCGTCATAAAGTTTTTATCACTCATAGCGCAACCTCCAGACTGGAGATCGCGGATCTTTCATTATCTTGAATCGACACGATTTTGAATAACCCGGACAGTTCGAACAGGCGGTACACCGCAGGCGTTACGTCGCAAACGACCATCTTGCCGCCCTTGCCCGTAATTTGTTTATAACGACCAAGAATGACGCCAAGACCTGAGCTGTCCATGAAGGATAAATCCCTCAGGCTGAGAATGAGGTGCCGCGTATCCTCTTTAGCGATCGCTTCCTCCATCCTCGCTTTCACGCTATCTGCCGTATGATGATCCAACTCGCCTTTCAATCTGACAATCAGCGCTCTTCGTCCTTGCTCAAATTCAATTTGCAGGCTCAACATGTTCACTCCTTCCCAGTCATGAAAACTAGATTTCTACAGGGAAGATGGGATTTCCTGCCACCCGACAAAACTAGAAGAAAAGCGCTAAAACTAGAAGAAAAACGAGTTCATTCGATGATTCTCCCTATCCATCCGTATGGAACAAATTCGAGGTTGTCCGTTTGAACAGCTTCCACCAAGATGCCTTATTCACAGCAACCGGGGATTCCAAGGCATATTCAGCGAGCACAGTGTCGCCATTGTACACGACAATTTTACCGATCGGCTGCCCTAAAGCAATTGGCGCCTTGAGGTTCGGATCCACTTGCAGTTCATGTCGAATGTGCTCAGTGCCTTCGCCTTTTTTCATCAGAATGCTGTAGTTTTGCTTAGCTACAAGCGGTACTGTCGAAACTTCGCCCTTATTGACCGTAAAATGACCGAGACTATCGCCCGATTTAAACAATGGGTAATTCGAGAATTGGGCAAATGCGAAATCGAACAGCTTCGTCACTTCCGCATTGCGAGTTTTCGTATTTGGCTCGCCCAGCACGACAGCGATTACGCGCAAATTGTCCCGTTTCGCAGTAGCTGCTAAGCAAAACTTAGCCTCGCTCGTATAACCGGTTTTGAGCCCGTCCGCGCCGCTGTAGAAGCGTACCAGCTTATTTGTATTTACTAGCCAGAAAGGGTTTGCTGTCTCTTTACGCAGGTAATCTTGATAGACGCCTGTGAATTTCGTAATCTCATCATGCTTAAGCAGTTCACGGGACATGATGGCGATATCATTCGCCGTTGTATAGTGATTTTCTACAGGCAAGCCGTTACAATTAGAAAAGTGGGTATTTTTCATCCCCAGCTGCCGGGCGCGTTCATTCATCATTTGCACGAAGTTTTCTTCGGAGCCCGCGATTTTCTCGGCCATTGCGACCGAAGCGTCGTTGCCTGAAGCCATTGCGATTCCCTTGAGCATCTCTTGTACCGTCATCTCTTCGCCTGGTTCAAGGAAAATTTGCGATCCGCCCATCGAAGCCGCATATTCACTCGCCCGCACTTTCTCATCCATCTTGATTTTACCTTGATCGATGGCCTCCATAATGAGCAGCATCGTCATGATTTTCGTAATACTGGCTGGCGGAAGTTTGGTATCTTTATTTTTGTCTACAATTACAGTACCGGTATCCGCATCCATCAGTACGGCCGACTGCGCATTAGGCGTCAGATCTACCGATTGGGCTTTCTTCTCTTCAGCAAAAACAGCAGGCATCAGAAGCAGCATGCATAACTGAAAACAAATGAGACTTATAATCCCTTTTTTTAGCATAGCGATTCTACCCCTCCTAAGAGTTTTGCGCCAGCAAAACTGGCTTCGTAAGCTTAGACTGACGTATAAAGCAAAGCATTGCCTTTGCAGCGTGAATTACTGCTAATCAGTGTTGACGATTTCCCTATAAAATATTCCAACACTGGGAAAATTAAAAAAGCACTCTCCTGATTGGAAAGTGTTCCTCATAGCAAATACCTCATCGTATAAATGAAATTAAAAAAGGGAGCTGCATGAGCCCCCTTCTGATGGATATTCTATTATTCTACAACCAATTTCGTTTTCATTTTCGCGTGTCCTTCTCCGCAAGGAAGAACGCATTGAATTTCATATGTCCCTGGTTTATCGAATGTAAACTGCTGGGAAGGATTATCTTTAGATAATTTAATATCTACACCTTGACCCGTAATATCGATAGCGTGAACGCCCTCTTTTAAGGATAAAGATACTTTGGTAGGTTCACCGCTCTTGATCTTATAATCAGGTTGGTCAAATTGCCAGTTTGAAGCTACAATTTTCAATTGTTGACCTTTGTTTGCAGCAGCTTCTGCAGCCTTAGCATCTTGGCGTGCGGAAATATCTTGAAAGAGGACTCCCAGCCCCAGTGCGCCCGCAAGTATAAATAACACAAAGAAAATCCACTTTTGCATGCATATCCCCCTCATATTGTGTTCACTTCATCTATTTTACCTAACAAGTCCAGACAATCCCATACGTGATTGATGGCAAAACATTGAAAATTGTGTGACAAAATTGTGAACGGTCGATTCATGAAAACATCCTCCTTTCGGAGGACATTACTTTTACTATTACCTATTTCGTAACAATTTACACACTGCTCAGTCTCTCGCGTATTTGGAAGCTGCCAATCGAACTCGCCGCTCTTTCTCTTCGGACTTGAGCCGGTTGTTCTTTGTCACGGAGCTCTCGAATGTCTCTATTTAAGCGAGATGTGCAATCCGTGCACAGCTTATGCTTGCGAATCGGACGCGAGCAACTGGCGCAGGCATAATGCAAATTCGGATAATCCGAAAGCAGCAATTTGCCTTCCTTCATCCACGCGGTCAACTGCTCCTGCGTCGCACCGGTTGCGGCAGAGACTTGTTCACAGGTAGAACGATGGTGTTTACGCAAAAAATCCAGACTGCTATTAAGCAAGACATCTATGCCGCTACTGCAATCCAAACATAGATTTCTTAAATTTTTTTGAAAAACTTTCCCGCAGCGCGGGCAGTTGGCTACTAATAATTGGGGAATGGTCATGCTCCATCACATCCTTGTTTTGGAGATATAGTTCTAATTGACTATATTGTAGCATGACCACGCCCTAAATCATAGGTCTAAAGATGCTTAAATTTTCATAAAGAAAATCTAAATTCTGAACGGCCTTGGATATAGCTTGCCGCGTCTTTATTACAATGCTTCGATGATGCCTAGAACCAACTTGAGGAATTTCGGTTTCACTTTTTCCGTCGTCTCCATCACTTCGTCATGGGAAAGCGGCTGATCCAGAATACCGGAGGCCATATTCGAAATGCAGGAAAAACCGAGCACCTCGATACCCGCATGACGAGCCACGATCACTTCCGGCACGGTGGACATCCCAACAGCGTCTCCGCCAAGCGTACGGAACATGCGAATTTCTGCCGGTGTCTCATAGTTTGGACCCAGCAGACCGACATAAACGCCTTCTTGCAGCATAAAGCTTTGGGATGCGGCCACATCATGCGCCAGCTTGCGCAGACGTTTGCTGTAAGCTTCCGACATATCCGGGAAGCGCGCGCCCAGCGCGTTATCATTAGGTCCGATCAGCGGATTGCGAAAAGTGAGGTTGAGATGGTCGCTGATCACCATCAAATCGCCTACTTGATAGGACGTGTTAATGCCGCCGGCTGCGTTCGTCACGATCAGTGTCTTAACTCCTAGCTCTTTCATCACGCGGACAGGGAACGAGACGGTTTCCGCGCCATAGCCTTCATAGGCATGGAAACGGCCTTTCATCACCAGCACTTGCTTACCTTGAATGGTTCCTACAACCAATTCCCCAGCATGACCTTCAACGGTGGATACCGGGAAATGTGGAATCCGGGCATAATCCACGACAATAGGCTGCTCAATTAAATCGGCAAGCACGCCAAGTCCCGAGCCAAGAATAAGCCCGATTTGCGGCTGGATGCCGGTTTCTTTTCGTATATAAGCTGCTGCTTCTTGAATCTTTTGAATGAGGGTCGTTTCGGACATAGGGGGTCCTCCTTAACTTTTTCTTACATTTATTTTAAAAGGTTCAAGAAACTCTCGCCGTTCCCTGTCGCGGTTACCCCAAAGTTCTCGGCAATCGTAGCTCCCAGATCGGCGAATGTCGCTCGAATGCCAATCGAAGCTGGGGACTGCAAGCTTGGGCTGTACAGCAGTACAGGCACATATTCACGGGTATGATCGGTGCCGGCGTGGATCGGGTCATTCCCATGATCCGCTGTGAGAATAAGCAAATCTTTCGGGCCAAGACCTGCCTTGAGCTGTGGTACATACAAGTCGAATTCCTCCAGCGCTCTGCCGTATCCCTCAGGATCGCGGCGATGGCCGTACAAAGAATCAAAATCCACGAGGTTCGTAAAGGCTAAGCCCTTAAACGAAGTCCCAAGTGTCTCGATTGTTTTCTGAATGCCATCCAGATTGCTTTTGGTCGAAGTTGCTTTCGTGACCCCTTCACCATCGAAAATATCATTAATTTTGCCGATCGCAATGACGTCAAGACCTGCATCCTTAAGATGGTTCATCACTGTAGGTTCAGGAGGTTTCACGGCATAGTCGTGACGATTCGGCGTACGTTTGAAGTCGCCCGGCTTGCCCAGGTAAGGTCTGGCGATGACACGCCCAACTGCAAATTCTTCGGACAGCGTTAGCTTTCTGGCTATTTCACAAGCGCGGTATAATTCGTCGAGCGGAATTATTTCCTCATGGGCGGCTAACTGAAATACGCTGTCAGCCGACGTATAGACGATCCAAGCGCCCGTCTTCATTTGTTCCTCGCCCAGCTCATCCAAAATTTCAGTTCCCGAAGCCGGCTTGTTGCCGATGACCTTGCGCCCGGTTTCTTCTTCGAATTGACGGATCAGTTTCTCAGGAAAACCATCCGGATAGACGTTGAAAGGAATGGATACGCGGAGCCCCATTAATTCCCAATGGCCCGTCATCGTATCTTTACCAACGGAAACCTCCGCCATTTTACCAAAATAGCCTTCAGGGTTATTAACGGCTGGAATACCTTTTAATTCGGCAATATTACCTAAACCTAACTGCTGCATATTCGGCAGCGAGAAATCTTTGACCTTCTCAGCAATGTGTCCCAGTGTATGTGAGCCATTGTCACCAAACCGCTCGGCATCAGGCAACTCGCCAATGCCTACACTATCAAGTACGATTAAACAAATCCGTTCGAAGCGCACCTGCTTCCCTCCAAATCGATAGCTAGTTTTAACCACCTTGTATTATCTCATTTCCATTAAAAGAATGCAAAACAGCGACATCCTCTCACGGAGAATGCCGCTGTAATATGTTACATATTGGCGCGAGGATGCGCTCTATTGTATACTTCCTTCATTTTGAGCTTTGTCACCTGCACATACATTTGCGTGGTGGAAATGTCAGCATGTCCAAGCATCTCTTGAACCGATCTGAGGTCAGCCCCATTTTCAATCAAATGTGCGGCAAAAGAATGTCGAAGCGTGTGCGGAGTAATATCTTTTTGGATGTTCACATCCAGCGCATAACGTTTCAAAATTTTCCAAAACCCCTGCCTTGTCATGCGTGTGCCTAGATGGCCTATGAATAGTGCCTCTTCGTCAGCAACCTTTTTCAGCAATTTAGGTCGGTGCTTAGATAAATAAGACTCCAGACAGCGGACCGATATGGAGCCTATCGGAATGATACGCTCTTTATCCGCTTTGCCAATACAACGAATGAAGCCCATATCCAGATTGACATCTGTAATATTTAATGAAGTCAGTTCCGATACTCGAATTCCTGTAGCGTATAGCAGCTCCAGCATTGCTTTATCTCTTGCACCGCCTGCCGATTCCAGCTTAGGTGCTTCCAGCAGAGTTCCCACTTCTGAGATTGACAGCACCGTGGGAGGCTTTTTCTCCAGTTTAGGCGTCTCTACCATAACCGAAGGATCCGATTCAAGCATACGTTCACGAATCAAATATTGATAGAGTGTACGGATGGATACCATCGTGCGGGATAATGTAGCGGTGGCTCGTCCGAGCTGTTTCAACCTGGACAAATAGCCGGCGATATGCGTTCTTCCGGAATCTCTCCAGGCGGCTACACCTTGTCCTTCCAAATATGTGACAAATTGCTGTAAGTCCCTCTCGTAGGACTCAAGCGTATTTTTCGAAAGTCCACGTTCCACGGACAAAAATCGGATGAAGGATTGCAGGTCCTTTTTCATCATGCCGATATGCTCCTTCACTAAATGCCTTGTATTCATAACTAAGCATTCAACGATTCCGTAGAGAACTCCTCTTTTTTCGGTTATTCGCCGTACCAATAAAATAAGCGCAAGCGATCGCTCATCGAAGAACCCGATTCCTTGAACGGTGTATGCTGATGCTGCTGAAACACTTTAACTGACTTGCCTGAAGGTGTTTTATATTTATTCATTGGCTGGATCCAACCTGTAAGCACAACCATAACTTGATACAGAATGACCGTAAGCGCCATAAAGAGCATGATAAAACGCAACCGTGTCAACCATTTTCGATAAGAAATAATCATAGCCAGTCCCCTTTTCAAGGTATCATTACGGACAGGATATGATTGGTTACAAGCATTTATGTCAGTGAAGACAACGCCACATACGGCAGGCTAAGAGCCTCAGCAACTGCAGGGTGTGTGATCTGTCCTTTATATGTATTGACGCCAAGCTGAAGAGGTATGTTCTCTGCAATCGCTCGCGCAAACCCTTTACCTGCCAGCTCAAGAGCATACGGCATTGTTACATTGGTAAGTGCTAACGTAGATGTCCGAGGCACCGCTCCTGGCATATTAGCGACCGCATAGTGGAGAACGCCATACTTCTCATAGGTTGGATCGCTGTGCGTCGTCACACGATCTATCGTTTCGATTGATCCTCCCTGATCGACTGCCACATCAACAATGACTGCACCCGGCTTCATGCCCTGTACCATCGTCTCCGTGACTAACCGTGGGGCTCTCGCACCCGGTATGAGCACGGCTCCTATCAGTAAATCCGCCTTCTGTACGGCATTGGCGATATTATGAGGATTGGACATTAACGTCCGCAGCCGACCGCCGAAAATATCGTCCAGCGCTCTCATCCTATCCGCGCTGCGCTCGATGATAACGACGTTAGCGCCAAGACCCAACGCCATTTTGGCTGCGTTCGTACCCACGATGCCGCCCCCAAGAATGATAACATCGGCCGGCGGTACCCCTGGCACGCCACCAAGTAGAATCCCCCGCCCCCCGTAGAACTTTTCCAAAAAGTGAGCGCCGATTTGAACGGACATCCGCCCCGCTACTTCACTCATGGGGGTTAAGAGAGGCAGACTGCCATTTGCCAGTTGAATGGTTTCATAGGCGATGCCGGTTACACCTTTATTTACCAAATGTTCGGCTAAATCTTTGGCCGCTGCCAAGTGCAAATAAGTAAACAGCATTAACCCTTCGCGGAAGTAGCCATATTCGGAGGGCAACGGTTCCTTGACTTTCATGATCATTTCGCTGCTTGCCCATACCTCTGCGGCATTTGCAATCAAAGTGGCCCCTTCTTTGGCATAATCATCATCCGCGAAGCCGCTGCCGACACCCGCTCCGGCTTCTACAAGCACTTGATGCCCTGCCATCCGCAGCATTCCTGCACCGCCGGGCGTGAGAGCTACGCGGTTCTCGTTGTTTTTGATTTCTTTCGGTACGCCAACTACATATGGGTTAAGGGGCATTATCACAACCTCCTGCTTTCCTTTATAAGCCTAATATTCCATGCTTCAAATCAGATTATGTGTTCGGCAAGGAGCGTTCGTGGTTACATCATAGAGATGTCAAACAAAAATGCCTATACTCGCAGTCCGCGAATACAGGCATCTTCATAATAATAAAAACAGCTTCTACTGAGAAGCTGTTGTTTTTGATTTGTCCAATGAGTCCGGCTTCCCTCGATCGTTACAGCGATGGCAAATGCCTTGAAAATCAAGCCGATGATCCAGCACTTGAAAATGAAAATCTTGATCTAACCGTTCTTCGAGCGGTCCTAGCCAATCTTCCATAATTTCATCTACGGCACCGCATTGCACGCAGATTAAGTGATGGTGGTGATGGCGCGTGCTATCGTCACGCAGATCATAACGGGCCACACCGTCTCCAAAATTCATTTTCTCCAAAACATGCAGTTCGCTAAGCAGCTCTAAAGTTCGGTATACCGTTGCCAGTCCGATCTCAGGAGCCTTATCTTTCACGAGCATAAACACATCTTCGGCGCTTAAATGATCTTCTTCATTCTCCAGCAATACTCGTACCGTCGCTTCCCGTTGAGGGGTTAGCTTGTACCCTTGGGATTGCAGCTGCTGCTTAATCTTCTCGATCCTTGCTTCCATACTCCTCCCCCTCAAACCGGCGGGCAGCAAAGCCCAAATGTAGCCACTTTCTTCATTATAGGGGGAGGATGCTGACAAAGTCAAACATAACCTGCGTGACGGATCAACTGTAAAGTCCTGCTAGCATAGGCGTGACCCACTTCATCATCAACTGCGAAATGTAGCCCTCCCACAAGGCAGCTCCTAATAAAAAGACGCCCATCAGCAGCGTGATCGAAGTATATCGCATAAATGGTTGGTAGATCGTCCCCTTGCGGCTGATGAATCGATTTTTGATCATATATATGGAGAAAGCCATGGCTGCCACACTGCAAAAAAGGATGGCGGGAATGACAATCAGGTTCTGCGGAGCGACGGAAACAAGGGCAAACAGCATGCCTTTCCATGACATTTGTCCAACCAGGTAACCTACCGTAAAACCGATCAGCACACCCTTCAGGAAATCCAATACAAGAATGAGCGGCAAACCGATAATCGAAAGCCCGAACAACCAAATGAGCAAAATCCACTTCATATGCATGCCAAAAGATTGTACGAAGGATTGCTGGCTATCGAACTCCGCCCCATCGTTAAGCTCATGAAAAAAACTGCCCAGATGGCGGGACATCTCCTGTTTCTGCTCCAGTGAGAGTGCATTGACCATCACGGCGCCAAATACGACGCCAATGACAAAAAGCACAGAGACGAATATAAAGAGCGGCAAATTATCCTTCATATATTGCTTCATCGATAAGTTTCTGTTCATCCCGCTGCTCCTTCCCTTTGTACAACTCTTACAAAGACAAGCTTATGAGCAGCACCCGGAAACTATGAATGATTTTTCACTTTGCCGTACTTTCCGCCTCCTCCAACCTCCAGCTCTAACCGCCCTTCACGGGCTTGTACGATATAAGCTGCAATTTCTTCGCCAATTTCAGCCCTAAGTTCTTCTCGCGATGCACGGTGAAGCACATTCATCTCCGTCCCAAACCGAAGCAAAAGTTGATCGAGCTTCTTCGGCCCCAAGCCGGGAATGAATTCCAGAGGCACTTGAAAGTGATAGGGTGGTCGATAAGACGGCAATAATGGTTCATCCCGATCCGCTAAAACCAAAATTCGATCCATGACACCGCGAACAATTTTCTTGCTGCCGCAATACAAACAGCGCTCCACCGTCGTGGCGCTTTCATCCAATATAGATTCGCAGTCGCCGCAGTAAGTCCGGTGATATTTGCCAAGCCGCGGATTCAGCCCATAGTTGGCCAGGACAGCCCGGTCATCTTGACGGCGAAGAGCTTTCACAAGCTCCTCAAAAGTAGGAGCAGCTAGCTGCATCAGATTGTATTCCCGTCCGATCTTGCCAAGCGAATGCGCGTCAGAGTTCGTCACAAACGTATATCGGTCAAGTTCCGAAATTAAGCCGGCCATGTCGGAATCGGCACTCAACCCTAATTCAACCGCTGCTATCCCATCCAGATCAAGCAAGTGCTCCATCCTCGTAGACGAGCTGCCATACACGCTTTTGTGAGGAGTGAAAATATGCGCAGGGAGGAGAATGCCGCCCCTGCCGATCACTTCTTCTTGAAGCACACGAGCCGGCACATAGATGCGCTGCGAACTAAGCTCTACATTTTTCATGTGATGCTTCATCCAGCGCGTGAAGTCTTGCATCGTCGGGAGATCAGGCATATAAGCCAGCAAATGAGCGGCTCCCATACCCGGGTCCCGCACCTCAATTTCGCTGCCCAGCATGATCGTGGTCTCCCGGTAACGGATCCCCCCGCCTTCTTGCTCCACCATTTCGCCTTGATCCAGATACATCATGATCTCTTCCTGAACGGTCGGCGAATGGCAATCAATAATCCCAATAACCTCCATGCCCTTTCGTTCCGATGCTTCGCGCGCAATGTTATAAAAGGTGAGGTCATTCGCCGCGCTGATCTTGACCGCATTGCCTTTTTCCGTTCGACCAATATGGATATGCAGGTCTACGTAATATGCATCCATCTTAAATTTGTCCGGTTAATCGGTACAACTGCCAAGCATAGACAGCCATGATCGTCTTGGCGTCGCTGATTCGACCATCACGGATATACTGCTGCGCTTCCTCCAGCGTGATCGCTTCGCATTCCAGAAACTCATCCTCGTCAGGACGTGCTTCCCCCTTAATCAACTGCTCAGCCATATATAAATGAATGATTTCATCTGCAAATCCAGGTGAAGTATAGAAAGAACTCACATGCTTTACATGTTCGGAACGATAACCCGTTTCTTCTTCCAATTCGCGCAACGCCGCATGAAGCGGATCCTCGCCGGCATCCAGCTTACCCGCAGGAATTTCCACCTGACTTTTCTCAAGTGGTTTCCGATACTGTTCTACGACGATTAATTTATCACCCAGAAGCGGAATCACGGCCACGGCTCCGGGATGCTTTACGATTTCTCGCGTCGCGGTCTCCCCATTAGGAAGCTGCACATGATCCACCTGCAGGGATATGATTTTTCCTTTGAAAATAGGTTCTGTACGCAGCGTAATTTCCTCAAATTTTTTATGTGTCGTCATGATAATTCGTCATCCTCCTCAAATTCATGTGGGGTCCCGCAAAGTAACAGGAATATGATGTTGGGTTGGATTTGGCATAACTTGTCCAACCGTTGCATATCGATCATTATATCAAAAATTTAATAATAATGAGGTGTTCGATATGAAAAGCTATGTAACCGATCATCAATTCAGACTGGTAGGAAAAGCGTGGGAAATCAAGCGTCATTTGCAGGTTTTATTACAGCAAGCGGGTAAAGATGTTAGACTCATCGATTATGTTCGCGCCATGCCCACTCCGCTGCTGCACAAACCGCTTGAAAAAAAGCTGGGTCCTCAAATAATCCCCTTCCCATCGAGGTAATCGGTCTCGGATAGGACCGCAGCGCTGATTCTACTTCTAGCATCGTAATCCCTGCAATGGGAATGAATTGGTGTAACGGACTTAGTGAAACTGTGTCCCACTGCTTCTGAATGAAAGTATATTCCGAATCTTCCAGAATGGGAATCGGTATGGACGCTGGAACCCTTGATGCGAGCTGCAGAGCCGTCCACGTATGATGACTTATGCCCCGATGACGTTCGCGCGGATCCTTGAAGCTCATGCGCGGAATGACAATCGGTTTGCCGCCAAGAGCATGAACTGCATTTACAAGTTCCCCAATCTCAAGTCCGGAATGGCCGTATTGGGTCCCAGTACCCACTATACCTGGTCCCATCGTGACGATGACAACATCCGCTTTAGCCGCATGTTTAGCCGCCAGCAGCGCGCTAAACTTGTTTACCGCCTCAAGTTCACCTCCGAATGCTTGCCCATAGGTAATCGTTGTTTGGAGCCACCCAAGCTGCTTCAATATAGCTACATGCTCACTCCACGCCATGGGTAGCGCGCCTCCGTCGGTCATAATGTAAGCTACACGCGGAGTCCTTTCCAAGAACCTGCTTTTTTCATGCAGCCAGCACATAACAATTGGCAGCATACTATGCAATTCCCCAAGCAAAACCGGCATTTCTTCTAGTTGATGATCCCCTCGAAAAATAGCATGAAACGGACTATCCGGCTCTTCAACAGCAAGCACTCTCTGTTGAAAAGGCGTATATTTTAGTTTCATGATATGCCCTGATGCATGTGGCTGAGGCCTTGCATAGTACGGTTCTTTTGGGTCAATTAGTGCAGCAATGAAATGGTAGCCTCCCGAGCCCAATTCCAGTTGGATGGCCGTAACGTTCAAGAGCACCTCGTCGCCGGGCACTAACACCCGCATCGTATCCGTATAATGAACCGCTTGATGCATATCACCCGTACGTACCTTAACGCTTACGATCTGAATCCCATCTCGAATTGAAATACTTTCGTTTACCGTTCCACGATCCCAACTGATCATGTGCACGACTCCCGCCTTCAGAAATTAATGGAATTCTATGAAGGGCTGGCCGTTTTCATGCAAACAAATGAGAAAACCGATCAGATGCCACCTTAAAAAGCGGCTCTGATCGGTTTATATTCGCTAATGCGTGAGAATTAGCCTTTTGCGGTTTCTTTGATAATGGCTACGAGCACTTCAGCGGTTTTGACCAAATCACTGATTGCAATATGCTCGTTCGTTGTGTGAATTTCATGGTAACCAACAGCCATATTTATAGTAGGAATCCCCATGCCGTTAAAGATGTTCGCATCGCTGCCGCCGCCGGAATGGAACGTACGGGCATTCAAGCCAAGCGTCGCGAGAGCTCGGGAAGCAAGCTGCACAACCGGTGCAGAGTCATCGTGCATAAATGATTGGTAGACGATATCCGCATTAAATTCGCATGTCGTCCCAGCATCAGCTGCTGCTGATTCACACGCTTCTTTCATTGAAGCAATCTGCGCTTCCAGCTTGTGCTGCACAATACTGCGAGCTTCCGCTTCCATCTTCACTTTATCACAGACAACGTTCAGCGGACCTACGCCGGAAAAACTGCCGATATTTGCCGTTGTTTCGCTATCAATACGGCCAAGCGACATACGGGCTACGGCTTTGCTAGCCACTTGGATGGCGCTGATACCGTCTTCCGGGTTAACACCCGCATGCGCGGATTTGCCATGGAAAATGATTTCGATTTCCGCACGGCCGGGCGCTGCTGTCGCGATATCACCGATAGGGCCGTTGGAATCGAGCGCGAAGCCATAACTGGCTTCCATCCATTTGCGATCCATAGCGCGAGCGCCTTTCAGACCGCTTTCTTCGCCGGCCGTGATGACGAATTGAATGCGTCCGTGCGGGATGTTTTGCTCTTTTAACACCTGGATCCCTTCGATCATGGCCGCAATACCGGCTTTGTCATCGCTTCCCAGAATTGTTGTTCCGTCACTGCGGATGTAGCCGTCTTCGCCGATTTGCGGCTTGATGCCTTTCCCGGGCGCAACCGTGTCCATGTGGGAAGTGAAGAAAATCGTCGGAATCGCCGGATTCGTATCCGTTGCTTCAAGCGTACAGATCAGGTTACCTGCTCCGTGCCCGCTTTTCGCCATAGAATCATCCTCAACAACGTGCAAACCGAGTTTACTGAATTTTTCTTTTAATACAATGCTAATTTGTTGTTCGAATTTCGTCTCGCTATCCACTTGAACGAGGGAGATAAATTCTTGGACCAAACGGTTTTGCTGGATCATTTACTTTCCTCCGATACACACAATGAGTTACAATATAGATGAGACAAGCTGCTTATCCCCCAAATGCGATGAAATCCATCGAATCTTGGAGGGTGCCCCCGTATCATCTTAAAAAGGAGTGAATCCCCGTGTTACAAAATAAGCGCTGGTTTAAAGTCGTCATATACATCATGCTCATTACTATGGTACTGTCTAGCCTATTGTTTACAGCAGGCTTATTTTTCAATTCATAAGGTTAGTATATTTTCGTATCCGAGTTATAGCTTTCCAGGTTCTCTTTGACCCGTTGGAGGAACCTTCCGCAAATGACACCGTCCAAAATCCGGTGATCCAGCGACAAACACAGGTTAACCATGGAACGCACCGCGATCATATCTTGAATAACGACAGGCTTCTTCACAATCGATTCGAAGGTCACAATAGCTGCTTGCGGGTAGTTAATGATCGGGTACGAAAGAATCGAACCGAAGGAGCCTGTATTATTAACCGTAAAAGTGCCTCCAACCATGTCATTCAACGATAGTTTCCCCGCCCGCGTTTTCTTCGTTAGTTCATCGATTTCTCTTGCGAGACCGGCGATATTTTTTTGATCCGCTTTTTTGATAACCGGTGTCATTACCGAATCTTCCGTTCCCACCGACAAGGAGATATTAATATCGCGTTTCACGATAATTTTATCTACAGCCCACACGGAGTTAATGATCGGATAATCTTTAATCGCATTGACGACAGCTTTCAGCATGAAAGCCAAGTACGTTAAATTGATGCCCTCACGGCGCATAAATTCGTCTTTCACCTTGTTTCGAAGCACCACGAGGTTCGTTACATCCACTTCAATCATCGTCCATGCGTGCGGGATTTCCGTCACACTTTGGCGCATACGGGTCGCGATGGCGTTACGGATCGGCGTCACGTCAATGAAGTGCTCATTGCGGGTATCCAAGGAATGCCCCTCTGCTTCAATGAGCGGGGTCGGCGGGTTGGCCGACAAGTGAATGCCTGAGCTTCGTACCGGCAGCTTCGACGGTTGAACGGTATCTTCCGCTTCAGGTTGAACAGCTGCACGTGGCGCCGGTTGAGCTGCGGCCGGCTGTTGCGATTGCGTAGGCGCAGCAGCTTTCACGGCGTTAGCACCGCCGGATGCGATAAACTGCTCGACATCTTTACGTGTGATGCGTCCTCCCAGACCTGTTCCTGCAACCCTTGATAAATCAACTTGATGATCCATAGCTAAACGATGAACCGCAGGTGAATAACGGCCTCTCATCGTTTGGTCGGCGTCTTCTGCAAGAGCCGCTCCTTGGTGTGTGCCAACGCCTTGAGCGGAAAGGCCGGAAGTTACGACACCTTCCGATGATTCGCCAGGCACTTCGATCAAGCAGATCGCTTCGCCGACAGCAGCCGTCTCTCCGTCGCCTACTAAAATTTTGACGAGTTTGCCTTCGATCGGTGAAGGCATTTCCGTATTTACTTTTTCTGTGAACAGCTCACAAAGCACATCGTACTGCTCGATATAATCGCCGGGCTGCTTGAGCCACTTGCCGATCGTAGCCGAGACAAGGCTTTCCGCCAGATGAGGAACCGTTACCTCGGTGATCCGGCTGTTGTTTTCGTTCATATGTGTACCTCCTAAGCGTTTTGCGGCAGCAAAACTTTCTTCGTTATATCCAAAAGGCAGTAGTATGCCCAACCCCATTGATAACTGAAGTTCTTCGTAACTTAAACCTCTACCGAGATCCCTCCCGAAGGAGGAATCGCGTTTAGAGGCTTATTGTGGTTTCACGATATAAAATGATTAGAACATCGCAAGCTGGCGCATCGCTTCCTTCAGCTTATCCGTGCTAAGCAGGAAGAACTTCTCCATCGGCGGATTGTTGCCGACTGCCGGTACATCCGGACCGCAGAGCCTCGCGATAGGAGCATCCAGCTCGAAGAGCAGCTCTTCGGCGATGATCGCGGCTACTTCCGCGCCAACGCCGCCGGTTTTGTTGTCCTCATGCGCGATGAGCACCTTGCCCGTCTTGGAGGCGGCCTCCAAGATCGCTTCCTTATCGAGCGGCTGCAAGGAGCGCAGGTCGAGAACATGCGCGGAGATGCCTTCCTTGGCGAGCTCCTCTGCCGCGAGCAGGGCGTAATGAACGGCGATCCCGTAGGCGATTACCGTAATGTCCGTGCCCTGGCGCTTGACGTCGGCCTTGCCGATCGGCACGATGTAATCGTGCTCCGGCACGTCTGCGGAAAGCGCCAAATAGCATTTCTTGTGCTCGAAGTACAGCACAGGATCAGGGTCGCGAATGGCCGCCTTCAGCAGCCCCTTAGCATCGTAAGGATTAGAAGGCGCTACGATCTTGATGCCCGGCGTGCCGAAAAACACCGATTCCGGACACTGGGAATGGTACAGGGCGCTGGCGCCGGTCGCTCCGTAAGGTGCCCGGATGACGACCGGGCACGTCCAGTCGTTGTTGGAGCGATAGCGGATCTTCGCCGCTTCGCTGATGATTTGGTTCGTTGCCGGGAAGATGAAATCGGCAAACTGGATCTCGGCGATCGGCTTCATGCCGTACATCGCCGCACCGATCGCTACACCGACGATGGCGGACTCCGCCAGCGGGGTGTCGAGCACGCGATCTTCGCCGAACAGATCGCGCAAACCTTTGGTGGTGTTTAAGACACCACCCTTGCCCACGTCTTCGCCAAGTACGAAGACGTTATCGTCTTGATGCATTTCCTCCTGCATCGCAGAACGAATTGCTTCCAAATAAGTAATGACCGCCATCTGTTATACGCCATCTCCTTCCGCATAAACGTGGAGGAGCGTATCTTCCGGTTTCGGATAAGGCGCAAGATCCGCGTATTTCGTCGCTTCATTGATTTCCTGCTTTTGCCGATCCTGAAGTTCGCGATCTTGCTCTTCGCTCCAAAGCCCACATTCCATCAAATACTCTTTGAACTTGACAATGCCGTCCTTCTGACGGTTTTGTTCAACTTCCTCTTTGGTCCGATAAAGCATGTCATCATCCGAAGTCGAGTGCGGCATCAGACGGTAAGAAACCATCTCGATTAAAGTCGGGCCTTCTCCGCGAACCGCTCTTTCTCTCGCTTCTTTCATCACACGGTACATTTCCAGCGCGTCGCTGCCGTCCACTTGAATTCCCGGGAATCCGTAACCAAGCGCACGATCCGCGATTCTACCAGAAACTTGCTTATGTAGCGGAACCGAAATTGCATATTGATTGTTTTCGCACACAAAAATGACAGGAAGCTTGTGAACACCCGCAAAGTTGCAGCCCTCATGGAAATCCCCCTGGTTACTGGAGCCTTCTCCGAAGGAAACGAATGTAACAAAATCTTGTTTTTTCATTTTCGCGGCAAGCGCAATACCCACGGCGTGCGGCACTTGTGTCGTAACCGGGGAAGAGCCTGTGACCACATTGTTTTTCTTGTCGCCGAAATGACCCGGCATTTGTCTGCCGCCGCTGCTTACATCTTCCGCTTTGCAAAAGAGCGAAAGCATTAAGTCCTTCGCCGTCATGCCTATGGAAAGAACGAAAGCAAAATCGCGATAATAAGGCAGGAAATAATCTTTTTGCGGCTGCATGGCAAAAGCCATTCCAACTTGACCCGCATATTGACCCATGCCGGAAATATGAAAAGGCACCTTGCCCGCGCGCTGCAGCATAAGACCGCGCTCGTCGTATTTAGCAGTAAGGCTCATGATTGTGTACATGCGAATAGCTTCGTCGTCGGAAAGACCTAAGCTTCTGTGCTTATAAAGCTGGCCGATTGACATGGAGTTTGCCTCCTTAGATTCTAATAATTTATTACCTGGTCCTAAGACTTGACACTATAAGCTTATTATAAACGCAATCGGCTACGAATACAATTTTTATCCGCAAATTATCCGCTTATCGCAATCCCGTCCACTGCGAGCATCGCTTCGCCCAGCGCTTCCGATAAGGTCGGATGGGGATGGATGGTCTGCCCGACCTCCCAAGGCGTCGCATTTAGTACCTGCGCGAGGGCAGCTTCCGTAATGCTGTTCGTCACATGGGGTCCAATCATATGTACGCCAAGAATATCGTCAGTTTCGGCATCTGCAATGACCTTAACGAAACCATCCGCTTCGCCATATACGAGCGCTTTACCGATACCTTTAAAGCTGAATTTTCCTGATTTTACCTTGTGACCTCGCTCGACAGCTTGCTGTTCCGTCCAGCCGACGCTGGCGATCTCCGGTCTTGTATACGTGCAACGCGGTACAAGGTGGGCTTGCAATTCATGAGGTGTCTGACCCGCCAGATGCTCTGCCGCCAAAATCCCTTCATGACCGGCAACATGCGCCAGCATGAGACCGCCGATCACATCGCCGACCGCATAAATATGCGACTCCGTCGTTTGATTGAAACGGTTTACGCTAATAAAGCCTTTGTCAACTTTAATATCTGTATTTTCCAGACCGATTCCTTCCGTATTCGCAACGCGTCCGACGGACACCAGCACCTTATCGGCAGCCAGTTCAACGATTTCCCCCTGCTTGTCCGCTTTCAGCGTTACCCCTCCATTCGCAACGTTCACCGATTCAGGCAATACTTTGGCGCCAGTCACGAGGTTAATGCCGCGTTTTTTGAACAACCGCTCCAATTCTTTGGAGATGTCCGCATCCTCAAGACTGACCAGACGCTTGTCCAGCTCAACGATCGTCACCTCAACGCCAAAATCGTTCAGCATGGAAGCCCACTCTACGCCAATGACACCGCCCCCGACAATGATAATCGACTTCGGCAGTTCCTCCATCCTCAAAGCATCTTCACTGGAAAGGATGTGCTGGCCGTCCACGTCCAACCCAGGCAGGCTGCGCGGTCTCGAGCCGGTCGCGATAATCAAATTGGAATTGAGAAGCGTCTCGATATCGCCGTCTTCCTTCTCTACGGAAACCGCTCCGCTTCGAGGAGAGAAAATCGAAGGACCGATAACACGCCCGTTGCCGTAGTGGACCGTAATTTTATTTTTTTTCATGAGAAATTGCAGACCTTGATGAAGCTGATCAACGATCCTTTGTTTGCGGCCTAATACGTTTTCAAAATGCAACTCTACGGAAGCGGCCGAGATGCCGTATTCTTCGCTTTTCTTCATCGTCGCGTAGACTTCGGCGCTGCGGAGCAAAGCTTTGCTTGGTATGCAGCCCTGATGCAGGCAAGTGCCACCCAGCTTGTCCCTTTCCACCACCGCAACGGTTTTTCCTAACTGCGCGGCCCTAATGGCAGCCGTATAGCCGCCAATCCCTCCGCCAAGCACCACCACGTCATATCTATGTTCACTCATTCTGACTCCTCCTTAGCGTTTTGCTGAGCAAAACTTTTTTCGTAAGCATTTGCTGCGCATTCCGTAGGAAACCCAGCATCTTAATCCGGGCAAAATGTACTTATCATGCTGCCCATCCAACGTTGACTTACCTCATATGTATACGCTTGTCTCTATTATATTACCCTTTTTTGCCACCCAAATCATAGTCTTATTTGTGAATTAGACACAAAAACAGATTCAGAGTATGATGATAGAAAACCATCAGATTGATAAGTAAGGAGCAACTATGAAAGCGCCATTTTTTCGATTTATTGCCATTCTTCTCCTCGTCATCCCCGGCCTAGCCGCGACTTATGGATTTCTTGCGATGAAGGATGCGGTTTTTGCTCAATTTAATGGGGAAGACGGCCATGTGCTTTGGGGGAAATTTTCCTTTGGTCTCCTATTATTCTTGATTGGAGTCGCATTTATCGGGGGCTGGACATTTTTCCGCGACCGCAAAAGAAATTATGTAGCTCCCAGGTTTAAGGCGAAGCGGCCGAAGAAAAGCTCGTGATGCTCAGCTGATCACCATGAGGAGATTGAAAGAATGCATGCTCAGCAATTCAGAGAATATGGGTCGCTATTAGCGCACCTTTTGGACGTAATTTCTTTGGATGCATGCTCCAAAAAGGTCTCGAACGAACAAAAGTCTATAATTAAAGAACCATCTTCGTTAATTATGGTCTTACGTTCTTTAATCGACTCCTAGATGGAGATTCCTCCCCTTTTAGCGTCTAGACGGTCTCTATTAGCGAACAATTGTTCTTAGATGGAAAAAGTCAGACCTAGGGGACGTTCTACCAAGGGCAAGGATCAGCCAACACACCCAATTCAGGTTCCAAATAGAAACTCATCACACACAAATCAGCATCTTGCCTACACAGATCTTTCGAAGATTAGCGAACACATTTAGTGGAAGTTTAATCGTCAACAGGAAAGTTTGCTAAACACTTTAGCGCATTGGGAGTTGACTACCGCCAATCGGCAGCGCTACAGCGCGCGCGTAAAGAAGTTACGCTTTCCTGACGTGGTGAAATAAGCCGAACACTATGTCCGGCCTAATCGATCCAACCAATTCAAGAAACGATTCTGCTCGATAATCTTCGTAAGGGAACTCGTCTCTGCTTGTTTATGCAAGTAACTTAGTACGAGAATCAAGCATATTTTGACCTCTAAAGGAAGTACCATCGTCATCCCGTAACCTAATGTGAAACCAAGCAAATTCGCGCCCGCATCACCTAGCATTCCTCGCGCTTTCACATCATTCCGATATAGGAGAAGCCCTCCTATGATGGCGGGGACTATCGGACAGAGTAACTGAGTGACTTCCCAGACGCTGCACCCCAGCCCAATCGCGAGGGTCGCAAACAAAAAAACCTTCAAAGAACGTCCGGGGCGAACATCCAGCAAATTCAGGGCATTCGTCGATAGCGTTAATAGCAATAAATCGATCCCCATCTCCCAGATGGGGATTTTGCCATGCTGCTGGGTCATAATCAGCCACACTGAAACGGTGAATGTTCCGACAGCTTTGACAGCCCCCATAGAAATCGCGCCCGAGTCCCTGCAGTATCGCCAATGTCCGCGCAAGCCCTTGACCGACTTATTGCCGATCAAATCATCCGTCCAACCCAACAGGAATATAACCGTCACTGCAAACGCATACATGCGAAACGCGGCTTCGATAATTTCGAGCAGCTCGATTCCCCTATTTATTTGATCCTCATATAAGCCGCTCCAAAGCATGAAGTCGTGCCAGATCGGCTCAAATAACAATAACGACTGCAGAAGCATTTCCTGCAAACCAATCAACAGCCAAATCAGAATCCCCATCCCACGAGGTATCGTGATGCCGAGATAGTTGGGCTCCGTGCGGCCGTGCGCCTCCAAAAACCGCTGGACATGCGGCAGCAGCCACCGTCCCGATGCCCAAAGCACGATCAGATCGAGGATCGATCCGATGAGCATCATACCGGCTTCCTCTCCTTCCAGCGCGTCAGCAGTGCAGCCCCCACCGCGACGAATTGCTTCCCGCGGTGGACGAAACCGTGCCAGTCTCGCCCCGTTTCCCGGTGCGAAATCGGCACATCCAGCTCCACGATGCGCAAGCCGCGTCGCGCCGCATCGATCGTTAGCGCGACTTCCACGCCGAAGCCGCGCGCCAAGCAACCCAGCTCCCGCAGGCGATCAGCGCGCATCGCGCGCTGTCCGGATAAGGGAGCTGCGGTCCGATAGCCGCTGAGGCGGTAAATACCGCGGCGGGCCAAGCCCTTGACCAGACCGAAGCCCGATTTGGCGCCGGATGGCGGCAGCTTCGCAATAACCATATCCGCTTCTTTGCGAAGCAGCGGCTCCGTCAATACCAAGGCATGCCGCACCGAGGCTTGAACGTCAGCATCTATGAACAACAACACTTCGCCTCTGGCATGCTCGATGCCAGACTGCAGGGCAGCGCCTTTGCCTCGCCGCCGGCGATGCCTCACCATTTTGTCAGCCCACGGCCATGCGGTCTCATACGTTCTATCGCGGCTGCCGTCATCGACGACGATGATTTCAAAGTGGAGCTCATCCTCCCAAGCCAGCTCTGCGCTTTCCTGCAGGTAGCGAAGCGTGCGAAAAATCGTATGCTCTTCATTCCAGGCCGGAATGATGATGGAAACGTACGGCTTCAACCGAATCCCCCCCAGTTCCATACTACGTGGGAGATACGCTTTGTAATCCAATGCATTTGGAGTAATCCGAGCGCAATGAAGCAAATAGAAATGACCATCGTTCCCCACGCTTCTCTTGTGACCGAATTCGTCTGCCTACCTTGGATCTCCAAATTTTTGATATCAACCAGTCGCGCTCCTAACTTCATCCGCACAAGCAGCGTACTGCCCATTCCTTCACGGCCTTTTTCCATAAAATCAATCATATGCGTATGTGCGCCAACCGTTACAATCCATTCTCCCTGTTTTTCGTAGGCAAGCAGCAGCGCTGCATCTTCACTCGTCCCAAAGCATGGAAGCACATGGGCATCCAGACCTAACGCTTCAACCCTTGCCAGGCCCGGCGCAGTCCCATCCTGATAAGCATGGACGACCAATTCGGCTCCGCAGGCCAACGCCGCATCCGTCACACTGTCCATATCGCCTACGATCATGTGCGGCCGATATCCGCATTCCAGTAAGGCATCGGCGCCCCCATCCACCCCGATCAGAATGGGCCTAACATTGCGAATGAAAGACTTAGCTTCTTGCAAAGATTTCTTGTAGCCTTTTCCTCTAGAAACGATCATAATGTGCTTGCCTTCCAGATCCGTACGCAGAGCGAGTAGAGGCAGCGGTTCCATCACGGCGCTTCTTTCCTGCATGGCATAAGTTAACGTGTTTTGGATAAAATTCTCCAGCAGAATTGTAACGTTGTTATTTGCGATTTGCTGCAGCTTCAGCCAATCTTCTTTTGTAAAGGATTTACAGGGAATGGAAAACTTGTCGCAATGAATGACACCTTCGTATACAATAAGCTCCGTATGCTGGGTAAATCTGCCGAAAGCGTCCATCTCCGCTTCCCAAATCGGGATATGCGCTTGAAGCAACATAAGCGGCCCCTGAGTCGGATAAGTACCGCTCATCGTCATCTGGCAATTGATGACCGCTCTCACCTTACGATCAATCAGTTCCTGAGCAACGACCTCATCCAAATCACGATGCTGCAGCACAACGATTCTCCCAGGAGGGAGATCGCGAAGCAATTCCTTCGTAACGGCTCCAATACTCGCTTTTCCTTTGCAGAGAGGTTGCGGTTTCGAAGAAAACAATGACAACGACGGCCAATTCATGAATAGACACCGACTTTCTTTTCGCCTCATGTTAGCCTTATTTTGCCCCTTGCCATTTTATTTATGTATATTTTACCTTTCTTATGGTAAGTAATGTTTTATTAACTTTATTAGAAAAGGAGACGAACCCATGGAGCTAAACATGAGTGCAGACGAAGTGCTTGGCCATATTGTGCAGCTTCACAACAACGGAGAGTCACTGGCTAAAAAAAATGTGAAGAAACAGCATCCTGATTTAATGAAAAACGCCTTGTATTATTACCCTAGCTGGGAACATGCTTTGCAAAAGACAGGCGTAAACACCATCGTCCAGTAACGTACAAACGACGGCATACAAACAGCTCCGTGGGGATTCCTCCCACATCGGAGCTGTTTTTTTACATTTTTCAACTGTGCAATTCAGTTATTCCAGCACTTCCCATTCAACCTGCACCATTTGATCCACCCAAGTACGGATCTTGATCTCAATGGCGTTCTCAATTTCATCGTCCGTTAGTTCACCAAGCTTGTGTTCGGCAATTTCTATGACTTCCTCTCTGACTTTGTCTCCGGATACGGATAATTGAATCTGAATTCGCATGTTCTCACCTTTTCCAATAGAGTTATTGAATAAATATTTTCTAAATATAGACAATAAAGAAATAAAATGATTAAGGAGCTATGATAATCAAGTATGGATACCTTGACAACCAGCCAGACGGCAACTAAAGACAAACTGACCGTATCAGAAATAGGGAAACTTTGGGTAACTTATGCTGGAAATAGCATGGCTGTATGCGTACTGAGATATTTTCTCCAACATATAGAAGATCAAGAAATTAAAAAAGTTGTAGAAAAAGGACTCCAACTATCTGAACAATTCGTGCAAAGTATTAAGGACATATTTCCCAAGAGAATCATCCTGTGCCAATAGGATTTACCCAAGAAGATGTCAATTTGGAAGCACCCAGACTTTTCGCCGACGAGTTTTAACTTCATTATTTGAAATATGTGGCAAAAGTAGCGATTAGTATTTATGGAATTGCCATTCCTTTAATGACACGATTGGATGTTAGGAACTTTTTCACAAATTGCCTGAATTCCTCAATTCAACTGATCAATGAGAACAACGATGTATTAATTACTAAGGGCATGATCATTAAGCCTCCTTATATCCCGATACCGGAGAAAATAGATTTTGTGAAAAAACAAAATTATCTCAGCGGCTTCTTTGGGGATATCAGACCCCTTCAGGCTTTGGAGATCACCCATCTTTACGATAACATTCAAAATAATGCGACGAGCAAAGCTATATTAATCGGCTTTAGCCAAACAGCCAAATTACAGCAGGTTCAACAATTTTTTTTGAAAGGAAAAGAAATTTCCTCCAAGCATATCGATATTTTCAGCAAGATCCTTCATAATGAGGATTTACCCGCGCTGCCGCTCATGGATCATTTGGTGACAGATTCTACTTTTGCTCCATTTTCAGATAAATTGATGTTAGCCCATAAATTGGATATGTTTTCAATGAGAATAAGAACCTATGGAAATTCCTTAGCCGTCACAGCAAGGCATGATTTGTCGGCCGTATATGCACGATTATTATTGGATGTTGGGAATTATGCTGAAGATGGGGCAAACCTATTAATCGATCATGGATGGCTGGAACAACCGCCGCAAGCCGCAGATCGGGATGCCTTAGTCCAAAAATAAAAGGTACAAAAAGCAGCTGTCCCTAAGTTGCTTTTTTATTTAAATAAAACTTGCCTTTGCAGCAATCCCGTTTGTATTCTACAATTAAGTTGCAAGTTTAATTCATAATGAAAAGAGGTAAGTCAATGTCTCAGTCAGCCGCTCAAAAGAGAAGGAAACGCCAACTGCGTGAAGGCAAGCTCGACCCTGCCATCAACCGACTACACTGGAATGGAACGAATCCCGTTTCCAAAATGACGCCCAGCTTGCAGGAAACCGTTACGAGACAAGCGAAAAAGCACAAAACGAGGAATCTCAGCCGCTTACAGGGTGATGATTCCTTTTTTCATGTCTCTGTACGGAGCGATATTCCTTGCTCTGCCGCATAATGGATCAGTGCCGCTTTTTCCTCCGGGCGAAAAGCATACCCGCAATCAAAGCCGTTATAAAACAGCTTCCAATCATTCACACTGTCATCTTCAGCCAGTTCCAATACGGCCACATATAGGGCATCCGGTTCATCTTCAAATTGTAAGCCGATATGAAGTACCGTCAGCCCCTCGGTGTTTTCCTTCTCACAATAATCGAAAATCACTTCGCATCGCCTCCTATTGAATAAAATTGCTTTTATTTATATAATATACTAATGCACCCAAGCTAACAAAGATGGGACCATGCACTATTTTCTGCTTATGCTTACGAACAAAGTTTTGCTGAGCAAAACTCTTAGGAGGAATTACATATGGCTTACGATCCGCAGGTTGTGGATGCAAAAATCGTCAGTGATAACAAAAAGAACGGACTCTTCGAAATTGTCGTCGTGTTGAAAGACCGAAATCAATGCCGCCTTTTCTTCGAAAGAGATTCCGAAACCGGAGTCGGTAAAGTAACGAATTTGAATAGATTAATGAAAGAGCCTTGCCCGATCTGCCGCAAAGATTATCTTTGCAATTGCCTGGATCGCTATAAACAAACGATTGCGGACCAAGCGATGTCCTATATTAAATAATCGTGCTGCGACAATAACCCCCTAACCATTGCGTAATGGCTAGGGGGTTTGTGTTTAACAATGCTGCTTTCGGTATCGTTCGCAAGCATGAATCCATGTAGGTACGATGCCGGGCTGTGAAGCAAAATGAAGATGCGTATAGCCTGCCGCCACATTGGCATTTGTGAAGCCTTCTGCTTTCGTCCCCAGTCTTCCTTTTGTTTGAAAAGCAGGATTCAGAAGAGCGCCTTCATTCGCCTGGAACGTCGAGTAATGAAACTCGTGTCCCCGGGCCAACACGCCCGGCGTAAGCAAGAAGTTGCCTGCCATACCTTCAACTTCCCGGTAACCGAGTGCAGCCAGCTTCGGCTGCATCGTAACCTTTCCGGGGATGACGCCAACCATAGGGTATGCGTTCCCTAAGGTGTCCGCTATAGATTCGGTAAGATACATAAACCCGCCGCATTCCGCAAGCGTTGGGATTCCTTCCGCAATCCGCTTAAGGATCGACGACTTAGCCTTTTCATGCACGGCCAACTGTGCAGCGAATTCCTCGGGAAAGCCGCCGCCGATATAGAGGCCATCCGCCTCTGTCGGGACTTCTTCGTCCGCCAAAGGAGAGAAGTAGACCAATTCCGCGCCTCCAGCTTCGAGCAGCTCCAGATTTTCAGGATAGTAAAAATGAAAGGCCGCATCTTTCGCTACCGCGATTTTGACACGTTGAGAGACTGCTGGGGCGCTATCAGGGAATAACGTTGGCAAGCTTGGCAACTTGTCGCATACAGCCAGTTCCAATAGCTTTTCCAAATCTATATGTGCTGACACCCGCTCCGCAAGCTTATCGAAAAAAGGTTTCATCTCCCCCCTTTCTACCGATGGAACCAGACCTAAATGACGTTCCGGGAGCTCAATATCTGCGTCCCGCGTTAAATAACCGATGACAGGTATGCCGCATTCTTGTTCAATGGCTTGCTTGACCATTTTGTAATGACCTTCGCTGCCTGCACGATTGGCGATAACACCAACGATTTGATCTCCCGCGCCAAACTGCTGAAAGCCTTTTACAATCGCTGCCGCACTGCGTGCCATACTGGCAATGTTTACGACAAGCAGCACTGGAGCGTTCAGAATACGGCCAATATCGGCGGTGCTGCCTTCGTCGGACAGTGGATTTTTCCCATCGAACATACCCATGACGCCCTCAATAATGGAAATATCCGCGCCTTGTCTGCCCCGACGGTAGATTTCCTTCACCGCATCACGCCCGACCATCCAAGCATCCAAATTACGCGAGGCTCTGCCCGTAACTGCCGTATGATAAGTGGGATCAATGTAATCTGGACCGCATTTAAACCCTTGAACGACGCTGCCCCTCTGCTGCAAAGCCGCCATCAGACCAATCGAGAGGGTTGTCTTGCCAACGCCGCTCCCCGTCCCTGCAATTACGATTCGCCTTTCCATCACTGGCCTCCTGAGGGTTGTTCCAGGTCCGCAAAATCCATCAATCCAACGGATATGGTGACGTTGCCTGATTTTTTCTTTACCAATGCGAGCCGGTCGCTGCCCGTATACAGCTTGACCGCAGGTTCGCTAACGCCAAAAGCGCCTGTAAACCGATGCACCGTTTCTGAAGGTGCTTCAATAGGAACTGTGTTTAACTGTTCAGCCGGATAATGAATAAATGCCCAGCCGTATTTTTGAGTAACGGCAAGCAGACCTTCCTCGTCTTTTTTCAAATCAATGGTACAGATTGCTTTCACGCTGCTAATAGAGAACGCAAGCTCCTCTAGCGTTTCACGAATTACAGCTTCAATCTCCTCAGCCGAAGTCCCGCGGTTACAACCGATGCCTAGTACAATGACCTTCGGGCGATACAACACCCCATTCTGCAAAATCGATTGCTCGTCTGCAGCCAGTTTTCGATGTGTCACGAAGAGCACGGCTTGCGGGTCAAAGGATCTAGCTTCATCGATCCGGGAAAATCTTTGGATATTCGGCGGCATCGGCCGATCGTGCGTCCACCAATTCGGTTCGCCGGATTCTTGAATGACTGCGATCCGCTCTTCATTGACTACAGACGCGCTTACCGGCGTAAGTTTCTCGGCCGATTCCCACACCCAGCCGAACCGCCGTCCGAACAGATCTACAGGAATCGTCTTCTGCACATCGGAAGCTGTCGTTATAACGGGCCGAGCTTCAATGGCAGCCGCTACTTCCAGCGTAAGCTCATTGGCGCCTCCCAGATGGCCGGACAACACGCTGATGACGTGCTCCCCTTTATCATCAATGACGACAACGCCGGGATCCTTCTTCTTGTCCTGCAGCAATGGAGCGATCATGCGCACAACAGCGCCAAGGGAAATGATGATTATGAGACCTTGATAAGCGGGAAATAAAGCCGGAAACAACAAGCGTACGCTTCCATCAAAAAGTTGAATATTTCGCTGTTCTTCATCGCCTTTAGCGAATTTGCTCATATAATAAACGTCGGTACCGCTCATTCGTTCGCTCAACTTACGGGCAATGTCCACGCCATGCTTGGTTATCGCTACGACAGCATACTCACCTTGCTGACGAACCGATGGAACGACTCCTTCCATTAGCGTGATCGTCATGGCTTTACTCCTCTGCGGAAGCGATGGGTAAATGATTTGTCATACAGCTTGGAGCGATATTCCTCTTTGCCATGAATCTCGGGATCCAGCGCCCAGCCTGCTAATATCATGGCGTGGGAGCGAATGCCGTTCGCCCGCATATCCGCTTCCAACTGACCTACAGTCGTTCTTACAATGAGCTGATCCGGCCATGTTGCCCGCTGAACGACTGCGACCGGCGTCTCCTCGCTCCAGCCCGCTTCAACAAGCTCGCTGACAACCTTTTTAATTAACGTCGCACTCAAGAAGAGGGCGATCGTGCAATGATGAGCAGCAAGATCTCGCAGCTTCTCCAGCTCCGGAACGGGCGTACGACCCTCAGCGCGGGTCAGGATGACCGTCTGCGTCAGCTCCGGAATCGTAAGCTCAGCGCCGACAGCCGCTGCCGATGCGAAGACTGAGCTGACGCCAGGCACAATTTCGTAGCCAATGCCTTCTTTACGCAGAAGTGCAATCTGCTCCATCGTCGCACCGAACATGGCTGGATCGCCGGTATGAACGCGCACGACCATTTTACCCTGTTTGAGCCGATCGACCATGAGGGCTACCATCTCGCCAAGCTCCATGCCGGAACTTTTGAGCACTTCGGCTTCCGGCTTCGCTTTCGCGATCAACTCTTCATTGACGAGCGAGTCGGTATACATGACCACATCTGCTTGTTGTAACAGTTTCAAGCCTTTTACCGTTATTAAATCAGGATCGCCGGGACCTGCTCCAATGATATATACCTTCATTTATTTTCTCACCACCATTAAGGTTAAATATTCCAGTTCCCGTCCCTCAAGCTCTTCGATATTCCGCCAGATTTCTTCTTCGGCAGAGGTCACTTTGGTGAGGACGGACGCTTTATGGACGAGTCCCAAATCGCGGAGCACTTCAAGCATCAGATCAATGACTTTGGCCACTTTGATAAATACAATGCAATCGTGCTCTTCAATTGCTTTACGCATCCGGCCATAGTCCTCGACTGCAGGCACAATCGCGATCTGTTCGTCACCGTCGGCCATTGGAATACCTAGGCGGGATGCCGAAGCGTTCACCGAGGAAATACCCGGAATGGAAACCGCCCGTACCTCCGGATGCCTTTCATTCATTAAACGCATGAGATGAATATATGTGCTGTAGATCATCGGATCGCCCTCTGTAACGAAAGCGACATCTTTACCTTCAGCCAAATAGCCGTATACCGTTTCCACGGTTTTCGTCCACTGCAATTCCAACGCTTCACGATCCTTTGTCATCGGAAACGTTAGGCCGATCATCTCTTTTTGCTCCGTATTCACGTATAACTCGGTTATGGCAAGCGCATAGCTCTTGGCTCCGCGCTTTTTCCGCGGATAAGCGATCACAGGGCATTCTTTTAACAATCGAAACGCCTTGACTGTTATTAATTCCGGATCGCCAGGGCCAACACCCAAGCCGTATAAGGTTCCTAATTTACTCATCCCCAGTTGCCTCCTCTATGGCTGTCTGCTTGTGCTTTGCCGTGATGATGTAAATCGGATTGAGCGCATCAAACCGCTTCATATGCAGGATCGGCTTGCTGCGGGACACCTGCACAAGGGTAATGCTGACATCAAAGCCGAGACGAGTAAACGTCTGATCGGCCTCATATAAGGTCTCAATCGTAGCTGCATTCAGCACGATCGTTCCTTCCGGTTTAAGCCTCGTGCTGCAAAGCTCTAATAATTCCTGCATTTCTCCGCCGCTGCCCCCGATAAAGATCGCATCCGGATCCGGGAAAGCATCCAAACCTTTAGGCGCTCTGCCCTGAACAGCCGTAATGTCCACTCGAAATTTAATGCTGTTCTCCAGACAGTTTTTCAAATCGTCTTCATTTTTTTCGATGGCGTAAACCGCACCATCCCGGGCTATACGCGCCGCCTCAATGGCTACTGAACCCGTACAGGTTCCAATGTCCCAAACGATGCTATCCGGCTGTAGAGCCATTTGGCTTAGGCTAAGCACTCTCACTTCTTTTTTCGTGATGAGGCCTTTATCCGGCTTCCGCTGCGCGAATTGTTCGTCCTCAATCCCTAATGACCAGACAGGACCCGGCGATTGCTTTTTTAAAATAACAACATTCAGAGGCGAGAAGGTGCAAGTCAGCAGCTGCTCCAAATCGTACCAAGCGCAGCGCTCTTCTGCGCCACCGAGATTCTCAGCAACAAACCCACGATATTCCGTCATGCCAAAAGCCAGCAGATAGGCGGCAATTGCACTCGGTGTGTTCGTCTCATCCGTCAGAAGAGCGATCAGGTCTTTCCCATCAATCCGCTGTGCAAGTCCTTTCATGCTTCGGCCGTGCACGCTGGTCACATAGGCGTTTTGCCAGCTTTCACCCATCCGGGCAAACGCCAATTGGATCGAACTCGTATACGGGTAAATCTCCACGCCCTCCAGCCTCTTCGATACATAGCCGCCAATTCCGTAAAACAGCGGGTCCCCCGATGCCAAAATCACTACGGAACGACTCTCGTTTTGAAGCTCGGCGATCAGTCCGGGCAAACTGCCTTTAATGACGATCTTTTGCCCCTGATAATTCGGGAAAAAAGCCAAATTTCGCTCACCGCCGACGAGCACTTCGCTCTCTTCGATCCACTTCACATATTGCGGCAGCAGACTCTCCCGGCCATTATCGCCGATGCCAATCAATTTCATATTTCTGCCCATGCTACCCGTTCTCCCCCATCTTGCCCTTATGATACAGAGCCGCTTTCCCCAAAAGCTCTGCTTTCATCGAAATAATGACCGTTTCAATGACATCGAATCCATCGCGTCCAACTTCTTGAAGTCCGGCTTCACAACAGCGCTCACATAATCGTTCAAAATAACGCATATATCCGGCTGCGGCCATCATATCCCCAACCTGGGCAGCCGTGTTGGCTGCTCTTATTTCATCCGCTAACGTTTCAGAGGCTTCGGCTTCGACCGCCACCTGCGCAAGAAATCCGAAATCTACCGGTGCGCTCTTCGAGTGCACCATCATAACACCTTGCGCAACCTTGGAGAACTTGCCCATCATGCCTACCAAAGTCACCTTGCGGATGCCTTGTCTCTGGCACTGCGTTAAAGCGAAGCCTACAAAATCGCCCATCTCGACGAAAGCTTCCTCCGGGAGCTCGGGATAAAGGCTTATCCCGAATGTCTCCGTCCGGCCGCCGGTCGATAACACGATATGGTCGCAGCCGCATTTAACGGCCACGCGGATCGCCTGCGCCACGCTGGCCTTGTAAGCTGCCGTTGAGAATGGCACGACGATGCCCCGTGTGCCGAGGATCGAGATGCCGCCGATGATGCCCAGACGCCCATTCAGCGTCTTCTTGGCGATCTCTTCGCCGGCGGGCACCGACACGAGCACATCTACACCGTGCTCGATCTCGTACTGGTCAAGCACCTCCTGCACGGTCTCGCGGATCATTTTCCGCGGGACCGGGTTGATCGCCGCTTGACCGATCTCGACCGGCAGGCCGGGCTTCGTCACGCGCCCGACGCCGATGCCGCCATCGATGCCGACGCCGGGCTCGTCGCGCCAGCTCACGCGCACGACGATCTCCGCGCCGTGCGTCGCATCGGGATCGTCGCCGCCGTCCTTGATGACGGCGGCTTCGCCCCACAGCTGCGTGTACGTGCAGCTGTGCAGGGCAAAAGCAACCGTATCCCCGATCGGGATACGGATCGCTACCAGCGCTTGCGGCTCCTGCTCGATCAGAGCCAGCAGCGCTGCTTTGGCTCCTGCGGTCGCGCAGGAGCCGGTCGTATAGCCGTGGCGCAGCGGCTTGCCCGGTTGTTCATCCATGGCGCGCGTTACTCCTTGCGCGCCGCCATGATGGACAACGCGTTGACCGCTGCGACGGCAACCGGACTGCCGCCCTTGCGGCCGATGTTCGTGATGAACGGAACATCCAGCTTCGCCAACTCTTCCTTCGATTCCGCTGCGGAAACGAAACCGACCGGCACGCCGACGATGAGTCCTGGCTTGGCGATGCCTTCTTTAACGAGGCGAATCAGCTCCAGCAGCGCTGTCGGTGCGTTGCCGATCGCAAAGATGCCGCCTTCGGCTTCTTGAATCGCTTTGCGGATCGAGATAATCGCCCGCGTCGTGTTCAAACGTTTCGCCTCTTCGATCACATCCGGATCTGAGATGTAAACTTTCACATCGCCGCCAAATTGCTCGATTCGCGGTTTGCTGATCCCGACTTGTACCATTTGCACATCGGCTACCAATATTTTTCCGGCACGAATCGCAGCAATGCCCGCTTCTATGGCACGCGGATGAAACACAAGACTGCGTCCAAGCTCGAAATCCGCCGAAGCGTGAATGACACGCTGTACAACCGGATACTGCTCTTCCGTAAACGAATGCTCGCCGAGCTCTTCCGTAATCATTTCGAAGCTTTTTTCTTCAATTTCTTGCGGCTGCACGGTCAATGGTTTGAAATCCGTATGAAATTCCATTTGAATTAAGCCTCCTTCTGAAAATGCGTTTCGATATGTCTAATCACACCGTCAAAATCGTTGTAAAGGTTACCGTACGCAAGCTCCGGCCTTCCGATTACAATGCTCGGAATTCCCATTTCTAAAGCAGCTTCCAGTTTCTCGTCCACCGCTCCGACTTTACCGCTTTCCTTGGTGATCATTAATGTAACCTTGTAGTGGTCGTATAGCGCCTTATTCAATTCCTTGGAGAAGGGACCCTGCATGGCGATGATGTTCTTCTGCTCGATGCCCAGTTCTTCGCATTTCTCCATGTTGTCCTTACGAGGGAGCATCCTCGCGATGAGTGTCGTATCAGGCAGTCCAATAAGCCGATCAGCGAAAATCTTCAATGTTTTGCTCCCAGTCGTCAGCATGATGCTGCCCCGCTTCTCGGCAGCCAGCTCAGCTGCCTGCTTGTAGTCATCCACTGTGGTGACCAAAGCGCTTTGTTCAATTGATAAACTTTTACGTTCGAAACGGACGTAAGGAACTTGAGCCAACTGCGCAGCTTCCATCGCGTTCTTCGAAGCTTCTTCGGCAAATGGATGCGTTGCATCGACGACGATGCGAACCCCTCTATCTGCGATTAGCTGCTGCATGTCGGTCGCCGTAAGCCGTCCGGTCAACACAGGAAGCTTCTCGGCTTCCATGCTTTTGGCTGCACTCTCCGTAACTACGGTTGTAAGCACGGTAGAGCCTGCAGACCGTATGCGTAGTGCCAGCTCTCTGGCATCGCTGGTCCCTGCAAGAACGAGAATCATCGTTTGCTTCCTCCGGTTTCCGCATGATCATGATGGTGATCATGATGGTCGTGGTCATGGTCATGGTCATGGTCATGGTCATGGTCATGGTCATGGTCGTGATTGTGATGATGATGCCCGTGATGGTGATCCTCATGATCATGATGATGATGATGATCAATATGCTTCATCGCTTCCAAGCGATACTGGCACATGTCGCAATTCATCTTCACTTCATCCTGAAGCGCCTCCTCAGCGCGACCGATTAATATTTCTTGAAGCAACGGATGGAAGCCGAAATAAGGTGCCATTTGGAACTCATGTTCACCATATTGCTCCCGATAACCTTGTACCATTTGCTCCATTCTCTGAATTAAGACGCCTGTGAACAGAAAATAAGGTAAAATAATAACCCTTTTGGCACCAAGTCTGAGACATCTCTCAATTCCCGCATCCATAAGTGGTGCCGTGACACCGATAAATGCCGTTTCCACCCATTCCACTTGAAGCCGTTCCCAAAGCAAGCGGGAGATTTTAAACAAATCGCTATTAGCATCCGGATCGCTGCTTCCGCGTCCGACTACAAGCAGTGCCGTCTCTCCAAGATCTCCGTTCAGTTGAACTCCTGTGTCTTTTAATCTCGAGGTCAAAATATCAAGAATTTGATCGTGAACGCCAATCGGCCTTCCGTATGTAAATTTAATAAATGGATATTTCTTTTTCGCATCGTCAATCGCAGACGGGATATGAATTTTGGCATGACCGGCCGCAAATAAAATAATCGGAATTACAACAACATGAGAAGCGCCAAGCTCTACACAGCGATCGATCCCTTGCATGATCGTAGGCTCTACAAACTCCAAAAAGCAGGTTTCCACGATATGTCCGTGCATTTTATCCGCAATTTCTTTAACAAACTGCCGTACTTCTTCATTACCTTCATGCTCTCTGCTCCCATGACCCACAAATAAAACTGCATTCACTTTACGCATCCCCCTAATCGCCACAAGCGGCGTTTTCGATCACGAATCCTACCATTTCCTGATGCTTGAACCCTTCGATTTCTTTCACCCGTTTAAAAAACTTATGGAACCGCTCGTTCGGATGTCCTTCCGTTTTGTAACGTTCCACGATTCTGATAACCATATCGACGAGCTCCTCCGGTTCAATGCCCTCTGCTACAGGCTGAGCAGGATGCGCACTCCGTCCGACCGTCTTACCTCCCAGGAACAGATCGAATTTCTCTTTGCGATAAACGATGCCGATATCCTGCTGTACTGCCCCATAACAAGCCATACCGCAGCCGTTAAAGCCAATTTTCAGCTCTTTGGGTACTGTCATATTGCCGATTCTTTGATGAATCGCTTCCGCATAAGGGATGGACTCTCCCTTTTCCAGGTTGCAAAAATCGCAAGCTTTAATCTGGGCCACATCGCCGATTGGGGATAATAATAGACCTTGCCTCTTTAACTCAGCTGTCATTCGTTCAGGTTGATCCGTTTTCACTCGAACAATAAGCTGATGATGCGGCGTATATTCAATGTCCCCACGATCTCCTATGATTTCACCTAGGGCAACTAATTGAAGAGCTGTCAGTTTTTTGTTCGCGATTCCGGGGCTTACCGCAAACTCAAAAATAGATTCAGTCGCCGTAAAAGGACGACCGAACACAGGCGCTGTTTGATGGCTCCCTTTGCTCACCAACTGCAAGGCTTCCATGGCCAACTGCAAGGAATTAGCAGGAGATGGTTGACCGGCTGCCGAAACCGACTCGGTATCACTCATTCCCGTCTCTTCTTCCCACTCTTCCCAGTCCTCATCAATAGCCAATGAATTTCCACTCGTTTGCAAAGTCTCCATCTGCTCCAAAGCCCATGGCTCTGCTTCCGCTTGCAATCTCTGATGTGGTTTTAGCGGCTGAGTATCTGCAGCAAGCGTATATTTCCGTTGATACCCTCGAGGTGTAATCATTAAACCGTCATAAAGCTTAGTGGCCGAATTTCCTATAATAATCGTCGTCAGCATACCAATGTCATGATTCAGCATGTCCGCAAGTGTTGTAACAACGACATGCTGTCGGTCGCGATATGCGCTTTTTACGATCCCGACTGGCGTTTGCGGCGAGCGATACTGCAGCAGGATACGCTGTGTCTCAACAATTTGCCTCGTCCTTCTTCCGCTTCGCGGATTATACAGCGCAATCACAAAATCCGCCATTGCCGCCGCCTCTACCCGCTTTGCAATGAGTTCCCATGGCGTCAGATGATCGCTTAGGCTGATCGTACATGAATCATGCATAATGGGCGCACCAAGAAGAGATCCGGCAGAATGCACGGCTGAAATTCCCGGAATGACTTCTACTTCTACGCCATCCTTTTGCGTCCATCCTTGTTCCATCAATACCTCATAGACCAGCCCGGCCATTCCGTACACGCCTGCATCCCCACTGGAGATTACAGCGACTTTCTTCCCTTGATTCGCTTGCCGCACAGCTTCTTGGGCACGGCTTACTTCTTCTGTCATACCTGTCCGCACAATTTGTTGATCGCTTAGCAATCCGGCTATAAGATCCACATACGTGTTGTATCCGATGATAATTTCACTTTCTTGTATCGCCTCACGAGCGCGCTTCGAGATATGTTCAAAACTCCCAGGACCAAAGCCAATAATAAGCAATTTACCCAACAAAAACCACTCACCCTTTCCACTTCATTTCAGAGCAACAAAAAAAGCGTTCCTAACATGGGTCATGTTAGAAACGCTTGGTGGTACATCATGTCGAAGCACACTGGAGTATCCGCTCTCTAACACTCCCTAATTCCTCGTAGGGCAAATGTGTTGTTGAACTAGGCAGGTCTCCTGACTTGGATGTTCTTCTCGCGCCTTCCCGGGTTTAGCCCAGTGGCTTCATGCAAGAAGATGCCGTAATAACGGCAATCTTTACAGTGGCGGGTCCGTGCCGGTTTTTCACCGGTCTTCCCTTTTAACTCTATGCAGCATTGACATAGAGCACCTAATTCCATACTTATGCAATTAACCTCATCCTATCATCTATCGAAAATCTTGTCCACGCTATTATTCGTAGATAGCTCGGTAGAGCCCTTCGATTAAGCTGGAGAAATTGCTTTGATCATAGGTGATTTCGGCAAAACTGACATGGATGACTTTGTTTGTCGTCTTTACAACAAAAAAGCTGTCTTCCGTGCGTTCAGGATCAATATACGTATAACATTCAACCTGCGTGCTTCCAGTCTTTTGTCGCAGTAATTCCGTTGCTTCCGTACTTAAATTTGCATATTTGGGCATCGTCTTTTCCTTTCTATCCAGTCATGACCTATCGCTATTATAACGTATTTGCGGCTGCTCATTCACCTGTATGCGAATCTCAGAACAAGCAGAAACCCATCCTTTAATTTCCTGAATATTCGTACTATAATAGTAGTGAGATAACGCTTTCAATTTAATCATGGAGGAGGATTTCGTATGAGCAGACAGGCAGCTGATGGATTGATCTTCGTGTTTACAGGCACAAGCGGTTCAGGGCGCAAAACCATTGCACGGCAAATAGCAGGCGAGCTTGGTTTTTCATCTGTTGTTTCGTATACAACCAGAACTCCACGACCCAAAGAAATGGAAGGAAGAGATTACAACTTTATCTCTCGTAAAGCATTTATTGACGCGGATATCGCAGGGGAATTTTTCCAAACGGCCGAAATTGACGGCAACTTTTACGGGACAAAAAAGGCGGACATCGAAGCTGCACTGCGGGAGAAAGGTCTCATTTATGTGATCGTGAATCGGTATGCCGCGAACAAGTTTAAGTATGAATTTGGCGATCGCGCTATCCGTCTCTTCATCTACGCCAACAAACAGACCATCATGGAGCGGCTTCTCGCGCGCAGTACACCAATGGATGTCATCGATCATTATATGAATCATTACATCGAAGAAGTTTCTTACCGGAAACAATGCGAACATGTTTTTGAAAATATGGACCTCCAAGATACGATCAACAAGGTCAAAACCGCCATGCTTTCCCACATTCCAACCACAACAAGTTAGTTTTCTTTGCATATAGGAAGAGACTCGGGGCAATATCCGAGTCTCTTTTTTGTTTATGATTTTTTGGTTGAAGCACCTTTCTTTTTCATGGCCAAATATCCGCCTAGCAAAGAAATAGGTATGATCACAATAAAACCGATGAGTTCATACCAAAGCGGGATATCGTGACTGGTCAGCATAGAATCAAACCCAATCGCAGCCGCAATGACCCCGATGATGGAAGCATTGAAAACTTCTGCCCGCTTCGCTACCTTAGCTGCCACATAGCCACCAAGGAACGTCCAAAATAAGCCGACCACCAGAAGCACCATTAATAAACCAACGTTCGAATAAATCTGGCTCAAATCCTTCTCATTCACTGGATTAGCAGCAAAATAAGCGCTGCCGATTAATGCCGTCGATACGAACGTTCCCAAATTATCAATGGATACGCCTAGCAGCACACCCAGGAAATGAAATCTGCGTTCACTCTTTTGTTCTGTCATTTTGTTATCTTTACCTCTCCTGATCGCTTCTATTACCGACCTTATCCATAATACCACGGACTGGATTGAGTATCCAGTTCTTTACTTTTTCTGCTTCTTGTTGATTTGATCCAATAAAGAGACGACTTCCGACAAACCAATCAATAAAGCGCCAGCGAAGATTGAAGATAGAATGTAAAACCCTGCTAGCACTAAACTGCTATGATCTAAAGATAAACTTAGAATCAGTCCAACAAGGATGACGACGCAGCCAACAACTATCAAAAACATGCTTATCCAATTCTTAATTTCGCCTAGGTCTACAAGAACATCAGCGTGGCCTTCTTCTCTTAATCTTCTCGCTTCTTGTTCCGCTGAATAACGATCAAAAAATCGTTTGGAAGTCTTATTTCCTTGTGGATCCCTCGAACTAACGTGAAATGCCATCTGATCAATCCCTTCGATTAAACGTGTCGCCACCAAGCGGACCGCGGGAACTCGTCAGCTCCAATACTTACAGCTTCCCCTATCTGGGGTGTAGAAATAGCTGCTCCATGTCTTTCTGCAGCCTGAATCGCTCGTTCGACCGGATCCGACCAGTCATGAAAGGCTAACGTAAATCCCGCCCAATGAATGGGAATCATGAGCTTTGCTTTGACATCCAGATAGGCTTGAACGCTCTCCTCCGGCGTCATATGAATATCTGCCCACCGATCATCATATTGGCCGCATTCCATTAAGGCTGCATCAAACGGCCCGTATTTATCGCCAATTTCCTTAAAATGAGGCGCATATCCGCTATCTCCGCTGAAAAAAACACGGGTCTGCTCGCCTAGAATGACCCAGGAGCACCATAGGGTTGTATTACGGTCAGTCAAACTGCGGCCGGAAAAATGCTTGGCAGGTGTACATGCCAGAGAAAGTCCTTCAAAATGAAGCTCATCCCACCAATCGTACTCTTGAATCTTCTCTGGATCCACGCCCCATTTTTCCAAATGCCCGCCGACGCCGAGAGGAACCAGAAATCGTTTTACCTTATGTTTTATTTCCCTGATCGTACCGTAATCCAAATGGTCATAGTGATCATGGGAGAGCAAAACCGCATCTATCGGGGGAAGCTCTTCCAATTTAAAGGGCAAACCGCCGCTATAGCGCTTTATTCCAAAACTTGGAAAAGGCGAAGGGGCGTCCCCAAACATCGGGTCTAACAACAAGGTCTTACCTTCAATTGTCAGCATGGAAGCAGAATGGCCGAACCACGTAAATTGAGCCCGATGACCTTGCTGAAAGCTGGGTTTTGCCATAGGTAGTAGAACTTGCGGCCGTCGGTTGGGATTGCCTTTCATCACATCTTTTAACATACTGAACATTGTTTTCGGACTGTTATCCATCAAGGTTGTCGTCAAATTAACAAATTTCCCGTTGACAAGATGTCCGGATTTTTTAAAAGCTTGTACCCTCGCCTTCGTGGGCCTCTGTCCAAAAGCCGGATAGAGATTCATAAAGAGAATTCCAGCGATAATAATTCCAATAACGACACTCGTAATGATAAGCAGCACTTTATGTCCTCCAACCTTTTTCACTTTCTTGAAATACTATTTGTTAACAACGTAATATCTCCTTATGCGGTTCCATTTTTTTATAATATGCAATTCCGCAAAGCAAAAAACCAATAAATCCGAATGATTTATTGGTCTGCATATACGCCATACCTCCCTGCAACTCCCATTAGGCATAACGCATTGTTCGATGTAACATGAATATTGGGTGATATTTATGTTCATTTCTCCGATGCTGGTTCCGTACGCCAAAGATAATCAACCATTCAACAGAAAAAATCATATCGTTGAACAGAAACTAGATGGCATCCGTTGTTTGATTTCCAAAATGGATCAACTCTATATTTATACGAAGCACCATCAACTCGTCACACACAAATTTCCTGAGTTACATAATTGTCCTTTTCCAGATGGAACTATACTTGATGGTGAGCTGATTGTTCCTGATCATCGGGGTAACCCTGATTTTGAAGGGATGTCAGCCCGGCTTTACTCGAGGAATCACAAGTCGGCTCCTGTATTATTTTATGCATTTGATATTTTGCGATACAAGGGAATTGATGTCACAAGTTTACCGCTGCTGCGGCGAAAAGAAATGCTTGAGGAAGCTTTCTTGGATACTGAACATTATAAAAAAATCAGCGTTTTTGAAGGAAAAGCAAGCGATTATTTTGAGCATATTCAACAACAAGCGCTTGAGGGAATCGTAATCAAACGGGCAGATTCTAAATATGCCGCTAGTAAAAGGCTGAAATCATGGCAAAAAGTCATCAATTGGGTTTACGCCGATGTGTATATTTCAGGATATCGAAAAAAAGACCTTAGCTTGTTAGCTTCTATAGATGCTACAAATGGCCTTAAAATACCCGTTGGCGTCATAGAACTGGGTCTTTCACAAGAGCATAAAAATGCCATTCATCTTGTAAAAAATCGCCTTGTGTATAAAGAAGATACCCACTTTGCTTACATGGAGCCGTTGCTGATGGCGAAAATAAAGACGAGAAATTGGACGAAAAGCGGCAAACTGCGCGCCCCTATTTTTATGGATTTCGTTATCTAAAAAAATCCTTAAACTCATCAAAGACTGCAATCACCATTGGAGGAGAAATGGTGGCTGCAGTCTTTGTGCTTTAACTTGCTTTGCAAAATTAGCGTCTGAAGCCTTGTAGTTGTTGTTCAGCGATTTGAACTAGCTTTCGTGTAATATGGCCCCCGATTGCTCCCGTATCGCGGGTAGCCATATAGCCGTAATAACCATCTTGAGGAATCTGAATACCTAATTCTTGAGCAACCTCGTATTTCATTTGCTCCAGTGCCGATTTCGCTTGTTGAACAACTAAGGTGTTGCTGCTTCTTCTACTCATTTGATTCACTCCTTTTCGTGGTGTAAGCCTAGTTTGTGGAGTTGTTGGATTATTATGCATGAATTAAAAATAATAATTTCAGTTCAGATGATAAGAAATAAACACTTCGGCGAAATTATCCGTTAAACGTTTCAAGAAAGCTCTTTACAAGCAAGAATGGAAGTGCGCCAATGGAAATAAAAGCATAAAAAAAGCCTTGAAGAAAATTTTTGAACAGTTTCACAATAATCACTCCTAACTTTTTTTGTCTAAATTGTGAACTGTCTTCATTGTACTCCTGCTACGTTAATGCTTCATGAAAATAACATTAATTTTTTCATGATACTTTTTACCATCGCTCAACTGTCAATAAGATTCGTCTCATACACTTCTCAGCAAATTCTCATAGAGTCCTTTGAATCGTTACCGCTCGTACTTAATTAGACAAAACGGTAAATTTTCGGATGTAAATCGTGTGTTATAGTGGTATCAGGTCAACAAAATACAGGCCATTGAGCCAACATAGGGAGGATACATTCATGAAAAAAACTATTAAAACTATCGCGACTTTTGCTCTGAGTTTATCCATCTTCGTGGGCGGCGCCATGGCGATCTCACCATCCACAACTCACGCCGCCTCAATTTCGGATAAAATCATTTCTACCGGCGAACAATACATGCATACCCCGTATCAATTTGGTTCACCGTCCGGGACTACTCGTACTTTTGACTGTTCATCGTTCACACAAACCGTATTTAAAAAGTACGGGATCAATTTACCTCGTTCTTCACGCGACCAATCCCAAGTAGGAACATTCGTACCAAGAAATCAACTGCAGCCAGGCGATTTAGTATTCTTTTATTCGCCGATTCATCACGTAGGTATCTATATCGGTAACGGTAAAGTTTTGCACACCTACGGTAGTCCAGGCGTTACCATCTCGGATATTAGCCACGGTTGGTGGAGCAACCACTACGCTACGGCCCGCCGTGTACTTTAAGGAATACAAATCAACGTCACCTTAACAAGGTGGCGTTTTTTGATTGCAAGAGATCCGAATAAAAAGACCATCTACGGATAATCGTAAGATGGTCTTTGCAATTTCGAAAAAATCGGACAAATTCAAGTAGCCAAACGGCCTCGAACTCATCGATACATAGCGATCTCCATTTCCGAGAATCCTTGAGTGGTAAGGGTTTAGCTCATCTTATGCTCAATTCTGAGCTTATCCGCTACCATCGCGATAAATTCGCTATTGGTCGTGCTATAGCACATGAAGAGACAGTTTTCACACAATGGGAACTCAATAAGAGTAAGGGTTTTAACGGTTACCAAAAAATAACTTCTATGATCTAATTCATGTATTCGTTGGGTTGTAATCAACATCTTTATCGGCTTCTTTGCCTTAGCTTTAATATACAACTATTGGAAGAAACTATCAACTGGGCTGTAAAATTTTTTGCCATCCCAGACCAGAGCCCAAAAACATCCAACCTTGCCTACCACTGCACCCAACCCTGATTTGTCGCCCATTTTTTATTAAATACAATGTATATATAGAACATTGGAGACAAATCCTAAAACCAAATCAAATCTAAAAATTGTCCACCCTATCAAACCGACTAGATCATTCTCTATATATAGAGAAACATCTCGTCACCTTATCTCTATTCTTACCTTCAACCCTATTTTTTCCTGTTTCGCCAATTCAAACGCTCACATTTCGATTTTAAGCTCTTAATAATCTCAATCATAATTCATTCCCTACTTCCGTTTCGAAAATCCGCAGAAAACTATTTAATGAAAGCGTAGAACTCCTTGATTCGTATTACTTACAAAAACAAACAAAAAGAGAGCAGCCACAGCTACTCCCTGAAATTACATCAATACTCAATACTACTTACCTTAAACTCCCCATTTGAATTATCATTCTCAACGACAAAGTACGCTTTTTTGTAAACACCTTGTCCAAATCCATTGGTTACATTAACATCGTAGAGCAATGTCAATTTATCATGTTTTCTACCAGTCAGCAGGGTCATCTGCTTTACATCTTCCGATAGAACCCTTGCTCCATTTTGAGTAAACTCCTTCTTTACATCTGCTTTCCAATCATCAAATGACTTGAATTTATCTTTGTAGAACATATCGTACATTTCTTGATTTATTATAAGTTGATTATCCTCTTTACTTTCGTCCTTAACTCCCAAGAATTTGTAATCCAGGACATTATTGGAATCATTTACGCCACTTTTCTTGTAGTCATACGTTGAATCACCAGTCTTTATTGCCTTTAAGTAATGATTAACCACATTCTTTGCCTTGCCTTCATTAGTCATGTAGTTTGAGTACCCATAATAGCTGCAAAGAACAACCAAAATTACGCAAACAATAGCAATTATAATCTTCTTCAGTGATGATTGCTTTGAGTTACTATTTACAACAACTGGCTCTTCCATTTTAGCGGCAGATTCTGCATTAGCTTGTATTTCAACTTGTTGAACCTTGTTACCACATTCACTACAAAACTTTACTTCATTATCATATTGCTTATTACAACTGGTGCATAGTAACATCCTCTGTCGCTCCCTATCGAATATTGCCTAAGTTGTTTTGATACAACGTATTCTCCGCTTGAACCCTTGATTGATAATCTCTATCTTCTTGTTTCCTTTGATCTTCTAGGGCTTGAATTTGGAGCTGAGAAGAGCGTCCATCTTGCAGATTTTTGATTTGTTGGTCAAAATCAGCAACATCTTTGGTGAGCTGCCTACGTTGTGTAGCGCCTTCTGGACTGTTGTCCATCGAAAGGGCATCCAAACTATTTTGCTTCGCCTGTCGTTGAGATTGTAGCGAAGTAAGTTTTTGATTGTATTCTGAATCACTATAATAGCCAACAGGCGAGCTTCTTTGAATAGATGTGATTTTATCGTCGATAAAGTTAATTGTCCTATCATAGTTATTCTGCAACGTTTGTAGAGCTTGGTTATGTCTATTGTATTCTTGATTCACTTGGTCAAGCTTGTTGGATGTTGATGGCGATGTTGGGACTATGGATGATGACGTGGATAGATTGCTTCCGTTCTGCGAAGCGGCTGGTAATGAAGTTACCCCCAAATACTGTCCACTTGAATACAAACCACTTCTCACCACATTGCCATTTGCATCGTATTCTGTTCCTTGACCATCCATTTTGTTATTTTTAAAATTGCCAATATAGTATTGTCCATCTGCAAAGATGAACTTCCCATTACCATCACTTTGATTACTTTTGAAATCACCTATGTATTTCCATCCCTGTACTCCTGTCAATGTCCCATAACCATCTTGTAATCCATTTAGAAATGTTCCTTCGTACTTGGTTACATCAGGAAATACTAACGTACCTTTACCATTAGGTAAGCCATCTTTAATTTCACCTGTATAAATTACACCATCCTTTCTTGTTAAAGTTGTAACAATTGCATTCACGTTCCCCTTACTCTTAACGTCAATTCTTCGATTTGTGCCATCCCAAGCGATTTCATTGCCGCTGGCTTCACCTACGAAACGCAGTGGAACAAGAGTACTTCCTTCTATGATATTAGGAGCAACTTCTAAGGATATTATCTTACCATTAACGGAAACTTCTTTATTTCCAATCTGCATTTGAATACTCAGACCATCTTTGGTTCCTGTTATAGTCTTCGCACTTGCATTCCATTCAACCTTTAATCCAAGTTTTTCAAAAACTGCTCTCATAGGTACAAGTGTTGTTCCATCTTGAATAACTGGCGAAACCTCAAAATTAAGTTGCTGCCCATCAACGAATACCGTAATAGGCTTTTGGTCATCAGCAAATACAACGCTAGGAATGAGAGTTGCTGCGATCAGCGTTGTTCCAATAATGGTCTTTAATTTTGTTTTCATGTTGTTGTACTCCCTTTGAATGGTTGGAATGGTTAATTACGTCCTTTTTTAATGGCGTACTATCTAATGCCATTTTTACAGCATCCTTACCAAAGCCATTGATAAAGAAGGAATGCTCCTTCGTACTTTCATCAACTTCTATAAACCTCATGGCTCTTAATCTATCAATCACCTTTCGAAAAATAGCTTCTGACAAATTGCTTTTCCCATGGACTATAGAATTTTTCATTGCTTTTACCCTAATTGTTGCACTGTTTTCCAGAAGTACGTTCAAAACATCTACCTCTTGCCTAGTCAAGCTTTTCACAATGAACTGGAAGTAGTCGTCCATTTTCTTGACCTCCTTATTTGGTATCCTCATAGTCCTAGCAATGTCGAATTAACCAGAATAATATTATCATAGATAATTGTTAATATAAACCATTTTGTTTGGTAAGCCAGACAATCCATATGCGAACTTTCCGTAATAATTGATTCAAAAAGGAGAACAATCCTTTGCAACTTGAACTCATTTTCGGAAAAGTCGTTAAAAGTCTACGGATTAAAAAGGATATTTCTCAAGAGCAACTTGCAGTTGAAAGCACTCTTGGACGTAGTTATATCTCTGAGCTTGAAAATGGAAAGTATCAACCAACTCTAACCAGCCTTTTCGATATTGCTAGGGCATTAAAAATGAAGCCTTCAGATTTAGTACGCCTTGTAGAGCTTGAATTTGACAACCAAACCCATTAGTCATTGCCAAAAGACCCCTCTGGAACAATCCTGGAGGGGTCTGATTTCGTTCTATGTATCTTCCCTCACATTACATGAAAGAAGAATTTTATATGATAGACATGAGTGAATTTTCCAACTAATTAATGTATTTTATATAATATCCTTACATTTACGGTATCTACTTTTGTTACTTCTAGATCACTTCTCTTTCGAAATTAATAAGAGCATAGTTATCATAGTCGCCCTCTCTTACACCTTTATATTTAATACCGTTAAACCCAATCTCTTTACAACATTCAGAAATGTAATTTGTTAAGAGATACTCAAGTTTCAAGAAATTATTTGTGTGCGGAGATTGGGAGAGAAATCTTCCAAAATCCCCAATCAGCTTACTTAAGTCAAGTATCTTTAATGGTTTTAAAATCATTATTGTTGCAATGTCTAATTCATCAGAGTTAGTGAAGTTTACCTCATAAGGAACAAACTTCTTGCTATTTGTTAGATACAATACAGATGAGCCAATAAGATTAAATCTTCCATGTGATGAAACACCGAAGGGGGGATTCCACATGTTTTCATCTTTAAACTGACTACTTCCAATAGCTCTAGTTCTTCCTCTATAAAAGTTACCTTTCTCTAATAACAAATAATCCTGATTATCATACATTTTCTTAAACAATTCATAAAATTTTCTCCCAACAGGATGCCTATACCCTAACATTGGGTTTCTCTTTAGATATGATAAGAAATTAGTAATCTCAAAGCTTCTTATGAGGATGTTATATTCCTCTGCAAATTGATGCCATTCCTCCATATCAATATCAAAAAAGTTATTTATCTCTTCGAATTTATATATCTTAATGTTGTTATCAAATCTACCAATGTCGTATTCCTGATTTTCTCTATCATAACCATATCCACAGCATTTGCATCTAAGATATGGTAATATGTACTTAGAATATTGTTGTGGAATTTCATGTTGGACTATGAACTTCTCAACTAAAATACCTTCACTAAATTGCTTTTCTCCTATTTCTTCGAAACTTATGTTATTTACTTCGTTTAGCTCCATTATCACATCACACTTTGAACAATAATCTACAAAATCAGATAAACGCTCACCTAACAATTGGCATACTTTTTTGATAAATTCAGCTTCTGTGTTACGAGGTATGAAAAAGTCATCTAACTCAATCTTCTCATTACAATTCGAACATCTCAATTTACCATTGTGTTCCAAGAACATACTCTCATCATATTTCCCAACATATTTTGCTAAGTCATCGAAGTAATCCAGTATACTTTCAAGTTGATTCATTCGTAGACTGATAAAACTTTCCGTTAAGTCAAAGCAATCAAGACATTTGATTTCCATAAATTCTCCTCTTAAAGGTAGTCAAAATTTACTTAACCATTTGGCATATTACATTGAATGAATTGTATAGTGTGTATTTCGTTTATTTGACGTACGGAAGTAGAGCATATACCCCCTATGTTGAAAATACTAAGTTTTCATTATATTTTTAGTACGCCCCATACCCCTTATAGAACAAAGAAAAAGTACCCTACATAAGGATGCTTCACCATCAAATTAACATAAATCTTTTACAGTTCTCTTCACCCAACTCTTGCAACAATACACACGTTCTATTATAACGTTTCACCGTTTGTTTGATTTTCTTTCCATCCTGATCTTGTTTTTCGCTCTGCTCGTTTTAATCGAATCTCTTCGAGTGTTCTAAATTCGTAAATGTCCCCACTTAGATTCACTCTTTTAAAATCATCAACACCATGATTGATAATGTCATAGAGTAGTTTATCAGTATATGTTGGAAACTCAAATTTCAGATACTTATGTAACTCCTGAAGATTATTATACTCCTTCAGTAGCCCACCATTTTTCAAAACTACGATTGGTATGTGTTCCATTTTTGAATCTCCTTAAAATTATCATTTCTTTAAACCAATGTTCAAGATATTAATTTAAACATAAATTTGACATAGCATTCCATTTTTTAAATTTTGTCTAAAATGATTTTAAGCCCTTCCCATACACACATCAACTAAATGACTTAAATGGGATTCTAATCTCTTCAATCTCTCCTTTTGTTCATTCGTCATGTGTTTTCTTGTAACTCCTTCTAGAAGACTCCATGTATTTAACAATAAATTGAAATCATGTTTAGGTGCTTCATTCGAAGTGATGGATAAGAAGTATGCTTCTCCATATACTTCTCCTGTTTTTAGATTGGTTGCCTTCAACTGTTCTAAATTATATATGATCTCATAGTTACCGTTCTTAAACATCGCTTCTTTAATCGCCATAGTTAATTCCCTCCGTTAATTATTCCTCAACTCTTACAAGAAACAAACGTTCCCTAAACCCTCCACGTTCATCCTTCTTTGCCAATCGCACCTTTTCAAAATCCTCAATACTAACACCCTTGGTCTTCAAAATTCCATACACAACCTCAACAAGATCAGCCAATTCTTCAACTTGATCTTCTTCTTTTGCATGGGTGTACTCAATAAATTCCTCATGAAGCTTCTGATCAAGCATCGCTTTATATTCAACATCACTTAGCACTCTAATTTCCGCTTTCTTGCCCTGTGCTTCGATGATTTGAGGAATCTTATCGCGTATAAGCTTGTTGTAAATCTGCATCCTCATTCTCCTTCAAAATCGCTTAACCTTGACACAAAACCAAACCTACGGGTATGCCCCTAAATTCTTTTACAAATGCTCAATCCATTTATCTAAAATTATTCTTGTTATCATGTTTAATGGTTTAAAGCGTTTAAATACATTGATTAAATGTGGCGATACGAGATAATAAGTGTAAATGAAAGCTCGTCCGAACCTATTCTTTCGCAATACATTATCACGATAATCTCTCAACTTTACCACTTGCCAAGCATCTACATCACCGTAAACCGCAGTTGCTACGTAGCACGCTTTCTTTGTCGTTCGGTAATACATTCTATTGTACGTGGCTTTTTTGGGATTAGTAAGCCAGCCATAACCTCGAGGGGCACGATACTTTGTACGTACCGCCCGTTTCCAAGAAGTCCGAGCAGCTATACGCTTCTTAAAAGATGGTCTACGGTATCCAAATTTCAAATTTATTCATCCCTTCTGATAAGGCATTTTACAAATCTGAATGATTATCACATTCACAATTGTAAATATATAGTAAGTAATCTCTGCTGATCTGGTTAATTAGTAAAATTATACCACGACTTTCGAATTACTTGGAGGAAAATGTTGGTTCATGTAGAATAGTTGCAAATAGAATAAATAGCTAGAGAGGAACTATGCCAATAATGAAATCATTACGTATTACAGCTTTGTCGCTCATACTTTCTTTATCTCTTACAGCTTGTGGTTCAGCAACCAATCCTACGTCATCTATCCAAAACGATAAGTCATCTACCCAGCAGTCATCTGCGATCGTATCAACAAATCAGCAAGCCACTTCTTCTCCAGCAGCAGCTTCCACTCAGCAAAGTCAATCAACTCAAACCAAAAACGATCAATCGCAAGTCCAAGCATCATCTCCAAGCACAAACGATGCTCCAACAAATAAAGAATCTCAAAGCGATGGTTCAAGCAAACAATCTTCTGTTCAAGCAGCTTCAAGCACAACTACTAAGGAAACGACAGGACAAACCAAAGAAGTTAAAACGGAATCCAAACAAGAAGATTCCGTTAAAATCATAAGTGTTACTTCTCCTGCTGAACGTAATTCAACCGCAACATTGAAGGCAAAAGTAAAACCAGGGGCTTCCGCATCAATCGTAGTCCATTATAAAAGTGGAGCAAGCAAAGCCGCGGGCTTAGAACCAAAGAAAGCTGATGCAAACGGAAATGTAAGTTGGTCTTGGCATGTAGGTGGCAATACAACTCTTGGAAGTTGGAGAATTACCGTATCATCTGGAGATTCAACCGCAGAAACTTCATTTGAAGTAGTTCATTAAGAGGAAAATCCCCAATTGTTTATTAGCAATTGGGGATTTCCATATATTCAAGGTATTTGTTGGATTAGTTTGACCCCTTAGATAAAATTGGAGTTTTATTCTAGTCAATAATGGGCTTTGTAGCTGCTAGCCATTCATCAATATTGTTGTAAATTTTCGTTTTCGGATACTTTAACTGCTCTTGTTTCCCTGACCATGTAAGATGTACTTGAGCAAAAGTATATTCGTCTCCTTCTAATTCGAATAGCACATCATCACTTGCATCGCTACGTGCAATTGCTCTTACAAAAACATTTTTGAGAACATGGTCATCGTTTAATTCTTTCCTAAGTTCTTTAACCAGTCCTGCCTTTTCATCCTCATGAACCAATCTCCAAGGGGCTTCAAGAACAATATCAAATAGCTTGAATCTAATTAATTCCTTTTCAAATACATTCCTATATGATTCGCCCATTTTAGGGAATCGCTTAGTAAAAAACTTCCAAAAATCTTCTTCATCAAAACTTTCTGCACTTGTTGATATACGTAATGGCAGATTATGAAACGTGTCTGCTAAAGAGTTAATTTTCCTAAGATATTGAATACCTTGTTTCCAAGTAAACGGGTGCCACCATCTTATATATCCTGTTGTTGAGTTGAGTCTAACTTCAACCAGCCCAATAAAGAAGATAAGTGTATGCTCTTTTTCTGGATTCTTCCATATTTACACCTCTTCTTTGTACTCAGCAACATTCTTAATATACTCATTCCGCTTAAGTAAAAACCTCCGCATATAACTCTCCAAAAACAGCCTATCAGCCAACTTCCCCAAAGAACCCAATGGCGCTTGATAATCAAACGTATCAATCATCAGCGTGCCATTCTCAAACTCAACAAACTCATGTGTATGTCTGAAACGTTTAAAAGCTCCGCTAATCTGTTCATCTACAAAACAATACGGATAGTCAAACTCCGTTATCTTAGCTGTAAGATATTGCTTGATTCCAAAATGCACCGCTTCCCAAGTTACGGATTGTCCAAGTTCAATCAAACCACTTGTAACGCCACCTATAGCCCTCTCCTTGGTCTGTGATGTTGATTCAGCGTGAATGTCAATGCTCCTAGCTAAATCGAAGCACACTTCAACAGGGGCATTTATGTGTAGTTCTATTTTGATTGTTGGCATTTTTATCACACTCTTTAGCTGTAATCTGTATCTTTAGTCTTAAAATGAACCAATAATTATTAGTATCCAGTATAAAGCACCTATTACAATCAACACCCATTGCCTTTTAGTAAACTTATCTCTTACTAAATGCTCTGGTTGTTCTCTCTTCCAATATAAATTCAATGCATATTGAGCATAAGCAAGAGGAATCGTTGACAGAAACCCTAAAAACCAAAATAAATGCGGTAATCTAAAAAGTGCATTCAGAATATAGAATGAAAGCATCATAATAATTGGATACATCTTCACTCTTATATCATTTTGCTTCAATAGTCTTTTGATTCGATTGAATAAATCAACCACAATAATAAACCCAATGATAGGAATAAACGTAAACACAGTCCTATAAACGTAACTCAATTCCCAATTGTTATGCTTCTGCAATTGTTTCCATGTTTTATAGAACCAAACCATTTGATAAAATCCTGTCGTGATTACAGTTAGTACAATCAAATGCCATATTGGTTGAATATTTGAGTATTTCACTTCGCTTGGTCTTTCTATTGTCGTGTTTACAATTTGAATCTCATTCAATTGATTTCCTCCCATAGTTGCCATCGCAGCATCAAACCTATTTTAATCCTCAATAAACTTATTTCCCCAGCCACTATCAATTGATATTTCCTGCAATGAACCAGTTGGAGCAAAGAGAAGCTTCAAATCTTCAAGGGCAGATTCACTCCCCTGTCTTAAACTTTCGATACATGAGTCCAGGTACTCCAACACTTCATCAACATCTTTAAATCTTGACCAAGTAACGTTTGTATTAGGCGAATCTACAAGTGAGCGAACTTCCAGCAATAGCTCTATCAGCGCTGCATACTTTAATTGCATAATTATGACCTTTCCTTACCCAGTAGCTCAATTACCCTATCAAGCTTCTTACCCATTTCAGCATCGTGTTTCTTCTTCCAGCTAAAATATCTAATAGCACTGATCAGCGTGGCAATCAACAATACTGCCGTTATTAAGGAAATAAGTTGCATTAAAGCAGTTATTAGTGAAAATGCATGCATAATATCACATTCTCCTTTCGATATATGATTGCACTTTACATAGAACTATTCTTTTATTCAAGGAATTTCTATCCCTTCATTATCATCAAATGTACTTAAATCGATACTAATTTGCTCCCATCGTCCTTTTCCCAGAACATGGAGCATCGTAAATGGATTAGGACTATCGTCACTTATAATTGCTTCGCAATTCAACATTTCACAGAACGTGCCAATCAACGCGAGACTATCCTTTGGGTTTTCTTTCTTTAAGTATATACTTAATATTAAAGGGTACTCAGCTTTACATTCACTTGTTTCACAAATCACTTCGGCATCGTCAGCAACTATTGTATCTTCTAAAGTGGGTGTAATGATTAACTTGGAATTGTCTATTTGGAAGATTGAGCAAAGTGCATTAGTTAGTTCAACTTTTGTTAGAATCCTATTCACTATAATATCTTGCCACATCATAAAAAACGCCCCATTTCATATAGCGCCACCCAATACCTCAACTAATAACGCGCTATAACCTTACTAACTGGACTACCCAAAACTTGCTCTATATGTTCGAAATCTTCATCCTTAAGCTCGTCTTGTGGATTCATGATTTCAATTGAAAAACGCGAAAAGCCAGCATTCCACACATAGCGCAACTCATTTAACGATGTACTCTTACCACAGCAATCAACAACTATTCTAAGGTTGTGAAAAGAATCTTCATAAGCCTTGTCCATGGCTCTTTGCCACCAACCAATCTCAATATTCGATGCGCAGAAAGGGCAACTAACACTCTCAAAGTTCCCACCTTGATCTATAAAACGAACTTCATCAGTCAAAATAAATTCTGTTTTGTCACTTTTTACACTCTGCGCTATCCATTCTTTAATTTCTAATAACTTAGTATCCGCAGGGATATATTCAGGGTTTTTAGGAATAAGCTTCAAAAACACATCTGACATGACATATCCTCCGTTATTGTAATGACACTTTAAGCTTTTTCTCTAGCCTTGTTATACCTTTTGAAAGCTCTAAACGATTCTTTGAACTTTTTATCCAATCAGGAAGTCTGCTCGCCAAACTCTGATTTTTATTTGGCATTCGTTCTCTCAACGACGAATTAATGAAACTATCCAAAAAGGACAGATGTTCATGATTGTACGCCCAAAGAATATTCCCACAACAATTAGTTCTTAACCAAAGTTTCAAGCCCATGAATGAACCTTTACCCCATGAAACGATACTTGGATTCGAAATAAGTCCACATTGAGTGCAAATTAATTTGTATTGATACCTTACTTCTGGTACTCTTACCCCTTTTGCACACTTAAAGCAGTAAGGACACTCCACCAATACGTCCGTTTTGAAAAGAAAATCATACAGAGTCTCACCGTTTTCCCTAAACCTAGATTGTTTCATGATTTCTTCGTTTTCCACCTTTTATGGATTCCATGTTTTATTTGAACAATCTATACTAATTCATATATGATTCTGCTACTTCAACACATCTAGTTAGATTCAGTTCAGGGTTTTGTTTATCAATAAACCTTAGACATTTTAAGTACTCTACGCTTTGAAGATTGTATGCAACTTCTTCAAAAACCTCACTTGAGTATAATATTTCATCTTTTGTACATGACATCAGAAAGTCAATTGTCTTTTTAGAATCTTCACTCAAAACTGTTATCAATTCTTGTCTGTATTCCTCAATTTTAGGGTCATTCATATGCAATGATGCCCTTAATTTTATTATCTGTTTAGCTACATCAATCATGATTACACTCCTTCCATGCCATAAAATTGCTCTTTTATCCTCAATCGGGAATATTTCCACCTATATTTGGCAGTTCTCCCTCAAAATCACATGCACATACTGCATTAAATCCTAAATCCCAAAGACATTGCAGTAATTCTGCAACACTTGACATATACTTTTTCTCATCTTTGTCAGCATGATTCCTTGGTTCAATATCAAGATAATATCTATAGAAGAGGAAACCATCTCTGTTATTCGTTTTTTCAATATCAAAGTCTTCATTTTTTAAAATGTCTATTTCACTAAAGTCTGTCACAATTGTTCTTGTAGCTTCTTTTGTACCTGTTACAATACTGCATACCAAGCCAACAAGGGAGTTTTTATCCATATCTGTGTGAATAAATAGCTTACAATACAAATTATCATAATGTGACATATTGTTCTCCCTCAATAAAATCGTACTTTTATGACCTTATCAATTGTCCAATTGTTCCCCAATAAACATCCATATCATTAACCTCTAAATTATTAATTGAATCCTTGCCACCCAGGAACAAAGGAACCTTGTAACCTACACATTTGTTATGTTCAAGTCTTTTTCCATTTTCCTTATTCCATTCGTTAAAGAACTCTGTGGCAATAGCAGCATCTTGGTATTCAATGAGTTCTTCTTCATGAAAAGACTTGAAAGTACATGGCATCTCCAAAACTTCGCCTGTACCAACTTCTAACATCAGTATCATTGGTTCATTATCTATTTTCCTTTTAAAATCTAATACAAATTGTCTACCTAACCAATCATAAGCAAAACATTGAATCCTGTTTGATAAGAATGGAAAGGTGTCAATGGCTATTCTATTCCATTTATCCAATTCATTTAGCGAATGAACTCTATAAAGTCCATCCTTAAAAGTCATTCCATGAAAATTAAGCATAAACTCAATAGCGCCAATAGAACTCTTGAAAGGTTCTAATCTTTTAGTATATTCATTTTCAATGGTTAGTTTCTTTATGGATGTATTAAAATCCTTACAAAAATCATCAAACATACAGCATCCTCCAAAATTCTTCAATAAATCATTCATTTATTCTACATTTAGGTCTGTAACTTTTACCTTATCAAGAGTATATTGATTACCAAGCCAGAAACCATGACTCCGCTTCATCCAAACCTCTACTTTACGGTGATTTAGCACAGTTACAAAATATGATGTTGTTTGATCTCCACCTTGGGCATCTGAAGTCTTTTCACATCTTGTTATATTTGGGAGTTTAATTAAAAAATCATACGTTTCATTGTCTTTTGCTACTTCTTTGAATTTTTGCAAGTCATGGTTAGAAATCATTTTGTTAATTTGCTTATTAAGCACATTACCGCCTTTACTACCCATAATATCAAGGTGTTCGTAACCTACAAATGAAAGAAACATGAATATTATAAAACTAATCACAATAAGAAACCTTCTCATTTATTTCACTCCATACATTAATGTCTAGTCAATACAAACACCCAAAACGAAATCCCAATCGTCGCAAATAATATCCCCATTATCCTCTGCATCACAAAATACACCTTTGGTGGTTCTTTAACAGCTTTCCAGCTTTGAGTTATCTTCCAGAATGTGTAAGGAGCAATCGCAATAAACAATGAACCACCTAGCCAAAGAATGAAAACAATAGTGGGGAATATCATTATCAAACTAATTTCTGCTGGAACATGAGTCATCAAACGCAATCCCCTTTCCACAACCTCATTTGGTACATTATACCATTAAACCCAAACAAAAAAGCTATCCCCATTTTCGGATAGCTTTTATAACTTGATTACCTTAGATGCTCCAATATCTGCATTGCTCTGAAGAAATCATTTCCTGAATCATTAGTAGTCTTCCTTGCAAGCTCTCTTAATTCGTTGATTTTTTGCGTATACTCCTTGTTAATAACCAATTCTAAACCAGCTATTTCACTTAATCCATTCGTTATGTAACCAACAGGTACATAAGGACTCCAGAACATATAGCGTATATTTTCAAAGTTAGTTAGATAATCAGTAGCATATTCCTTCTGCTTAAAATGCTTTGTTTTAATCTTTTCAACAGTGGTTTTGTTATCTACATATAATGCTCCAAGAAGATGAGTGGTTACTTCACATAAATATGCTGTTTTGGTGACAAAGTTCAAACCAACAACATCCAGTTCATCTAAGCCCTTCAAACCACCGCCACGTGTTCTAACATTGTATTCAATGAAATCACAACCTTCAATCTGCTTAAGATAAGCACCTACGATTAATTCTCCCATTTCAGTCTTCATGGTTTAACCCCCTAACATCTTCGCTTTAGTTACTTTATCAAGTATTCTTTGATCTCTCCAAGTATGTTTTCCCATGAGGACTAAACTCACCAGAACCATTTGTAAGTTTGATTATTACTTTTTCAAGTGATTTTCTTAAAAATTGTTTGTCTTTTTTTCCAAGTCGAAACCTTGTAAAGTCCTTCTTTAAGCCTTTGTATAACTTCCCAATCGGTTTATGAAATTTTAGTACATGTTTATAGCTTAAAATATCGAAGGCATCTTCACCTCTTAATATTGAGATAACAGTCCATAAGATATAGTGAAAGTTATATTTCACAAGTGTATCTTTGTTATTTCTATCAAACAACTTTGTTTTTTCATTAAGTCTAAACAATTGATCTAACATGCACCAAAAAAGTTCAATTTCAGCAATTACTTGCAAATTGCCAACACGTAAATCTTCATGATAATCATAATATTTTACATTATGAAATGCAGAGATAATTTGTGGAGTTGCATACATAAGATTTGTGTTTATATGATTAAGAATGTTTTCCTTTATTTCACTTATTTCTATACCAGGTTTAATATCATGCACTCTTCTAAATGCTGTTCTTACATCAAGATAAACGTATAACTCAAAGAGAATTGGTGCATATAATTTTTGATACACTTCTTTATTATACTTATGATTTTCACGTTTTTTAGTTAACCAATGGGATATTATTTGAGCTATAACTGCGGCAATAAATGCAGTAGAAGCTGTTATTATTGCTGATGTATAAGGATTACTGTTCAATTTATCACCCTAACTTTCTCCAAAAACAACTGCTTGTTCTTAAAGTGAAGCAAAATTATCGCTCCTGATGCAAATAACACCTCAAACGACAATGTTTCATCATCTACAATCAATATTTCATTATATCCCCAAACATCGAATCCTCTACGTTGTTCAAAGTCACTCTCACCACACCCAAATTTCAATTCAAGCTTCTTTATTTTCTTGAACGTAATGTTCCATTCCTCTGTATCATTGGTCACTATTACCGTAACCTCAACTGGGTTCAACACACCATAATCAGAATGTATCACATCTACATTCTTAAGGCGATAATCGTGGAAGCCCTTTGTTTTGAAGTATTCGTAGACCTTACGTGAAAGCCTATTTTCTAATTTGGGGTAGAGTTTATTATATGCTTTACTATTTTCTGTCCATTTAGATTGCGCATTTTCCTGATCTACTACGTTTCCATGATTCATTTGAGTCCATAGTTCATCTGTAAAGTATTTCAAACGGATATGCTCCTATTTCCTTTTTGTCCCTATTGTACCATTTGGCGTTTCGCTATAGGTGATAATTTTTCGTTCAAATTGAATTTAGGGACGCTGGTCTGGAGCGCATAGGGGGTATGGGGAAAAAGCGAAGTTTCTAATTGGTTAAAATATGCCCCCTGTTCCCTTTTAGAAACAAGAAAAAAGCATCCTTCACAGATGCCATTCCTTTTACTAATAGTCACACTAATTGTGAAATATGTATCTTCTAATTCCTTATATAAACTGTCCTAGTATTTTCATCCCAAGTAACTCCAGCTCCCAAAGATTCACTTACATACCTCAATGGAACCATTGTAACGTTGTTAACAATTACTGGAGGAACACTAAGAATTGAAAAATTCACATTCACATTATCCTTAGAACTATAGGCAGCCATGCTTCCAATTTGAATAGAAATTGATGAATTTCCTTTGAATGCATAAACAACATACTTTTCACTATCCCATACAACTCTTGAACCTAATGATTCAAAAATATCTCTTAGTGGAACTAATGTTGTACCCTGAGCAAGGATTGGAGCTTGACTTAAGTTTAACTCTTGATGATAAGGCGCTGGTGTTGGGTATCGTTGATATGTTCAAATTGTATCCTCATAGTCCATCCATAAAGGCAAGAGGACTATGTTTTTGATATTTCTTACCAATTTCTTCATTTGTGAAATCAAGGTATGCCTTTTGTGTAACCTCTACGGATGAATGCCCCATGATTCTGCAAAGAGAGAACCAATCTCCACCATTAAGGATGTAATATTTAGCGAAGTTGTTTCTAAGCTGATGAGGATGAATATCTACTCCTACACTTTTTCCAGCATCCCTTAGTGCTTTTTCGTAATTCCTGATTTCTAGCGGGGTTCCTCTGTTCGTTGGGAATAGGAAGGGACTGTTATTGTAGCGATCTTTGTAAAGTATCCATTGTTTGATCTCTTTTGCAATTTTAAATGAGAAGTATACATACCGCTCATGATTATTTTTAGCATTCTTGATTAGAATGCTCTTGTGGTTGAACTCAAGCACCTCTGGTGTTAGATTGATACATTCAGACACACGCATGCCTGTATCAAGTAAAAGTTTCGTGATAATGAAATTCCTATACCCATGAAATGTAGTGGTATCAAAGCTTTCTAACACCTTCTTAAACTCCTCTGGTGTTATTATTTTTTTCATTCTGCGTTCAGTCTTTGGATTTTCCAAATTTCCTACAGGATTTTTAGGTATTTCTCGTTCGATTTCAAACAAATAATTGAAAAACACCTTGATATTACGAACGTAGTTGGCAATTGTTGTCATAGAAACTGGCTTGTTAAAATCCGTTCTACGATCAGGGTAATTAACTTGTTTCGCACTCTCACGACTAACTACCGTATACTTTCCACGTTCCTGAACGTACTTAATGTAGTGCCTAATGTGCGCAGTTTGGACTTTTGCCGCTTCAACAATCTTAAAATGTTCTTGAAGATACGTGAGAAACAATTTAAGCGATTGTTCATAGCTTGCTAATGTTTTCTTTGACAAGTTCTTCGACGAGCAATAGAGCATGAAACTTTCCAAATGAAATTCAAGATTTGTCATAAAAGAAAAAATTCCTCCTAATCAGTGAGTTTGATTGCAACCCAATGAATAGTAGGAATTAGTTGGTTAGCCACAAAAAATTTGTTGGCTTTCAAAAGCTATTTGTTGGTATATCCGTTTAGCTGGATGGGATTCCCAAATCCCTAAACCCCGCTCAGCTCAAGGATTCTAACCCTCTCATGAAACCTTATGCTCAATTCTGAGTTTATCCGCTACCATCGCAATAAATTCGCTATTGGTCGGCTTTGATTTTGAAATATTAATCGTATAGCCAAAAATAAAGCTGATGCTGTCGATGTTACCGCGCGTCCAGGCGACTTCAATGGCGTGGCGGATGGCACGTTCGACGCGGCTTGGCGTTGTTTTATATTTTTCGGCAATCGCTGGATAAAGCGTTTTGGTGATTGCTCCGAGAATCTCAATGTTGTTGTACACCATTGTGATCGCTTCGCGGAGATATTGATATCCTTTAATATGCGCAGGTACGCCGATTTCATGTATGATGCTGGTGATGTTGGCGTCTAAATTTTTACCTTTCGGCATGTGAACGACGTTTGCTTTTGGCGACACAGACGTTGTCGTGGATGCAATATTATTGGATACCAACTGGCGAATTCGATTCGTAAGAACTTCCATATCAAAAGGTTTCAATATGTAATAGGAGGCACCCAATTGAACAGCTTTTTGCGTAATGTTCTCTTGGCCAAATGCAGTCAGCATAATGATTTTAGGCTGTGGGTTCAGGTTCATCTCACGTAGTTTCTCAAGTACGCCCAGACCATCAAGATGAGGCATAATAATATCTAAAATAAGAACATCCGGCACTTCGCGCTGTTGTTCCATAAAACGAAGTACTTCATTTCCGTTGTACGCGACACCTACAATTTCCATATCCTCTTGCTCGCCAATGAACTCCGATAACAAGTGGGTGAACTCCCGATTATCATCTGCTAACAGCACCTGAATTTTTTGCAACTTGAAATCCTCCTTTTAGCTACTTGTACAAGTTGGTAATTTTTCTCTTAGGTTAAGGTATTCGACACCCCAATTAAAATTCCTTCTGTCGAAAATTATTTTTCTTTTCTTTTATTTCACTTTCTTATATAATAATATATTTATCTTCTATTTCCAACATTTTTCGACATATTCAAACCGATATCATGCCATCCTGTAAAATAAGAAGTACAAACCCCATAAATAAAAAATCAAAGGCATTTAGCTCGCCTTTGATTCTGAGGATGATGGTCTGAGAATGATACCCGAATCCTGCAGCATCCATTCGATGAAACAACCATAACCGCTAGTCGGATCGTTAACAAAAACGTGTGTGACAGCTCCAATCATTTTGCCGTTCTGGATAATCGGACTGCCGCTCATGCCTTGTACGATTCCACCCGTTTTCTCCAGCAGCCGCGGATCGGTTATTTTAATCACCATTCCTTTAGTTGCGGGGAAATCTTGTTTGGAGACATGAACGACTTGAATGTCGAACTTCTCTACCTTTTGACCTTCTACAACTGTATATATTTGGGCAGGTCCTTCTTTTACTTCTTCAGCAAAGGCAACCGGAATCGCATTTTTATCCAAGCTGTGATCCGGTGCGGCATACATCTTGCCGAAAATACCGAAGGACGTATTTTTCTCGATATTGCCGATAACTTTGCTGTCCTTATACAAGGTGGCACGCTTCTCGCCGGGCTCTCCGTTATGACTCTTCGAGATGGATGTGACATTGGAATAGACGATATCTCCGTCACCGACAATAATAGGCGTTTGGGTATCCATGTCGGTAATGACATGACCGAGGGCTCCGTACACCCCTTGATCGGGGGCATAGAACGTTAACGTTCCTACACCGGCGGCTGAATCGCGAATATACAAACCTAACCGATAAGACTTGTCCACTACATCATAAGCGGGCTGCAGCTTGACTTTAACTTCCTCGTTATTGCGAAGGATGGTCAGATCAAGAGGCTCTTTGTTTTCTCCGGATTTGGCAACAAGATCAGCAACTTTACTGACATCTTTAGATTCCTTGCCGTTGATTTTTGTAATGAGATCACCGACTTGGATTTTTGCTTCTTCCCCAGGAGAAACTTTTTGGTCTTGGGCAACAGTTACGAGATGATGCCCCACAACCAATATGCCGGCAGACTTAATTTTCACGCCGATCGTTTGGCCACCTGGGATCACTTTTAGATCAGGAACGACATTGACTTTCACTGTTTTAAGCGGAATGGCGCCAAAGAGCTTGAGCTTCATTTCCGTTTGACCAGAACGGTCGGATTGCAAGGAGAGGGGTTCATTCAGATTAACCTGAAATGAGTGCTTGGCATTGCCGTTGACTTTCACGATTTCCGGGTCTTTGACCGTAACTTGCGCGTTGACCGGCATCGTTAACTGAAGCAGTTTCCCTTGGCCGCTGAATAAGCGAAGTTCCTGGGGAAATGAGGCAAAGCTTTGAAAAGGCGGAGACAAACTAACCATACAAACGAAGAAGACGAGCAGGAGTCCAATCAATCTTTTTCTTTTGCTGGATTGCAAGTTCTTCACGCTCCTTCACACTTCCTTGAGCCCTGACGATCGCTTCGTCAAATGCGTACCTTTAAGTTAACCTCACTCTCTCCGTTTTATAACTGAAAATGATGACTATCTATACTTTCATACCCTAGATTTCTTGGTGCGAGCCATGGCAAGCATTTCCCCTGCATGGTGGAGTGTTGTCGCAGTCACTTCTACGCCGCCAAGCATGCGCGCCAATTCTTCAATTTGTCCGGATTCCGGTAAATCTTGCACGCGAGTAAACGTTCGCTCTTGATCCACTTCTTTCCGAATGTAAAAATGAACATCGGCGAAACTGGCCACCTGTGGCAAGTGAGTAATCGAAAATACTTGGCAGCTCTCGGAAAGAGCAGACATTTTCTCCGCAATTGCTTGCGCCGCGCGGCCGCTCACCCCTGTGTCGACTTCGTCGAAAACGAGCACCGGAATTTGATCCGTACGTGCGAATATCGTTTTCATCGCCAGCATAATGCGCGAAAGCTCGCCGCCGGATGCGATTTTGCTTAAACCGCGAAGCGGCTCGCCCGGGTTTGGAGCCATCAGGAACTCAACCTGATCGATCCCTTCCCGCGAAAAGCGCACCTTGTTCCCATCCACCTCAATACCTCGTTCGTCGAGGATTTGTTCGACTTGGACACGGAACTGCGTACGCTCCATTTGCAGGTCACGAAGCTCAATTTCGATTTGTGCTGCAAGCTGCTGAGCGATGCTTTTACGGATATTTGAGAGATCAAGGGCAGCAATCCCGAGCTGCTTTTCTTCTTTGGCGAGCTGGTCCTCGAGCTTGCGAATATGTTCATCTTTATTCTCGATGGTATCAACTTCTCTTTTAATCTTGTCCAAATAAGCCAGCATCTCTTGAATGTTTTCCCCATATTTGCGGCGCAATGATGTGATCGTGTCGAGTCTTTGCTCAATAAAATCAAGACGAGCCGGATTGAATTCAATCCCATCCCGGTAATCACGAAGCTGAAACGCCGCATCTTCAAGCTGATAGTATGCCGATTGAGCTTGCTCTAATAGTGGGCCGAGTATACTAGGATCAAGCTGTACGATATCCTGCAGACGCGCTACCGCCTTGTTGGTGGCGTCCAAACCTCGATTTGTCGCATAAAGCATGTCGTACGCTTCTGAAGAACTTTGATACAGCTTCTCTGCGTTGGCAAGCTTTCGCTTCTCTTCAAGCAAAGCTTCATCTTCGCCAACCTTTAGCTTGGCAGAGGACAGCTCATCGATCTGGAATCGGTACAGATCCAGCATCTGGAGCGCCTGCTTGCTCGTTTCTTGCAATTCACGAAGATCCTTTTGCAGTTTCATATAGGCATCATAGGAAGTTTGGTATGCTTTTTTAGCAGAGCGGATTTCTGCATCCGCAAACAGGTCGAGGGAATGAATGTGTTCTTCCACATCAAGGAGCGATTGATGTTCGTGCTGACCATGAATGTTAACAAGCCATTCTCCGGTCTCACGCAGCATCGTCAAATTGACGAGTTGACCGTTAATGCGACTGGAACTTTTGCCCGAGGCTGTGATTTCTCTCCGAATGAGAAGATGTTCGCTTGGATCCGCCTCAATACCGAGACTTGTAAGCGTATGCCAAACCGGATGCGTGGCGGGCAAATCGAACATAGCCTCGATCTCTGCTTTGTCTGCACCGTAGCGCACAAGGTCGGAAGAGCCCCGTCCGCCGACGATGAGCGTAAGCGCATCGATAATAATGGATTTACCTGCGCCAGTCTCCCCGGTTAATACGTGAAAACCGGTTTTAAAACGAATATGTACATGTTCAATGACCGCCAAATTGCGGATCGATAGTTCTGTGAGCATGCGCGCCTCCCCAAGCTTAGGATAATAATGACATGACCTGATTAACAAAAGATTGACTATTTTCTTTGCCGCGGCAAATGACCAGAATGGTATCGTCACCGCAGATCGTCCCCATCACTTCTGTCCATTCCAGATTATCGATCAATGCGCATATGGTGTTGGCCGTCCCTGGAAGGCATTTCATTACTACAAGATTATCCGTATAATCAACACTTACAAAATGATCGCTGAGCGCCCTGCGCAGCCTCTGCAACGGGTTAAAACGCTGATCGGCCGGCATAGAATACTTATATCTGCCATCATCAAGCGGTACTTTCATCAAATGAAGCTCTTTAATATCCCTGGAAACCGTCGCTTGCGTAACATGAAAACCAGCAGCCCGAAGCGATTCCACAAGTTCATCTTGCGTTTCAATTTCGTTGTTCGTGATGATTTCTCTGATTTTCACATGTCGTTGACCTTTCATGCTTACACCTCTATATGAAACGTGATTTTTTTGATTTTGCTTTGCCCCATATCTACATAAAGCACCCCAGCTGCTTCCGGGTAAATAAGGCTGTAAGGGAGCAGCATATCGCGCACAGAACTGCCTGTCATTTCGAGCGGCTTCCGCTCTTTAGCAAGCTTTACCAAATAAATTTCATCATTTTTCTGGACAAAATAGTCGATAAAGAGCCGGCTTTCTAACTGCTCGCTATCGCCTACGGTCATGGTGATGGGGATTTTTGTTTTGCCGGCAAGCACATCGAAGCCCGCCCCTTCGAGAAGTTCCACCGCTTCATCCTGTGGGATCTCAGACTGCACGGGGATATGGAACCTATGTTTTCTCGGTGTTTGAAGCCATCTCTGAAATCTCCATATGAGATAGCACACTAAAACAATCAGGATTAGCAAAATGACTGTGACATCGCCTTTCTCCATGTCCATCACCTCGCCATAGTATTCGCGGATTTACCCGAAAAATCCTTTTTTTCCAGCAAAAAACCCATCTCTGGGCCGCGAGCCATCGCAGTCGCTAAGATGAGTTATTTACCGTGCAATTTCTGTGCTTCTTTCACTGTAGCCGAAATTAGGGACTCCAAAGAACCTTCTGCAATAGGTGCTTCCTCGTTGCTGCAAGTCCAGTAAGCAAGAAACTCTATATTTCCCTCGCCGCCAGTGATCGGAGAATAGGTGAGGCCTTTCAAAACAAAGCCAAGGTCTGACGCAAAAGTAAGTACATGGGTTAGTACATCTTCATGTACCGCCGGATCTCGGACTACGCCGGATTTGCCGACCTTCTCGCGGCCAGCTTCGAATTGCGGCTTGATCAGCGCAACGACACTGCCTTGATCCTGGAAAATCTCCTTCAGCGGAGGCAAAATGATGCGAAGCGAGATAAAAGAAACATCAATAGAGGCAAAAGTAGGCCGAGGACCGCTTAAATCCTCCGCTTTCGTAAAGCGGAAATTCGTCCGTTCCATCACGTTTACTCGCTCATGGTTGCGCAACGACCAATCTAATTGATTGTAGCCAACATCAATAGCGTATACGTAAGAAGCCCCGTTTTGCAGCGCACAGTCCGTAAATCCCCCTGTGGACGCTCCGATATCCAGCATGACTGCGCCGTCTAAACGAATGTCAAACTGCTTGAGCGCTTTTTCCAGCTTGAGCCCCCCTCTGCTGACATAGGGATGCAGGGCTCCTTTCACTTTCAATACAGCTTTGCGGCTGATCTTCGTTCCAGCCTTATCAATTGGCTCTTCATCAGCAAAAACAAGGCCTGCCATAATGGCGGCCTTTGCTTTTTCCCTGCTTTCGAAGTAACCCTGCTCGAGGAGCAGTATATCTAAACGCTCTTTATCGGATGCCATTATGTTCGTGTTAGCTCCTATCGTTGAGTGGGCTTTTAATGAGTTTTTACCTTAAATATGAGTTTAAAAAGTCCGCTTTCAGAACCGAGAAGGTTGGACGAACTTCGGAGAAGGAGGAAACGGAGCGTAGGTGAGCCTACGTGAGTACCGGACTTCCCGAATTCGTTCAAGATTCGATGTCGATTAACCTTCCTGTGTAAGTATCGTTATCAAAGTGGGCTTATTAAACTTCCTATTTAGGCGCGTTGGCGTTTGCGGGGCATTAGTTTTTTGACTTCGGCAATCAAGTTCTGCGAAGTCAGCCCGACTTCCTCACGCTGCTCCGACACCGAGCCGTGTTCGACGAAGTAATCCGGAATGCCCAGCACTTTGACCGGCAGCCCAATAATGCCTTTTCCAGCGAAAAACTCCATAACGGCACTGCCAAATCCGCCTTGAATAGATCCTTCCTCCATCGTAATAATCGGCGTTGAATCATTCGCCAGCTGCAGCAAGTAAGCTTCGTCAAGCGGTTTAATGAAGCGCGCATTAACCACTCGGAGGTTGATGCCTTCCTTAGCGAGCTGTTCAGCCGCCGTTTCAGCGATTTGAACCATCGGGCCAACAGCCAGCACGGCAGCGTAATCGCCTTCTCTTACGGTTTCCCATGTGCCAATCGGTATTGCTTTAGGAGGTAAATCCGTGCTCGCTCCTGTTCCATTAATACGCGGATAGCGATAAGCGATCGGTCCATCGTTATACTCAAGGGCAGTCTGCATCATATCGCGCAACTCATGTTCATCCTTCGGCATCATCAGCACCATATTCGGCAAGCTGCGCAAGAAGGCGATATCGTAAACGCCTTGATGAGTTTCACCGTCAGGACCTACAAAGCCGGCACGGTCAATCGCGAATGTCACATTCAGCTTAGGTCGGCAAATGTCATGAACGACTTGATCATACGCTCTTTGCAAGAATGTCGAGTACACCGCAAATACCGGCTTCAACCCTTCGGTTGCCAAACCTGCGCAAAGCGTAGCCGCATGCTGCTCCGCAATCCCGACATCGATCATTCGATCCGGGAATTGCTTAGCGAATTTCAACAAGCCGGAACCTCCCGGCATTGCAGGGGTAACCGCGATGATTCTTGTATCTTTCTCACCGAGCTCTATCAGCGTATTGCCAAAAACTTCCGTATACATCGGCGGTTGACCGACCGGTTTCAGCACTTGACCGGATTCAATCTTATAAGGTCCCAGCCCGTGCCAAGTGTGTGAGTCTTTCTCCGCTGGCGTATAACCTTTACCTTTGGTTGTAACTACATGGACCAGTACGGGTCCGTTCACTTTTTCGGCTTGTTTGAGGGTATCCATCAGCACAGACAGATTATGACCATCAACAGGGCCCATATAGGTAAAGCCTAATTCTTCGAACCAGACTCCATTAAGCACAAAATATTTGAGACTGTCCTTCAGCTTCTCCGCGGTTTTGGCCAGCGTTCCGCCGATGGCAGGAATTTTCTTCAGTAAGTTTTCGACTTCTTCTTTGGCTTTCAAATAATGACGATCTGAGCGAATTTTGCTCAAATAATTATGAATCGCCCCGACATTGGGCGCAATGGACATTTCGTTGTCATTCAGAATGACCATAATATTTTTCTTCTCGTGACCGATATGATTCATCGCTTCCAGCGCCATACCACCGGTAATGGAGCCGTCACCAATGATCGCAATCACTTTGTTATGCTCGCCTTTCAAGTCGCGCGCCAAAGCCATGCCCATCGCTGCAGACAGCGAAGTGCTGCTGTGACCGGCTTCCCAGACGTCATGTTCACTTTCGGAACGCTTTACAAATCCGCATAACCCTTTGTATTTACGCAGGGTGTCGAATTTGTCTTTGCGGCCGGTTAATATTTTGTGGACATAGGCTTGGTGTCCCACGTCGAAAATCAATTTATCGTACGGGCTGTGGAACAGGGTATGCAAAGCGAGAGTGAGCTCAACCACTCCTAAGTTTGGCGCAAGGTGTCCGCCTGTGACAGACAGCTTTTCAATCAGAAATTGACGGATTTCACCGGCCAATGTCTCAAGCTCTGTCAAGGATAAACGCTTCAAGTCCTCAGGCTGATTGATATGTTCGAGCAGCACGCTTGTTTCCTCACTTTCAATGTGAAAATGCTAAGATTACACCATTATAACATAAATTAGGGGTTCACACGTAAAAGCTGTGAAAACCATTTAAGTTTGATCCGAAAGGCTTTTTGATGAATGCTTAAAAAGTTCGCTTCTTTAGATACGAAAAAGACCTCTTAATGGTCCCTTCGCATCAGGTAGTCCGCCAATTGCAGCAACCTTTCCGGATTCGGCAAATTCGCTTGCAGCAATGCTTCTTTGCCTTGGTTCGTCAGTTCGTTCACTTTCCGCTCCGAGGCATCCATGCCGATGAAATACGGATAGGTTACTTTTTGCTGTTTCTCGTCGCTTTTCACCGGCTTGCCGAGCTTCGACTCATCCCCGATAATATCCAAAATATCATCTTGAATTTGAAAAGCAAGTCCAATAGCATGACCGAATCGACTGAGCGCTTCGAGTCCCGCATCGGATGCACCTGCGATATGGCCCCCGGCACGTAAAGAAAACACGATTAAGTCGCTCGTCTTGTGCGTGTGGATGTATTCGAGTTCTTCAAGCTTCGTTATGCCTTGTTCCCCAAGCATATCCGCTGCCTGTCCCCCTACCATCCCTCTTGCTCCCGCATAAGCAGACAGCTCTTCCGTAATGGCTAATACGCGATCAGCCGGGATCCCATGCACTTTGTGTGCTTGAGCAATGCTGTGAAAAGCATGGGTCAGCAGCGCATCGCCTGCCAAAATCGCCATCGCTTCACCATATACCTTATGGTTCGTCAGCTTGCCTCTTCGATAATCATCATTATCCATAGCCGGCAGATCATCATGGATTAAAGAATACGTATGAACCATCTCAATGGCGCATGCGACTGGAAGTGCCGCTTCCAGGGAACCTCCAAGTGCTTCTGCAGCGGCAAGAACAAAGATAGGGCGCAACCGTTTGCCCCCCGCCATGAGCGAATAATTCATGGATTCTCGTAAAGGAAGAGGAATCTGCCACGTCGGAGGCAGCGAATGTGTTAAAGCCGATTCTACTATATCTGCATATGATGCTATGTATTCGCTAATCGAGCTTGTCTTATTCAACCTAATTCCCCTTATCTTCCAAAGCTGGTTGGAACGGCTTCCGGGTAACTGTGCCCGCTTCCCCCTCCACCAACATCTCAATTTTTTTCTCTACCTGCTCGAGCTTCACCCCGCACAGATGGGATAGACGAACCCCTTCCTGATAAAGCTCAATTGCTTTTTCCAAAGGAACATCGCCGCTTTCCAACTGTGAGACAATACGTTCCAGCTGTTCGATGGCGAGCTCGAAGCTAATTTCCGTTTCGTTATTTGACATCCTTGTTCTCCTCCATCCCCCATACATGACAATCCAATCTGCCGTCTTTCAGCCGAATCTTTACGACATCCCCGACTTGCACTTGCCCGACCGAACGGAGCAGCTTCTGCTCCTTCTCATCGTAGGCCAAGCTGTAGCCGCGCTGCATGACTTTCAGCGGACTAAGCGCGTCCAGATGACGGACGCTGGCCTGCCACTCCTGCTTCTTGCTGCGCAGGAGCGACTGCATGGCCGTGAGCAGCTGCCGGTTTGAAGTATCCAGCCGGCGCTTAGCGAAAACGGCCTGCTCTTTCGGGTTGAAGCCGGATAAGCTGCGCTCCAGCCTCATATGCCGTTCGGCTAGCTGCGAAAGCCGCTGCCGCATCCGATAACCGAGCTGCTCCGCCAGCCGGTCGAGCCGCTCCGCAGGCTGCATGAGCAGCTGCCTGCGGGGGTTGGTCAGGAACGGCGAGCGCTTCGCACGCTCCAGCCGTTCCTGTTTGCGGCGCAGCTGCTGGAGCAGCCCGTAGTGCAGCCTCTGCGCCTGCTGCGACAGCTGCTGCTTCAGCTCAAGGTGGTGCGGCACCGCGAGCTCGGCCGCCGCCGTAGGCGTCGGCGCCCTCAGATCGGCGACGAAGTCGGCGATCGTGAAGTCCGTCTCGTGGCCGACGGCCGAGATGACGGGAATCGCGGAGCTTGCTATGCTCCGCGCGACCGCTTCCTCGTTGAACGCCCACAGCTCCTCAAGCGAGCCGCCGCCGCGGCCGACAATGAGCACATCGGCTTCACCGAGCCGATTCATCGCTTCGATCGCCTTGACGATCGAAGGCGCCGCTTGCGCCCCCTGTACCAATACCGGGTACAGGAGAATCGGGATCGACGGGAAGCGCCGCTGCAGCGTGATGATGACATCACGTACAGCGGCCCCCGTCGGCGAGGTGATCACGCCGATCGCGCGTGGAAACCGGGGTATCGGTTTCTTGCGCTCAGGCGAGAACAGCCCTTCGCCTTCGAGCTTCTTTTTCAGCTGCTCGAAGGCGAGATAAAGGCTGCCGATGCCGTCCGGCTGCATCGCCGTCACGTAGAATTGATAGGCGCCGTCTCTTTCATAGACGGAAATATTGCCTCGAGCAATCACTCGCGTGCCTTCTTTCGGCATAAATCCAAGTCTCTGGTTTTGCGAAGCGAACATGATACTCTTCAGCCTGCCATCCGCATCCTTTAACGTAAAATACATATGGCCGCTGGAATGATGCGTAAAGTTGGAAATTTCGCCGCGCACCCATACATCTTGAAGCCGGTTATCGCCTTCAAGCGTCATTTTAATATAACGGTTCAAATCCTTTACGGATAAGATCTTCGTCTCGTTTTTCGCCATACTTTCAGTTACACGCTCACTTTTGCTTTAGATGCGCGATGAGCCGCATCAACGGTATTACGAAGCAGCATTGTGATTGTCATCGGTCCTACGCACCCAGGAACCGGTGTAATCGCGCTGGCGATTTCTTTCACGGCTTCGAAATCAACATCTCCTGTCAGCTTGCCGTCTGCAGGGCGGTTCATTCCAACATCAATGACAACCGCGCCCGGTTTTACGTGATGTGCTTTGATCAGATGCGCTTTACCGACAGCTACGACTAGAATGTCCGCTTGTCTCGTAATCTCTTCCATATTCGGCGTGCGGGAATGGACGACTGATACGGTTGCATTCTCTCTTAGCAGCAGCATGGCCATCGGTTTACCGACAATATTGCTTCTTCCAACAACAACCGCATGCTTTCCTGCAATTTCTACGCCCGTACGCTTCAATATTTCAATGACGCCATGAGGCGTGCAAGGTTTCATGCCATCCTTGCCAATCATCAGGTTGCCAACGTTCACAGGATGGAAGCAATCTACGTCTTTGGCCGGGTCGATTTCATCCACAACCGCTTCTTCGTCAATATGTTTGGGCAGCGGCGATTGAACCAGTATCCCGTTAATGCGGCTGTCTGCATTGAATTTATGAATGAGAGCAATCAATTCTTGCTGCGTTGTGTTTTCCGGCAAACGATGTACCTCTGAATAAATGCCGACATCATCGCATGATTTGGCCTTATTTCTTACATAAACCTGTGATGCAGGGTCTTCCCCAACAATAACAACCACTAGACCAGGCTGATGACCTGCAGCCGTTAGCTCAGCGACTTCCGCTTTAATTTCCTCACGTATGGAGCTAACGAGTTCTTTACCATTAATGACTTGTCCGGACATGTTGATTCCTCCTAAGAGTTTTCGTAGAAAACTTGCATCGCAAGCATACGAATAGTAAAGTTATTTACCTTTTCGCCAAAAATCTATTAACACCGCAGACCTTAGATCTCCTGAAAAAAAAGCTTTAACACGGTCTTTCCGTCTTAATAGGTCTAACAAAGGTTACGTCTGATACTTTAACACGATTTTTCCGCGTAAAAGTTGTTAATTGCCGCAGATTGCCCCAATCGATTCAGGTTTAAGGCTGATTTACCGTCTTAACGATCATAGATAACTCGTATCTGCTGCTTTAACACGGTTTTTCCGCGTAAAAATGAGAGGTACCTCAAAATTAAGGCTGCAAAGCTTTGCTTTTCAAATCATCCAGTTCTTTAATCATCTTCCCGAGCACGCCGTTGACGAATTTTCCGGATTCATCCGTGCCAAAATGTTTCGCCAAATCAATCGCTTCATTGACGACAACTTTCGGAGGCGTATCGTCCCGATAGAGGAGTTCATAAACAGCTAGACGCAGTACCTCGCGGTCGATTCTAGAAAGCCTGCCCATTTGCCAGCCCTTCAAATACTCTTCCAGAAGCTCATCGATTTTAACTTTATTGTTGTATGTGCCCTCGACCAATTCATAGACGAAAACAGGTGAAATCTTCTCAGATGGCACATCCAACTGCGCTTCATTGTCGTTCTCCGCTTCATGAATCGCACTTTGAACGGCTTCTTTGGGCGAAGCCTCATTCATCTGAATCTGATATAAACTTTGCAATGCAATTTCTCGCGCAACTCTGCGTTTCATTATGAGCCCAACTTTCCTTTTCTACTAGTATACGTCATATTTCATTGATTCCAAACAAAATTACCCCGCAAAGTGAAGCGAGCCTCTGAAGAATATTCCGATTACTTTGCGGGGACCCCAAACTAACAAAAAAATCCATGGAGCTACCCAAGGATTTTAGCGAAACATTCTCCATTTTTGCGTGAGATAGCGCCAAATGTCTTCCAGCAGCACGAAGTTTTCCTTGCGATCCAGCTTGTAGCCGACATAAAACCCTACAAGGACGATGAAAGCAAAGATCAGCATGTCCCAGAAACCAAAAAACAAATAAATGAAGCCGAAGAAAATACCAGCTGCCACTCCGATCACTTTGCCCCTATGCTGCTCCCACAGCTCATTCCACATGTGGGTTCACCTCTATTCGACTCGGCTTTTAAAAGTAGGTGCGGATTGTACGATGTTCGCTACGAACACGGTTACGGCGGCAACTGGAATGCCGGTAATGTCTTCTATGTAACTTTTCACGGTGCTTTGCATGTCTTCCGTCAATTCTGGAATGGAAGTTTCTCCGTCAACTACGGTGCGGATCGTGATTTCCAGTCCGGATTGATTGACTTTTACGCGCGCACGCAGATCCTTGACGCCTTTGGTACGACCGGCGGCTTTTAAAGATAAATTCTCAACCGTTTCCATGGATATCCGAATATCGCCGAAATCCGTACGTTGGTCGATCGAAGGTGCTTGCGCTCGGCTGCGGCGAAGCGCAATAAACAAGAAGCGAATGCTGATGAGCACTACAATCAAGCTGATGACGATACCTGGATATGCATAATTTTTTTCCACGTAAAAATTACCCAGAACCAGCTCTGCTTGAGCTCTAGGGATCCAACTGCAAGCCGTAAACAAAACAATAATGGAAGCCACAAAAACAATCAGGCTATAAATAAGCAGTAAAAGCCTGTCCATAATTTTACCCACGTAAGCTTGTCCCCTTCCTATGGTGAGAGGAAACCCCCTGCAAACTTGTAGGGGGTCTCGAATGATCCATATGGATTCAGCACTTCCGCTTACTTCACGCGAAGAGCGGATGCTGTTTCTTCTTCGATCGGTTTTTCTGCCTGCTTGAAATGGACGTCATGAATATGAACATTCACTTCAACGACGTTCAAGCCGGTCATCGATTCAATCGCCTGTCTTACATTTTTTTGAATGTCGCTGGCTACTTCGGGAATCCGATTACCGTACTCGATAATAATGGAGACGTCAATGGCTGCTTCACGCTGTCCCACTTCTACTTTTACGCCTTTGGACAAATTCTTGCGACCTAGCAATTCGGCAATGCCTCCTGCCAATCCGCCGCTCATCCCTGCTACTCCCTGTACTTCCACCGTCGCCAGTCCGGCAATGATTTCGATAACCTCAGGGGCAATCTGGATGCTGCCCAAATCTGTTTTGACGTAGTCCGGAGCGATTGTGCTCATTGTGGCACCTCCTAAGAGTTTGCGAAGCAAACTTGCTTCGTAAGAATTACTGAGTTTTGCGCCAGATGAACTGGCACCGTTAAGCATTTCTCCAGGCTTTGGATAAGCCGTTCTAATTAATAACTATACCATTTCGCCAAAAATATGACAAATGTTTGTCTACGAATTCGGGTCGTTCACATCATGCTCTTCCAGGAACTTGATATCGTGGTCGCCCTTAATAAATTTCTTGTGTTCCAGCAATTTCAGGTGGAACGGAATGGTCGTATGCACACCTTCAACCGCGAATTCAGTGAGAGCACGCTTCATGCGGGCAATCGCATCTTCACGCGTAGTTCCCCATACGATCAGCTTCGCTACCATTGAATCATAATGCGGTGGAATCGTATAGCCCGGATAAACCGCACTATCCACCCGCACGCCAAAGCCGCCGGGAGGCAAGTAAAACTTCACTTGGCCGGCTGAAGGCATGAAGTTCTTGTTCGGATCTTCCGCATTTACACGGCATTCGATCGCCCAGCCGTTGATGGTGACATCTTCTTGAGCAAAGGATAACGGGTTGCCTTCTGCGACGCTGATCATCTCTTTGATGATATCTACACCTGTGATCATTTCCGTAACCGGGTGTTCGACCTGAATTCTCGTATTCATTTCCATGAAGTAGAATTTGCCGTCTGGTCCAAGCAAGAATTCAAGCGTACCTGCACCGGAATAATCTACTGCTCTCGCGGCGCGAACGGCAGCATCCCCCATCGCCTTGCGAGTCTCAGGCGTCAGGATCGGGCATGGCGCTTCTTCAACCAGCTTTTGTCTGCGGCGTTGAACGGAGCAGTCGCGCTCGCCCAAGTGAACCACGTTGCCGTGTTTGTCTGCTAAGATTTGAATCTCGACATGCTTCATGCCTGTCAAGTATTTTTCCAAATAGACGCCGGAATTTCCGAAAGCGTTCTGCGCCTCTTGCTGAGCGGTCGTGATTTGACTTACGAGCATATCCTCGTCATCGGCAATCCGAATACCTTTACCGCCGCCGCCAGCCGTTGCCTTAATGATAACCGGATAACCGATATCTCTAGCAATGCTTAGTGCATCTTCAATATTCTCTACCAGACCGTCTGAACCCGGAATGATAGGAACTCTAGCTTCTTTCATAGTTTGCTTCGCAACCGCTTTATCGCCCATACGGCTGATGGCGTCTGGCGAAGGTCCGATGAACGTAATGTTGCAGCTTTCGCAAATCTCCGCAAAGTCTGCATTTTCCGCCAAAAATCCATAGCCAGGATGAATGGCATCGCACTCCGTAAGCGTAGCTACGCTCATCAGATTCGTGAAATTCAAATAGCTGTCTTTGGACGGGGTCGGTCCGATGCAATAAGCCTCATCGGCAAGACGCACATGCAGCGCATCACGGTCAGCTTCTGAAAAAACAGCAACCGTGTAAATGCGAAGTTCGCGGCAGGCCCGAATAATACGAACAGCAATTTCTCCACGGTTCGCAATTAGGATTTTATGGAATTTCATTATTTTTCCTCCTAAGAGTTTTCCTCAAGGAAAACTTGCATCGTAAGCACATACTTAAAACGCGCTTACTCCGGTCTTACTAAGAATAAAGGCTGACCATACTCGACAAGCTGTCCGTTCTCCACGAGAACTTCCACGATTTCACCTTTAATTTCAGCTTCGATTTCATTCATCAGCTTCATCGCTTCCACGATGCAGACAACCGTTTTGTCGCCTACTCTGGAGCCAGCACTAACGAAAGGAGCCGCACCAGGTGAAGATGCCTCATAGAAAGTCCCTACCATCGGCGAAACAATCTTATGTAAAGATGAGTCCTCTTGTTTTGCATTTTGAATAGTCGCAGGTACAGAGGCTTCCAGTGCAGCAGCAGGCGTGTGTTGCGGTACGCTGGCTTGTCCGACTGGAGCGTATGAGTGTTGTACAGGAGCCGTCGTTACAAGTACGGATTCTGTTTTATTCGGCTTGCGAATCATAAGGCGAGCGCCTTCATTTTCGATTTCAAGCTCTTGTAAAGAGGATTGATCGACGAGTTTGATCAACTCTTTAATTTCACTCAATTTGAACATTCAAGTCACTCCTTCAAAGTTGGTGAACCATAAACATGCGGGTAAGCAATCGCCGCACCGTATGTATTATACCCATAAACGTAAGAAATGGAAAGAGTCCAGTTTATCCGGCCCCTTTCCAGCTCCTTCGCGCGAGCAGCCACGCGTATCGTGAAAGACTATGGTCTTACGTATTGAATCTTGATATTTTCCGCAGAAGCACCGAGTTCTTTGATGACCAAATCAACGATAGTAACGCCTTGGCTTTTCTCCAGTTTATCACTTTGAACCGTTACTTTCCATTGGTTACCATCTTGATTCACGACGACTTGCGGGTAGTCTTTTCTCAGTGTATCCTGCAGATTCTCCACTTTATCTTGAATATCTGCGAGCTTCTCCAAATCATTGTTGGCTTTAGCTACAGCTTCAGGCGTTTGCTTTGGATCCGTGGCAATTCCCAGCAGATCAGAGGATTTCTTGGCGAACATATCATGCTGTTTCATTTGCTCATTCGTGAAATAGTCGCTGGCGGAAGTCGTTTTCGCTTGCTCTTCCATTTGTTTAATAATCTGGTCATCTGTCTTCGCGGTGCTTGTTTTGGCGGAAGCATCCGTTTTTGTTTTGGTGGCGTCGGTCGATGTCGTTGTTTTAGAAGCATCAGTTTTGGCATCAGTTTTGGCATCAGTTTTGGCATCAGTTTTAGTCGTCGTTTGGGCATTTGATTTAGCATCTGTTTTCGCACCTGTGCCTGTAGTCGCTTTTGCATCTGTTTTTCCTTTGTCAGCTGCTGCAGCCGCCGGATCGACCTGACTCATATCGATCTTCACTTCTTGCGGTTTTGTGGCGGAATCTGTCGCTGCCAAATCCATCTTATTTACATCCTCAGTGAACAGATAATAGGCGGAGAGTACAACCATTAAACTAAGCATGGATACCAGCCAAATTGTTTGTCTTTTCGCGTTCATTGAAAATTCCTCCTTGAATTTAGGTTTATAGGTTTTTCGTTATTCACCTGTTTTTCGGGGCAGTACGGAAATACGGTTGGAGGTAACATCCAGACCTCGCTCAACAGCTTCGATAATCATCTTCTTGACCGTGAGGTTTTCAGCCCCTTTTGCTACGACGATAACGCCTCTAATTTTGGGCTTAATATATTTGAGCACAAGCGGTTTCTGGTCACCTGACACTTGATAGATCACCACTTCCCCGCTTCGCGTAACCTGGGATATGTTCCGGGTTGCTCCATTCGTGTCGCGTTCTGTCGTCATTTGCTGATTGTCGTTATAATTTTTGTCGACATTCAATTCCTCGGTCGATTCGATCGTAACGAGCACTTCAACTTCGCCCACACCCACAATTTTCTGAAGAATCTCTCTAAGCTGTGACTGATAAGCCACTTCGTAATCGTGGAATGCGGAGTTTTCTTTGGGCGAGCTTCCGAGAAACGTTTCTTTGCTAGGCGGTGGAGAGGCTCGGCCCACGTTGATGGGATCAACCTCTTTTACGGTTATAAACGAATTCAAGATCATCAGCGCAGCCCCCAGAAGTCCTATTAAAACGACCCATAACAACGTATTCTTGCGTTTAGGTCCTCCTGGTCCGCCGCCAAATTTCTGCTCCATCCATTGCAGCAATGTTCCCACCCTTTCACCTCGCAATCGTTCCATTCGATTGTTGAAAACGGATGTCAATCTGTGCGGGTTCAACCTGCCAGTCACGGGCAATTCCCTTCGCTAATCGGTCTCGTTCTTGTTCTTGTCCAGGTGTAAGCTTAGCTTCCTGGCCGGCGTTCACTTGATTCGATATGCCGGCTTGCAGCTTTGACTCCGGTTCGATCCGGATTGGATCTATGGGCTTGACCGGCTCCATTGCTGCTATACTTTTGGGACCGGACGCTGCTGGGAGCTTCTTTTTCGAATCTATATCATTAAGGGTTACCCTCACTTTACTAACGCCGGGCTTCCCGTTATTGTCGAATTGTACGAGCACCTGCACGTCTTCGACCCCAAGATCGGTTTGCTTTTGCAAATCCTCTTTCATCAAAGCCGCTAGCTGGGCTTGAACCATTTGCTGGGATTGCTTCTGTCCTTCGGCTCCAAGCTTTTGCGCTTCTTTGGTGATAGCGTCGAGGGATTTCATACTGCTCTTGCCGCCGCTTGCCAGCATCGTGATTTCGTTCTGTTTCTTTTCAGCCGAACTGATCAACTCGTCTACATTCCAATCTTTCTTAAAAAGCTGCATCACCGGCGACAACAGCGTGAGGAGAACAAATAAGCTCATGACGGTTTTGACATAACGCTGCATCGTATTGCTGGGAAGCATCAGATCCACGAAGGTCGCCAGCATGATGACCATAATGACTGATTTTAGCCATCCTCCTAACCAATCCATGGCAACGCTCCTTCATGTATTCTTTAGAAAACTGGCTTCATAAGCATTCGCTCACCTCATCATGACCGAAACGTTGCTAACGGCAATCATGATGGTAATGGCCAGGAAGAACATCAAAGCAACAGCCGCCAAGGCTGCAAACACATAAACAAGACTTTTTCCGATAGTTTGGAGACAGCTGATCATCGGATTATCGCCTAACGGCTGCATAATGGCCGCCGATGCGTTGTAGATAAAGGCGAGCGTTAATATTTTGATCGCCGGAAACGCACAGAGCAGAATCAGAACCACGACGCCCACAAGTCCGATGGCGTTCTTCACTAACAGCGATGCGCCAATCACGGTTTCCGTCGCATCCGAGAAGAGCCGTCCAACGACAGGAACGAAGTTGCCTGCTACGTACTTGGCGGTCCGAATTGCCACACCGTCTCTGACGGCTCCTGCCGTACCTTGTACGGAGATGACAGCCAGGAAGACCGTTACAAACACGCCGAGCATACTAAGGCTTATCGTGCGAAGCAGGTTCGCCAGCTGTGTGACCTTGTATTTGTCGCTGATTGAGCTGACGATGTGCAGAACTGCCGAGAAGAAAAGCAAAGGAAAAATGAACACATAGATGGCTGTTCCCACGGAATGAATCATGAAGACGATTAACGGATGCAAAATCGCTACCGATGTTACATTCCCCATGGATGCTAACAATGTCAGTAAGAGCGGCACGATAGCTATCATGAACTGTATCATCGAGGTAATCGCGGTTTTGGCATACCCGATGGCCACGCTAAAACTGTTGATCGCGATAATAATCAGCACCATATAGGTGATCGAATATCCCAGCTTGCTAACCGTATTTTTTTCGAAGGAACTTTGAAGTGTCTCCAGAATCATGCTGAAAACGGTCAAAACTACGATAGAAGCCAGCAATTTTCCATTGACAATGATCTCGTGGAATACGTACTTCAGCAGTCCTTTGAAGATGCTAGTCATGCTGATTCCTTTTGTTCCTAAGAGCAGTTCCATGAAAGTGGGTGTTTTGCTTTCCGGAAAATATCCACCGTAATCTTTCATCAGCTTATCCCAATATTGCTCCACTTGATCAGTGTTCAAATGGCTCGCCTGTTCTTTAATGAGAACGTCGGTTGGAGATCCTGCCGTCGATGAACCTGTCCACCCGAGCCACAGGCCCATGGTCATGACCATAATCATCATCCAGCGGTTGTGCATCATTTGGCGCGAATAGTGTGGGATCATGGGTTCAGCTCCTTTTTAAGCCGGTAACAACTTGACGACGGTCTCAATGATGACGGTGATGATGGGAATCGCCATCACCATGATGAGAATTTTGCCGGATAATTCAATTTTGGAAGCAATTGATTCTTGACCGGCATCCCTTACGATTTGCGCCCCAAATTCGGCAATATAGGCGACCCCGATGATTTTAAGAATGGTTTTAAGGAATACCATGTTGATGTTCGATTTTTGCGCCAAGTTCTCCAGTACCTGGATGACCGAAGAGATTTTGCCGATGAGAAACAGGAAAATCATAACGCCGGTAAAGGCGGCGAGCAGGAATGCGAACATCGGCTTCTGCTCTTTGATGATCAGCGACAATATGGTAACGATGAGCCCCAGCCCAACGATCTGGATGATTTCCATAGGGCCCACCTCACTGAAACAAAAAGATCGTTTTGATTTCTTTGAACAAATTATCGAGCATACTGACGACCATGAAGAGCACGACCACAAAGCCGATGACCGTGACCCAGTGCGCCATATCCTCTTTGCCCATCTGCTTGAGCACCGAATGGATCATCGCGATGATGATGCCGATGCCGGCGATCTGGAAAATGGCGTTCACATCTACGTTCATTCCAGGCACCCCACTCTTGTTGACAGCTGACATCTGATGCAGATGCACCCGCTGCAACTTAATACATCAAAATCACGATCAATGCTCCGATCAGGACTCCGAGGCTTTTCCACATTTTTTCGTAGCGCCGCTGCTCGTCCCTGGATTCCGTCTCTTCCGCTTGAAGCTGGCTGACGGCAAGCCGCAGATGCTTCACTTGATCACCCCGATCCGTGAGCCCCAGCACGTTTCCCAGCTGCAAGACCACTTCTTGCTCTGGTTGCTTCATGGACGTTCGCTTCCAAACATCCTTGACCGTTTGCTGCCAAATCTCCCGGGTCGACATCCCCACACTTGCCAGCAAGCGCTCCGATACCACTCGGAACAAGGAAGATAACGGTTCAGCAATCTGCTTGGCTAGCGAAGCGAATGCTTCGGGAAGCGGAGTCAACGCATAGATGATTTCTGTCTCCATTCGCTGTAGAGCACTGATGAGCAGCCTGATTTGTTTCGGACGCCTTGCGAAATGGGCCGCTTGAAGGAATCCTATTAGGGCGGCCGCCCCGATAATAAGCACCGCTCCGACAAACTTAACCATCATCCATCATCCTTTAAAGGTCTCCACAAAGTTTGCGAGGAGCCCACAATATTTCTTCACGTTTGCAGTCCAAGCTGCTTGCCCTGACGGTCCAAGACCCGAAATGGCGCCAGCCGGCCCTTCCTTCGATCCAAGATGACATAACGCGCGAACACCCCCTCTTCCATTAATCGCTTCAAAACAGGCCGCATCCGAGCATCTTCATAATCAGCACCATGAGCAGTAGCTATCATTCGGATGCCTGCATGAAGCGCTTCTTGAATCGCCGCCCCATCTTCGGGACGACCGATTTCGTCGACGACGAGCACTTCCGGCGATAGCGAGCGGATCATCATCATCATCCCTTCCGCTTTTGGGCATCCATCCAGGATGTCCGTGCGTGGTCCCAGATCAAATCTCGGAACGCCTTTGACGCAAGCGGCTAATTCGGAGCGTTCATCAACGATTCCCACTTTGCGGCCTGCAAGAGCTGTTATCGCACCGGCGGCTCCCCATTCTCCCCGACTGACCAGCCTGGCCAAATCGCGAACAAGCGTTGTTTTCCCTTGCTGCGGGGGTGAGATAATCAGCGTATGATAGATGGTTGGGCCTGCCGGGTCGTAGAGATAAGGCATTATCGCTTTTCCCACACCTTGGATATCCCGGGCAATCCGAATATTGAAGGAGCTTACATCGCGGATCTGTTTGACTTGTCCCTGATCTAAAACCGTACGACCGGCCAGTCCGACACGATGGCCGCCAACAATCGTAATAAAGCCTCTCCGCAGCTCTTCCTCATAGGTATACAAGGAATGATTCGTTAGCTGTTCGAGCAGAGCCAAACAATCCTGTGAAGTTGGCTTGTAAGCCTGCGATTCTTGATTCACGAATTGACCTCGTTCACCTAGAAAGACATATTGATCCTGGTAGCTGATTTCCAAAGGTCGCGACTCTCGGACGCGAATTTCTTCAATACTAGCTTGTACGTCAGCCGGCAGTTGCGCGAGAATCCATCTGAGAGAATGGGGCATCAGGTTCATAATCGAATCCAGCATGGGCAGACAAGCCTCCAAGTTGTCCAGTCTTCTATATTCATTTGTATGCCTGCTAGAAAGAAATATGACAGATTACTTTTTTAAAATGCCGATAAAGATACAGCTTACGCCCGCAAGCACCCAGAGCATTTTGCCAAATGATAGTTTCTCCGCGATGCCTACTAGACCGATAGTCGTGGTCGCTAGTAATACTAGAGGACCTACTAGAGCCAGTCCCGAATTGACCAGGAGCGCCTTCTCGATATTCGCCAGCCTCAGCATAATAATCGCCGCGATAATCTCGATGCTCCCGGACATCAACCTGAGCGTTGCCATGCTCATCACGATTTTATTGATCATTTCTTTCTACCCTCCCTTAAAAAGCAAGCAAACTTTTGAACCTTGCCCAAGTTGCACCGCGGAGCGATTTTAAAAAAGGCCGGAGTGTGACTTTTGTAAGACTGTTCCAACCAACCGAAGGCCCATTAATGAAAGGAACAGTCTTACAACGGGAACCGGAGGTTTTTTTAAAATCGCGGAGCTCTCGAATGTAACAGGATGCGAGGTTCAACGGCTTGCTGCCTTTTTACCCTACCTTATGCGAGCTCGTCTGATTTTAGGCATGGTGGGCACCTCCCTACTTCAAAATGCATATGATGAACACAGAATTGAACCTTAGAGGGATAGTGAGGAGATTTACTAATGGAAGTGACCTCTCATCTAAAATGGAATCCGGTTCTGGCCGATCCCACGGGGCGCAGGCAGGCCAAACCTAGAACACTAGGAAAAACGATGGTAATTGATAAAGGTTTGGGCTTGAACGCCTTTGAAGATTTGCTCAGCACGTCCGGAGACCATTTGGATATGATCAAGATTGGCTTCGGCACCTCTCCGCTTTATCCGCAGCAACTGCTTAAGACCAAAATTGACATGGCCAAAGCGGCTGGCATTTGCATCTATCCTGGCGGAACGTTTCTTGAGGTTGCAATCGCACAAGACGCGGTACCCTCTTTTTTTGATATGGTGATCGCGCTTGGGTTTAATGGACTTGAAGTATCGGATGGAACGATCGAAGTGACGCGTAGGTTGAGAAATGAGCTCATTTTGAGAGGATTAAACGAAGGCTTGCAAGTCATAACCGAATATGGCAAAAAAGGATGGGGATCGTCCATCGAGCTCGAAGAGCTCATTGAAACAGTGACGATCGACGCTCAATTCGGGGCGGAGCTGATCACGATTGAGGCCCGTGAATCCGGGATGGGGGTAGGCATTTTCGATACGCAGGGAAACTGTAAAGATGAAGAACTGCAAAAAGTGCTTTCCGCCATTCCGGGGCAGCATTTACTCCTATGGGAAGCGCCGCTTAAAAACCAACAGGTACATTTGATGCAACTGCTAGGCCCGGACATCCATTTGGGGAATATATCAACACACGATATTATTTCCTTGGAAGCTTTACGTAGAGGGCTTCGTTCCGATACCCTGTCCTTTGGAACCAGAAAGGAATAAACGATGCAAATCGATGTGGTCGCCAATATCGGCGAAGCCAGAGCCGATGAGTTCATTCACAAAACCGTCATCGTCATCGACGTGCTTCGTGCGACAAGCACGATGATCGCTGCGTTAGGCAACGGATGTAAAGCCGTCGTACCCGTTGAAACGGTGCTGCAGGCCAAAGATTTACAAAAACCCGGCGATCTTCTTGGCGGTGAACGCTTTTGCAAGAAAATACCGGGCTTCGATTTTGGAAATTCTCCGGCCGAGTACACCCGAGCAGCTGTTCAAGGGAAACGAATCATTTTGACCACAACCAATGGCACTAGAGGCATTCAAAAAGCGATGAAAGCCGATCATGTGTTGGCCGGCGCATTAACGAATGGGAACGCGTGTGCAAAGGCGGCAGTAACCTTTAAACGGGATGTCGTCATCCTATGTGCGGGAACACAGGACGTGTTTTCCTTAGAGGATGGTCTATGCGCAGGACTAATATTAGAGGAAATAGGTAGAATCGTAGGCGATAAAAATCTGGCTGTCAACGATTTCGGCCTGGCAATGCGAAGCTGTTATTTGCAAGCCAAAGATGCCCTCCTCGATACGTTGCTGACGTGTGCCAACGCGAAGCGATTATGCAAGATCGGCTTTCGAGAGGACTTAGTGGCGTGCTCCAAGGTAAACGAAACCACCATTGTCCCTATTCGGGACCGTGATCAGATGGTGCCTGCTCCGTTCTAAAAACAAGCCCCCCTCATAAACTAGGATTGACTACTCATGAGACAAGGGGTTTTGACATGAACGGCGATATGTTATTGGTTATTCTCATCATTATCGGTCTGGTTGGTCGCTCGCCCATCATTACGACCGCCGCTTGCATTTTGCTCGTGTTTAAACTGATCGGTCTCGATCGATTTCTGCCGACAGTGGAACGCCGAGGACTTGAAATCGGTTTGCTATTTCTGACAATGGGCGTGCTGGTCCCCTTTGCTAGCGAACGTATATCGCTAAAAGATATCGCCTCTGTCTTTACGACTTGGCCGGGAATTATCGCGCTGATCGGCGGGGCTATTGCTACCTACATGAACGGCAAGGGGCTAGAGCTATTGAAAATAGACCCACAATTAATTGTGGGTCTTGTTATTGGTTCGATATTCGGCATTATTTTTATGCGCGGCATTCCGGTTGGTCCGCTAATGGCTGCCGGAATTACGGCATTTTTATTGAAAGTAGCGTACTTTATCGCTGATAAAATCCGTTAAAATCAAGCCGCTTATTATCTACGATCCTGCGGCCCGCCGACAAATACTTGAGCTGCAGTGTCCAAGCCATAAGCTGTATGGAGGGCACCAATGACATCATTCAAGTGAGTAGCGTCAATGACACAGGACATCTTAATTTCAGACGTACTGACCAAGAAAATGCTGATGCCAAGATCTGAAATCACTTTGAACATCGTAGCGGCGACGCCTGGTGTACTTACCATTCCTGCGCCTACGATGGACACTTTAACCAGATTTATTTCGGAAGTCACTTCACGATATCCGACTTCACCGCGAATTTGTTCGATGACGTCGAGCGCTCTTTCACGATCTTCCAACGTCGTTGTGAATGAGAAATCAGCCGAACCGTCGGTCACTCCGCTTTGTACGATAATGTCGACATCGATTTGGACATCCGCTAGCGACGTGAATACTTTCGCCAGCTGACCCGGTTTCTCAGGGACACCCAGAATACTGATTCTTGCCACATTTTTATCGTAAGCGATGCCTCGAACAACGATGCCTTGCTCCATGACTGCTTCCTCCTTCACGTTGGTTCCTTCATTGTAGTTAAAACTGGAACGCACCACTAAGGTGACGTTATAATTTTTGGCATATTCCACGGCTCTTGGATGAAGTACGGCAGCGCCAAGATTGGCAAGCTCCAGCATTTCATCGTATGAGATCTCGTTAAGCTTTCTAGCCACTTTGACGATACGAGGATCTGTCGAATATACGCCATCAACGTCCGTATAGATCTCGCAAAGATCCGCTTTAATCGCTGCCGCAAGCGCTACAGCTGTCGTATCCGATCCGCCTCGTCCCAGCGTTGTAATCTCGCCCGATTCGGTCATGCCCTGGAAACCGGCTACAATCACAACATGGCCTTGTTCGATGGCGTTAAGCACACGATGCGGTTGAATATCCGAAATTCTGGCTTTACCATGTAAAGGCTCTGTATAGATACCGCTTTGCCAGCCGGTGTACGACACTGCCTTCTCGCCTAAACTATGTATCGCCATCGATAAGAGGGCTACCGAAACCTGCTCTCCCGTCGTTAAAAGCATATCCATTTCACGAGCCGGTGGGGCTCCATCGTAAATTTGCTTGGACAGGTCGATCAAATCATCCGTTGTATCTCCCATCGCCGAAACGACAACTACGCAGCTATGCCCATCTCGTTTTCGTTCCACGATTCTTTTTGCAACACGTTTCATTCGCTCCGCATCACCGACAGAGCTGCCGCCGAATTTCATCACTATAAGAGACAAAGCTGACCCACTCCTAACGCATCAAGTAGCATAACAATTCAATATTATAACATAAAGCTTTAACGCTGTGGAGTAATAATGAATGATTTTTCAGGAATGGGCAGAAAGGTCTGAAATAAAGCTGTAATCCATTTATCGGGACCAGGTACATGAAATTTTAAAAGGTAAAGCTCACAAAGCGTAAATGCAAGCAATAAAACTGCCCCATACGTATACGACTCCTTTTTATTTGATTTCTTCAAGCCGGGAATTTCTAAAATCACAATGACTAAAAAGACAAGTATGAGAAAAAATGTTTTCATCCAACTCATCCTTTCTAAGGGTTATTCTTCCATCATTTGGTTCGTCGGCAGAATGATTAAACCGTTTCTTCTGATGTAAGATTTGACTTTGATGTTGAATTTCACCTGTGGCAATATATTTTTCCAATCCTTTTGCAGGTTGTCCCAAACATGGGGATAGTGTCTTTTTAGGTTTCTTCCGATCCCATAAATGTCAGCTTTCATCTCAGCGCTTTTTTCAAAGGTTGTCAGAATATAAGTTTGCACTTGGCTCTGGATATTTTTTTCGACACGCTGCATCATCTTGGGTTGCAATAAATTTACCGCACAGGATTGGTCATTTAAATTTCCTTCAACAAAAATATTCATGCCAACTTGGATGTTCTCATCTTTTGCTGAAATGCTTTTTGTAATCGAGTAATCCGTAACTTGAAAGATGAACTCTTTGGTCTTATCGTTCGGGCAAGCCACCTTCAACAATGCATTTCGATACTTATTGTTTACCATCTCCACCGCCGTCCTTTGCGCGCCAGAAATGTATCCCACTAATTTATCACCTTTAAAAACAGCGATCTTCGCAACGGAATATGTCTCTGGTTTCCCTCGCACACTTTTCATATTAATAACATCAACAGCAGAATCAATTCCTGGAGTTGCTAGAAAGCTTACAAAGTCCCGCAGCGTCATTTTCCGGGTCGGCAGCTGGCGTAGATCCGATGTCTGGATCAAATCCGCCATTGTCTTGGTAGGCACGTTGCCTAGCTCGACTTTTTGGTTCAGGAGGTCCTCTGCTTTGCCTTGTGTGACGGCCAATATTGTGCTTGTACGGCTTTCCAGATCTCTAGCAAACCAGTTTAAATAAGGCGCTACGCCTTCTCGAGCCAATGCATCTCCAAATATAATGAGCTGCATATGCGGCCAATAAAGCCGGCGTGGAGATATTTCATTCAAATGAGCAATTGCGTCCAGAACGGTAGAACCGTTCGCCGATAAGCTCCACGTTGGGAGTGATGAACCGCCTGTGCTCCCGCCTTGTTTGCTTGGAGGCCTGATAACCTGAGCCGTGACCCGAATCTCCCCCTTAGGGCCTTTGTCTATGCCAACTCCCATAACTACCGCCAAATCATTCAATTCTTTTTTGTCCCAGCACCCGCTAATGACCATCATGAAAAAAAGAAAAAGTACACGCAAGAAATTTTTCATGCCGGCACTACTCCTCCTTCATCCGGATACTATTCTTTTTGGACACCTCCGCGGGACGCGTTTTCATCTTTGTCCAAGGCAGACGAACAAAGAGGTCTTTCCAACCGCTTTTATGAAATGGGATGATCGGGGCTAAATAAGGCACACCGAAGGACCGGAGTGAATTGAGGTGGGTAAAAATCAAGATCACACCGAAAAAGAAGCCAAATGCCCCTAAAATCGAAGAGAAAAGCAACAGCATAAAGCGAATGAGTCTTGCGGCAATCGCCATATTGTAAGCAGGCGTACAAAAAGAAGCAACTGCAGTCAAGGCTACTGTTATAACAGTGCCTGGTGCTACGAGTCCTGCTTCTACCGCTGCTTGTCCGAGTACGAGACCCCCTACGATGGAAACGGCTGTACCGACCGTCTTGGGCAAGCGTATGCCTGCTTCCCTCAAGATCTCGAAGGTCAATTCCATTAAGACGATTTCGATCGCCGCCCCAAAAGGAACGCCTTCCCTTTGTCCAGTCAAAGCAATGAGCAGCGGTGTCGGAAGCATCTCCTGATGAAAGGTGAGCAGCGCCACATAAAAACCAGGCATCACAAAAGAGAGAATAAACGTAAACGTCCTTAGAAGTTTAAGAAAGGAAGCAATATCATACCTTTGGTAGTAATCTTCATTCGAGAACAGAAATAAACTGATTGTCGCTGGGACGACAAGGCTGATTGGCGTTCCTTCCAAAAGGATAGCAATGCGTCCCTCGAGCAGATTGGCCGCCACCCGATCCGGCCTTTCCGTACTAAAAATAGTTGGAAAGGGCGTGTAAGACCGATCCTCAATCAACTCTTCGATATATAAAGACTCAAGCACGCCGTCCACGTGTATTTGCTTTAAGCGATCCCGTACCTTACTTACAATTTCAGCATCTGCTATTTGATTAATATAAAGCAGCGCAATCGGCGTATTGGAAATTGTGCCTAATGACATAAGTTCAACCTGCAGCTTGTGCGTATTCAGGCGACGACGAACGAGTCCCAGGTTCGTTTGCAAGGATTCATTGAAAGCCTCACGGGGTCCTCTAACCACATTTTCCATATTCGGTTCAGATACGGATCGCCGTTCTCCTCCGCTTGTTTCACAAGCCATAGCTAAATTGCAGCTTTGAAACAAAACGATGGTGTTGCCCTTTAACAGGGAATCTGTGATTTCCTTAAACGTTGAGACGATTGAGGCGCTATTCGTTGTTGCACGAATTCGGTGGATATCGAATGGAAGGTCCTGGATCTCCTCCGAATATTTCTCCAGTTCCATCTGAATGGGCTTGGCTACGTGCAGATCCAAAATGGATTTATCAACCAGCGTGTTTATAAACACAATAGCTGCGTGTAATCCATCCTCTGCATGCATTCTCCGCAGCGCCATATCGCTATTTTCACCAAACATGTTGGTGAGACTCTGTAAATTTTCTTCTAGAAAGAATGATATTTGCGGGTATTCCTTCCCTCCGGACATTGTCGTATCCGGACCGGCGTGATTTTTTCGGGAATGATTAAGTTTCAATAATTTTTTCAGCATACGACAAGGCCTCCAATCTTTATTTACTCAGCCTTCGAACCATTGAAACCAATAGGAGTACACAAGGTAACAAGAAGCCTAACAAAGTGGAATAATAAGGATAAATGTTGGATAAAAATCGATATAACCCAACAAAATTATCTTCGTTTAATAAAGAAACGATGATCAACAATATGCCCATTGGAGACGTTAGTTTCTTATGGTCATTTAATCTGAGTAATTTGGCTGTTCCCAGACAGGTCGCAAAAAGAAACAAGGATATTTTGGCGAAGGATCCAAGACTCCAAAGAAAGATTCCAATGAAATCCAGTCTTTGCAGCTGTCCTACTTTAATATCCCGCAAGATTTGAAAAGTAGGGAAACTAAGGCCTTGGCTTCGTTCGGCACCAAAGAGAGCGACTGGACCCGTAATTGGCCCCAGAAACATAAGGATCAAAATAAACATGGTTAATGCACTGTATCGTTTTAACTGCTTATCAGTCCGAACATTGGGAAATATCATTCCCAGTACAAAAAACGTGCTGTACAAAGATAATAAACTCAATGAACCTAGCAGGACAGGCTTCATCCCATGTTCAAGAATGGGCAGAAAGTTTTGATAATCTTTGTCCTTATGCGTAAGCGTAGATGCTAGTATGCCAATAAGTATCATACAAAATAAAAAAATCTGGTTCGTTCGCGCCAACGTTTCAAGACCGCTTCGTACTGTAAATGCCGCAAGAAAGACGATGCAGCTCATATAGACTAGAATAGGGGTACGCGGTGTTACTGAAGTGGTAAAAAATTCACCAAAGCCCCTTATAGAAATGCTAGCATCGTGAAAAAAATAAAATATGAACAAGACAGCAAATAATTTGCCCAGCCATTTTCCCATAATGTCTTCCGAGTATTCAATAATGGTTTTGCCAGGGTAGCGCTGCGCTAACTGTGCAGTTACGCAACCAAGAAGTACAACAGGAAACAATGTGAATAACAAGGATATCCACGCATCTCTGCCAGATTGATTTAAAATAATTGGAATAAAAAGCAAGTGGCCTGTGACGGTTATGCTTGATATCCCAAGCATGAAAGCTTGAGTCGTGGATATTTGCAGTTTTTCCATGCCACACCTCCAATTCCATTTTTTACTTTAGCTTGTCCAGATTGTTAAAAAATATTTTGGAGAGCCCCCGATTTGCAAACAACAAAAAAGCCCCCTGACATGGTCAAGGAGCTTGATCGATATTATTCTTAATTATGCGCGAGAAATGTATTTGCCTTCATCGGTATCGATCAAAAGCACATCGCCTTCGTTAATGAAAAGAGGCACTTGAACGTTAAGTCCAGTTTCCACTTTCGCGCTTTTCGTTGCGCCTGTTGCCGTGTTGCCTTTGATGCCCGGCTCCGTTTCAACAACTTTGAGCTCAACGCTTTTCGGCAAGTTGATCCCTAGAATTTCGCCTTGATAGCTCATGATCTTGATCATCATGTTTTCTTTCAAGAAGTTCAATTCCCATTTCAATTGATCCTGCTCTAAGCTGATTTGATCGAAAGTTTCTGTATCCATGAAAGTATGTTCACTACCGCTTGCATAGAGGTATTGCATCTCGCGGTTGTCAATGTGCGCGCGGCCTACGTTCTCGCCTGCACGGAACGTACGCTCAACCGTGTTACCGTTACGCAAGTTTTTAAGTTTGGAGCGTACAAATGCCGCGCCTTTACCCGGTTTTACGTGTTGGAAATCCTGAACTGTAAATAAATCGCCTTCTACTTCAATCGTAAGGCCTGTTTTAAAATCGTTAACTGAAATCACTGGTAAGTCCCTCCGCTAATCAATAATAAGAAAATCTTTGGTAGAATGTGTGAGTATTTTAATGCCGGTGTCGGTAATTACAACGTCATCCTCGATTCTAACGCCGCCAAAGTCGGGGAGATAGATGCCGGGTTCAACGGTAACAACCATGCCGGGAGTTAAAATCATATCCTCGGTCTTCGACAAACGCGGAGATTCATGAACCTCCATGCCTAAGCCGTGACCGGTGCCATGACCGAAGTAATCGCCATAGCCGTGTTTCACGATGACATCACGGGCAAAGGCATCCCCCGCTGCGCCGGTGATGCCGGGCTTAAGGTTCGCCAAGCAGTTCAGCTGAGCTTCCAGCACAATATCATAAATCTCTTTATGCTTGTCCGTCGGCTTGCCTAACATTACTGTTCTCGTAATATCCGAGCAATATCCCTTATAATACGCTCCAAAATCCAATTTGACAAATTCATTTCCCTGCAAAACGCGATCGCTAGCTTTGCCATGCGGCAGTGCGGAGCGTTCGCCGGAGGCGACAATCGTTTCAAACGAGGTCGAAGTTCCACCATTTTTACGGATAAACATCTCGATTTCCAGGGCAATCTCTTTCTCCACGGCACCTGGCTTAAGGAAAGATAAAATGTGCGAAAACGTCGCATCTGCCAAATCAGCGGCTTCCTGCATAATCTGCAGTTCGCCATCATCTTTAATGATGCGAATCTGCTCGACAAGGCGGCTCGTCGGCACGAATTCGATACCCGACAGGCCATCCTGATACCTGAGATAATCAGCGTAGGTCAGATTCGCCTGCTCGAACCCAAGCTTTGTAATGCCTTGCTGCCCAAGCAGATCTTTTACAGATTCGATCATTTTAGGCTTATGTTCAACAATTTCGAAATGCTTGGCTTGCTGAGGCGCTTGCGTCATATACCGAAAATCGGTTAATAGCAGGGCTCGGTCCATCGTTATGAGAATATAACCGGAAGAACCTGTGAAGCCCGATACATATGTACGGTTATAAGCATTTGTGATGAGCAGTGCCGGCAAATCTTGCTGCTGCATAACTTTTCTCAGACGTTCAATGCGTTTCTCCTGCATCCAATCACCAATCTTTCTCACAAGTGAGGTACTAGCGCTCTTAAACCTAATTCATAGCTTGCGGATCCAAAGCCGCAAATTTGTCCAATAACGACAGGTGCGGTTACGGAAGTGTGGCGGAATTCTTCACGCTTGTGAATGTTCGAGAGGTGAACTTCCACTGTAGGCAGCTGAACGGTTGCCAGCGCATCACGAATCGCGTAACTGTAATGAGTAAACGCCGCGGGGTTAATCAGGATACCGTCTTTTGTGCCGAGCGCTTCATGTATTTTGTCGATGATGTCACCTTCGTGATTGGACTGAAAGCTCTCGATTTCGATCGACAACTCATGGGCAAGCTCGTTCAGACTTTGAATGATGGAGGCAAGCGAAGCTGTTCCATAGATCCCGGGCTCCCTGACGCCAAGCATATTTAAGTTCGGACCGTTAATGACCAGGACCTTCTTCAATAGGGTACCCCCTTAGAGTTTCCCGAAGGAAACTTCTTCTTAAGCGCAAGCTGAGTTTCATTTGCATTTTAACTTTGATATTTTACCATAACTTTCATGACTTGTGTATAGGTTCTCTCGTTCTTTCGTCTGTATATTCAATGGCAATCGAGTAACCGATGAACATACCCCATACCAGGAATAAACAGAGATCACTTAAAACAGAGTTTATATCCAGATCTTTGATCCAGTATGTCATTCCTGCCAAAGGGCCAACCAATAAATATAGAGCGCCCCACCAAACCGCACCGTAAGCGATTCCCCACCACGGACCTTGCAGTCTCCAAAGAGTTACCATATAAATGTATGCCGCTACAATCGAAAATAAAGTGAAAAAGCCCCATCCGATGAGAGTTCCCTGCCAAGATAGCAGAAAATCATGTCTAAAAAACGGCTCAACCAAAAATCCGATTACAATTTTGGTGAATTTCAAATACTGCTCGACAATTTTTAAAGCTCCCCAAATCAATCCGGCAAAAAAACCGATATAGAGAGCAAATACCCATCGATTCGTTTTCATTTTGTCTTCGATGTTCTCACTCATCGCACTCCCTCTTCCTTTCTCTGCACAAGCTGTCCGCCGCTTCCTAAACAGGAATAGTATGTTCTACTGCTATCGGTAGCATTCAAACCGCGAATCCGTTACAATGAGAAAGTAGCAAAGAGCATAGATAAAGAAGGTGGATGAATTGGCAGAACAGAACAGTATATACGGAGGACAAGCCGTCATCGAGGGCGTCATGTTCGCAGGAAAAAATGTGCATGTTACCGCTGTGCGCAAAAAGGACGGGTCCTTAGAATATTTGGAGGTGCCTAAGAAAGAAATTCCTTGGGTACAAACGCTTAAAAAAATCCCTTTTATTCGTGGTATTGTAGGCATTATTGAATCCAGCGCCAAAGGTGCGCAGCATTTGAATTTTTCTGCCGAAACATTCGCCGAACAAGAAGGCGATGCGGAACAGGCAGCAAAAAAAGATGAGAAACCCGGCTTTTTTTCCAATATTTCGATGATTCTCGGCGTAGCCGTGGTTGGCGTGATTTCTTTTTTATTCGGAAAATTTGTTTTTACGCTGGTTCCCGCTATCATTGAGCAGTTTTTGTTTGAACATGTATTTAGCAATCAAATTCTTCATAATCTAATAGAGGGCGTTATCAAGATTATTTTGCTGGTCGGATATATTTACTTTATATCATTAACGCCTATGATAAAACGCCTATTCCAGTACCATGGGGCCGAGCACAAAGTCATCAGTGCTTATGAAGCCGGTGTAGAATTAACGGTCAGTAACGTACAAAAATTTAACACCTTGCACTATCGCTGCGGCAGTAGTTTTATCGTGTTTACAGTCATTATTGGTGTTGTTATTTACTCATTCCTGCACTATGACGGCTATGTAGAGCGCATTTTACAGCGGCTTCTTCTGCTTCCGGTAGTGATTGGCGTATCTTATGAAGTACTGCGCTTTACCAATTCGTTGCGGGACACTCCCGTGCTTCGTGTGTTGGGTTATCCCGGCCTGTGGCTGCAATTGCTGACAACGAAAGAACCTGAGGACAGTCAAGTAGAGGTATCCATTGCCTCTTTCAACCGCATGCGTGAAGCGGAACAAAAAATTATGGAGGGACGGGCATGAGAAGAAGATTTTCCGGGGTCGAGATTGCTATTGCTGTTCTCATTGCGATCGGTTTACTTGCGAGCTTACGGACTTTATTCATTCCCATTCTCGTGCTAGGCATTATTTTCCTGCTGTATAAATTTCCGCCATCTCGCTGGAAATGGGCGTCAACAATTGGCAAGCCCAAAGGAAAAGGGAAGAGAAAAAACGGGAAATTCCGCGTCATTAACGGCAACAAGGATTCGGATTCGGACGATTTCCCGAAATATCACTAATGCAATCATGATTTTCTGTGTCTGAGCACATATTTCTCATAATCTTTTTCATAGGTCTCCATAGTCCATTTGGTAAAGTAATGATCCGTGGCTTTAAAGCCGGAATGGTATAAGTCCATACTTGTTTCTTTGGATAGATCGAATTGAGTATTCTGAACGCCTAGCGTAGGGATCTTAACCGTACGAAAACGGTTTTGCTGTTCGATGTAACGTTCGTCATGAGCATCCAGCATTGTGCCGAAAAGCGCTTCAAACATCGTAATCGGCCCTTTGATCTTGTGTATATGGGGACCACTCTTGCCAACCAGTTGAAAGCCAATTACCGGTACACGCTGTGTATATGCTTCCTGATCGAATACCCAGAGCGGGTAATTACTTAGTAGTCCTCCATCTACAATATAATAAAATTGTTGTGTGAAAGGCTCTGCGGCTGCAGAGCTTTTTAATTTGCGACGAATCATGACCGGATCGAAAAAGTAAGGAATGCTGGTGCTCATGCGAACCGCCTTAGCCACTGAAAACTTGCGTGGGTCAATGCCATATTGCGCGATGTCATCCGGCAAAACAAGCAGCTTGCCTTGTGTAATGTCCGAAGCAATAATGCGAAGCTGATTGGGCAACAAATCACCGAATGTGCGTATCCCTTTAGCCAATAAGTGACGGTACACCCAATGTTCAAGAGCTTCGCCTGAGTACATACCTTTCTTGATCAACAGCCGCGCGGCAGGGCCGATAATTTTCGCGTTAAATATCGGGGACCTTTGCAGAAAGGATTTGAAAGGCGTTCTGAGGATCAGCTCCTTCATCTCTTCCCCTGTGTATCCTGCTGCAAGAAATGCAGCTACCATGGACCCTGAACTGGTGCCGGCAACCTGATGGAATTCATATCCTCGTTGCTGCGCAGCGCTTACACCGCCGGCAAGAGCAATCCCTTTAACGCCACCGCCTTCAAAGACACCATTGATCTTCACTCCCATCCCTCCCTAGGAAGCCCGGCCGCAAGGACATCAGGCCCCATTGTTCTATATGCGGAAGGAGTTTATTTATATGACAAAAAGACAGAGCGCTGCATAAACAGCCTCTGTCTTCATCAATAGACGAGTCTTAGCTTTCCGCTTCCAATTCTTTGCGTACTTGCAATAGCCCGTCCAGCCGATTCGGTTCGCGACGGAAATATTCCAACAATGTTTCGATACAAGTAATGGAATCCCAGCTTAGATGATGCTCGATTCCTTCTACATCTTTATATATATTATCCTCATGAACACCAATGACCGTAAGGAATTCCTCTAACAATTGATGGCGATCCACCAATCGTTTGCCCATCTTTTTCCCTTTGGAGGTGAGCATAAGCCCTCGATATTTTTCATAGACCAGATAATTGTCTTTATCCAGCTTTTGGATCATTTTCGTTACGGATGAGGGATGCACCTCAAGCCCTTCAGCAATGTCGGAGACACGAGCGTAGCCTTTCTCGTCAATGAGCTTATAGATTCTCTCCAGATAGTCTTCCATGCTTGGCGTAGCCATTGCGTTGTTTCCCCCTGTGCTTCCTTTATTTCCAGTTCAATGCTTTACCTATCATAATGCATGAATGCAGACGCGGTCAAATCTCCAAAGGGGGTTAGAACTTTAACCAATTGGGGGTTATGGAATTTAACCAAAGCGTAATCTGCGTCATTTTTCCAGTATAGAGCAGAATCGCTATGAGTACCATCAGGCCCCCGCCTATTTTCATGATCGTATTCGAGTAACGCAGAATCCAGCGGGTCGACCCGATGAAAAAGGATAAGATAAAAAAGGGAATTGCAAATCCAAGCGAATAGGCCGTTGTCAGCTGTAACCAAGTGCCAGGCTCGGTCGTGGCTAATGCCAAAATCGCCGACAAAATCGGTCCAATGCATGGCGACCAGCCTGCTGCAAAGCCCATACCAATTACAACGGATCCTACATAACCTGCCGGTCTAAACTTAATTTGCAGTTTTCGTTCTTTCATAAGCCATTGAGGTTGGAAAATACCAAGCAAAAACAATCCCATGATAAAAATTAAAATGGCGGCAATTTGACGAAGCAAATCGCGATATTCCACGAAAAAATTACCTAAAAAACCGGCCGTCAATCCAAGCGCATAAAAGATGATCGAGAAACCGACGATAAAACTTAGCGTGTGCAGCATCGTTCTCCGGCGTACATCCGAGGACGATTGTCCGGATTTTAATTCACTAACTGAAATTCCCGTTATGTATGAAAGATAAGAAGGATACAAAGGCAAGCAGCATGGCGATATGAACGAAGCGATTCCAGCCCAAAGCGCAATCCATAAATTTACCGAGTCCATATTAGATTCTCAATCCTCTTTTCACAATAATTCCGATTAACAGTACGATTAATGTGAGCACAACCGTGCCGCCCGGCGCCAGATCCCATACACCAGCCATAATAAGTCCGACGATCACAGCGATCTCTGAAAATAGGACCGCCAGAAATACGGAATGTTTGAAGCTGCGGGCGATTAAGAGACTGCATGCCACAGGTATGGTTAGCAGCGACGAAACCAGAAGAGCGCCTACAATTTTGATCGCAACCGAGATGACTAGAGCGGTAAGCATGGTAATCATCAGGTTATAAAATCGAAGCGGAAGTCCACTGACGCTAGCCGCATCCTCGTCAAAAAACATCAGGAAAAATTCTTTAAAATGAAACGCAATGACGCCTACCACAAGCACGCACACACCAAAAACGACCCATAAATCGGTTGTATCGAGCGTATAAATGCTGCCGAACAAGTAGCTCATTACATTCATATTAAACCCTTTGCCTAGCGTAAAAAGTAAAGTTGCCAGCGCAACGCCGCCTGACATGATAATGGCGATGGAAAGCTCTGCATAGGTCTTATAAGCTTTGCGCAGCCGTTCGATGGCAAAGGAAGCTAACAAGGCAAATACAAGTCCGACACCAAGCGGATATATGTTGATGAGAAAGCCTAGGGCAACGCCTGCAATGGATACATGCGCAAGCGTATCACCTATCATCGACAACCGCCTTAGGACAAGAAAAACGCCCATTAGAGGCGCCGTAAGCCCAATCAGAATGCCTCCGATTAAAGCTCGCTGAAAAAAATATTCACTAAAAATATCCAAAATGTTCCTCCTAATAAATGCCGATCATTTCACGAATTTGGCCGATGGAATGTGTCAGGTCCGTCTCCCGGCAATCCTCTGGATCATGGGTATGCTTCACATAAAATTTAATACCGCCGCTTGACTGCTGCGGTTCCGAACCGAGATAAGACTGCATCATGTCCATATCATGCGACACCATAATAAATGTCATATGATGATGCTGGTGCATGTGCCGGATCATTCGAAAAAAGCCCGCCTGCGTTTCCGCGTCGATACCAACCGTCGGCTCGTCGAGAATGAGCAGCTCGGGATTGTTGACGATCGCCCGGGCGAGGAAAGCGCGCTGTTGTTGCCCGCCGGACAGCTGACCGATACGCCTGTCAGCCAGATCCTCAATGCGCATAGCCAACATTGCATCTTCGGCTTTTTTTATATCGGATTTGGATAGGCGACGATAGACCCGCTTCTTGCTATACATCCCCGACTGGACGATTTCACGGACAGTTGCCGGGAACAACGGATTGAATGCATTTTTCTGCGGGACGTATCCGATTCGTTCCCAGTCTTTGAATTGGCCGAGCGGATAATCGAAGAGCCGGATTTCTCCATCGGTTGGCTTGAGCAGGCCGACGAGCATTTTCAACAGCGTCGTTTTGCCGGCGCCGTTGGAACCGATCACGCCGACGAAATCCCGTTCAAGCACGTCAAAGCGAAGCTTCTCTATTACTTTTTTATGCTCATAGGAAAAAGAAACGTTATCTATAGAGACAACGCTGCGATGGCACGACTGCTTCATGCTTTTCTCCATCTGCAAAACTCCTAACTTGATGAGATTCCTAAGTGTCTTACTACTGTTATTGTAAAGCTTTCACGAGATTTTTCAAATTTTTGTCCATAATCGAAATATAATTCTCGCCAGCTTGAATCTCTTTATCCGTCAAACCTTCCAACGGGTTCAAAACCATCGTATCGACGTTCGCATCTTTTGCTAATGTCTTGGCGAGTTTATCCGAAACAAGCTCTTCAAAGAAAATATATTTCACTTGATGCTCTTTAATGAATTCATTCATTTTTTTCAAATCTTGCGCAGTTGGCTCCGAATCCGGTGAGAGTCCCATAATAGCCATTTGCGTCAAGCCATAATCCCGGCACAAATAGGCAAAAGCCTGATGGGAGACTGCAATTTCCTTCTTCGTCGTTTTGGAAAGCTCGGATTTATAACGTGCATCCAAGTCAGTTAATTTGGAGGCATAATTGTTGTAATTTTGCTCATATGCGTCTTTATGCGTCGGATCCGCTTGAATTAGCGCTTCTTTAATATTATTAGCCATTTTTATAGCGTTTAACGGGCTTAACCAGGCATGCGGATCAAATTCTTCTTTATTGTCTGCTGTTTTGATCAATTCGGCACCTTTGCTGGCTTCTACAACCTTCAATTTGGAATCAGGCTTTACCGTTCCAAGAAAATCCTGTACCCAACCTTCGAATCCCGCACCCTGGTACACAAAAACTTGTGCGTTAGTCAAATTTTTCATATCATTGCTCTTTGGTGACCAATCATGCGGTTCAACGCCTGCCGGCACGAGATTTATTACATTCACATACTCCCCGCCGATATTCCGCGTAAAATCATAAAGCGCGTAGAAGCTCGTCACGACGTTGACTTTGCCTTGAACAAGCTCGGCTTTTGAGCTCGTTGTACTGCCACATCCGGATAATAACAAGGTAAAAACGGCTAATAAGCCTATATAAATGAACCCTATTTTTCTCATGATATTGCCCCTCCGACCCATCCTAAATCGTAATTTTTTTTATTAACGACCTTGATTATACGAGCTAGGCTTCCCGAATGTCAATACAAACCGGTGATCTGAAAAAATGAGATACTGAAATTCCAATCTAAAAAGCCACCAAGTGAATTTTCACAAAGCGGCTCTCAGCTTTTCGAATTTAAGTTTTAGATGTACTTCCGGACTGACCGCCTTTGCCTTCCGTTTGTTTATTCGAACTTTTTGAAGAAGTGTCCTTGCTTTGCTTCTTCCCTTCTGCTTTTTCCGTTTTAGCGGGTTTATTGCTCTCTTCTTTCAACTTCTTGAAACGTTCTTCGGATTGTTTGATTACCTTTTTATCCTGCTCCATCTGATACTGGATGATCTCTTTGTATATGTCATATTGCTTCTTCAGCTCCTGATCGATAATACTTGCTTTTCCCGGACTGCTTTGCGCTTTTTGCCCACCTTGATCCGTTTTACTTTTGCTTTTGCCGGCGCTGCTGCTCCCAAATAGACTGCAAGCCGTAAGCAGAAATGAAAGCCCGGCTACACTTATAAATTTCGCGAAAAATTTAACGTTCATGTGCCTCACCCTCTGTTTCTTTTTCTTTAGGATGTCCATACTCCGAGAAAGTTCTGCAACAAAAAACATCCCAATTCTGTAAATACAGAGTTGGGATGTGGATCGCTTCTATTTCACAATGGCACCGTTGGGCATACTGTCCGGCACAGTCGCAAGCGTCAATTGGTCGCCGTGCGAAGCGGCGAGAATCATGCCCTGCGACAGCTCGCCGCGCAGCTTGGCGGGCTTCAAATTCGTGACGCAAATCACTTTGCGTCCAGCCAGCTCCTCGGGCGAGTAAAACTTCGCGATGCCCGAGACAACCTGACGCTGCTCGTACCCGAGGTCGAGCTGCAGCTTCAAGAGCTTATCCGCGCCTTTCACAGGCTCGGCTGAGAGCACTTGCGCCACGCGCAGCTCCACCTTGGCGAAATCGTCGATGCCGATTTCGTCCTTCGGTTCCGGCGCGGGCACCGCAGAGGCAGCGGCCGCAGGCGCTGCCGTTCCAGCTGCCGCGGCGTCTGATGCAGCGCCGCCGCCCATTGCCTGGACGATATAGGCGGTTTCCGCCTCCACGTCCAGACGAGGGAACATGGGCTCTCCCTTCTGCACCTTGGTGCCGGCAGGGAGCAGCCCGAAGGTTTGCACGCTTTCCCACGCGGTCAAGCGTGGCAGGTCTTCGGCAGCTATGCCAAGCTGCTGCCAAATCAATTGCGGCGTCTTCGTCAGGAACGGACGCAGCAGCACGGACGAGATGCGCTGGGACTCCGCCAGCACATACATCACCGAGCCAAGCGTATCGCGCTTGGCATCATCTTTCACCATCGACCACGGCTGCGTCTCGTCGATGTATTTATTCGTGCGGCTGATCAGCTGCCACACAGCCGCGAGCGCGATGGAGAACTCCATTTTCTCCATCGCCTCCTCGTACTTCGCTACCGTGGACCGGACCGTCTCCAGGAGACTGTCATCAAACTCGGTAGCGCCCGGCACATAAGCGGGAATCTTGCCCGCAAAATACTTATCGATCATCACGATCGTACGGTTCAGCAGATTCCCCAGGTCATTGGCGAGGTCGTGATTGACCCGCTCGACAAAGCTCTCCGGCGTGAACGTACCGTCAGCGCCAAAAGGCACTTCGCGCATGAGGTAATAACGCAGCGCATCCAAGCCATAACGGTCGATCAGCGTAACCGGATCGACCACGTTGCCCTTCGACTTCGACATTTTGCCATCCTTCATGAGCAGCCAGCCGTGCGCGAACACTTTTTTCGGCAACGGCAAATCCAGGGCCATCAACATAATCGGCCAGTAGATCGTGTGGAATCGAACAATTTCCTTACTCATCAGATGCACATCTGCCGGCCAATACTGTTTGAATTTACTGTCGTCATCAGAACCATAGCCTAGAGCGGTAATATAATTGGAGAGCGCATCAATCCATACGTAGATCACATGTTTAGGATCTCCGGGTACTTTAATGCCCCAGTCAAACGTCGTACGGGACACAGCCAGATCTTCAAGACCCGGATTGATGAAGTTGTTCAGCATTTCATTTTTGCGGGATTCAGGCTGAATGAAATCCGGATTTTCTTCATAATACTTGACTAGCCGATCCACATATTTGCTCATCCGGAAGAAATACGTTTGCTCTTTCATTTTCTCTACAGGACGACCGCAGTCCGGACATTTCCCATCGACCAGCTTGCTTTCCGGGAAAAACGCTTCATCCGGGATGCAATACCAGCCTTCGTACTCCCCTAAATAAATATCCCCTTGATCCAGCAATCTTTGAAAGATTTTGCCGACCGCATTTTTGTGACGTTCTTCCGTCGTCCGAATAAAATCATCGTAGGAAATGTCCAGCTTAGCCCACAGTTCTTTAATTCCTGCAACGATATTATCGACGAATTGCTGCGGAGTCGTGCCTTTCTCTTGCGCTTTGCGTTCAATCTTCTGCCCGTGCTCATCCGTTCCGGTCAAGTACCTTACATCGAAGCCGCGCAGCCTTTTATACCGGGACATGACATCACCCGCTACCGTTGAATACGCGTGCCCGATATGGAGCTTATCGCTCGGGTAATAAATCGGAGTCGTAATGTAAAAAGTTTTCGATTGAGTTGACATCATTCATTCCTCCATGCAAATCATTTTAACAACACAAAAAGCCCTCATCCATCTTGGGACGAGAGCTGAACTCACGCGGTACCACCCAGGTTCCCCCGCCTTTCACAAGAAACGGGGCTCAGTAAGTCTGTTGCGACTTGCCCATTAACGCTGGGACACGAAGCCAGCTTACTCCCAAATTTGCATGACAATAATGATTGCAACTTGGGCAGCTCGAAGGCTTATTCTCCCGGACCATCTTCCAAACCTGCTCCTATACCGGCTTTCACCTGACCCGGCTCTCTGTTCATAGGCATCCGCTTGTACTTATCCGTTCATCGAAACGATATTTGACGCTTTAAGGAAAATATATCGAAAATGGAAGCAAGATGTCAAGTCGATTAGCCGGAATGAGGCGAATGGGAAGCCGGCGGGACATGATCGACGCCACCCGGATGAAAAGGATGACATTTGCAAATCCTTTTTACAGTCAGCCAGGAGCCTTTCACCGCACCATGAACTTCAAGCGCTTCAAGTGCGTATTGGGAGCAGGTCGGATAGAATCGGCAGGTCGGCGGCTTCAGAGGTGAGATGAATTTGCGATAAAAATGAATCGGAACTTGCAAAGTCTTCTTTATCTTCACAGACGTCTCCCCTCCTGCCTCTACATCCTTTGAATAGTTTCAACGATCATTCCGGCTGTTTCTTCTATCGCCTTGTTCGTTACATTAATGACCGTACAGCCCAATTGTTTCATAAGACCGCTGGCATAATCAAGCTCTTCTTGGATACGCTGGGAAGTAGCGTATTTGGAGCCGGGAGGCAGACCGACGGATTTGAGTCTTTCCAGACGAATTCGCAGGATATGGTCCGCGTCCATGGTGAGGCCGATGATGCGTTTGTTTGGGATTTTGAACAGCTCCGATGGTGGTTTAGTTTCTGGAATCAGAGGTAAATTAGCGGCTTTGATACCCTTATGTGCCAGAAAAATACTAAGCGGTGTCTTGGATGTTCGAGAAACGCCGATAAGCACGACTTCGGCTTGCAGCATGCCGCGGGTATCTTTACCATCATCGTATTTGACAGCGAATTCGATGGCATCGACACGTCGGAAGTAGTCAGCGTCCATTTCGTGTAATAAGCCGGGTTTACGCTTGGGAGAATCTCCATATGTATCCATAAAAGCTTGCAGCATAGGCCCTATTATGTCTACAGCACGCACCCCTAGCCTATGCGCTTCTGCTTTCATGGTATCGCGGAGCTCCGGCTGCACCAATGTGTAGGCGACAAAACCGCCAGCAGCAGCTGCTTCTTGAAGCATGAGCACAATTTCTTTTTCTTGGCTGATATGGCCATATCGTTTGATTTTGACCTGTTCGGTATTGAATTGGCGTATCGTAGCCTGGGCTACGGCGTCGGCGGTTTCTCCTATTGAATCTGAACAAATATACAAATGCTGCTGTTCGTTCACAGTGATTCCTCCCTTTACTCTACCTGCAGAATCTCTATCTCTCTATGAACTTACTATAGTAAAATTTTTCCTAGAAAGCAAAAAAACCTCTGTCGCCTGAAGTGGCTATACAAAGGTTTTCTGCAAAAAGCAGGGATATTGATGATATACGCTATTTGAGTTCCAAAATAAGAACGCCTTTTGCAGCGAGAGAAGTGCTGCTAGATACAAGCTGACCTGTCAACGAATCTATCCCTTGCAGACTTCCAAGTTCCAAGTTCACTGCCGTATCATTATGATTCATAATGAACAAGAAGGATCTGTCTTCTTTGGTTCTTTGGGAAATTTCGACGCCTGGGATTGGAGCAATCGGCGCTTCGATACCTTTATCTTTGCACAGATTGGACAGCAAGCCTTGCAAGAACGCAGGCTCAGGACTGGAGGCTACATACCAGGCTTGCCCTGCTCCGAATTGATTGACGGTAAGCACCGGCATGCCTTTATAAAAATCACTTCCGTACACCGCTTTAACTTGCGCGCCTTCCGCATGAATCAAATCGCACAGCAAGCCGCATGAATAGTCTCCTGTGAGCGCTCCCCACGGTTCATTCAAAACGATTTGATTCCTTTGGTCAGGGAACAGCGCGTCAATTTCTTCCGCCCAAATACCCAGTACGCTCCTTAACTCGCCCGGGTAGCCCCCTAACGTTACAATGTCGCTCTCATTGACGATGCCGCTGAAGAACGTGGTTAAGAAGGTGCCGCCGGATCGAACAAAATCTTCGATACGTTTAGCGTAGCCCGGTTTCACCATGTAGAGCACCGGCGCAATAACGATATCATATCCCGATAGATCCGTATCGGTGCCGATAAGATCGGTCTGAATGTTTTGTTGGAACAATGCATCATAGTATTTATGAACTTCATTCACATATTTCAAGGCAACTGTCGGACCGCTCGACAGCTCAACTGCCCAGCGATTTTCCCAGTCGTAAACGATAGCTACACGTGCTTGCACTCTAGAATCTAGCAAATTGTCAGACAAACGCTGCAGTTCGGCCCCGAGTTCCGCACATTCGCGGAATACACGAGTATTTTCATGTCCGACATGTTCGATCACAGCACCGTGATATTTTTCGCACGCGCCGACAGATCTGCGGAGTTGGAAAAACATGACGGTATCCGCCCCGCGCGCAACCGCTTGGTAGCTCCAAAGCTTCATAACGCCAGGGCGCTTAAGCGAATTGTAAGGCTGCCAATTTTGTTGGCTTGGCGTTTGCTCCATCAGCATGAACGGCTGGCCTTGCTTCAATCCGCGCATCAGATCGTGAGTCATCGCCGTCAAGCTGATTGGCGTATCAAGTGAAGGATAATTATCCCACGATACGACGTCCAGATGTTTGGCCCATTTGAAATAATCTAATTCCTTATAAGTTCCCATTAAATTGGTTGTGATGGGCAGATGAGGTGTATGCTTTTTGATCGCTTCGTACTCAAGCTTATAACAGTCCAGTAGGCTATCGGACATAAACCGGCGATAATCGAGAGAAATGCCCTGGAAGTTCGTGTTATCCGTGCCCCACTCTTCGGAAATCGCGTTCGGCGGAACGATCTCATCCCATTCATAAAAAGTATGTCCCCAAAATCGAGTGTTCCACGCTTTATTCAGCGTTTCCAGATTCGTATACCGCTCTTTGAGCCAACCGCGGAAAGCATCGGCACAGTTGTCGCAGTAGCAATACCCGCCATACTCGTTAGAGATGTGCCAAATCAACAGAGCGGGATGGTCTTTGTAACGTTCAGCAAGCTTTTCAGCAATGAGTGCCGAGTATTTGCGATATGTAGGACTGTTCGGACAGGAATTGTGACGACCGCCGAATTTGCGTTTGCGTCCCTCGAAATCTACACGAAGCACATCCGGGTATTTTTTGGCCATCCAGGCCGGATGCGCGCCTGTACTTGTCGCTAAGCATACATAAGTCCCGCTATTGAGAAGTCTATCCATAATTTCGTCTAACCAAGAAAAATCGTAGGTATCCTCATCGGGTTGTGAAAGCGCCCACGAAAAAACATTCAATGTCGCTACATCAATTCCCGCAAGCTTAAACATTCGCAAATCTTCTTCCATCACGGGTTTGTCCCATTGTTCCGGATTATAGTCCCCGCCGTACCAGATTTTTGGCAGTTTGTCGTTAATCATGAAGAACACTCCTTGACATGTGATTTATCATCGATATAAGAATATCACCATTGTATTGGATTCCGTTTCCGCTTGAAATATAATATTCTTACGAATACATATAAGAAAATGGAAGTGGAGTTATTAACTATGCATAAGAGATTCGAGTTAACGCCATCTGCCGGACAACCATTCCCATTGTTTATCGAAAATATAGGACATCACGAAGATCAGGAGAAGTTAGTAAGGGATGAGGGGTATCCTTGTTACCATTGGCTGCAAACTTACTCAGGTGAGGGCGAGTTCTGGTTGGAGGGCAAAAGCTTCCGTATGCTCAGAGGTTCAGGCGTGCTGCTGCTTCCCGCAACGCCTCATGCGTATTGGGCCGTAACCGATCGATGGTGCACAGAGTATATTACGTTTGGCGGCAAACTCGCCGAGGTTATCCTAAGCACACTTGAATTGCATGAATCTGCACTATTCCGCTGGGAGGAGCATTCTCCGCTGCAAGCCGCTGTCGGGCAAATGATCGGTCATGCCGAAGCAGGGTCCGAGTACACAGGTTACGAAGCTTCTTCGGATTTGTATCACTTTTTAACGATGCTCAAAAAGCACGGTCAAGTAAATAACCGCGCTTCGATCACGAATCAGATTATGCTGCTCCAGCCTTTACTCGATTGGCTGGAGCTTGAATATGGCAACCCGGATATCGGGTTGGAGCAGATGGCATCAACACTGGCTGTAACTCCAAGACATATGAATACATTATTCCAACATGCTTTCGCGCTTTCGCCGTATTCATATCTGATCCTCCTCCGGCTCCGCAAATCCAAGGAAATGCTGCTGAACCGGCAGCACATGACCGTGAAGGATGTCGCGGAGCAGGTAGGGTTTCGCGATGCGAGCCACTTCGTGGCCAGCTTTCGCAAGCATGTCGGACTGACGCCGGAAAGGTTCCGTCAGATGAACTAGCTCCGCGCGGCTTCGGAGGCGCGGAGGTGCTTGGCCACGTCTTCGCGTGTAAGCGAAGACGCGAGCAGTGCATTACGATGCGCAGCAGAGGGCCACTTGGCGTCCAAGTGGTATTCCTTCAGCGCATCGGTGTCCTTGAGCAGATGGCCCGTCAGGATGCAGACGGCCGTCTCGTCCTTGTCCGCGATGCCGGCGCGGACAAGCTTGCGCAGCCCGGCGAGCGCAGCCGCCGACGCGGGCTCACAGCCGATGCCGCTGCGGTCGATGACCGCTTTGGCATCGAGGATTTCGGCGTCGCTGACGCTCGTCGTGACGCCGCCGGTCTCCTCCAGCACCCGCCGCGCTTTGCGCCAGCTTGGCGGGTTGCCGATGTTCAGCGCAGAGGCGCGGGTATAGGGCTCGCGCTGCGGCGCGAGCTCTTCCTTGGCCTCTGCAATCAGCTGATGGAAGGGACTCGCCCCTTCCGCCTGAACGACTGCGACGCGCGGCAGCCGCCGGATGAAACCGAGCTCCTTGAGATCGCGGAGCCCCTTGCCGAGCGCCGTCGCGTTGCTAAGGGCTCCTCCCGGAAGCACGATCCAGTCCGGGAGCTGCCAGTTCAAGGATTGAGCAATCTCGTACACGATGCTCTTCTGCCCTTCGATCCGAAGCGGGTTTACGGAGTTGCACACATACAACCCCAGCTCCTCCGCATGCTTTTCCAGAAAGAGAATACCGTCATCATAGGTGCCTTCAAAACTAATTACGGTCGCACCGTAAGCTAGGGTTTGCAGCACTTTATTAACGGAGATATCCTTATTGGGCACAAAGACGCAGGACGAATCCCCGCCGAATGCCGCATACATCGCTAAAGAGGAAGAAGTATTACCCGTTGAGGTGCATGTAAATTGCTTATAACCAAGAGCTCGGCCATGCGAAACCGCGACCGTCATCCCATTGTCTTTGAAAGAGCCGCTCGGATTCTCGCTTTGCGCTTTGAACCACAATCCTCGGATCCCCGCAAAAGACAATGCATACTCGGAGGCCGGATAGAGACCGGTATTTCCCTCGTATTTGGTGCAAATCATTTCTAGAGGCAGCTCTGGGGCGATCAGCTCCTTGTATCGCCATACGCCAGATGCGTAAGGGCTCATTCGCTCCGCAAGTCGTTCTGTGAACAAACGTTTCAACTTATCCGGATCCAGGCCCCGAAAATCGTTGACAGCTTCCAGCAAGCCTCCACAGGCACATTGATAAGCAAATTTATCCTCCGGGAGCAGCGCTCCGCAATCGAAACATATGAATTTCATACGACTAGCCTCCTAATTCATAAACTACCTGCCTTTTCAAGCCCTTACAACCGCAAGCCCTTTCTTTTCCCACTTCCTGGCTAACGCTTCGGGCAAACCGTTAGTTACAACGGTATGGACGGCATCTATGCCGCAAACATTGTATACATCTCGGCGGCCCCAATCATGTTCATCGACTAGAACAATTGTGCGTTCTGATTGTTTTATCGCGGTTTGCTTGATGGCCAAGCTTTCTTGCAAGCCTGTCGTAAGCTTGCCGTCTTCCGTAATGCCTGCTGGTTTTAGAAAACATTTGTCAAAATTCATTTGCTGCAGCATGTTAAGCGTAAACGGCCCGTAGCACGCTTCATCCTGCTTGTGAACGGTGCCGCCAAGCTGGATGAGGTTTACTCTGCGTACAAGCTCGGGCAAACCGTAAATACTATTCGTGACTACGGTCACATCCGGCATTTCACCAAGCTCATAAAACATTAAATGCGTGTAGCTAGATGACTCTATGAATACTGTCTCACCTGGCTGTATCAAAGCGACAGCCGTACGTGCAATCGGGCGCTTCCGCTCTGGTTCTCCCCGTTCCTGATAGGGAATGAAACCCGAGACACGGTTTACGGGAACCGCTCCGCCATGCGCTTTCTGAAGGAGGCCCCGGCTTTCCAAAGCACGCAAATCTTTGCGAATGGAGTCTTCGGTCACTCCAAACAGCGCAGCAAGTTGTTTCACTTCCACTCTGCCCTCTTTTTCCAGGAAGGCAATGATCTGATTCCTGCGCTCCTCATTGAACAATGAAGTTGATCCTGGTTTACTCATACCGGCTGGCCACCTAACTCGGATTGATCGATGCTTTCGGTGTTTCATATTGTTTTTTATCATTTAATTTATTATATTTTATTATTTATAATTATTCAATATTGTTTTTATTTGATCAACAGGAACCTGTAGCTTCCAATCATGCATTTCGGATCGGTAATAACAACATTGCCGTTGCCCCTGCGCGTATGGCTTGAATAACGAATCACGGTCTTTATTAATAGCACATTTTGACGCTAAATGATGGCGAAAAGGCCAAAAGAATGCCTTTAGCGAACAAAAGTCTATATCGAAAGAATTTTGTTCGCTAATTATAGTCATTGGTTCTATATTCGCCATTTTCTTAGGTAACTAGCTCGATTATTGCGTCCAAAAAGTCGTTATTAGCGAACAAATGTTCCAATAATGAAACCAGAGGCCGGATTCCCTTTTCCTTAAACCATATAACTCTTCTAAACAAAGAAAAACCCGGCCCTCATTGTGATGAGAGTTCGGGTTTTTTCGCAAAATTTCTTGCTATATAAAGCACTGGCGTGGAAGCAACGGAGATCACGAATTTGATGCCGTAGGTGGTCAGGAAAATTTGTGTCCATACGTTCCAGTCGTAGATGCCGCCGAATGCAATGCTGCAGAATACGAATGAATCCACCAATTGGCTGATTCCTGTACTTCCGTTGTTCCGAATCCAGAGCTGATTTCGGGCTGAAAATACTTTTTTCAAATAGGTGTAGATTCTCACATCTAAAAATTGAGAGATCAAGTATGCTGTCAAACTACCCAGTGCAATGCGCGGGAGCAGCCCGAAGATCGTTTCCAGAGAAGACTGGCCGATATCGGATTCTTGCGGCTTGAACACCATAGCCATCTGCATAATGATGATGGTCATAATGAGGGTGAAGAAGCCGAACCAGACGGCTTTCTTGGCATCTTTTTCCCCATATTTTTCATTCAGCAGGTCGGTCGTCAAATAGATGGTACCATACATCGTGTTGCCGAGTGTCATCACGAGACCGAACATGTCGATGGTTTTGACCACTTGGATATTCGCGAGCACCGTCGCCACGCCGACCCACGCATACAGCCCCTGTTTGCCGAAAATGCGATAGCAAATCAGAAACAACGCGAAGTTAACGAGGACAAACAGTATGCCCCATACAAAATTAAACATAAGAAGAAAGCCTCCTAGTTTTGATAACGCGGGAAGATCTCGAACCGCGGCTTTGTCTTGCAAAGCGTTGTTGATTATAACTTATCGGGACTAGGCAGTGTAGACTTTTTCCCGAAAATGCGCATGTAGACTAAACTGCTAATGATCACGACAGCTGCAAAAATGAGCAGCAGATTGCTGTAAGGAACCGCTTTTGTTGAACCCAAAATCGGATTCGTATAGAAGTTCATGATCCCGCCATCGATCAATTTGGCCACCAACGCCGTTCCAACAGCCCCGGAAATAAAGCTGATCAGGTTAAACAATCCCATTCCGACACCGGTCTCGTGAAGTTCCAATGTCAATGAAACACGGTTCGCCAAGGCGGTTTGGACAAATGAGAAACCGACATAGGTTGGCAAAAGCGCTGCAGAAACGAACCAAGGCGAATGGCCGACCATGAGGGCAATGGCAGCCAGACTAATGAACAGCAAGCCAAGACCGATATAAACAACAAAGTTATTTCCTTTGCGATCCGCCAGATTGCCTCCGATTGTCCCGAAGATGACGGCACAAATGGCACCAGGAAACAGGATGAGCCCGATCGTGCTCGTATTCAAGTCGTTAACCGAAGCCAGCATCAATGGAATGACAAACATGATGCCCATTACGGTGCAAAAGATAAGAAATCCGATGATCAATCCGCCTCGAAGCAGGCGATTTCGGAATAAGGCCGGTTCGATGAACGGCTCTTTGGCCCGGCGTATATGAACAATGAACCAGACGAGCAGCACCACGCTAATGGCGAGATAATACCATTGCGGGAATGACAAGTAAACGATAAGACCCGCTACCGTAAAAGCGACAAGGGCAGCTCCAAGGATATCGACGCTCCCTTTCTTGCCCTGTTCATCCGGTAAAATTTTGCGGAAAAACGGAATAGAAATTAACGTAAACAATGGTATGATGAACAAAAAGGTCCAATGGAACGTTCCGGAAATAAATCCGCCGACCACGGGTCCGACCGCAATGGCAAACGATACCGTGGATGTTAGAACACCGAATATTTTTCCGCGGTCTGCCGGAGAAAAGTAACGCGCGACGACAACCATAATCAGGGCTGGAATCGCTGAAGCGCCCGCGCCTTGAATGGCTCTAGCCAAGATGACAGTCGGGTACCATGCTTGCAGGGCAAAGCCGATAATAGAACCGGCGCTGTAAATTAGGATCCCGACAACAATCAGCTTTTTCAAGCTGAAGATGTCCGACAATCGGCCGTAAATAACGGAACCGATGCCGAAGAAAATGATGAAAGTCGTAAGCACCCAGCTCACACCTGTCGGCGTGATCGCATATTGCTTCGCGATCTCAGGCGTGGAGACATTGAAAACCGTTTCGTTCAACACGCCAAAAAAAATAAGAAAAATAATCCAAGGCACTGCCTTTTTGGCATCTATTACACTCTCTTGTGCCATGGTTGTTGCTGTTGCAGCTTGCATAGTTGCACCTCCACAGTTCTTTATCCTCAGCCATCTTATCACATGGTGGCTTAAAGCGGTCTGGAAAAAACAAATAAAATCAACTTAACTGTAATTTTATTGTTTACATTTTAACTGTAATAATAAATGTTATAGTTTAAGTTGTCAATATGGAAAAAAGGACGCATACAAGCGTCCCAGGATTCAAACTATGAACTTATGCTTTCTACTTCAACGGAAAACACCTGATTCAGCTGTTTCAACGTGTAGTATATTGATGTCGTTCTCCGTTTTTCAGAAGCGGAGATCACCACCTGAATTTTCTGCTTATCCTCGCTTACATCGTTAATTTTTATATGCTTCACTCTCATACCGTCTTCTTCAATCTCGTCAATCAACCGGGTCATATCCCGGATTTGAGGGACGACGATCGTCACAGACCAGTCACGTTCGCTTAGTTTGCGCGGTCCCAACAGTTTGATGGAACCTGGAAGAAGGTTAACGGCCGCGATGACGAGCACAACTGTGGTCAAGGCTTCTTTATAGAAACCAGCCCCGGTTGCGATACCTAGTGCCGAAGCCGTCCATACCATCGCCGCTGTCGTCAGTCCGGATATCACATCATTGCTTCTCCTCAAAATAACTCCGGCGCCTATAAAGCCGACACCGCTTACGATTTGCGCCGCAAGCCGAAGCGGATCCATGTTGGTATGGCCCGGAATGGAATATACTTGCACCGATCCGATCGAAACGATCGTAATCAGACAGCTTGCTACAGAAATAACCATACTCGTTTTGAGACCAAGCGGTTTATGTTTAAGTTGGCGATCTAGACCGATCAATGACCCGAGCAGCAAGGCGATAAATAATTTAATATAAGGATCATACCACATACCGGTTACCCCCTTTCTTTAATGGGAAGCACCACTGATATTAAGACCGATCACTCCAACCATGATCAACGCGATAAACGCAATTTTAGATAGAGTAAATCCTTCACCAAAAAATAAAATCCCAATTGTGGCGATCAAAGCCGTTCCCACACCGGACCATATCGCGTATGCCGTTCCGACTTCGATTTTTTTCAAAGCAAAACTAAGAATTGTAAAAGCCAGGCCATAGAACAAAAACATAAGAATTGAAGGAACAAGCTTCGTCAATCCTTGCGAAAATTTCATACTCGTTGTTCCGGCAATCTCGAACAATATGGCGAGTGACAAATATATCCAACTGATCCCGTCCACCTCCACTTCTTAACCATATTGCCTCATGAGATCGGGATAATTCGTTATTACGCCGTCAAGCCCGCTCTCAAGCATCTTTTCGTACCAATGTCTGGAGTTAACCGTGTAGGGATAAACTTTATAACCATATTCATGGCAATGGTGTATGTAATCTACATCCACAAAAGAAAAGTCAGGATGTAGACTATAAGCTGAAAACGGCAAGCCGACAACATAACTCCAAGGCTCGATAAGCCGGGTTGCAAACAACACGCCCAACTTCACATCCGGATGTATGCTTGCTGTCTTCCATAATGCATAATGGTCGAAAGAAGAGACGATGACACGGTCGAACATGTCAAATTTCTCAATCGCGCTAACAATTTTTTTTTCAATGCCTTCGTAATAGAAGGGAATATTTTTAATTTCCAGGTTAATGACGAGTTTCGTATCTGAAACAAGCGCCATGAACTCTTCCAACGTCGGCATGCGCTCCTCCGAAAACGAGGGACCGTACCAACTACCCGCGTCCAACTGCCGAAGTTCATCCAATGTGCAATCTTTTATCAGGCCAATACCGTTTGTAGTGCGCGTCAGTTCTTCATCATGACAAATAACGATATGACCGTCCTTTGTCTGCTGCAGGTCAAGCTCGATACCGTCGCTGCCCAACTTCATCGCCAACTGAAATGCTGCCATCGTATTTTCCGGTGCATAGCCGGATGCTCCCCTGTGGGCAATAATCATAACGCTCTTCCCTTCTTTATGAATATGTGCTGAAACGGCAGAACCGTATCAGCACATGTTGATTTCAGTTCTACTTGCCGTTTACTTTCTTGCTTTCCTCCAGCATTTTATTAATTTTACCTGCCAGTTCATCCAATACCGACTGAGGCGATTGACCACCGTACAGTTTTTCAATTGCTGTCGCGACTTCCAAACGGGCTTCCGGGAATACGGTAATTAAAGCTCCTTGCGTCGCAGTTGACGGCTTGGTTTTTTGCAGTTGATCTACCGCTACCAAGAACTGCGGGTATGTCGCATACGTATCTTTGAGCGACTTCTGCTCATAAGCCGCTTTCGTAATCGGGAAATACCCGGTGTTGGATGACCACTCCGCTTGCGTCTCGGGCTTAGCGATAAATTTCATGAAATTCCACGCCGCGTCTTTTTCCTCTTGGGCAACGTTTTTCATCATCCAGAGCGAAGCTCCTCCAACGACGACGCCTTGAGGTTGCTTGCCGTCAGGTACCGGCATGTAGCCTGTACCTACCTTGAACTTCGCGTTCTTCACATTGTATGTCGTATCGCCTGTTGTATCGAGATACATCGCCACTTTTCCAGCTTGGAATGCAGCGAGAATATCATCCCATTTTCTTCCGTAGTTGCCGAGTGATCCGTCTTTGTTCATATCATCCAGCCACTTGAAGATAGCCATGCCTTCCGGACCGTTGATCAGTGTTTTGCCAGGCGTTCCTTGACGGCCGTTTCCTTGATCGACGAAATCCGCCCCTTGATTAGCGAGCAGCTGCTCGATGAACCAGCTGTAAATGAGAATCGAAAAGCCTTTCTCATCACCCTTGGACAATTTCTTTGCCGCATCACGAATCTCGCTGAATGTTTTTGGAGGATGCTCCGGATCGAGACCCGCCTCTTTAAATTTATCAATATTATAGAAAAGAACAGGGTTAGACGCGTTGAAAGGAAGCGAGTACAACTTGCCGCCAACTTGGTAGTAACCTAAAATTCCTGGTTGCAACTGGGAAATATCATATTTTTCCTTATCGATAAAATCTTGAACCGGTTGAATGAATCCACTATCGATCATGTATTTCGTACCAATTTCATTCACTTGCACGACGGTCGGCGCTTCGGACGTAGAACCTACGGATTTCAGCTTCGTTAAAGCCTCTTCGTAGCTGCCCTGGAATACGGCTTCCACCTGCACTTTATTTTGCGAGGCGTTATACTTGTCTACGATGGTTTGCACATGCTTTCCAAGATCACCGCTCATTGCATGCCAGAATGTCACTTTCACTTTTCCATCGTTCGTTTTGCGTGCTTCCGAACGTTCGCTTTGACTCGCAGAATTGCTGCATCCGAAGCTGGATAAGACTAAAGCGAATACAAGAAGTAATACCATCCATTTCTTCATTTTTTCTACCCCTTTATCAATTAGTTTAATCTATCCTTTAACTGCCCCAGCCATTAAGCCGCGTTTCAGCTGCTTCAGGCCGAGGAACAGGAAAAGCAAGGTTGGGATAAGCACAATGACAACCCCCGCCATAACGACGGACCAATTCGTGCTCGTCTCTTGCGAAATCATCATTTTCAAACCGATTTGCACCGTGCGGACTTGATTGTTCGTTGTGGTAAGAAGCGGCCACAAGTACATGTTCCAGGTCGTTAAAAATCCATACACGCCTAGAGCGCTAATCATCGGTTTCGAAAGCGGTATAACGAACGATGCGAAAAACCGGAATCGGCCGCAGCCTTCCAACTCGGCACATTCCTGCAAATCCTTCGGAATCGTCAGAAAATGCTGCCGAAGCAGAAACGTTCCGAAAGCCAGGGCGAAGAATGGAGCCGATAAGCCCTGATATGTATTGATCCAATTCAAATGAACGATCGTCAGGTAGTTCGGAATCATGATCGCTTCCCACGGAATCATCATCGTGGAAATAAGCAGCATGAAGATCATATGCTTGCCTTTGAAATCGATAAACACGATGGCAAATGCAGCCAAACTGCAGACGATGATTTGTCCGATCATAACGGTGGACGATACGATAATGCTGTTCGTCATAAATTTCATGAGCGGAACGCTTTGGATCGCCTTGATGTGATTTTCAAAAGAAAACGATGTCGGAATCATTTTCCCTACCAAGAGCTGATCCGATCTTAGAAAGCTCGCCAAAACCGCATACAGAATCGGGAAAAAGATGACTAGCGCCGAAATCCCAAGCAGCGTGTATAGCAAAAAATGTTTGAACGCGGGTCTCATTGGTAATGCACCTTCTTTTCTCCAACCTTGAATTGGATGAGCGTGATGAACAGTACAAGAATAAACAGAATGATCGCTTGAGCGCTGGCTAAACCGAACTTATAATGAATAAAAGCATTTTGAAAGATCGAATATACGATCAAATTCGTAGATTCCGCAGGTCCGCCCTGGGTTAAAATATCGATTTGCCCGAACGACTGGAATGAATTGATAACGGTTACAATTACGACGAAAAATAAGCTTGGAGATACCATCGGCAATGTGATTTTAAATAACCTCGTCCAATAACCGGCACCGTCAATCGTAGCGCTCTCATACATATCTTCCGGAATGCCCTGCAGTCCGCCAAGCAAAATGATGAAGTTAAAACCAAGACCCATCCAAATGGACGGAATCGCAACCGAGATCAATGACCAATGCGTATCGGTCAACCACTTCACCGGCTCCATGCCTAGTGAGGGCAGCACGTTATTTAAGAAACCGACGCTCGGGTGAAAGATAAACATAAAGATGGTGGAACCCGCAGCAACCGATACACCGATCGTCGAGGAAAAGATAACACGGAAAAACTCGATTCCGCGTACTTTCTCACTAGCGATGATGGCAAGAAACAAGGCTAATCCGACACCAACGGGAACGGTATACAACACGTACAGGAAAGTAGACTTCATACTCGAGAGAAAACTGTCCGATGTTAACAGGGACGCATAATTGTCCAAACCTACGAACAGCACAGGCTCACCTTTGGCATTCGTCGAGAAAAAGCTGTAATATAGCGTTTTCACAATCGGGTAAAAAATAAATACCACCATCAGCAGAAGCATGGGAGTCAAATAAAGCATCCCCTGCCAATAGTTGGCCCAAACCTTTGATCTGCGCCCCTTTGCTATAGAAGCAGCATTAATTTGATGTTGCACCACATCAACGTTCATTCGTATAGCCCCCCTTTTTTTAACCAAACAAAAGAAGACCATTAACATAGAAGCATTTCCTTTTAAAAGGATTGCTGCTGCTTAACGGTCTTCTCCATGTCTCTAACCTATTTATTAACTTGTAGGCTCAGTATAAACCGGATTCTGAAAGAAATCAATACGAAAATTCAATTTTTTTTGAATTTTACAAAATGTATCCGCTTTAAATTGGAATATACGCTATATATTCAATATATTTTGAATATTAATAAATGTAGAAGTGAAAGCGATAAAAGTTATATAATGATTTCGAATTCATTATTTTCGAACGAATCTGAGCAGGTTGGGAAGTGAGAATGGATGCAAGACGAACAGCTATCGAATAAAAGACTGCAGCTCAAGGAAAAAGTAATCGAGGCGATTGCATTGACTATGGACTTATATGGGATCACTCCGTCCGTCGCCAAGTTATATGGGATCATGCTATTTGAAGATAGACCGATGACCCAGGAAGAAATGAAAGATATGATGGGAATGAGCAAAAGCAATATGAGCTATGCGGTTCGCGCTCTAATGGATTCCAAAATGATCATAAAACTTACTAACAAACAGGAACGAAAAGATCTGTATCAGGCTGAAAGTAATTTTTTCACCGCATTCCAAAACTTTTTTTCCACCAAATTGCAGCGCGAAATTGACGTGATGGGAAGCGCGATTGACGAGGTCAGCCCAGAACTCAAAGAACTCATTTTGGATATCGATACCCCGGAAGTCGTTCGGCAGCAAGCGCTAAAAGATTATCACAAGCTTGCACATGCAACGCAATACTATGCTTGGCTGCAAACTTTCGTCGAGCAAATTAAAGAAGGAAAAGTATTTCAACCAACGAGTGAAAACTGATATCAATGAACAGGAGCTCATCCATGCCGACATTTCTTCGAATTCTTAAGCGCTTACCATCGCGAATCATGATTATCTTACTGCCCTTACTTCTCATGCTCATGGTCGAGTTTCTGGAACGCGGAACCTATCAAGAATTATACAAGTGGGTAACGAATCACCCGCTATCCATGGTACTCGCTTACTTCGTAGTAGGAACGCTCTACCTCTTCCTCATCGCGGTCACAGGAATGAGCCGATTATCTTTCTGGTTACTCTGTGCTGCGCTGCTACCGCTTGGCGCCATTAGCGGGGCTAAACTGAAAGCGATAGGAGCTCCCTATTACCCTTGGGACCTCGTGTTTCACAATGAAATCGTGGAATACCGTAATTTTCTTAGTCAGTATTTGAACCTGCGCATCATCGGCTATGTCGCCTGTTTTCTCCTGCTGATCGCGATCTTGTTTCATTTACTATTGCGACGCCGTCCGATACGTATCCCTTGGATTGAACGCACGGTTTATGCTTTAATCGCCGTTGTGATGTCGACTAGTCTTTATATGGACAAGCCTATTAATTTTACGAGCATGTACGATATTTATACAGTACCTTGGGATCAAACGATCACCTATGACAGTAACGGATTCCTTTTATCCTCGGTCCAGATGCTCGGATTTCTCGATGTCGCCAAGCCGGATGGTTACAGCAAAAAAGCCATTACATCGATTTTGAATCAAATTCCCGAGACGAAGGCCGTTGGCGGCAAAAAACCGAACATTATCGTCATGCTGAGCGAAGCGTTCTGGGATCCTACTGTTATGAAAAACGTAAGCTTCAGTGAAGATCCAATTCCGTTTTTACATAATCTGCAGAAAACGTATACGAGCGGCTGGATGCTTTCTCCGCAATTCGGAGGCAGCACGGCGAATGTCGAGTTTGAAGTCTTATCAGGCAATTCCATGCGCTTATTCGGCCAATCACCCGACAAGATCTTACCTTATATCGAGTACATGAACCACGGCGTAGACTCGCTCGCCAGCATTACAACCAGACAAGGATATACAGCTACTGCGATCAATCCTTTTTTCAGTTGGTTTTTTGACAGTCGGAAGGTGTACAAGCATTTCGGGTTTTCCCGCTTTATCTCCAGCGAGTTCTTCCCGAACGATTTTGAGGGACCGAACTATGCGGACCGGGCGGTAGCCAAGAAGATTATTGAGGAGACGGAGAAAAGCCCCGGACCCGACTTTATTTTCGCCAATACGATGGAAAACCACGCTCCTTTCAAGCCGGGTAAATTCAGTAAAACTACAATTGATGTGACCGGGAATATGGCTAACGATTCCAAAGGTATGCTGGAAACCTATGCGCAAGGCATTAAAGATGCGGACAAATGCCTGCGAACGCTGGTCGAATACTATTCCAAACAATCAGAGCCTACGATCATCCTGTTCTTCGGAGATCATATGCCGTTCTTAGATGAAAATTATAAAGTATACCGTGATACGAAGTACCTGCTTCCAAACGATCCTGACTTTTACACCAAAACTCACTCTACGCCTTTTGTCATCTGGAATAACTTCTTGCCCGCCGATCAAGAAAAGCCGAACCAGAGGATAAGCCCGTCCTTTCTCGGACCAGCCGTTCTACATATGGCTGGCGTGCAAGGCAGCTATTATACCGACTACTTGTACAATTTATCGCAAAAGATACCTGTCATTCCGCCGAACGACATGTGGGACAAATATAACATTAAAGCCAGCGATCTTAGCGATTACGCCATGATGCAATACGATAACTTGTTTGGAAGCCGCTACGGCTATGAAGCCATAGGCTATAAAGATACAATCGTGCAGCCGTCCTATACGCTCGGTTATGGCGATCCCGTCATTAAGAATGTCAGGAAGCAAGATAAAAAGCTGCAAATTGAAGGCTCCAACTTCTTCTCTTCTTGCAGCGTCTACGTGGATGGGATTGAGTTGAAGTCCAGCTTTGACGGCTCGAATACGTTATATGCGGACATTCCTGAAGACTCTGCCCTTGATCCAAATAAACAGCATCAAGTCGAAGTAAGGATCATTGACGATAAAAAAATGAAGATTGGCCAATCGAACCTGTTCACCCTCCAATAAGTCATGACCCGAGCCCCCTTCGAATAGGATGGAACCAAATCCATTCGAGAAGGGGGCTTTTCACATGCGATCCCCGATTCCACCTGCGCACGTCCATTTTTTCACCACGAGAACCTCTGATGAACTGCGCCATCATCATTTAATCCGCCTGTATACCTTCAATAATAACGGTACCGCTTACGATGGCCATGATCATCAGTATCAAGGCATTACCGGCATTAAATATGGTCATTATCATATCTATCGCGGAACGACCGGCCCCGCCATCCCCTTACAGAATGGAACCCACATTCACTTGCTTGAAGGCATCGTCGATAATAACGCGTTCAACACTTCTCGCGGAGGAGCGCTTGTCTCTTCTGCCAAGAAAGAAGGGTTGATCCGCGAATTGCATCAACATACTTATTCCGGTTATTCTACGATCGGTTTTGGATATGAACGTTAGACTTTGTATATAAAAGGAAAATTCCGCTCACTATAAGAAAAGAAATTCAACGAAGGAAATTCGTCCCAATTGGACGGCCAAAAGAGGGAGCAGGCTTGATCAGAAACTTTTTCAAGTTACTTATAAAAAACCAAATCAAACACCATGCTCCACAACAGCGCGCAGAAAATGACGATCAGCATACACTCAGTTCAGATTTATCGCAAAACGAGCAAATTCTTCGGTCGATTTATGCCAATTGTTCGGATGTCATCTACCGCTCCTTTGTCATTGGCGGAAAAACAAAAGCCCTATTAATCTATATCGAAGGATTAGCCAACGCCGATGGAATCGAGGAGTATGTTATTGCCCCTCTCATGAAAGAAGAATACGGAGAACCCCTCCCTATCCATCAACTTATCGCCCGAAAAATATCTGTTTCTCATGCGTATGAATTCAACACCTTAACCTTGTGCATCGAGTATCTATCGAGTGGCAATCCGATCCTGCTCATCGAAAATGAAGCAAGCGGTCTTGCTTTAGGCTTGAGCAAATGGGAAAAGCGTAGTATCGAAGAACCTGTGGCTGAAGGGGGGATCAGGGGGCCGCGCGAAGGCTTTACTGAAACTTTGCGGATCAGCACGTCCCAATTACGCCGTATTATTAAGAGTCCCCATCTCAAAATGGAATCCATGAAAATCGGCGATTTTACCCAAACGAATGTCGTCATCGCATATGTTGAAGGCATCGTGGATAAGACGCTTGTAGAAGAAGTCAGGAATCGGCTCCGTCGCATTCAAATTGACGGCATTCTGGAAAGCGGATATATCGAGGAAATGATCGAGGATAATCCCTACTCTCCTTTCCCCCAACTGCTCAGTACCGAACGCCCCGATGTGGTTAGCAGTAATCTGCTGGAAGGGCGGATAGCCATTCTGATGGAGGGAACACCTTTTGTATTAGTCGCTCCGATCACCTTTTTTTCTCTAATGCAATCGCCGGAAGATTATTATCAGCGTTTCTGGATCGGTACCACTACACGCTGGTTGCGTTATATTTTTACTTTCATCTCTCTTTTTCTTCCATCCCTTTATGTGGCGGTTCTCACCTATCATCAGGAGATGGTGCCCGGCTCATTGCTGATAAGTATGGCGTCTTCAAGAGAAGCTGTGCCCTTTCCGGCATTAATCGAAGCGCTAATGATGGAAGTCACCTTCGAAGCGCTTCGGGAAGCGGGCGTACGATTGCCCAAACAAATAGGCTCTGCCGTCAGCATTGTCGGAGCTCTTGTTGTCGGACAGGCAGCTGTTCAGGCCGGCCTTGTCTCTGCGCCGATGGTCATTGTGGTCGCCATTACCGGTATCTCGTCCTTCATGATTCCGCGTTATGTTGCCGGGATTGCGATAAGAATGCTGCGCTTTCCATTGATATTCCTTGCCGGATCACTCGGACTGCTTGGCATCATGATGGGCTTCATTGCCATTGTTCTCCATATGGCCAGCTTGCGTTCTTTCGGCGTTCCTTATTTGTCTTCCATTGCGGCTCCAAAGGGACGCGAACTGAAAGATGTCCTTATCAGGGCTCCTTTGTGGATGATGGATTCGCGCCCACACTTAACAGGAGATTATAACAAGAATCGGCAGGCAGCCAATCAAAAACCTGGCCCTAAACAGGGAGGGGAGTCATAAATCAAATCGTCGATCCCCCTGGAATTGGTGAAGGAGAAACGCCCCCATGAACATGTTGATGAAATCAGTTATCCTACTCCCTTTATTACTTTTGCTTAGCGGTTGCTGGGACCGTACAGAACTTAATGACTTGGCGGTTGTTTCCGTATTAGCCCTGGACAAGACTGAGAACAACCTCATTCAAACGACCGTTCAAATCGTCATTCCGCAGAACCAAACCGGAGGCGGAGGGACCGGAGGAGGCGGTTCCGGAGGCGGAGTGGCAAAGAAGACTACCATTCGAACAGAAAAAGGGAACGATACAGCTGAAGCTCTATCCAAACTTCAACGATTAATTCCGCGGAAACTGTTTTGGGGACAATGTAAAATATTTATTTTCGGCGAGACGCTTGCGAGATCAGGTATTCGGGAACAATTCGATTTCCTGGTTCGTCATCCGCAGCCTAGAGAGAGGGCTTTTATGTTTGTCAGCAAAGGGAAAGCAGCGGATACACTTGAATTGTTTCCGCCCATTGAGCGCTCCACAGCCGAAGTATTGCGGAAATTAAGTGAATTACAGATTGGCATTCAGGTAACCAACGAGCAGTTAAGCATCATGCTAAAGGGAGATTCTTTAGCGGCTGCACTTCCAATGATTCATATTCTCCCGGAAGCCAAATCGGCAGTACCCTTTCAAACGATTCCTTATATCATGGGAACCTCTGTTTTCAAAAAAGATAAAATGATTGGGGAAATTTCGGAAAAGGTGACCCGGGGCGTCATGTGGATCAATAATGATATCAAAGAATATACAGTCACCTATAAAGCTGATGAGAAAAACAGAGTCGTATCCTTAAAACCGGTAAAAGCGAATGTTAGGCTGATACCGAAAATCGAGGGAGATACGTGGATGATGACTGTAAAAGTATATACGGAAGGAGATATCGTTCAGAACGGTTCCTTAATGAATCCTATGAATCCAGACTTGTTAAATATCCTTGACAATGCGTTTCAACAGGACGTTAAAGCTCGTATCCAATCTGCGCTTAATGAGGTTCAGCATCGGCTGAAGGCGGACATTTTTGATTTTGCCAAGGAATTTCACCGAAAATATCCCAAAGAATGGGAAAAAAGAAAAGACGATTGGGAGGAGCTATTTCCAAAGGTTATCGTGAGTATTCAAGTAGATGCGCACATACTCAGACCCGGACTTGTCAACTCGCCAGGCGGGGTCCCTATTGAAGAGGTAAGGGAAAAATGAGAGGGAGTTTTTTCTGTAGCGTGACAATCGCCGTGTTGCTGATCTTGTGGTTTGAATGGCGAAATCTTAAACAAAAGCCGAAAAAGGACAGGGTCGTATTCCTGACGCTGATCATTCTCGTTTGGTTTTTGTCGATGTTGAATCTGCCCAATACGCCGGGCCCGATATCATTTCTTCAGGTAATTTTTAAACCGTTTAAGGGATTGATAGAACAATGAGCTCCTAGAGTGAAATTCATTCCAAAGTGTGGTGAAAAGGATGTTGGGGAAAGAGAAAATTTCAGCCTTCCAATTGGGAATCATGATGTACCCGACCGTGTTAGCCACCGGCTTTCTTGTGCTTCCGACCATTGCCGCCCAATTTGCGAAAAATGACTTCTGGATGACAGGGATTTTCGCGGCTTTGATAGGTTTAATAACCGTCTATGTTGTAACCCGGTTACATCAGCTTTATCCGAAGCTAACTGTCATTCAGTACAGCGAACAAATTGTCGGGAAACTGCTCGGGAAAATCATTGGGCTCGTTTACTTCTTCTATTATCTCCACTCCACAGGAATCATTTCCAGGGTGTACGCTGAGTTTGTTAAGGCCAATTTTCTGTTTAAAACCCCGATTCTCTTGATCATTTCGTCCATAACCCTGCTCTTCGCAATTGCCGTTCGCGGTGGAACGGAGATGTTGGCAAGAAGCGCAGTGGTTTTAACGCCTATTTTTATTCTGCCGATTTTTTTTCTTTTGCTGCTTATCCCCGAAATGGACGTAAAAAACATCTTCCCCATTCTAAGCCATGGGATGATTCCGGTGATCAAGGGCAGCTTTACCCCAGAGGCCTGGGTATCCGAATTTTTCGCGATGACCTTCTTTCTGCCCCAATTGGCTGATCCGGAAAAAGGCAGGAGATGGGGTATGATATCATTATGCGCCGTCATTCTAAGCATGACATATGTCAATTTAATTACATTATTTTTAATTGGGTCTGACACGGGTAACAAAATCTATCCCATTTTAATCGCTTTCCGTTATATCAAAGTCGGCAATATTTTCGAAAATTTAGAAGCCCTGCTCCTGGCGATGTGGGTCGTCGGAAACTTCGTTAAAATGGGTGTCTATTTCTATGCGGCCGTTCTCTCTTTTACGCAATGCTTGCGACTTTCCGATTACCGTCCCTTCGTCTTCCTGCTTGCTGTCCTATCTGTTGTGTTCAGTCTATGGGAGTTACCAAGTTTCACTAAATTAGGATTTTATTTAAAAACCATCGCACCGTTTGAAATAACGACGATTTTGGTGCTCATTCCGCTGCTTTTGCTATGCGTTGCTGTTTTCCGAAAAAGAAATAAAACCGATCCTGCGAACGAAACATGAAAAAGCCCAAGCGCGATGGCAAACAGCACTTGGGCTTTTTGAATGAAAATTAATGCGATTCTTCCACACGAATCGACCATTGGAATGTGAATGTGCCGCCCGCTTCGATGCCTTGAGCTCCGGACATTTCCGCAGGGTACGGTTCATTAAACACATTCATGATGGATGTGTAGGGCTCCAGGGATACGGCATCGGCCCATGGCGCCGTGAACAACACATGAATGGGGAACCGATCCCCCATGTCGAACACCAGCTTCGTGCCTCTCGCCTCGTAGTGCAACTCGCACGACTGCGGCCCTGGTTCAACGGTCAGCATCTGCGAGCCGCCCGGATAGTCCGGCAGCGTCGTCACAGCTTCTCCCTGCTTTAGCGCAGCTGTCAGCTGCGAAGACGCCGGACCGCCTGTCGCATAGCCGTCCTCACTGAGCGGCCATTCCGCCGCAGCGGGGATCACCACCCGCACGCGGCTCGCTTCCTCCTTCGCGAAAGCGAAGTAGGGATGAAAGCCGAGCGATAGCGGCATCGTCAGCGGGCTGCGATTGACGATCTCGCCGCTGAGCGACAGCGTACCGTCCTTCAGCCGGTACGTGAAGCGAAAACATGCGGCATGCTGGAAGTAGGCCAGCATGTCCGGATGCTCCGCGAAATCGATCTCCGCGGAGACATATGCTCCGCCAGCGGGATCTGCGCCGCTGGCCACGACTTTCCACGGCCGCTCGCGCAGCTCGCCGTGGGCATGATGCGGCTCCCGATTCGCCGGGAGCCGGTATTCGCGGCCTTCGAAGGTGAAGGCCGCGTATTTGACGCGCCCAGGCGGGAACAGAATGGGCACGCCGTAGCGCGAAGACTGTTCGCGAAGCACCGCCAGCGAAGGTGGCTTCGCGATGTAGGACTCGCTTCGCACATCGAAGCGGAACAAATGAAAACCGACGGCCGGGATGACCTCAGCCTCGGCATGACTTTTGCGGTCGATAAGCCGGAATGTCGGCACACCGTCCCACTCGCTTTGAATAATCTCATAGGTGGCACTCATGATTTACTCTCTCCAATCCATTTATGTAATCTTGTTTCTCTGATAATACCTGTATAAGAGGAAAATACCAAGCAGCAAAATTACACTTGTAATCAGACTGCCTTCCGCACCGAAAGAACCGCCGGACAGAACCGCGGATCCGCTTTGTTCGATTCTGGCGATCGAAGCGGTTTGTGTGCCGGAGACGTCAAAGCCATAAATGTTGCCCTGTAAGAAATTCCAGGAAAGATGCATGCCGATCGGCATCCATAATCCGCCAGACCATTCACGGCATACGCCAAACAGCAATCCGGCCAGCAGGAGATTCAGAATCGGTACAAGAGAATTCCACATGCCAGGATTTAAGGAGTGCAGCAAAGCAAATACGACTGTGGATACGGTTATTGCCGGTACCACACCGAACCTCATCTTCACAAGCCCTTGCAAATAGCCGCGAGCAAACAACTCTTCATTAACCGCAACACCGATAAACAGAACAAACCCCCAAAGCAATTCCTTAGCGACCGTTCCGTTCCACTGCCAAGCAAGCAGTTTGACTCCGCCTGATAGCCAAATAAGGCCGCAGCTTATCGTAATCAGTATCGCTCCGGAAGCCAAGCCCTCTCCCGCTCTCCGCCAAAGATGAAGGGTGTGAAAACCAAGACGCCAACCCTTTCTTCTTTCGAAACTGGCGTAGGCAATTAGCACACCGCCTATAAATCCGATAATTTGGGCCCACAACGCGGCTTTGATGAAAAATGCGTCTTTGGCAACCACAGCGATACCGACTTCCAATGAAGGCCGCCTTACGATGGCGATGACCGCCGCTGCAATGGATAAGACAACGGTAATCACGACAATTAACAACGCTGCCAATAGAACTTTGCCTACGATAGCAAGGATAGATATGAATGTCCCTCTGTGCTCGCTGATGGTCTCTCCTCCTCTCTCCCCAACTTTATTCGAGAGAAGGCGCCCATTTCCTGCCATTCCCAGAGGAAGTTCACTCTTGTGCAAATGCCCCCTGCCATGACACAATAAAAGAAATATCGTTTGATGGAGGAAACATGCTGTTCGTATTATTCGCTTTATGGATCATCGCTTTGCTGCTGCTCATGATTGATCCCAGATCAAGCACGATGCGCTGGATGAGTGCCTTTGTGTTCACTGGCGGGCTTGGAGCGCTCGCGGCTGTTTTAGATGAAAATATCATTCCGTATATCCGGCAAACGATTCCGAACGCTTCGATCAGCGAGCTCTTATATCGCATACAGGCGGCGAGTTCCTTAATATCCTATTATGGCATGCCCTATTCGATCGCTATGCTAGCGCTCCAATATAATTCAACCTGGCCGAGCCGTAAGATGCGTTCCTATCTTCCGATTTTATTAATGTTGCCGCCCATAGCGTGTGTCCTATTTACACCCGGTTATAATAATGAAATTCCGATCACCTTCCCGCTCGTGGCGAGTTGGGCCGTTCCCTATATTGTAGTCGGGGCCTTTTTGATTGCGATTAAAAAAGAACGGATGCCCGCCATGAAACGAACACACTTGTTCACATGTCTGGCGCTGTTGCCGCCAGTTATTTGTGTGGCCGTACTGAATTACATCATGCCAAGCTTTGGTTTTTACCGCATGTGGGTATATCATACGTGGATTCTTGCATTTGTCGTGCCTTTTTTCATCTATACCTTTTTCAAATACGGGTTTCTTGGCATCCGTCTTCTTATCGAACGTCGTAAACTTGATTCTACACTGCGAGCCATTACATCAGGAACGGCAATCCTAAACCACGCTATTAAAAACGATGTCGGCAAGATGCGTCTGTTCCTTGAAAAAATGAAGACGTACGCAGAGGAAACGAATCAACCGGAACTTATGCAGGATCTCGACGTCGTCATGCATGCCTCCATGCATATCCGTGATATGATCTCACGGGTACATGAGCAAACTCAGGAACTGCCTTTAAAGGCAACAACTGTGAAACTTGATGAGCTATTGACTGAAGTACTGAATCCGATTACACCATACCTTGCTTCCGTTAAACTCAAGCAAAGCGTCCCGGCGAATCTATCACTTGATTTGGATCGTATCCAGATCGCCGAGACCCTAACGAATGTCCTGATGAACGCGGTTGAAGCGATGCCGCAAGGCGGAGAGCTATCCGTGAAAGCATTTATGGCCAAGAAGAATATGGTCATAGAAGTCAGGGACACCGGCACAGGTATGGACAAAACTGTTCTTAAGCAAGCATTGGAGCCCTTTTATACAACAAAAAGCGGGAGCCGTAACAACTTCGGGCTAGGGCTCGCGTATTGTTATAGCGTGATGAAAAAACACGGAGGTTCCCTGGAGCTCAGCAGTGAACCCGGAAGAGGTACCAGCGTATTTCTTACCTTCCCAGGAACGCGATTAGTAGAGGAAGTTTAAAAAGTCCACTTTGATAACGAAGTATTTCAGCGAAGTTATTCGACATCGAATCTTGAATGAAACCGGGAAGTCCGGTACTCACGTAGTAAACCACTACGCTCCGTTCCTCCTTCTCCGGATTTCATCCAACCTTCTCGGTTCTGAAAGCGGACTTTTTAAACTCTCAATGATTAGAATAAGAAAGAAGGGTCTGCAGAATGGAACCAATAAGAATCGCCATCGTCGAGGACGATCGTGACTGGCTGCGCGGCTTATCCGCTTATTTGAATCGGGAGCCGGATTTAACCGTAACAGCCGCAGCGACAACGATCGAAGATGCTCAAGAACTCTTTCGCGGGCTAGAGCCACTTGCAGACGTTGTACTCATGGACATCATGCTGCAAGAAGATCCTGCCGGCATCCGTTTAGCGGAACAAGCCCTTATGGCATGGGGTGTAAAGGTCATTATGCTGACCTCTATGGAGGAAAAAGACCTCATATTCCGATCCTTTCAGGCAGGAGCCATTGATTACCAGATCAAATCAAGGTTTGAGGAACTGCCTGCAGTTATTCGCGCGGCGCATGCGCGTCAGTCGTCCATTAATGCCGCTGTCGCCGAACAGATGCGAGAAGAATTCCGTCGGCTTAAGCGGCTTGAACACGAGTTTAAGGTTAAAGAGGTCAAAGATCTGATTACGCCGACTGAATTACAAGTGCTGGAAATGATCGATCAAGGCCATACGCAGACGGAAATCGCGAATCGTTTTTTTATCTCGCTGCGCACGGTCAAAATTCACGTTGGCCATATCTTGAAAAAGCTGGGAAGTTCAAGCAGCAAGGAAGCCGCGCAGAAAATCCGCGATCTCGGCTTATTTGAAGAAAATCATCGTTCCGATAAGAATAACTAATGAATATCGCGTTTTTTGAACCTTCCGCCCTTCACATCGTGGATGTTGCCAACCGCCAGAAATGCCGCAGGATCGAGCTCTTCCACGATGGATTTCAGCTTTGCCTCTTCCAAGCGGGTGATCACGCAGAATATCACTTTCTTATTGTCACCGGAGAACCCGCCTTCCCCTTCCAAATAAGTAACTCCCCGGCCCAAACGGTCCAAAATGGCTTCGCCGATAAGCCGAAAACGGTCGCTGATAATCCATACGGATTTGGACTCATCGAACCCTTCAATCGTAACATCAATCATTTTGTACGCAATGAAATAAGCAATCAACGAGTACATGGCGCGATCCCAGCTATAAACAAAACCGGCGCTGCCCAGAATGAACAGATTGAAGAACATGACAATTTCGCCTACGGAAAATGGGATCTTTTTCGATGTTAATATCGCAATGATTTCCGTACCGTCGAGAGAGCCCCCGAATCGAATCACCATGCCAACTCCGATGCCAAGAATAATCCCCCCGAATACGGCTGCCAGCAAAGGATCGATGGTTAACGGCGGTACCGGATGTAATAATAAAGTACCCAACGACATGACCAGAATCGCGAAGAGCGTAGATAAAGCGAACGTTTTACCGATCATCTTATATCCGATATACAGAAACGGAAGGTTTAAGATTGTCAGGAAGATCCCCACCTGCATATTCGTCAAATATGACAAAATAATCGAAATCCCCGTTATGCCCCCATCGATAATTTTATTAGGGACCAGAAAAATTTCCAGACCAACGGACATTAGCGCCGCTCCGAAGAATAGAAATACGCTGCGCCTAAGCAGGGTACTTTTTGTCATTCGTTTATGTTGAGCTTGAATCGCTGCTTCTTTATGTTGCAAATTAACCTGCGGGTTCGTCACCGTGATTTCCTCCTTCATGAATGATTTTTTCATTTATTTTCAGTTCTCGTTGGAACCATCATTTTCCTGCTTAACGCATTCATACGAGGGTCCATCGAGAGCAATCTGCACGAAAATTGTTAGAAGAGATCCCATCGAATAATATCAAACGGCATGATATAATGTCAGATGTTATTTACAATTTCTTAATTTCTGAATAAACGGGAGAAACTATGAAACATCAATTACTTCGCGTATGGCGAACATGTAAGCTTTGGTCCCCGCTCCTATTGACTGCAATCATTCCTTTACTCCTCATGGAAGTACTTAGTCGCGGGCACTATCTCGAAATGCTTTCCTGGGGTGCGCTTCATTTACTAGAGCTTATATTTAATATTTGGATCGTGCTGGGCTTCTTGCTTCTGTTCATTGCTGCAATCGGACGAACACGAGTTGCTTACTGGATATTATCCGGTATTCTCATAGTTCCAGCCCTTATTAGCGGCATTAAGCTGAAAATATTAGGCGTACCGCTCACGCCGTGGGATCTCGTCCTGGCCGGTGAAGGTTCCGACATGGTGAAATACGTAACAAATGTGTTGAATGTGCGTACACTAATTGGCCTGCTCTTGTTTATCGGCATTAGTTATTTGTTGCTCTATCGGACCAAACTAATCGTAAATAAAATCACATGGAATGAGCGCGGCATTTTTGCAGCTCTTGCCGTATTGATGTTAGCTGCCGTATACACGGACAAGCCGCTTCCCGTACAGAAATGGCTTGGCATTCAAGCATCTACCTGGAACCAGGTGGAAAATACAAAAACAAATGGGTTTGCGCTTGCAACCGTTCTTAACACCAAATCGATGCTGAATGGGAAGCGCGAAGGTTATGATGATAAAGCCATTGAAGCCATCGTCAATCAAACGCCTAAGCCAGATAAAGCAGGCAGCTATTCCGGCAATGTAAAGCCGAATGTGATCGTCGTTCTGAGTGAAGCCTTCTGGGATCCGACATTGATAAAAGGCGTGCAATTCAGCCGCGATCCTATTCCGTTCTTCCATAAGCTTCAGGAGACAGGAACGAGCGGTTGGATGCTATCTCCTCAATACGGCGGAGGTACCGCCAACGTTGAATTTGAAGTTTTAACCGGCAATTCGATGCGCTTTTTACCGCAGGGCTCTGTTGCCTATAATCAGTTTATCACCAATGAAGTGGATTCTTTAGCCAGCATTTATGCGCGTCAAGGCTATACATCAACAGCCATTAGCCCTTTTCATAACTGGTATTTCAACAGTAACAAAGTATATGAGGATTTCGGCTTTTCCAAATACATTCCGATTGAATATTTCAAACCTAACTATTCCGGCCCTTATATCGCAGACAGTGAAGTGGCCGCTAATATCATTCATACGACAAGTCTTAGCGAAGGACCCGATTTTGTGTTCGCCAATACGATGGAAAATCATTTCCATTTTTATCCTGGCAAATTCCCGAAAAATACGATCGACGTTAAAGGCGACATGGCCCCTTCTTCCCAAGGGATGCTGGAAACTTTAGCACAAGGTATAAGCGCGGCCGACAACATGCTGAAAGAACTCGTTGATCATTATGAGAAAAGCGGCGAACCGACGATCATCGCTTTCTGGGGCGACCACCTGCCGGCTCTCGGAGATGATTACGCCACGTTCATCGATACCAAATATATAAGCGGTAAAGATGATCCGGATTTCTTGAAAAAAATGTACAGCGTTCCGCTCGTCGTATGGAACAATTTTGATACGTTACACAAGGATAAATTGAATATCAGTCCGTCCTTCTTAGGCCCATATCTGATTGGGTTATCCAAGCAGAAAGGCAGCTATTATACCGATTATTTGGAGGAGCTTTCCAAAAAAATTCCTGTCATTCCTCCCAAAGACCATTATGCGGCTATGAATATTAAAGAAGAAGATCTTAAAGATTACGAGACGTTGCAGTACGATATTTTGTTCGGCGAACGCCATGCTTACAAGGATTATAAGACCCCGATCATCGATTCGCACTATATGCTCGGATACGGTCCTATTACGATCGATAAAGCTGCCGCGGATACGCAGGATTTGTCCGGACGTTCAAGTGTCACGATATCCGTGAGCGGCAAGAATCTACCGCCACTCGGCTACGTTACGCTGAACGGCAAACCGATGCCGACGACTTGGCAGGATGAATATTCCCTTACCGCCAAGGTCGAAGGCGATGCCCTGAAGCCCGGAATATGGGACATCCAGGTGAATGTGAAAGATTCTAAGGAGACCGTAATCGGTAAATCGAATACGTGGCCTATTGATATGGGCGGACGATAACAATTGCATGAAATCCCCTAACCGCTGACGGTAGGGGATTTTTTTGTGTAAATTACGTGGTTTGTACAACCGAAGTTTGTCTCTTTCGGTACAAAAAGTAGCTAATTACAGCAAGCAGCAAAAGAACCGAAATGCCCCAGAAAATATGAGCATATACGTCTGCCAGTGGCAGCGATTTTTGCCAAGCGATACTTTTTCCGCTCATCGCCACGCCGAACGCACCGCCCACGAATTGGATCAACTGTGCAAGCCCCATGCCTGCGCCAATTTGCTCTTTGGGCAAAATCCGCGACATTTCATTAGAGACGCTTGTTGTCAGCATCGTGACCCCTATACTAAGCGGCATATAAATGCATAGGATGACATATGGGGACATATGGCTTAAAAATGCGAACAGCACCGCTCCGAGCAGCATCAGTAGGCTGCCTCCACGAAGAATCCGATGATTTCCATACCGGTCGATCAGCCTTCCGATCGGGTTCGATAAAAACGCGGACAGCATTGCACCAGGGAATATGATGAGCCCGGTCAAGGCAGAACTCATACCGAATAATCGGCTTAGCATCATAGGCATTAAGAACAAGCAGGCAAAATGAGCGGCAAAAGCAGCGAAACTCATGAAGCTAAGCAGCATATACGGCGTATTGCTCATTAGCTCCGACTGTACAAAGGGTTGTGCCGTTCGTTTGATCCGGATCCAGAAGGAAAGCAGGAAAATAACGCCTGCGGCTAAAGCAAGCATCGAGCCCGTTGTCATAAATAACAGCAGTCCGGTCACTCCGATACCGATAAAAACAGCACCCGCGAAGTCGAATCGGCCATGAACCGCCTCTTCCTTAGGCAGTAGTTTAAACAAAATCGGCAGTAGGAAGACTATAAGTGCCGTGATGATGAATAATCCGTTCCATCCGACATACTGCGTAACGGCGCCACCCACTACGGGCCCAAGCCCCATGCCGAATGTGGCCGTAGAAATAATAGCCGACATGGATCTTCCTCTTCTGCTCAGAGGGATATAACGGGTTACGAGCACGACCCCGAGCGCGACGCCAGAACCTGCGCCAGCAGCTTGCACAAGTCTCGCGAGCATTAACATCAAAAAGTGATGACTAAATACGCCAAGCAGAGAACCTGCCCCAAGACATGCGACCCCGACAACAAACAGTCTCCGGATAGGCACAAAATCGGATAAGCGGCTGTATGTGATGGACGATATCGCGAATACGATCGAATATCCGGTAACGATCCAAGAGGCTGTCGTCGAAGATAGAGCGAACTCTTTCATAATTTGCGGCAGAGCGACATTAAACATCGTTGTATTCATAACGATCAGCATGACAGCCACACTCCAGAAGCCAAGCACCAATCTTTCTCTTATTACTGCGGCCTCTGCGGGAGGGGCTGGAACAGTCGAAGCTGTTTGGGTTGTCATAACGGTAGGCAACCTCCTTTATTTAATTGTTCGAGAATTTTCGAACAAATAAACTTTATCACATTCTTTTTCCATATACAAGGGAAAAAAAGTGAAGCCGCATCTACGCTTATAGATGGGCTTCACCACAATCAAGAATTCAATTAAGACAACGAAACAACTTTGCCTGTTGCTTGCGATTCGAATGCCGCCAGGATCACATTAAGTGAACGCAGTCCCTCTTCACCGGAAATGCGCGGCGCTTGCCCAGCTTGAATGCTCGCGACGAATTCGTCAATGACGCCGCTGGAAGTTTGCTTTTCGTTCGTTGCGATCGCTCCAACTTTATAGCGCTCGACCGTTCCATCGCGCAGCTCAATGATTACTTGGTCATCCGGATGCGTTCCGATCTTCATGACACCGTTCTCGCACCACAGAACCGTAGAGTTATCTTCACCTTTGTAATAAGTCCAACTTGCTACGAGGGATCCGATGGCGCCGCTTTTCATACGCAGCACGCAGGTCGCGTTATCGTCCACTTGCGTGCCTTCTTTGTGAAGCGTATTGACGAAGGCAGCGACATCCGATACTTCATCGGATAGCAACCAGCGAATCAAGTCCGACTTATGTACGCCCAAATCGCCCATTGCGCCCATAATTGCTTCTTCTTTGCGGAAGAACCAGCTTTCACGGCCGTCCACGCTCCAGCCTTCCGGTCCAGGATGACCGAACGACGTGCGGAATGTTAGCACTTTCCCCAATTTGCCGCTATCCAAAATTTCTTTGGCTTTCACGTGCGGAGGCATTAACCGTTGATTGTGTCCAACCATCAGGAAGACGCCGTTCTTCTTCGCAGCAGCAATCATCGCCTCTGCCTCTTCAGCCGTGGAAGCCATTGGCTTTTCAACAAGCACATGTGCCCCGGCGTTTGCCGCTGCAATGGATACTTCCGCATGGAGGAAATTCGGTGTGCAAACGCTAACCGCGTCCACTTTCTCCTGCTTTAACATTTCCGCATAGCTGCTGTAGGCTTTTCCGCCATACGTTTGTGCATAGTGCTCCGCTCTTTCGATGATCGGATCTACGAAGGCGACCAGTTCCACATTGGTATTCCAGCCATACTCCGGGATGTGTCTGTATTTGGAAATGGAGCCGCATCCTACGACGGCAACTTTAATTTTACTCATGAGCTGCAAATCTCCTTTTATTGGTTAGTTGCGAACACTGGTGTAATGCTCTTTCACCCAGTTTAAGCTATTGGCAATGCTGGTTAACGGAGGGTTCTGACAGTGATCCTGCTCTACAATCAGCCATTCTACGCCCGCTTGCTCAGCTGCAGTAATGACCTTCTCCAAGTCCACGTTACCCTGACCAAGCTCCAACGTAACGATTTTACCGTCCGCATCTTTGCTAAAGTCTTTGAAATGTACCAGCGGTAAGCGTCCTGCATATTTCGCAATGTACGCTAATGGATCTTGGCCGGCGAATTGCACCCAGCATACGTCCATCTCAACGTTGATTGCATTTTCGCCGGTTTTGGCATACATCGCATCGAAAACAAACTGACCGTCAATTTTCACATGAAACTCGAAGTCATGATTGTGGTAAAGGAATTGCAGACCTTGTTTCTTGGCTTCCGCGGCAATCGCTTCACAGTCGGCGATAATTTGCTGCCATTGCTCTGCGGTTTGGCGCTGATCTTCTGCAACATATGGACAAATAATATATTTCGCACCGAGCGTGCGGAGATAATCGATCTCACCTTGCAGGTTGTTTTTCAAGTTATCCAAACTTACGTGGCTGGCAATCGCTTTCAGACCAATCTCGTCCAGCAGCTGCTTGAGCGATTCAGCCTCCATGCCGTAATATCCTGCGAACTCAACGCCCTCATAGCCCAACTTGGCTACATGACGAAGCGTTCCTTCCATATCTTGAGCCATATTATCTCTTAGCGTAAACAATTGCAGACCAATGCCAATTCGTGCCATTCGCTCATCTCTCCATTCATTTGCTCATATTTGAACTGCTCTAATAAAAGAAATATACCAATATGATGCAATTATACCGATCATAGCTTCATATGACCATTCACGATATAATTGAAACATCTCCTATTTGGCTATGAAAGGTGATCATGATGGAAACGGAACTGTTAACATGCGGCTATTCTTACCATATGGAAAGGTTCGAAGTCAATAGCAAGAGCGGACTCAATTCTTATCTTTTTCGTTTGCAAACAGAGGGCTCTAGCGTTGCACTCGTACAGGGAAGGTTCCGACAAATAGAAGCCGGCGACTTGCTGCTGTTTAAGCCAGGCGATCCCTACGAGCTGCGCATCTCGGAGCAGCCCGAACAGCCTGACGGCAAAATCGCCAGCGGAGATTACTATTTGTTCTGCAAAGGCAGCTGGGTCGATCGCTGGTGGAACCGCAGCGCGAAAGCCACGTGCAACCGCATAGATCTGGATGCGCGGCTGATCTCACTCTGGCGGCAGCTCATTCTCGAAAAGCGGAGAATGGAAGAGGAAGACCGCGAGCTCAGCGGCTATTTGCTGCAAGCATTATGCCTATACTTGGAGCGCGCCGCAACTGAAACGGTCTCCCTCCAAGGGAGACCGTTCACCGGAACGCGCATGAAACGGTTTATCGAAGCCCACGCCACTAGGGCGTTCAAGATCGAAGACGTCGCTGCCCATGTCGAGCTGAGCGTATCCCGCGCCGTGCATCTGTTCAAGGAATGCTTCGGCAAGACGATGATGCAGTACGCCTTGGAAGTTCGCCTTACCAGCGCCGTAGAGCGTATGCACGACAGCTCGATGTCGCTGGAACAAATCGCGCTGAGTTGCGGCTTCGGCAGCTATCCTTATTTCCATAGAGCCTTCAAGTTAAAGTTTGGGATCTCTCCCAAATTGTTTCGGCAGCAGGCTCAGCAGAACTGACTCCGTTGTTGCCATGAACCTCATAAGCAAAAGAAAAAAGCGTTACGATGTAGTAGGCCTGCAGTCCCTACGTTCGTAACGCTTTAGCTAGTTCATGAGGGCTTCACGGTGCGAAGCAATTTAATGCCAAGAGCAATGAAAATAACACCAGTCAGTTTGTTTAAGTACTTCGCCAACGAGCCTGAGCGCAGCCTGCGCGAAGCCAAATCCGTACCTAACACGATTAAGGAACACCAGAGGGTCCCGGTTGCAATGAACGTGAGCCCAAGAATAAGAAATGGCAGCGCTCCGTACGTATTATCAACCGAAACGAACTGAGGCAAAAAAGCCAAATAAAACAGGGCGACCTTCGGGTTCAATAAATTCGTCAAAAATCCTTGGATATAAATTTTCCTGTTTGCCGTCTGTACCATCTGTTTCAAACCATCTTCGTTCGATCGTGACCTCAGCGCCTTGATCCCCATGTAGAACAAATAGCCGGCCCCGATCCATTTAATTAGCTGGAAAGCAAGGACGGATTTCATCAAAATTAGCGAAAGTCCGAAAGCTGCTAATAACGTATGTACGATAGCCCCGCTTAAGATACCTAGCACTGACATCATCCCTGCCGCCTTACCCTGCGCCAAACTCCTCCCCAGTATATAAAGCGTGTCACTTCCCGGCGTTATATTCAGAAGTAAACCAGAAACTAAAAAAACGGTGTAATGATCAATCCCAAACATATTTTTCCCTCTCTCCATACTAAATATCTCTTTAAAAATAACATAACTACAGTCATTCCGTAAGCTCAAATTTCAAGTAATTACATAATTCAATGGAAAATGCTGAATACTTTTATACGAGTCGAAAATATTCTAGTCCATTTGGGAGTTTGGGAGGTCCGTATGGCGTTCATCAAACAACGGTGGAAAGCCAAGAAACAACCCGATACAAGGACGGTTTCCTTAGAAAATATGAATGAATTGTTGGCAGCTGACACTTCATCGATGATCCAGCAGATCAAGCAAATTTTTGTGACAGATGATTTGGAAATCGCTCATTTCGAACAAAACGGTGCAGCCACTCTGTTTCTTAACACACTGATTGAAACGGAAAGGCTTCAACAGGACATTGTCCCGCGCATCCGGCCGTGGTTGGATACTTCTCCGTTAAGCTGGGAACTATTTTTCCCCCAAGCGACGCTTGTAAGTACATTGGCAGAGCTGATCGACAGCATCTTGCTAGGTTGTGTCATCCTCATCCGCGACGATTTGCCGGGGAAAGCCATTGCTGCACCCAAACGAATAGAGAAAGGCCGCTCGATTGAACCTCCGCAGCTCGAAAAGGTGCTTTTGGGACCGCAGGAATCCTTTGTTGAAGACTTTGATACGAACGCGTCATTACTCCGTAAGAGGGTCAAGGACCCGAACCTGGTGTTCCATTTTTTCAAAATCGGTCAGCGCTCCCGCACCAAAGTCGCCGTCGTATTCATTAAGGATATTGCTAAGCCCGAATGGGTCGAAGAAATCGAAACGAATTTAAATAAAATCAATATTGATCGTGTTTCCACGCATAAAGAGCTGATGGAGCTTATTGTCGGTGAGAATCATACCGTTTTTCCTGTCTATGAGCTTACGGAACTTCCAGTAAGATCCGCCATCAACTTGACCTTAGGCCGTATCGGTCTATTGATGGAAGGCTCGCCGTTCGTAGCCTTTTTACCGACAACACTGCTAAGCAGCTTTCTCGGTTCGGAATTCGTCTACCAAGGGACCCTAATTCCCACTTTTGTCCGTTTCATCCGAATGCTCGCTTTTGTAGTGGCACTTTATGCGCCTGCCGTTTACTTGGCGCTCGTTTCCGTAAATTCATCCGTTATGCCGACGGAATTTGCCATATCCATTGCCAAGGATCAAGAGGGAATTCCGTACTTAAGCTTTTTCGAAACGTTCGTCATGATGCTCGTGATGGATATTCTTAATGAGGCCATGGCATTCGTACCCGGGAATGTAGGCTCTGCGCTGAACGTAGTGGGAAGCTTGATCATAGGCGACGCGGCGGCCAAAGCGGGCCTTGTCAGCAAGTTCATGATTATTATTGCTGCCCTTTCTTCCATCGGCGCCTTCATCGCCTCTTATCAAGTGTCTTACGCAGTCCGGTTATGGAAATACCCGATGCTGATCGCAGCCGGATTTTTTGGCTTTTACGGCATCTCCATCATGACATTGGTCATCCTTGGACACTTATGCGCCAAGAAATCGCTCGGCGTTTCTTATTTATCGCCGATCTCGCCATTCAACTATAAAGAAGTGCGCAGCTTTATAGTTGAGCCTGATATGAGCGCTCAGAATGTACGAGGAGATACCTTTCAGCCACAGAACAAAATCAGACAGAGGGGGGATCCGGACCAATGATGAAATATCAACGAATCACACATTTACAGTTTTTTTTCATTCAAGCCATGGCGTCTATCGGGATGGTCACCCTCCGTTTCCCTGCCCACGTCATCCAAGCTATGGACCGGCATGCCTGGATGATCGTCGTCTTCGCCTTCATTATCGCGATGATCAATCTTTTTATCGCTATGAGCCTAACCAAACGGCACCCGAATGAAAACTTAATTGAAATATCCAGAAGATATTTGGGAAAGTGGGTGGGAGCGGTTTACGCGCTTTTTGTTATCGGAGAGTCGTTCTTATTAAGCATTCTCATGTTCTGGGAAAACTGGGCTTACGTCTCTTATACGCAGTTAAAAAATACACCGGTAGGCCTTATTGCCGTGCTATTTTTGCTAGTCATCCTGTATTTACTTTTGACTGGTCTGGAGGCATGGTCGAGATTGGTTCAAATTCTCGGCTTCTTTCTGCTGATTTCCATCCCTCTCTTAAATCTTCCTCAACTGAGCAACGCTAACTTCGGTAGACTGCTGCCGTTAACGAATGTGGATTGGGGACAATTGCACAACAATTTAAGTTTGCATGGACTCCTGATGTTCAAGGGGATCTTAGTCATTTTCTTTCTGAAACCCCATGTTCAGGATAACGGGAAACTATTTCCTCTTTCCATTTTTGCGCTGCTGCTTGCATTTTTTCAGGTGCTGCCCTCTTTTTTGTTGCCTGTAGCCGTTTTTGGTGCGAAGACTGCTGCAAAATTTTCATTTCCTTACTCGGAGTCTATGGAAACCGCTCCCTTATATTTATTACCTATTGAAAAAATCAGCTTTATCGCGCCCTTCTTCTATCTCATGTTGCTTACCGTGATGATGTTGGTTTCCTTATATTGTTGTGAAGCCAGCATTCGCACACTATTAAAAACGAAAAAAGAACGGCCGATTTTCATCATCATTACAATCCTGGCTATGTCAATATTAATTTGGCCGGTATCCCTACCGTTCACCATGAAAATTTATCCCTACTGGAGTTATATGTATTTGTTTGTTTTCATTCTGGTTCCCATCTATATGTGGGTCGCCGGGCTGCTTCGAAAAAAGGCAGGTGCAGCTCATTGAAACGTCAACGATGGGTCACTGCAGGCTTATGCTTTATGCTCCTATTATGCTCAGGATGCATGGATATTGTTGAGCTTCGTGAACAGACCTTTATCGTAGGTCTTGGGATCGATCAGGCAGAGGATAATCTTATCGAAGTCAGCTTGACGGAGATCAATCTTCAAAATGACGGGAAGGAACAAGCTTCATCGGACAATCCAGGAAAATCCCGCCCCTATCATGTCAGAACGGCTAAAGCGAAAACCATCTCCGAATGTTTCCGAATTCTACGCACAGAGCACTTCAAGCAAATGACGCTAAGCAAAGTTTCATTCATCGTCTTCGGAGAAGCACTGGCTAAGAAGGGGCTGGATCCGTTTAAAGATTTTGTGATGCGTTCCAATGAAATTGATCTATCCGTTCAGATGTTCGTCACCGAAAAACGGGTCAAAGAACTCTTTGAAGCGGATAACGGAGTGTTGTTGGAATTTACAACCAGAGGTTTCCAGTATTTACCTACTTATATTCCTTCCTATTTGTGGAAAATGCTCTCTCAAGCTAGTTCGCCTCTGGAAGCCACTTATTTGAACCGCGTCCGGATTGATAAGGGTAGGATTAATTTTGTAGGGGAAGCATTCATGCTGATGAATCAAATTAAAGTAATTTTGAACTTCAAAGAATCCAGAGGCGTCAATATATTGTTGGATAATAAATGGAAAGATATCGTTCTATTCATTGACGATGAAGAGACAACCTCCATTCAGGTTAAGAAGGTGAGCCGTAAAGAACGCTATACACCCAGTCAAGTAAGCATGACCTACAAAGTCTCAGGTACAATTCTCGAAAGCCATATCCAGCATCCGATACAGAATGTCAATCAGCTTGAGAAGTCCGGAGCCTTGCACATAGAAAAGAAAATGACCGATTTGATGAAAAAAGCTACGAAAGAAGGCGTCGATTTGCTTGGCATCGGGGAAACCTTTCGACAACGCGGATGGGACACTTCGGATTGGCAGAACCAAATTCAGCATCTCCCCATTGATGTTCACGTCGAGCTTAACATTGTTGACGGAGGAGCGATGATCGATTGAAACATTTTGATGGTATCATTCGTATTAAAAGATAGGCAGGAAAATCTATGCAAAAAACAGTCTGAAAATGGAGGAATTCACCCAATCCAATATATAATCAACGCTTTGTTTTAATATTGTAAAACTATTTTAATGTTAGATTAATAATCTTCATATATGCTTATTTATATATCCAAATCTTAGGATGGTGAAAATCTATGAAAATGTTTATTACGATTCAAAACAAAACCGTGCCTGTTTACTCCGATGAGAAAAATAAAAAGAAATTCAACTTATTGAAATCAGCCCTTGAAGCGAAGGTCGCCAAAGGTAGAAATGCCATTAAAAAATGTTTGGATTCCATCATCAGCATTGAAATTGTTGGTTGTGAAGCCATTCTACATTCACTGAACGAGCGTGATTCGCTCGCTTTGTCCCTCTATTAATCTATCAACGGAAAATAAAAAAGAACGCGTTCCCATCGGCGGGATGCGTTCTTTTTTTGTACTTACAGATATCTCTGCTGGATAACATTCAGATGATGCTGGGCATGTCCGGCAATGATGTAAGCAAGCGAACGGGCGGTAATTTCATGATTGCTCGTCGATCCTTTTCGCAGCCACGCGGCCTCCGAGATTGTCGTTAACAACGTGAACGTCGCCTGTCGAACTGCAATAAAATCTGCTAACAGTGATGCAAGGGTAAGTTCGCTGAAGGAACCGTTCGCCATAAACAAATCCTGATCGAACCCCGGCAAATTCGTCGTATCTCCCCGCGCAATGCGAAGCATCCGATAGCTCATAACCCGCTCCGTGTCCGTCATATGGCCTAATACTTCTTTGAGGCTCCACTTTCCAGCCGCATAACGATGCTCACCTTGTTCTTCCGACAGTTGTGTGAATAAGCTCGTAATGACATGGAGCTGATTGTGAAGAAACTGGTCGTAATCCCCTTCCGGCACTGTATCGATATACGTTGAGAAATAAGAAATGTATTCGTGACTTTCAGGTTTTTGCAGCATCCTATCGAATCTCCCTTCCAATTTCAAATTAGTACTATCATACCTTATCATGGAAACTTAAGGAAGGCGTACAAAATGCAATCGTGCAAATTGACGGAAAGGATTTCCACTAGATATGATAGAATAGTGTAGGAGATTCACCACATTCTAACATTTCATCTACGAAAAGGGGATCGAGCGATGAGGCCTCACATCTGGAAATCTCCAGCAAAGACCTTCATTTATGTACTCATTTACGTATTTATTATCCAACTATCGTTTCCGGCCTTGTTTACCACGGATGTCTTCTATCACAACCGGATGGATTACGCGCGTGCCAAAGATAACCATCACGATTTCCAAATCACTCTTGAAGCCGTAAAGCGCGATATTGACAGCAAGCATCTGCAGCAATACCTGATCATATTGGGCGATTCCGTCATGTACGGCAGTCCTGGTAATTCCAATCAGAATGTGAATGCCTACATGCAACAATCGTTCAGACTCCCGATTTACAATCTTTCTTTTCCCGGTTCTCAAATCGGAGATTTATATGCGATGTTGTTGAAAATGGACGCTTTAGGCATTTCGAGCGATCATCTCATGTTCAATATCCGCTACTCCAGTTTCGTGAAAAGAAACTATTGGCAGCCGGTTTTGGCATGGTTTCAGGACGATTTGCGCGAATTGGATCCGGGCACTTATCAACACATGCTTTCCTTGCCTGATGTTGAAGACAACAGCCAACCAGCTACCTTCTACAACCAGTCGCAAAAAAAATTGAACAACGACGTCCTGCCCTATTTTGTTCCCTACGCGTACAAAGACTACTGGGACAAGTGGGTTGTGCAATTTGCTCTGAAACTGCTTCACCAACCGCTCCCGGATGACACGCTGAAAGGCGGAGACCCCAGACCCTGGATGGAAAAGGGTGACCTTTCCGAGCGAGTCAATGACCCTAACGTGATCGCTGCCTTTGATCCTAGGCCTTTTAATATGACGGATGCGAATCCGGATATTTATTTTCTGTATAAAATTATGGAGCATCAAAAAGATAAACCGACGCTCGCTGTATTAACCGGCACGAATCACACACTTGCACGAACCTTTGTGGAAAATGCGAAATTCATAATTAACATGCAAGCGCTCGATCAATTTATGCAAAAAAGTCAAAACCCTTCTTTCAAATATGTAAATATGGAAAAACAGATCCCGGACACATTGTTTACGGATCACTTGCATTTAACACCCGCAGGTTATCGGCAATTGGCTGATAAACTATTGAAGGCATATGATTTTTAAGCAAAAGCTTACGAAGTAAGTTTTGCTAAGCAAAACGCTAGGGAGGAAGTCATCTTGCTTTTTCATACACCTGAGTTCATGATCCTGCTCTTGATCACGGTTTCGCTCTATTATCTATTTCCTGCGAAACGGCTATATATATTAACGGCTGCCAATATTTTGTTCTATAGTGTAAGCGGTCTTGGCATGCTTGTGTTGTTTGCCATCATGACCCTCTTCACTTACTATAGCTCTCGTTTCTTGAATGGCACTTACCGGAGACCGGTGCTGTGGTCGATATTGCTCGTAAATTTGAGTAATTTATGCTTTTTCAAATATTCGGTCTTTTTTATTCGTAATGTGGAAAAAGTGCTGTCGCTCAAGCTCCTGACCGAAGATTCCTTTTGGCTTTCCATTGTGCTGCCGGTTGGCATTTCCTTCTACACCTTTGAGTTCATCTCCTATGCCGTAGACATCTACAAGCAGAAAATTAAGCCAGCCCGCTCCCTGCTTGAGTTCTGGATGTTTATTTCATTTTTTGCTCATTTGATTGCAGGACCCATTATGCGGGGGAATGAATTTTTGCCACAAGTAGAGAAGCTGTCAACTTTGCGGTGGAATCATGCAAACTTCAGGCTCGGCTGCTTTTATTTAGGCTTAGGATTAATGAAAAAAATGATGCTCGCTGACCCTATCGCTGATCGGGTAAACGTACTTTTCGCAGATCCTTATGCGTTGACGGGTTCAGCCGCTTGGATAACAACCTACTTGTTTGCATTTCAAATCTATTTTGATTTTTCAGCTTATAGTGATATGGCCATCGGGATCGGTTATTTGTTCGGCCTTCAGCTGCCGCATAATTTTATGACGCCTTATTTAAGCGCTAATGCGACTGAATTTTGGCGGAGGTGGCACATTACGCTGTCCAACTGGATTCGCGACTACATCTATATCCCGCTCGGCGGCTCGCGGAAGGGTGCGTTCCGGAAATACTTATTTCTATTCATTGCAATGACCGCCTCAGGCTTTTGGCATGGCGCGCTATGGACGTTTATCCTATGGGGAATGTACCATGGCATTCTGCTCATCGCTCATAATCTATATCGGATGGGCAAGCAGAAGCTAGGTCTAGAAAAATGGGATCAATCTTTCGTCTACCGCTGGCTAACGATTGCTGTCTTTTTCCATTTGACCTGCATCGGCTGGGTCATGTTCCGTATTCACGACCGCCACGCGGTATCCATGCTGCTGGGACGCATGTTCTCACAAGAGGCGCTGCAGGTGCCTTCTTATATGCTCATCTACTTCTATGTGGCTATCTTGCTGTTTGGACTGCATGTGCTGGAACACTGGCTGCTTAAGCACCGGTCGCGCATCGCCGAAGTCTGGTATCGATCCTTGCCTTCGCCTGTACGCGCTGCCTGTTATACGCTGCTGATTGTGGTGTTGATTATTATGCTGCGCAATGGCGACAGCAGTTTTATTTATTTCCAGTTTTAAGCGTATAGGATGGATGGGGAAGACTAAACATGATTTTGCAGATATCTCTTAGGCCATGCCTTGCTTTTTCCCATGTTCTCCAGAGTTGAGTCCCTCAGTGCACTAATAACGAACAATGTGACGCTAATAACTGAGAGAATTAATTTGAAATGTGGTTAGAGAACAAAAGTCCATAAACTACGAACGTTGTTCGTTCAGCCTGTTGAGAAACCTCAGCAGGCTTTTCTTCATTCCAATTCTTTATCCATTCACCG
>NZ_JBHTHA010000012.1:0-38434 GCF_042676385.1 Paenibacillus sp. GCM10027628
GTTTGTGGTACGCGTTCGGGATAAACTAAACCTTTTTCCTGTAGAAGGTAGTGAACGCGAGATTTCGCCGATTCAGGGTCAAACACAGGTCATCCGAGATGTGGATGTGCTCACGAATAAAACCACCAAGCCTGTTCGCTTGGTTGAGTTCGTGGATCACAAAGGACAACGCTACCGGGTTTTGACGAGTCGCTGGGATCTGTCGGCGGCAGAAGTGGCACGCATTTACAAGAACCGTTGGAAGATTGAACTCTTTTTCAAGTGGGTTAAGCAACACTTAAACCTTGTGAATCTGTATAGCTGTGATCCCGATGCCGTATGGAACCAACTTTTTTTATCTCTCATTGCCTTCGCCGTTAGTTTGCTCATCACGCTTGACCTAAAGACGGATAAGAGTCAATGGGAGGTCTTAAAGCTGCTTAAGATCTACCTGTTCCATACGTGGGAGCAGTTTATAGCCGCCTTGTTCCGACCACCTACCAAAACATCCAAAGGCCGTCAAAAAGTGGATACTGCGAACAAGACTGTTCAAGAGCCCCAGAGAATCATCATTCGTTAAGGTTATGACAAGTGAATATCCTTTTTTTGGAAAAATGCGTCACCTTGATCAAATGTTACTTTTTTAGTTCATACGGCAAAAAGTGGGCTGTAAATATTTGGTGTTTTTTGTGGATAACTGAAGACAGCCTCTTTAAATCTCTTTCATGTCAGCTTTCGTGCATGCTTAGTGTGTTATTCAGCGTTACAAACGTAAAAATAAATGGCAACGAGTTAAATAGCGATGTTTACCATCGTTACAGATTTGAAGTGAATTAGGCAGATGCCATACCGCTAAATTTCCTCCTCATTCGCAAACGCATGGGTTTACACGTTTTTAGTCGAACCAGCCTTTTTTTCGAAACCAAGTGAACATGCCGAACCCGATTCCGAACATGAGCAGCAGAATGGCAAAATAGCCCCAATGCCACTGTAATTCCGGCATATACTGAAAATTCATGCCATAAATTCCGGCAATAAAAGTCAAAGGCATGAAGATGGTGGTGATGACGGTCAATGTTTTCATGATCGTATTCATGCGATTTGAATTCAGAGAAATGTAGCTGTCCCTCATATCGGCGGTCATATCGCGGTTGGATTCAATCATTTCAGCAAGCTTGAGCAAATGGTCATGAATGTCGGTGAAAAATAACTGGTGCTCTCGAATTTGATCGATTCGCTCTGTATTGATGACCCGGTAAAGAAGATCCCGCATTGGTACGATGGTACGGCGTAATTTTAACAACTTTGCCCTTATATCAAAAATTTGGCTCATCAAAACTTGAATGGATTCCTTGTGGACGTTGATTTCGATTTGATCTAATTGATCTTCGATTTGGTAGACGCTGGGGAAATACTGATCCACCAAATTATCCAGTACTAAATAAGCCGCATAAATATGACCTTGGCTTCTTATTTGTTCTTGCTCCGCAATTCGGCTCCAAGCATCTTCAATTTCCCTCGATTCATGTAAATGAAATGTGACCAGGTAGTTGTTCCCCATGAACATATCCACTTCTTCGGCAGCCAATGTTTTCGCATTAATCGCATGCATGACAAAGAAATGCACATCTTCGTAATGATCCATTTTCGGTCTTTGCAGTAAATAGAAGCAATCCTCGATCGCGAGCGGGTGAAAGTGAAAATGATCTTTCAACTGCCGGGCTTCGTCTTCGCTGGGATTGTTGAAATCAACCCAATACCAAAGAATATTGCTTTGAGCAAGCGATTTTAAAGGCAAATCGATACACAGCTCGAGCTCGGTGGTTATAGCGATGGAACGAATCATGGATAAGCACCTCGGATCAATCTTATAAAATGACAAGTCCATAATAAGTTTCCCCCTAGTCTATCTTTTCATATCGCATTAGAATAGGTGTGATACGGAAATCCACTGCAGGGGGTAACCCCTGATTACTAAACGCTTGATTAACGGATGGGAGCATATTCGAGGCAGTTTAGGAGGTGTGAGGGAAGTATGTCGACAAGACAAGCTGAATAATCACTAGCCGCGAGGTGGAAAATCGATCATCAGATTGCATGCGGAAGGGTTCGAAACTGCGTTTATTGAAATTAACGACGGAGCTAAGGAGTGAACGAGTGATGGATATAACAACCGTGTGGCCATTGTTGCAAAAGAAAGTCGACATCATGATCGAACAAATCGGTTCCAAATCTCCGCATGTGGACAAAGATGGCGTATATGATGACTTTCGGCTAGATTGGTGGACATCCGGCTTCTGGCCAGGGATACTCTGGATCATGTATGATATGACCCGAGATGAGAAGTATAGCCGACATGCCTGGGAATGGGATGCCAAAATAGAAGCTTGTTTCTCCCAGGAAAACAATTTTCATCATGACGTTGGATTTCAGTTTTTGCCTACGGCTGTGGCGAAATATAAGATGACCGGCGATAAAGACGGCCGGAGGAGAGGTTTGCAAGCCGCTAATTTCCTGGCGGGGCGTTTTAATTTGGCCGGCCGCTTCTTGCGTGCATGGAATCAAGACAAACATGGCTGGGCGATCATCGATTCAAGTATGAACTTGTCGTTGCTCTTATGGGCAGCCGAAGAAATCGGCGATGCCCGATTCAAGCAGGTGGCGATGGCTCATGCGGACACGGTTCTTGAGCATTTTATACGAAATGACGGGTCGGTCCGTCATATCGTCAGCTTCGACCCGGATACGGGTGCATTCATTGAAGCGCTAGGGGGGCAAGGATTTTCGCCGACTTCCGCTTGGAGCAGAGGGCAGGCGTGGGCGCTGCATGGGTTGGCGAATGTGTACCGGTATACGCGCGAGCGTAGGTATTTGGATGCTGCGAAGCGGGTCGCCCATTATTTTATGGCACAAACAGCGATCGATCCCATCCCGCTGTGGGATTTCCGTACCGGCGATGCGGATTTGCAGCTCAAAGACACGTCCGCTGCATCCTGTGCAGCTTCGGGTCTTCTGGAAATCGCTGACCTGGTTCCGGGCGATGAGGCGCACCTGTATCGCAATCAAGCATTGCGAATCATGGAGACCTTAACAGAACGATATGCCGTACTCGATCAATCGCGGGAGTCCATATTACGTGAAGCAACCGGAAATAAGCCGGCTGAACAGAATGTAAACGTTGGACTTATTTACGGAGATTATTTCTATATTGAAACTGCAGCGAAGTTGATGAATTGGAAGAATCGCGTATTTTGATCGGTAAGAAGCATGATTTAAGTGCATTATCTCTAGGAATTAGTAAGAAGCATGACTACTAAGGGCACTATCCCCAGGGCTCAGTTGAGAGTACTGCCCCTTTCAGCACTATCCCCTTTGCTCAGATAGACACATGCCCTCTTTTCCCCATAATGGTTTATTTCATAATGAAAGTACATGAAAACCCCAGGTAAACCCCTGCTGACCTGAGCAGTAGGGATAGTGATTAGAGATTGAGTAGGAAAAAAAAGATCGACTCGCCGAAATAGGTCGATGTGAACATCCTAGAAAAAGTGCTTGTGCGAACCTTCACACAAGCACTTTTTCTATCGTTAATGGACGAAGCGCATGGCTTTCGTCCACATGCACGAAAGCGTCGTACCGCCGGGCCATGACCGAGGGAACGTAGTTCCCTCGCTCGTAAGACGGGCGGTACACGACACCGATGGCACGGTGCCCCAGCACCTCGTGCCCGAACAGCGGATCCTCCTTGCGCAGCAGGAGGATCTGATCATGCGCGCCTGCACGATGCAGGAGCTCCTCCCAGCTGCCGGGCACGGCGGCCGGCACCTGCATCGTCGCCATCGGCGCGCCCCATGCTTTCGCGGCAATGACCGTGCCGCGGTAAGTGCCGAAGCCGATGGCGAACACATCGGCTTCGCCGTGCGCTTCGCGAACGAGCTGGCCGACATTGACCATGCCGTCCTCTATCATATCCGTTGCACGCGCATCGCCAATGTGCGTGTTGTGCTCCCAGACGATCACCTTGGCGTCTGGCCCGTGGAAGCTGACGAGGCGGCGGAGCGCCTCGGTCATGTGGCGGTCGCGGATGTTCCACGAATCCGCGTCGTGGCGCACCATCGTGCGGTAGTAGTCCTCCGCGTTCACGGCTACCAGCGCGTTCAATTCCGCGCTGAGGGCCGCTTCGCGATCCTGATCGTACCGCACACGATTGGCGTGAAGCGCACCAAGCAGCTTCACGACATCGTCCTTGCAGCTTTCCCCGTAGAAAGCTGCGGACACGCCGTAGAATTGCCCTTCCTTCTCGTATGGCTCGAAGCATTCGAACGCACGGCGGGCCAAGTTCAGCTGCTCGGCTGTTCCGTTCTCCTGCAAATACCGCTCAATTTCCTCCAACGATTCCCAAAGACTGTACACGTCCAAACCGTAAAAGCCTACCCTTTGGTCCACCGGTTTCTCTGCATTATGCTGCTTGAGCCAATCCACCAGATCGCAGATTTCTTCGTTTGCCCACATCCACGTCGGCCAGCGATTGAAGTCTGTTAGCACTTCAAGGGCATCCGTTTTAGCATGCTGATAATGTTTCACATAACGATTGACCTCATAGCAAGACGGCCAATCACCCTCAACGGCGATAAAAGAAAAACCTTTCATTTCAATAAGCTTGCGGCTCAATTCCATTCGCAGTTTATAGAATTCCGAAGTGCCATGGGTAGCCTCTCCTAGCAAAACATACTTTTTGTCCCCGATCGCCTCCACCAAGACATCCAAATCGTCTATAGAGTTCAGTCGAACAGCATCCTTTGAAATTTGCTCCACGATTATTTCTTCTACGTTCACAGTGGTTTGTCTCCTATCCAAATGATTTACTGCCCTAGTATGTGTAAATCCGTTTTTTGTAACACAAATGATACATTCCTGTTATCGTCCCATAACATAGGTGGGGTAATATAATAAACAAGACCCCCTTTTTTTAATATATAATTTGGACCTGGCCCCGTCGGCTAGGTCCCTTTTTTTGTGTTAGGGTCTTTTTGACTATTCAAGCGAATCGGCGAATAAAAATATTGCAACTTTAGGCCTATGAATGAAATAATAGAAGAAGATCGTCTTTTTTCATCCCTATGTCTTAAAACAGAGGATTTTATTATAAACTACATGAATTTACTCAAGACAGAATGTTTTTCTCAGGGAGCAGACTAGTATGAGAGCAATTCACTACACCCTAATAGCGCTAGTTTTTGTCATTTTGATCTCTTCCGTAGAGGTTGTCCTCAAAAATTACCAAAACTCATTGATGCACGAACTCCATCTATCCGAGGAATCTCAACTATCTTCACGGGCCCTTGCCTTAAAAAATGTTGTGGATCGAAACTTTAGTCTCATGGCAAGCCTGGAGGCTTATGTCAATTCGGGCTATCTGGAAGGCAAGAGTGATCAAGAGGTCATGAATTACATAGGTTCTCTATATTATGGCGTTCAAAGTTCCGCTTTTAATCTGCTGATCGTACCTGGCGGCATCGTCAAGTACGTATACCCGCGCCAAGGTAATGAGAGCATTGTGAACTGGGATTTGTTGAACGATCCGAGAGTTAACGTACAGGAACAAATACAGCGTGCTTTAAAAACGCAGAGCATGACAGTCGACGGACCTTTTGGATTGCTCCAAGGAAACAATGGTTTGGTCGCGCGGAAACCGTTGTATCGAGAGGGTCATTTCTGGGGCTTTATCTCGGTTGGCTTGGATTTGGACAAGCTCTTAGTGGAATCTGGCGTGAAGGGCAAGGACAACGGTTCGCTGCAAGTGGCGGTTCGTATTCCGGGCCAGCCGGCCTTCTTTGGCGATAATGATATTTTTCTAAAGAAGCCGATGTTTGCAACCATCGAATTTTCCGGAAATATATGGGAGCTCGCAGCGCTCCCGCAAAGCAGCTCGATCCAAAAGGTGAAGAATCAGGTTCAGCTTATACGCTGCGCGTATATTTTAGTGCTTTTGCTTGGACATTTGTTCTATATCTATATCGTAAGACAGCGAAATCAGCTAAGCCGCATGGTACAGGACCGTACGCAGGAGTTGCTCGAGGCCAATGAGGACCTGACCGCCGTGAACGAAGAACTGATAGCTGGAGAACATGAGCTGCAGCAATATACAAGGCGATTGCAGGAATCCGAACAGATGCTGTCTTATATGGCCTACCATGATATACTGACCAGCATATACAACCGTGCTCATTTCCAAACGTTGCTGAAGGAACAACTTGAGCGTCATAGCGACCGGAACACTTCGCTCACCGTGCTGTTTTTTGATTTGGACAATTTCAAAATGGTGAATGATTCGCATGGTCATCATATGGGAGACTTGCTGCTTCAGGAAGTCGTTAACCGTATCCGGCAAGCTGGGCTTCACTACCACACGTTTGCTCGGTTTGGCGGCGATGAGTTCGCTATGCTGCTGACGGATTGTTTGAATGAGCAGGATGTCCAGCGTCTGTGCGAACAATTGTTAGATTTATTCAAGACACCGTGCATCATTTCTAATCGCTCCTTCTTTGTCAGCATCAGTATTGGTATTGCTCAGTACCCGCAAGACGGCACTACCTGGGATATACTGATCAAGAATGCGGACATCGCGATGTACATGGCGAAAAAAGAGAGCGGTGGCTCGTATACGTTCTTCAATCAGCAGATGGAAACGAACTCACTAACCAAGCTTGAGATGGGCAATCATTTGCGGCAGGCGATGGAACGGAATGAGCTGGAAATCTTTTACCAACCGCAAGTCGATTGTATGCAAGGAAAAATCATCGGCGTTGAAGCCCTTCTTCGGTGGAACCATACGGCGAAGGGCTATATCTCCCCAGCCGAATTCATCCCGCTGGCCGAAGAGATGGGCTTGATTGTGCCGATCGGCGAATGGATTTTGCGCGGAGCTTGCACTCAGATGAAGGCGTGGCATCTCCATTTGAAGCAGCCTTTAGCCATTTCTGTCAACCTCTCGGTGCGGCAGCTGCATGATGAGCGATTCGTCGATAAGGTTTGTCATATCCTGGAGGAAACAGGCTTAGAGGCTAAATTTTTGGAGATGGAGATCACGGAAAATGTGGCGATGAAGGATGAGCAAATGGACGCACTTCGTCAATTACGCAATCTCGGCATTGCGATCTCCGTCGACGACTTCGGTACGCACTACTCCTCGCTAAGCTATTTGAAGCGGTTCCCGGTTACGAAAATCAAGCTGGATCAATCGTTTGTCCGTGGCGTCCAATCGGATGACAAGGATCGGGCTATGATCAAAGCGATCATTTCGGTAGCCAATTCATTTCAGCTGGAAATTATTGCTGAAGGCGTAGAGACGGAAGAGCAAGCCAGTTTCCTCGTCGAGAACGGATGCCGACAGATTCAAGGCTACTACTTCTTCCGTCCGATGCAGCCGGAGCAGGTTATGGTCGTTCTGGAGCAAAGCTTGCGTCCTAAGCTGTCGTTCATGGAAGTGGCCGCGGCCGGCGAAGAAGAATAGCGGCGGCAAATAAAAAAATCTCCTCGCTTGTGACTAGCGCAGGAGATTTTTGTATATTTATAAAGGCACGACTTGTTTTTGCTGATTTTTAAAATATACCCAATGCTTGTAGCCGATTTCCTTTAGCTTGGCGCTGACTTCATTCCACTCGTCGCCGACACGGCTCGGAATATGTGCATCGGAACCGAAGGTGACTTCTACGCCGTAATGCAGGGCCCGTTCCAGGATTTCGTCGGAAGGGTACCAGCCGCCAACATCTTTGGTTTTGCCTGACGTATTAATTTCAATGGCAACACCGCATTCGCCAATCACTTTTAATGTATCGTTCACTTTTGGCGTGGAGATGTTTGAGAATTCAGGATAAAATCCTTTCATGGCATCGATGTGCCCAAGAATGTGGAACATGCCCGCGCGTGCGGATTCCGAGATAAGGCGGTAGTACTCCTCTTTATGTTCAACTTTTTGAGCGTCGTTCAGTTTCTTCCAGCGGTTGCGGTTGAAAATACTGACACCTCCGGATAAATGAACGGAGCCGATGATATAGTCAAATGGATACTTTTTATATTCCTGACGATATATTTCGGCGTGCTCCGGGAAGAAATCCGATTCCACACCGAGAAGTACGTCGATTTTGCCTTCGTATTCTTGTTTGAGCTTTAAAACTTCCTCTACATAGCGGGGGAACTCACTTTTCGCCATCGCAATCAAAGGCTGAGCTTGATCCTCGGAGCTTCCGAAATAAGGCGAGTGGTCGGAAATACCGATAACGCTCAAACCGCCGGCAATAGCCGCTTCAATATAATCTCGAATCTTACCCTGCGCGTGTCCGCAGCGGTCATGATGGGTATGTAGATCGAATTTCATAAGGGCCTCCTTAGCGTTTTGCCTATTCAGAACCAAGAAATTGGGTCTCCGGCATGCCTTTCAAATCTCTTAAAAATTGCTGCATGGCGGAATTCAAGTAACGTCCTGACTTATATACTACACCTACGGGGTGGGTACTATCCAATTCATTTACCTTCAGCATTTTTAAGGTGCCATGGCGAAGTTCGTCAGCGACGGATAACTTGGAAATGATAGCCACACCAAGATTCAGTTCAACCATACGCTTCACTTCCTCGCTGCTAGAAAGCTCCATCACGATATGCGGCGATACTTCGTAATTGGTGAAAACCTGATCGACGAAACGCCGTCCGGCAGTTTCCGGAGATAACATGATGAATGGAATGTTGCGGAGCTTCTCAATGGACAGATGAGAAAAACGGCTGAGCGGATGCTGGGAAGACACAATGAGTTCAAAGGTATCATAGTAAAGGACGGAGGTTTCAAGCGCTTGATTTTTTTCAAATAAATAAGTGATGCCGATATCAATCTGACCGCTTTCCACGCTGTTCATAATTTGGGAAGAAGTCATGGAATGAATCGTCGTTTTGATTAACGGAAATTGATCTTGGAAATAAGAGAGGACACGGGGCAAAATCTGCATAGCAATGGATGTCGTCGTTCCGATATGGATATGTCCCTGTGGCGTTTGTTGCAAGTCGGATAACCGCTGCTTTAAGTCGCTGGCGATCCGCAGCATTTTCTCCGCATGTTCAAGAAATAACTTCCCGCTGTCGGTCAATGTGACAGGCTGATTACGGTCAATCAGAATTGTGCCGAATTCGTCTTCTAGGCTTTTGATTTGCGCGGAAACGGCAGGTTGGGTCAAGTTAAGAATCTCCCCAGCTTTACGAAAGCTCATCGTTTTAGAGATCGTGAGCAGCGTCTCCAACTGGTTCATATTCATGAGCACACCTCCTGCTTTCGATTGGGATACAAATAAAATTTATCGAAATTGTAAAGGACATAAAAAGCTTTTCTAACTTCATTATATGATAAATCATCAGTATTGGGCAAATGACTATAACAATTTTCTCCTTTGATAATTATTCAAATTTGAATATAATAATTTGTGTATTGAAAATTTACAAGTAAATAAAAGGAGTTACACTCATGTCGTTAACACGCAAGTCCAATGCAACGTGGACGGTTGTCGGATTGATGCTGGGCCTGCTGCTCGCATCGCTTGACCAGACGATTGTTTCTACCGCAATGCCGACCATTGTATCTAAACTAGGCGGATTTAATCAATTTGTCTGGGTCTTTTCCGCGTATTTGATCGCCAATGTCACAGCCATGCCGATCTTCGGTAAACTGTCCGACATGTATGGTCGCAAGTTATTTTTCCTGATCGGAATTATTGTGTTCATGGCAGGTTCCGCGCTTTGCGGAACGGCAGCCTCGATGACGCAATTAATTATCTACCGGGCCATCCAAGGCATTGGTGGCGGAGCACTCATGCCGATCACTTTCGCCATTATTTTTGACATTTTTCCTCCTGAGAAGCGTGGGAAAATGCAGGGGCTTTTCGGTGCGGTTTTCGGATTATCCAGTGTGTTGGGACCGATTATCGGAGCTTATTTCACAGACCATGTAACATGGGAATGGATTTTCTTCATCAATCTCCCGTTAGGTGTTCTTTCGTTGTTGTTTATCATCTTTGCCTATCATGAGACCGTGGAGCACAGCAAAGCGAAGATTGACTGGGGCGGCACGATCCTGCTGACAGCAGCGATCTTGTCTATCATGTTCGCCTTGGAGCTTGGCGGTAAAGAGTACGCATGGAACTCCATGCCAATCACCCTCTTGTTTGCCGGTTTTGTAGTTCTGCTCGCTATTTTTATTGCGATTGAAAAATATGCTGCCGAGCCTATCGTACCGCTGGATTTGTTCAAAAATCGCTTGTTCAGCTCCAGCATGGGAGTCAGCTTCGCTTACGGTGCCGTTCTCATTTCCGCAGGTACGTATATTCCTTTGTTCATTCAAGGTGTTTTCGAAGGATCAGCTACTAGTGCAGGCTCCGTGCTCACGCCGATGATGCTTGGGGTCGTAGCCAGCAGTACGTTGGGTGGACGTTTTATGGGGAAATTCTCTTATCGAAATGTACTTCTAGTTTCCGTAGCGCTGCTTATCATTGCGACCTCTCTTCTAGGTGGCATCTCGATTGATTCGAAACGCTGGACGATTACGGTGTTTATGATTTTAATGGGGCTTGGCATCGGCGCGTGCTTCCCGGTAACGTCCATGTCCGCTTTGCATAAGGTGGACTTCCGCCGCAGAGGAACTGTGACTTCATTGGTCGGCTTTTTCCGTTCGGTCGGTTCCGCTATTGGCGTTGCGGTGTTCGGCAGCGTGCAGGTGAATAGCTTAAACGATAAATTACTGGCGGCTGTGCCGGATCCTTCAATGGTCGAAAATTTAAAGGACGCACATGTGCTACTTCAACCTGAATTTCGAGCTAAGATTCCGCCAGAGGTGCTGCACAAGATGATTACGGCTTTAGCTGATTCCATCGCGGTTGTGTTCCAAACCACGATCGTGCTGGCCGTCATCGGGTTGATATTCATCCTTTTCATGGGAAATGCTAAGCTTGAAGTCGGTAAAGCTCCCGTCAAAGGCACGGTTCCAGCGACTCACTAGTGTTTAAGGTCACAAAGACAGTTTTCCTTCGGAATACTTCTAGGAGGTCATCAAGATGTCGATGAAACTCGTCATTCTTGGACTGCTAATGGAAGCCAATCGGCATCCGTACGAAATTCGGCAGATCATGAAAGAACGAGGCATGCACAATTACATGAAGCTGCAAGACGGTTCATTATATTATGCGATGGATCAGCTGAAGAAGGACGGCCACGTTGAAGCTCTTGAAGTCGTACGCGAGTCGAATCGACCGGAGAAAACGATCTATCAAGTGACCGACGCAGGCCGTAAGAAGTTCCAAGAAATGCTTTTGGAACAGCTGCATGAGGAGATCAAGTTTTATCATCCGCTCTATGTGGCATTGCCTTTTACGGTGCACGGGGATCAGGATAAAATCGCCGAAATTCTCGAGCACAAAATTATGGCGCAAAAAATTATCATGCAAAGAGCAAAGAGTCTGTACGAGGAACATATCCCCACGGTTCCGCGCGTCGTACTTCATATGATGGCAGGTTGGTACAAACGCGCTTTCATGGAGCTGAAATGGCTCGAGGAACTGCAGAAGGATGCCCAGGCGGGCAAGCTTCACGAAACAGGCCTCCCGTTAGATATCGACTGGGATCGAATTGAATAAGTAAAGCCGCTGTTGCTCTCAGCTAATGAGGGCGGCAGCGGCTTTTTGCATGAAAGGAAAACCTAAGGTTCAAGGATACTGGCGAATTTGGCAATGCCATCTTCTATTTCCTGCCGGTTCGCCCGGGCGTAGGACAATCGTACGTATCCTTTGTCCGCCCCGTAAACACCGCCTGGTACGAAAAGAACCCCTTGCCGGATACCGCGTTCGAGCAGCTCGGTCTCTGTAATGGGCTTTAACAGCTTGCACCAGATGTGATAGCCGCCCGTCGGCTTCTCCCATTCTGCTTTGCCGGTGAGATGCTTCGCCATAGATTCCAGCATGTAATCTCGCTTTACAGTAAGGCCTCTCAGCACGTTTTCCCGCTGTTCCGCCCATGCCGAAGAGGTGATAAAAGTTTCTACCAGATGCTGAAGCAGCGGACTCGTACCGAAATCCATCTGCTGTTTGGCATCAGCGAGCCGGTCAATGACCGAACTCGGACCAACCATCCAGCCGAGCCGAAGCCCCGGCGCAGTCGTCTTCGACATGCTGCCGATATGGAGGATGGACTCTTTGGCCCCGCTGAGAGCGAGCAGCGGAAGCGGTGGCGCAGGCTCGCCGGCCAGTGTAATCGAGCCGAAGGTTTGATCTTCCACGATAGGGATGCGATGCGCTTCGCAAATTTCGATTAATCGCAGCCGTCTCGCTAAGGGCAGCACGGCACCGGTCGGATTCTGATAGGTCGGCATCGTGATGACCATTTTGATGCGATGCATTTTATGCAAGGAGAGCAGCTCGTCTGGCAATAGGCCGTCACGATCGAAAGGGATGCGAAGCAAGCGAATGCCGGATGCGCCGAATAGAGGCAGCGAATAATGGTAGGACGGGCCCTCAATGGCAATGCTGTCCCCTGGACTCAGGAGACATTGGGCGATCAAATGCAGCGCTTGTTGGGCGCCTGATGTAATCAAGATGTGCTCCGGCTTGCAATTGATGCTGGAAGTGCGGAGCAGGTGTGCCGCTAGGGCTTCACGCAGAAAGAGCTCGCCCTTGGCATCCGGATAATGCAAGGGCAAGGGACGTTTGCCTCTCTTGAGCATATCTGCGACCATGTCTACCGGAAGAAGGTCGGGGGACATTTCGCCATCTGCTAAGTTCAAATAGATCGGATCCATCGTCAATTCCCGAACTTTACGGAGCAGGCTTTGGGTTGGCCTGAAGAGTCCTGATGCCATATAGCTTCGCCACTCGGAGAACTTGGAAGCAGATAAATTCCATAAGCTATCGCTAACGTAAGTTCCGCGGCCTTGCGCCGATTGGATTAATCCGACCGCACGAAGCTCTTCGAAGGACTTGGTTACGGTACTGCGATGCACGCCGAGTAAAGAAGCCAGAAACCGTTCGGTAGGAAGCTGGCTGCCCGGAGCTAAAGTGCCGTCTACGATCATTGTTTCAATTTGTCTGGTAATCTGCATCGGAATGGATTCTTTGTGCTCCCGATTTCGATTGATTTCAATATGCATCGTAACTTCAATCCTTTGAAAAATGCTGTTACTCCTATCTTTACCTAATTGGCCTGCGAAATCAACTGCCAATTGGCTCCTGACGATAGCGGCCAATTCGATTAATCTGAAAGTACTGACAAGCTTTTGTACTTGAGGAAAGGAGCGTAGACATTGCTATTATCAGCTTTTATCAAAGGATTTGTATTTTCATTATCGCTCTGTTGCGATCTCGGGCTTGTCAACGTGGCGATGATTAAAACAGGCATAGAGAGAGGCTTTAAATCTTCTTTCCAGTTAGGCTTTGGCTCCTGTTTTGGAGATCTGACTTATTTGGTATTGGCCTTGTTAGGGGTAACGGTCATTTTCCAAATCCCTGTCATCCGGTGGGTATTGTGGATCGGGGGTACGCTGGTGCTTGCGTGGATGACGATTCAGATGCTGCGCAAATCACTCAGCCGGCAAGAAGAGATGCAGCTATCGGGGGCAGAGACAAAGGAAAGCAAACAGTTTTGGTGGGGGCTTGGTTTGACCTTATCCTCCCCAACCGTTATTTTGTGGTTCGCTGTCGTAGCAGGTCCCATTATCGCCAGTTTCGGTACGCACGATTTGAAGACGACCACGGTGTTTATCGCCGGTTTTTTTGCTGCTAGCGTTGTTTGGTCCGGATTTATCGCAATCGTCTCGGGCGTTTCCCGCAAATGGTCCAGCAACAGATTCATACGGATCATGTCACTGGTCTCTGCGGTATTGTTCTTGTTCCTCACGGTGAAAATCTTTATGGACGGTTGGCAAAACCTGCTCCATCATTCAGCCTAGTCTGCATGACGAAGTCCTGCAGGTCTTCGCAGATCAAGTCCGGCGTCACGCCTGCCGACGCCAGCTGCTCGTGCACGTTCGCCGTCGTGGCGACGCCCGTCAGCACGAGCGCGGTACGGCACCCGGCCATCGCGCCTCCGCGGATGTCCGTTGCGGCATTATCGCCGATGACCCAGACATCGGCGGCGGGTAGCCCGAGCCGCTCGATGGCGTAAGCCATAATGATCGGCGACGGTTTGCCGATCACCACCGGCTCCACGCCGGAGGCGGCGGTGATCGAAGCTGCCAGGGAGCCCGCCCCTGGCAGCAGCCCTCCATCCGACGGCAGTATGCGGTCGGGATTGGTTACTACATAGGTCGCGCCGCTATGCAGGTGGCGGACCGCTTCCGTCAGCTTCGCGTAGGTGAAGCTGCGGTCAATGCCTTGGACAACGTAGTCCGGCGTCCCCTCATTCAAGAGGAAGCCGGCCGCCTCCAAGGCTATTTGCAATCCGGCTTCGCCGATCATGTGCACGCGCTGGCCTTGCTGCTGCTCGGTTAAGTACTGTGCAGCCGCTTGTGACGAAGTGTACACGGCCGCTGCGGGTACATCGATGCCGAGCTCGCGCATATGCTCGGCAACTTGCTCTGGCGTTCGCGACGAATTATTCGTCACGAGTAAATAAGGCATGCTTTTGTCATTCAGCATGCGGATGAAAGCAGCAGCATGAGGAATCGGCTCATGCCCCCGGTATAACGTGCCGTCTAAATCAATGAGAAATCCATGTTTCATGTCCATGCTCCTAATTTTATTTGGGGTCCCCGCAAAGTATTAGTTTCTATTTCATGGCAGGCAGCGTGATTTCCACGGTCGTGCCTTCGCCCAGTTTGCTGCGGATTTTCATCGTGCCGTCGTGGGCTTCGATAATGCGATAGCATACCATCAGACCCAGACCGGTTCCTTTTTCTTTCGTGCTGTAGAAAGGTTCTCCAAGCTTAGGCAGCCGTTCTGGGGCGATACCGCAGCCTTGATCAATGAAACGGATGGTCAAATCTTTGCCGTGGTTAGCAGAGAATGCTTGTATCCGCATCACGCCGCCTAAGGACATAGACTCCAGCGCGTTTTTCAAAATATTAATGAACACTTGCTTCAGCTGATGCTCGTCGCAGGACACAAGCGGCAGTTCGGCTTCGAGTTCGGCTTCGAGCTCGATGTTGCCCAGCAGCGCTTGCGGCTGAAGCAGCTCAATGGTGCTCATCACAATAGAATCCAGCCTGCGTGGCTCAAAATGAATGGCCTGCGGCTTGGACACGAACAGAAATTCATTCACAATGAATTCGATCCGCTGAAGCTCATTTTGCATGATCTCAATATAATATTGCTCTTTGGGGCTGTTCGTTTTCAGCAGTTGCAAAAATCCTTTCAGAGCCGTAAGTGGATTCCGAATCTCATGCGCAACGCCGGCAGCGAGCTGACCGACAGCTGAAAGCTTATCGGACTTAATAAGGAGCTCCTGCGTTTTTTTCTGTTCGGTAATATCGACAAAGGTGATGACAGTGCCTAATAGCTGTCCCTTACCTTCCAACATGGGACTGCACATATATTCTACGGGGAAAGACGTCCCGTCCTTTCTCCAGAACACATCCTCTTTGACAATCGTCACTTCCCGATTCAAGACCATGTTCAGAATAGGGCTTTCTTCTCGCGAGTATAGGGTGCCGTCGCTTTTTTCCGGCCGGATGAGGTTATGGATTTGTCTGCCCAGCATTTCATCCACTTTCCACCCCGTCATCGCTTCTGCGGCTTTATTCCAGAAAATCGTCCTGCCGGTCATATCGATGCCATAAATACCTTCCGAAACGGAGTTCAGGATGAGCTGATTTTGCCTGTGAAGTTTATCGATCTCCTTCTTCTGCTCTTTGACCTCGGTTAAATCTTTCAAAATCGCATACACGCCCACAATGTGGCCGTCCACCATCGTTGGGACGAAGGTGACGTTCGACTGCACCGGAAAACCTTTCTGATGAAGGAAAGCTGCTTCAAAGTGCTGCGGCATTCCCGCCGAAGCCACTTGAAAATGATGTAAGGCTTTGAGTAAATCCGGCGGATGAATCATAGGAATGAAAGAAGTTAGCTGGGAGGTGTCTTGACTTAGACCGAGCAGGCTTTCCAAGCCGTGGTTGGAGGAGAGAACCTCACCATCCAGGCTGAAGGATATAATGGAATCCGGATGGTTGTCATAAAGTGATTTATAGCGTTCCACTTTTTCTTGCATATTCGCTTCATGCAATTTGAACTGCTTCATGCCAAATAAAGTAAACCCCAGAATCAAGCATATTATCACGATATCAATACTAAATCCCGCATACTTCAAATTTCGCAAATATTCGATACGGTGCAGGATCAAAACATCAATGAGCAGTAATAGTAAGGAAAAAATATGATAAACTAGCGCACTTTGTAATAGTGTCGTACGTTGATTTGTTATGGTCCGTTTAAACATAATCGGCTTTCAGAGCCCCTTTAAAGTCATTTTCTACCATAATTGTATCAGGATTCGACAGAAAATTATATATTTGTCTAGTACTAGTTTATCTCATATCTTGTAGGCAGTATCTCCTATATGTTAATATTAACCAATTTATTAATTCTGAGCGCTAAGCGTTTTAAGGCATGCTGCGCATCTCATAAGAAGGAGTGCTGCGTATGACAGCCATTGAGGTCCATGGGTTAACGAAGTCTTTTCAAATCAAACAAAAGCAAGAAGGGTTTCGAGGCAGTCTGCGTTCTCTCTTCAGCCCAACCTATACGACAAAAGAAGCCGTTAAACCCATCGAATTTTCAGCAGAGCAAGGAGAAGTGCTGGCCTTTCTCGGGCCTAACGGAGCGGGCAAATCAACGACAATCAAGATGCTTACAGGCATTCTGCACCCAACATCAGGCAGCGCGAAAGTGCTTGGCTTTAACCCATGGAAGGAGAGGCAGCAGTTGGCCTTCCGCATCGGCTCCGTATTCGGCCAGAAGTCGCAGCTTTGGTATCATCTGCCGCCAACGGATACGTTTGAACTGATGAGCCGCATCTACGAGTTGAAGCGCAGCGATTATTTACAGCGGCGTGAAGAGCTGATCAGGCGGTTTGAGCTTCAGCCTTACTTGAATACGCCGGTACGCAAGCTATCTCTTGGGGAACGGATGCGCTGCGAGATCGCTTGTTCCTTATTGCATCGCCCTGGTCTGCTGTTTCTGGATGAACCGACGATCGGACTTGATGTCGTCGTCAAGCAAACGATTCGCGAGCTGATCCGCGATATGAACCGGGAAGAAGGCACAACGATATTTTTGACCTCGCACGATGCAGGCGATATTGAGCAGCTCTGCAGGCGTGCGATCGTAATTAATCATGGAGAGATCATCTTGGATGATGAAGTCACACGCATGAAGAAAGATTTCCTGACAGCCAAGACGATTCGTTTGCAGCTTGCGGAAGAAGTACACGAAATACCGCAGATTCCGCATGCGGATGTGCAATATACCGGCGGTCAGCAAATGACGGTTGTTATCGACACGTCGAAGGCAGCCATTGAAGAAGTGCTATCCAAACTGATGGAGGGAGTCCGAATTCTGGATTTGACCGTAGAGGATCCGCCCATGGAGCAAATTATCACTCATATTTATTCCCAGCAGAGGAAGGAGGCTCATTTGCCATGAGTATGTCTTTCAAGCTTGCGAAATATAGCGCAATTGGTCGCGTTACGCTTCGGAATCAGTTCGTTTATGTCATTGACTTCCTTGTGAAAACGATTTTCCTCGGACTTATTTTATATATTTTCACGCAACTATGGGGGACTACTTACCGTGGAGAAGGTACTTCGCTGATTAACGGTTACAGCTATAAGCAGATGATTTGGTACTTGATCTTTGCCGAATCGCTGGTCATGGCGTTCCCCAGTTTGACGACCAAAATTGAGCAAGAAGTGAAGAACGGCGATGTCGGGTACCGTCTGACTCGGCCCGTGAGCTATTTGCTTTTTCATTATGTCAGCTATCTGGGTGAAGTCTGGGTGCGATGGCCGATTAATTTGACTGTAGGAAGTTTGCTCGGTCTTCTCTTGCTTGGCTTTCCATCTTTTGGCTGGGGCTGGCTCGGATATCTCTTCATGGCTCTGGGAGGTATCACGATCCAATTTCTGATGAATATGATTTTAGCGCTCTGCGCCTTCTGGTTGGAAGAGACACGGGGTCTCGAGTTTGTGTATCATAAACTGCTTTTTACCGTCGGCGGGATGATGCTGCCACTGGAAATGTTCCCGGAGCCGCTGCAGCGCGTGTGCGCTTGGCTGCCATTTCAAGCAGTGCTTTATTTCGCTTCGAAAACAGCTGTACGCTTTGACGGGGACGCCTTGCTGCGGATGCTCGGCATTCAAGGTATATGGATTGTCATTCTTACAGTGGCTGTAACGGTTATGTATCGGAGAGGAGTGCGGAAACTGAATGTCAACGGCGGTTAATTTGCTTCGATTTGTTTGGACGTGCTGGAAGCTGAATCTGGCTGGCGCCATGGAGTTTCGTATGAGCTTCCTGATGACGGCGGGCATGATGATGCTGAATAACCTGGTTTGGATTTTTTTCTGGGGCTTATATTTCAATCGCTTCCCGGTTATTAATGGCTGGGAGCTGCGCGATGTTATGATGATGTGGGCTATCGGTGCCGGTGGCTACGGTTTATCGGCCGTCTTTTTTGGGAATGTCTACATGCTGGCTTCCCTGATCGCGAACGGACAACTGGATGCATATTTAGCCCAGCCCAAACCCGTTCTCCTTCACGTTCTCATCAGTCGGATGTCTATGACAGCTATTGGGGATGTGCTTTTTGGCCTATTGATCTTCGTTTATATCGGTGACTTTACGATCATTCATATCCTTAAATTCATAGCTTCATTAATTTTGAGCATGCTGATTTTCCTGTTTTTGAACCTCATTGTGCAGTGTTTGGCTTTTTATATCGGAAATGCTGAAGGGATAGCCGGGCAATTCTTTATTAGTACGGTTACGTTATCTACATATCCGACCGACATATTCCGCGGCGTTGCGCGCGTGCTTTTGTTCACAGCGATTCCGGCCGGTTTTATCAGCTATATGCCAATTGGCTTTATGCGCCATATGAACCCATGGTTCGCTGCGGGACTGATAATCGCGGTGTGCGTACTAAGTACTGTCGGTATCATTGTATTCAGAAGAGGGCTCCGACGGTATAGTTCCGGGAACATGATGAGCATGCGCATGTGAGCAGTTGGTACTATTGAGCCGAAAAAATGCAGTATACTTGTCCCGAAAAATTAGGTATAATGTTGGAAAAGGTCGTATTTTCTGCGGATTTTATTCACAAAGGAGATCGGAGCTATGAAGGCTGAGTACATTAACCCCTTTTTGGAGTCGGCTAGAATCGTCATCGAGCAGGTCGCTAACATTCGTCCTACGACAGGGCAGCTCGGCGTCAAAGACGTCAAATTTGTGGAAAAGTACATTTGGATTCAAATCGGTATGACCGGTCAAATGGAAGGCGACATTGTATTTGGTCTGGCAGAAGAGGTAGCGCTGAGAATGGTATCTGCCATGATGGGCGGTTTTACTGTGACGGAAATGGATGAAATGGGCCAGAGCGCCATCTCCGAACTCGGGAATATGATTAGCGGCAATGCAAGTACGATGCTGTTCAATCAGGGCGTTCGTGTCGACATTACACCTCCGAAGATCGTTCAGTCAGCTACAGCTGCAGGCTTTGTGCCAAAGAAGGCTCTTACGATTCCTTTAATTATGGATAGCATCGGCGAGCTGGATATTCAAGTTCTCATTACCTAGCAGGTGTTATTACAAGGCATATCGAATTATGGATGGAGTGCTGCTGAGAAGCGGCAGCTCCATTTTTTATAGTATAAGAAATTATGCGAATCACATTTCTGTGGATAACCGGGGGCTCCCCCAAAAGTAATGTCTAAACTCTTATCGAAGCAATTCGGAGATAGTTGACCGCATTAAATGGTGAGTTTAGACGCCGATTGAGCAAAGCTTGGGTGTGGACGGAATTTGCTTCAAAGGTTAAGGGTCACTTTTGGGGGACTTTGTTGCGGATTCTGTTGGATTATACGGCTTGACATAAGGAGAAATCACGGTGAATATTTCGGATAAAGTAGTACTGATTACCGGGGCATCCAGCGGCATTGGAGCCGTGATGGCGGAGCATTTTTCCGCCAAGGGAGCGATCCCGGTTCTTACCGCCCGGAGCACGGCGAAATTAGAAGAAATTGCTGCGGGCTTGCAAGGCCGACACGCTGTGTATCCACTCGATGTGACAAATACGGAGCAAGTAAATGCCGTCGTGACGCAGGTCATTGAGCGATTTGGGCGAATTGATATTCTGATCAACAATGCGGGCTATGGTATCTTTGAGTCTTTTGTAGACGCGCCTCTTGCAAATTTCGAAGAGATGATGGATGTCAACTACATGGGCTTGGTTCGCTGCACCAAGGCTGTGCTTCCGCACATGTTGAAAGCGGGAAGCGGGCATATTGTCAACATCGCTTCGATGGCGGGCAAAATCGGATCAGCCAAATCAACAGGCTATTCCGCAACCAAACATGCCGTGCTTGGCTTCACCAACAGCTTGCGTCAGGAAATGATGGGCTCAGGCGTATCGGTTACAGCCATTAATCCGGGCCCGATCTCGACCCCTTTCTTCGATAGAGCCGATCCAAGCGGCAATTATGTGAAAAATGTGTCGTGGTTCATGCTGAAACCTGAAAAGGTCGTGAAAGAGCTGATCCATGCGGTAGAAAGAAACATCCCTGAAAAAAATCTGCCTTTTGTTGCAGGTGCCGGCATTAAATTGTTTCATTTATTTCCCAGGGCGTTCGACAAGTTGGCTTATAAATTATTGAATAAAAAATGAGAAATCTTTGGAATAGCAAAGAGCGGGCCCCGGTCACATGGATGGGAGTCCCGCTTTTTCTCATGAATTCGTTTGGTTAGACTTAAGAGCTTGATTTAAATCGCGTACCTCTTCAAAAATGCGGCGCACTTCGGCTTTTCCGATTGGATGCGTTTGATTCCAATGGGAAGCTAATGCGGGAAGCGACTTATGAATGTGGTTATAAATGGCCCAGATTTTGATCTTCTCAATCATTTCCGGCGACGTGTCGCCCGTGATCAGTTCGGCGGTTTTTTCGAGCAATGCCTCGAATTCTTTTTCGAATTCTGTATTCATAGGATCATCCCTTCGGATGGAATATTAAAGAGTACGATAAGTGGATATTTCTTACCAGTCTAACGCAAGGTGCCACTACTGTCAAAATACCTTTTGCTAACTCTAAGGAGGTTTGCATGTCAACCGCGGGAACCATCATTGAAGACGGGCAATTATTGCAAAGGGAGCAGTTGCGCTGCTATGCCAAGCACGTTACGCTTTATTTGATCACTTACAGCAGCCAAGGTTTACGGGTAAAGGGTTATTTAGCCGTTCCCGAAGGAGATGCGCCAAGACCGGCTGTCATCTATTGCCGCGGCGGAATCCGCCGTGTCGGCATGGTCCGCAAACGCAGAATCGTATCGATGGCTCAGCGCGGATATGTCGTGTTTGCTCCTTTTTACCGTGGGAATGAAGGCGGGGAAGGTCGTGAGGACTTTGCCGGCGAGGACCGGTACGATTTGTTTCACGCGATTCCTATGGTTCAAGCGCTGGATGAAGTGCAGCCGGGGCCGGTGGCTTTAATCGGCTTCTCCCGGGGAGCCGTGATGGCGATGCTGGCGGCCAAAGAATGCAGCGGGGTCGGACCTGTTGTCGTTTGGAGCGGCGTCAGTGACATGTTCGATACGTATGAGCAGCGGGTCGATATGAGAAGGATGCTGAAACGGGTTGTCGGACATCCCAAGAAGCAGGCAGACGCTTATATTCAGCGTTCCCCAGCACATTGGGCCGAGCAAGTGAACTCGCCCATTTATATCATTCATGGAACCAAGGACACCCAGGTGGATATTGGACATTCCCGCAAACTGGCAGCGGCGTTAGAACGCGCGGGTAAAGATTACACCATGGCCTTATATGAAGGGCTGGATCATCGGTTTCCGAAAAAGGAAGATGAGAAAGCGCTGGATGCGGTATTCCAATGGTTGAAGGAAAAAACGGCGCTCATGCAGTAGGTAAGAAATTCCACTTTTTTTATGGATAATATTGTTTACTCTCCGCGAATGCCCTAATATAAAGTAGGAACAGAGATGGTTAGCGCTGGTTGTGGCGGGGGGCTTTTATGTCGAAGTATCTGATGCTGATTTTTACAGGTGACTTTTATTCGTTGGATAAAGACATTCAAGAGCAAGTCTACCAGGAGTTTTATTTACTTGTATACCCGATGATTTATTTTATATTGAGAGATCATGCAGCTGTTGAAGATATTATTCAGGAATCTTTTTTAAGAGCAGTCGGCAAGGCCCCCATGTTGAAAGAAATAGACAAGTATGAAAGCTGGCTGAAAAAGCTGACGCGAAACGTAACGCTGAATCATCTGCGCAAGCATAAGCGGAATCGGGAGGAGCTGGAATCCGAGCTCGGTCTTGTAACGAAGGAAGCTGCCCCTTCTGCGGAACATTTGGTCCCGCTTGAAAAAGAAGTGGAATTGAAGCTTATGCGTGAGGCGATTATTAAATACATCAATCAATTGAGCCCGTCTTACCGGCAAATCATTGCGATGAAATGGATACATAATTTGTCATACAAAGATATGGCCATTGAGCTCGGCGTCACTGAAGGCGTGATTAGGCAGCGATTGTTTCGTGCACGCGAAGCGATCAAGCAGAAGCTGCTTGAGGAGTGGGGAACGTTGCATGAGTGATAGAGAATGGGATGACAACCAGGAATGGGAGGAGCTGCTGAAACGGGCTGTAATTGGGCATTATGCCGATTCAGCAGCGGATGTGAACTACAATCCGAATTCGTGGCATACGATGAAGGAAAAGCTTGATCGTCAGCGAGCCAACGAGAAAAGGAAGTATGGGGCGCAATCATGGGGGATTGCGATCGCTTCATCCCTCCTCTTTATTTTTGTATTTGCGGGACCGGCCCAAATGGAATCCGTTCATCCATTCACTCGAATGATTCTGGACGTGAAACAGGATGTTGTCGTCTATCTGGAGAAATTCGAAAGAAATGAAAAGCATCAGATCAACCGAATGCAGGGCAAAGCTCATAAGTGCATGTCGCTTGGAAAGTAGCGCGTGTGATGCGCCAACTGCTGATAAGGACGAGCTGTAGCGTCCTTTTGGGGCGCTACAGCCGTGAAAAGCCGGTGGGCTTGTCAGTAAGGCCCGGAAAGGCCTTTACAGGCTCAGCCGCCGGCGCCTGCGGTGAAAGGACGAACTGTAGCGCCCTTTTGGGGAGCTACAGCCGTGAAATGTCGCTGGGCCTTGTTAGTAAGGCCCGGAAAGGCCTTTACAGCCTCCGCCGCCGGCGGCTGCGGTGAAAGGACGAGCTGTAGCGCCCTTTTGGGGAGCTACAGCCGTGAAATGTCGCTGGGCCTTGTTAGTAAGGCCCGGAAAGGCCTTTACAGCCTCCGCCGCCGGCGGCTGCGGTGAAAGGACGAGCTGTAGCGCCCTTTTGGGGAGCTACAGCCGTGAAATGTCGCTGGGCCTTGTTAGTAAGGCCCTAAAAGGCCTTTACAGCCGCCGCCGTCGGCCCCTTCCGCGNTAAAAGGCCTTTACAGCCGCCGCCGTCGGCCCCTTCCGCGGAAAGAACGAGTTGTAGCACCCTTTTGGGGCGCTACAGCCGTGTAAAGCCGCTGGGCCTCGTCTGTAAGGCCCGAAAAGGCCTTTACAGCCTCCACGCTCTAGCACCTACCGCGAAAAAACTGAACTAAGGCTGCCCTACGTCATGAAAATGGCTAAAGGTCAGCCTCTTTTTCCTTTACTGATTTGTATCGCTATACAGCGTGGCTTATAATTGAAAAAAAAGGTTTAAAGAAATGGGGTTTTCGGAAGTGAACGCAAGCTTTGAACAACTGCTGGTCGAGCAGTCTTATGTACATAAATTACACGCCATGGGCATTGAACAGCCAACGCCGATCCAAGAGGAAGCGATCCCTGCTCTGCTGCAAGGGAAAGATGCGATTATCCAATCGCAAACGGGAACCGGGAAGACACTCGCTTATTTACTGCCGGCTCTTCAGAAAATCGATCCGCAGCAAAAACAGCTGCAAGTATTAGTGCTAGTACCTACAAGAGAACTCGGTATGCAAATCATGCAGCAAATTGAGATGTTGACGGAAGGAAACGCCATTCGTTCGCAATCCCTGATCGGCGGTGCAGCGGTTGTCAGACAGGTGGAAAAGCTGAAGCTCCACCCTCATATCGCGGTTGGCACGCCGGGGCGCATCCTCGAGCTGATGAAAATGCGTAAACTGACCCTTCATCATGTGAAGCTGGCCATTGTCGATGAAGTCGATCAAGTATTCGAGCTGGGCTCTATGAATGAGGTCGAAGCCGTCCTCAAGGGAACACTGCGTTCCAGTCAAACCGTATTCGTATCGGCGACGATACCGGCCAGTATCGAGCAAACGGCTCAGAGATGGATGAAAGAACCGGTTATATTGAAAATCAATCCAAGTCAGCGTACGGCGGAAACGTTGGAGCATTGTTATTTTGTGTGTGACGAGAGAGATAAAATCGATACGCTGCGCAGATTAGTACGTCTAATTAATCCAGCTTCCGCGATCGTCTTCATTAATGCAACGGCTGATATCGCTGAGGTGGTCGGCAAGCTGCAATACGTAGGGCTTTCCGTTGAGGCCTTATATGGGGAAGCCGGCAAAACGGAGCGGGCTAAAGTCATGACCCATTTCCGCGATCGTAAGTTTCAACTGCTGCTAGCAACCGACATTGCAGCCAGAGGGCTTGATATTGAAGGCGTCACCCATGTCTTCCATCTGGATCCGGCCATGAACGCGGAGTATTATCTTCACCGCGTGGGGCGGACAGGACGGATGGGCCGCAAAGGGACGGCCATTTCCATTGTGACGCCGAAGGAGCTATTCATTCTCGATAAATTCGAGAAGCAGCTCGGCATCACGATCGCGCCGAAGGCGATGTACGAGGGCCGGATCGTCGACCCGTCCCAAGACCGCAGTGCGGCCGCCATGCGCGGCCGCCGTCAGGCTGCGCGCCCGGCGGGCGGCGCAGCACCCGCGCGCGGCCCTGCCGCGAGCGCGCGGGATGCCGCTGCGCCTGCGTCGGGCACGGCGCGCATCAGCGCCGCGGCCCCAGGCGCCCGCGGCGAGCGTAGCGGCGCTGCAGCGGCGAAGCCGGCAGCGCGCGTGAACACGGCCGCCGGCGGCAAGGCCGTGAGCCCAGCCGTTCGCAAGGCGGAGCGCGAGCGGGACCGCAAGAGCAAGGGCGCGCCGCGCTGGCTGAAGGCGAAGCAGCAGGGCAAGGAAGAGTAAACGTTCCGCTACATCATGGGAGATGGGGGGCGTCGTAGGCGTTGAAGAAGTTTTTTATATTCTTAATTGTATTGGCAGTGATTATTGCAGCTGTGCTTGCGGGGATCATTGCTTATGTAAAGCCCGCAGAAGCTTTGGACCTTGCATATAAGGAAGTACCTATAGGGAACAAAATCGTAGACATCATCAAGAATCGTAAGCTGGAAGTGGAACTGACCGAGCAAGACATCAACGATATCGTCAAAAAGCAGCTCACCGCGCATAAAACGCTCCCGAATGATGTTCAAATCGAAGGAGCCAAGCTCACGCTTCAGGGAACGTCGCTTGTGGCCGATGTGAACATACGATGGCGTGATCAAGTGCCGGTAGGCGCGAAATTGAACTTCATCTTGGCATGGAACAACCCCAATATCGAGATTCGCCATGTGAGCACGCAAATCAAGGGTATTAACCTGCCCGGTGAATGGCTTCAACTAGCTCCGATGGTCATCCCGCTCGAACAATATTTGCCGAAGCTTATTGGGGTGAAAGACGTCTTATTTGATGAAAAATCCGTTCATATTAACTTAAAACTTTTACGATAATCGTCGACTCCTTGATCATCGGCTTTTGGTGGATCATCACCATGTGCCGGTTCATAGGAGTTTTTTCATTTAAATGAGATAAACCTCTATCGAGGTCTTTCGAAGATGAGCGACCGCGTTTAGAGGTAGGTTTATTCGCCAATCAGAATGTTGTTCTACGCGCTTTAGCGCTGTAAAGAACTTAAACATTCTGATGTGGTAAAAAAAGACCCGCCGTTAGCCGGATCTTAAAGCTTGCACTTTCCATCGGTAAGAGTAAAAAATAATAGCAAGGGTCAAACACATGCCGCCTAAAATAAACCAAATGGATACACTGACATGAAGATGATCCATGCCCCAACCGACGGCCAAAGGCAGCACGGCGCCGCCAAGACCGCCTGACGCGATTAGCGTGCTTGTCGATTCCTCCGTGCGGCCCGGCAGCAGCTGATTGGCGTAAATCAGTGCGACGGCGAACATACCGGACATGAAAAGTCCGAGCAATAATACGATCACAAAGCTGCTCCAGATGGCTGTGCTGAACATCCATAGAAAGACGATAACCAGGCAAGCAGCGAAGGAGACGGTCAAATACCGGAAGTAGGTCATTTTTTCAGCGAGGACCCCGGCAAACATCCGTCCGATCACCATAGTCAGCCAATAGGCTGTCACTGACAAGGAAGAAACGGAGCTAGACGCATTCAGTTGATCGATAAAGATAGAAGGAAGAAAATTAACAATTGTGTTTTCCATCCCGCAGTAGACGAAGAACACGATCATAAAAAGGAAAAGAAAGGCCATCGAACTCTTGGTTAGTGCCGGAGGTTTTTCCGCCATTTGCGTACGATCTGCCCGGTGAGCCAGCAGCTCGTCGTGCTCGCCCAAGGAGAGCTTAGACCAAACGATACCCGTTGCCAACGCGCTGGTGCCAAGGACTAAGAAGGAGTATCTCCAAGCGCCTCCGGCAATCAACATGCTGGACACGAGCGGCATGACGAGAGCGCCTATGCCAAAGAACACCTCAAGTTTGCTGAACGCGACCGCCTGTTTATCTTTGGCTGCAATTAATACAAATGTACTGATACTGCTTTCAACGAGACCGAAGGAGAACCCGGCGAAGAAGGTTAGACTTACGGCAAGCGGCCATGGGGGGAGTAACACGATGGCAAACATCGCAATCCCCAGCAAGGCGAAGGCCGAAGTTATCGTGCTTCTGCGGCTCAAACGACGGATGAGAAAGGGCATGCTGAGCACCCCGAGCAGGAAACCGCCGAATTGCATAAATACGAGAAGACCTCCATCGCTATAGCTCCGGCCGTAGAAGTTTAGTAATTCGGGTAAGATGGCGCCGAAAATAACGTGCGTACTGCCCGTCAATAAGTACGACAAGCAGCCCATAATGAGCAGCCGTCTCATAAGCCGGGACTTCCTTTTCCTTGCAAAGAACGCTTCTCGTTATAGGTGAACACATGCCCGATAGCCTCAGCAACAGATTCAACGTGATAAGAAGCTTTGCGCTTAACATCAGGGTGTGCGCCTTTCATGGCGAAGCTGTGCGGCGTAACGCCGAACATCGATACATCGTTAAAAGAATCTCCGACACACGCCACTTCATCAGGCTGTAAGCCAAGTTTTTCAAGTAAAACAAGCAAGGAGCTGCCCTTTGAAACGTGGCGCGGCATAATATCGAGACAATCGGTATCCGAGATGAACATCTCTAATTGATCACTTAATGTATCTTCCATTAAAGTTTTTACTTGCAGAAGCGTCTCCAATTTTCCGAAAAGAGAAAATTTACTGGCCGGAAGTTCGCTTCGAAGTAGATGTTCCGCATCTTCTCTTACAATAAAGGGCTCAAACATTCTTGACTCAATCTTATCGGATGCCGGGGATACGCTGGCAATATAATTGCCATCTATGGAGCATATCAGTTTCACAAGTCTAAAGCCGTGCAGCAGTTGATATACCTGATGTGCCAATTCCGGATCAAATAGCTTGGATTGCAAAAGCGTACCGTCATTCCAATGAATGAAGGCGCCATTTTGAGATAAGGAATAGCCCTGGTGTCCTATTTCCGTCATGACTTTTTGGAGTTCTACATGCGTTCTCCCTGATGCCAAGCATAGCTGGATGCCGGCATCTTTTACTTTGGCAAGAGCTTTCGTCTCTCTTGGACTTACCTTCTTGCTATGGTCCAACAACGTTCCGTCCAGATCGCTTACAATAAGTTTAATCATTCAGAGCTTCCCCTTCCGCTAATACAATTTCGACTTCGCAAGCCAGTAATTTTTCCTTAATCTCCGGACTCAGTGCCTGATCCGTAACGAGAATATCAATGCGCTCGAAGCCGACAACGCGATGAAAAAGTCTTCGACCGAATTTGGAATGGTCAGCAAGAACGATAACCTGGTCAGCATGCTGCATCATTGCCCGGACTAAATAAGTATCCTCTTCGTTCGGAGCGGATAAGCCTTCCTCTGTAATCCCGCACGTTCCGATAAACAATTTGTCGACATGATAGTCTTTTAACATTTCGATCGCTTTGGCCCCATAAACGCTATGATGCTTGTTATCGAGCACACCGCCGAGCATGTGAATGGTGGTATCTTCTTTGCGCGCCAATATGGCTGCAATCTCAATGGAGCTGGTGACGACAACATTATGCTTCGCATTCATTGCTGTAGCAGCGTGAAGCACTGTGGTCGAAGAATCCATCATTAAGTAATCGCCATCTTGAATAAGCGATGCTGCAGTTTTGCCGATGGTCAACTTGGAGGAAGGTTCCGCTTGCAGCCGCTCATCGTAGTTTCCGACCTCTTTGGAGAGAGTTGGCAAAATCGCTCCGCCGCGAGTTCGAATAATACGGCCTTGCTCCTCCAGCTTCACCATGTCGCGTCTTGCCGTGTCACGGGAAACGTCATAGAGCTCACAAATGAGATCGACTGAAATTCGCTTATGTGATTTTAAGTAATTAACGATAGCGATAAGTCGTTCTTCTTGAAACAAAGGATTTACGCTCCTTTCACTTAAGTGATTGTAAGTTTTGTTAAGTATTGAACTTATTATATGCGCGATTATTAAAAGTTTCAACATAAAAGAAAAAGGACAAGCCGCTTACGGCTTTGTCCTTTTTCCTGCAGCCTTACATTTCAACTGTCACTTGGTGCTGGTTTCGTTTGCTTGAACGGTTATCCCTCCACATTGCGAGCCGCAGGTAGAAGGAAGGAACGACAATCAGCGTAAGCAAAGTGGAGAAAATCAGACCTGAAATAATAACGACGGCCATAGGTCGCCATAGGCTGCCCCCCATAATTGCCATGGGCAGCAAGCCGCTAATTGCTGTAGCCGAGGTCATGAGAATAGGGCGAAGCCGCGCTCGTCCGGATTCAGCGATGGCGTCTTGAAGTCCCATGCCGTTATGTCTGGCGTGCTCGATAAATTCGATCAACACAATCCCGTTACGCACGACGATCCCCGCCAAGCTGACGAAACCCATGAGTGCCATGAACCCAATGGGGGCTCCGGTAACGAATAAACCGATCAACGCGCCGCCCATTGCCAGATAAACGGTCATCATCACAAGAAACGGGATGGATAAGGAATAGAACTGAATCGCGATAATAATGAAAATAAGGAAGAAAACAACGATGGAAAGCTTGCCGATTGAAGTAAACGCATCGTTACGGTCTGCGTTCTCACCGGCGTATTCGAATGTGTAAGAGCCTGGTTTGGGCAGCTGTTTTACTTTATTTTGCAGCTCGGTGACAATATCTGCGGGCAATCGTCCGTCCGTATATGCTCTAACCGTGATCGTCCTCACCAGATTATGGTGCTGAATGGAGTTGATCATGCGGTTAGGTTCTGCACTGATAAATTGTTTGATAGGAAACAGCTCACCGGTTTGCGATGGAACGAGCAAATCTTCGATAGCCTGCATCGAGGCCGCTCTGTTCGTTGTGTTGTAGAGAGTAATGGGTATGATCTCGTTACCTAGCTGAAGCTTAGAAGCTTCAACTCCATCGGTGGCAAGCCGTGCTGTCGCGGACAAGTCTTTCTCGCTTACGCCGTAAAAACGCGCTTTATCTGAATCGAGTTGAAGATCCATTGTATACATTTCCGCGCCTACATCGTCGGAGACGTTGGCTGTGCCTGGAATGCCTTTTAAAATCGTTTGCACCTGCTTGGAAAGTGCACTTAGTTCAGTTAATTCCGGACCACTGATCCGAACGGCAATCGGTGCCCCGACCGGAGGCCCTTGCTCCAACTCTCTGGGTAAAAGCTCAATGTCCGGGTACATGATCTTAAGCTGCTGGCGCCAGCTGGACACGAGTTCGCCGGTATGTACTTTGGACTCGTCGATTTTGACGAACAATTGGCCAATTCTTGTGCCTGTAGAGGCGGTTTCCGCATAATAATACTTGGGTGTTGTTCTTCCGGCATAGGCGGATACGAAACGGACCCCCTCTTGGCGCTCAGCCCAAGCTGATAAGCTTTTCATCATATCGGAAGTTTGAGTGAAACTGCTGCTGACCGGCATTTTTACGTCGAGCAAAAAATCGTCCCGTTCTGCGCTGGGAAAATATTGAACGCCCAACAAGGGCAGCAGTCCGTAGCTGGATGTACCAATAACAAGCCCCACCATACCGGTTAATAATGGTTTTTTTAGAAAACGGCGAATGAGCTTTTCATAAGACTCACTAAGCTGCCACAAGGGCCCGCCAAGAAGTCCAGGCTGCTTCTTTCGCGCGTTGGACCCCTTGCGAAGATTACGCTCGCTGGTCCATTTCCGGAAAATCGGAACAATGGTCAGGGACATGGCCATAGAGGCTGCTAACGTCAAGCTAACAACGACAGGAATCGGGCGGATAAAGTCGCCGATATTGCCTTTCAAGAAAAACAGCGGAAAAAAAGCGGCGGCGGTCGCAATTGTAGCGGTAAGAATAGAAATGGCTACGTCTTGGCTGCCTTTTAACGATGCATCTAGAGGCGTATCTCCGAGCGATAGCCTGCGTTCGATATTATCGTTGACGACGATTGCGTCATCAACAAGAATCCCCAGCACGATGACGAGTGCGACGATGGAGATCTGGTTCAAGTCGATCGACGTGGTGCCAATCGGGATAAAGCCAAGCGCGATGGATACCGGGATCGCAAGGGCCACCATGATCGACGTGCCGATCGTGAGTCCCAGAGCGCAGACGAAAAGAACGGCGACCATCCCAATGATCATTTCCCGGGTCAGGTCATTAAATAGCTTAGTAACACTTTCCTTTTGTGTGAAAAGCGACTCCATCTTCACTGTAGCAGGAAGCCCAGCCTGCAATTCGGCTACTTTCGCGTCGATCCGTTTTTGCAGGGAAGGAATATCTTGGCCCTTTGCCGGGTAAATGACGATATCTGCTGCCGTCTTGCCGTTATGGAACACTTGCTCTTCTGTCTTTTTCGTACTTATTTTGACATTGGCGACATCTTGAATTTTAATCGGAGTTCCCTGTCCGGCGGGGCGGTAGACGACCGTATCCGCAATATCGCTGGCGGATTGCCATTCGCCGGTCAATTGGACGTAAGCGTCGCGATTATTGACGTTTACGTTCCCGATCGGGGAGCGGTCGTGAGCGCTCGATAAAGCCTGCATGACAGATGACCATGGGAGGCGAAGAGCTTCGAGCTTCTCGTTATTCAGAATTACCTTTACTTCTTGGTCGGGAATCCCTACGATTGCGACGTCGCTGACACCGGCAACGGTACGCAGCTGATCCTTCCAAAGCTTGGTTATAGGGCGCAGCGACTCCAGATTTTCCAGACTATCTTGGATTAAGTGGATAATTTGAGCCGCTGTCTTGGCTAAATCGTCATCCACTTCGGGCTGGTGGGCTTCGGCAGGTAATTTATCCATTGCCGTTTGCACCTTTTGCCTTAACGTATCCCAAGATTGCTTGTTGTCAATCCCCGGCTCCATCTCCACGGTAATCATGGACACGTTTGTTGAAGAAGTCGAATCGATTTTCTTGATATGCTCCATTTCTCGAATTTTCTCTTCCAGAGGCTTGGTGACGAGCTGTTCTACCTTTTCAGGCGAGGCTCCTGGATAGATCGTTTTGACGGTCGCGATGGAGATGGTAATCTCGGGATTTTCCCGTTGGCTTAATGACATGAAGCTGGAGATACCCACCAGCACGAAAATGACAAAGAATAGAATGGTAATTTTTTGATATTTCATCAGCTTGGCAATCAAGCGGATTCATCCTCCTCTTGTAAAACCGATCTGCATGCAGATAGCACGTTTATTCAGCCGGATTCACTTTCTCCAAGTTCTGAAGCTGATATTGACCTGAGACGATCAACGTATCGCCTGCTTGGAGTCCTTCTAAAATTTCAAAAGCGGATTCGTTGCTGCGTCCGAGCTTAACCATTCTCTTCTCTGCATGATCTCCATTTACGATGAATACGTATGGCTCACCATTTTCGCGAAGAATACTTTCAGCCGGTATAGCGACTACTTGCTGCTGTCCTCTGTCGGCCAATATGAATTGAACGCGCATTCCGGATTTTAAACGGCCATCGTCATTGGCAGCTTCTAATTCCAGGGTGTAAGTTTTGGTTTGGGCGTTCGCCACGTTTGCTAAATATGTAACTTTGCCTTGGAGTTTATCAGCTGATCCCGTTAGGTTGAAGGGAACGATTTGTTTACCTTGCACGAACGGTAAATCAGCCTCTGTTACCTCCGCGCGGATTTTAATCGGATTTTGCCGCTGCACGATACCGACTTTTTGTCCACGCGGGAGCGTCATCCCTTCCTCAATCGGCATGTCGGTTAGGATTCCGGCCGTTGGCGATTTGACATCAAAATTGGAGATGTTGGAATCCACATCCTGCAGATCAATTTGATTGGCCTTGAGCTGGTATTGAATGGAGGAGAGCGGGTTGCTATTTTTCAAGGTATCGAGCTTTTGCTGCAGATTCTGAAGCGTACGCTGTGCGTTTCCCACTTGGGATTCGGCCGCTTCTTTCTGCTGCTTCGTCGCGTCGCCGGACGTGTAATCGTTCATGATCCTGTTATATTGTTTGGTTATGTCGTCCAGCGCTTGTTTGGCCGTAGCGATATTATTCGTCAACTCCTGAATGCTATCGTTTAAATCCTGTTTGGCCTTGGCTAATTGTTCCTCGAGGCTAGCTTGGGCGTAGAGCAGCTTTTGCTTCTGACGCATGATGTCTTTTTTATCAAGCTCGATAATCACGTCGTCTTTTTGTACGGATTCTCCGCGTTTTTTCAATACGTTCAGGACATCGCCATCGACTTTCAAGACAACGTTCATCTCCAGTGATGGAATAACATCGGCCGTAAGTTTCTTGGCGCCGTCCCAAGTCTGCATGGCCACCTTAGCCGTTTTCACCGGTTTTACGGTTTGATCCAAAGTCTGTCCGCTTGCGGAAGCGGGAGACTTGCTAGTTGAACAGCCGGTTAGGGCAATTGCCGTACAAATAAGAAGAACACCTGCTTTTTTCGAAAAAGCATTTTCAGGTCTCCGGAATAGATCGAATATGGTTTGTTTTGGCCAATATGGCATGAACCCTTTACACTCCTTCTCTGAAGCTGCACATCAAATGATGAGCGGCATGAAAATTATTAGCTGAATGTCAGACTCCGTTTACATTTCAGTTATAGCAAAACAATGACCCGTGGTCAAGAAAATTTTAGACCGCCAGTCATTTGGTTATTTGCTATTGAATTTAAGTGTAATTGCAATCTTTTTGTGGGTTTTATTGAAAAAATAAGATTTACATTTTGTAATAATGAACTAGTGGTCATAATTGACGTTGATCTAAGCAATCGTTTTGATTATACTTTGATCAAGACCTGTAAACGGAGTTGAGAGCATGAACCGCGAAGAGAAGAAGCGTGCTACGAGGCAGAACATCATTGACTGTGCGCTTGAAATGTTTGCAGAGCAAGGCTATGAAGCGACTACCGTCCACCAAATAACGGAACGCGCCGGCGTTGCGAAAGGAACTTTTTTTAACTATTTTGAAAATAAAGAGGAAGTTCTTTGCGACGTACAAATATTTATTGCAACGGAAGAGATATCTAAACTTCAATTTAAACAAGGACCGATTATCCCGCTTATGAGGGAAGTGCTCATGGAGATGCTGCGGCGGCTTCCTTTCAATAGACCCTTAATTTTAGCGATATTTCAATGTACGTTCGCGAACAAGAAAATATTGGAATCAGAAAAAGTCAAAGTTGATGAATTCAAGCAAGTGTTGATACCCATCATTGAAGCTGCTCAAGTGCGTGGCGAGATCAGTAAGATGATGCCCCCCGAAATGATTGCAGACTTGGCTGTTCAGAATTACCTTGGTACGATGCTTTATTGGGGGATGGGTCATGGAGACGAGAAGCTTTCCAATCAGATGGCGCTCAGTTTTGAATTATTTTTTAGAGGACTTGTACCCTAAAAAAAGACCGTCCAGTTGCTTCCAAAAGAAGCGGCTGCACGGTCTTTTCATTGTGTCTTTCATTATTTTGCGGGTGTTTTTACGGGTAATTTTTCGGGTACTTTTTTGCGCGTATTGACGTAATTCGGATACGTAATTTCACCGGCATCCAGCTTCCTGATTTCCTCGTCATTCCAGCCGCTGATTTTATTCGTGCCAGTAACGCCAGTGAGTTTAATGTGATAACGATCGGCCAAATACTGCTGAAGCTGAGCCATTTCCTCGGGCTGTACGTCTCTGATTCGTTGCTTGCCATGCAACTGTCCCAGGATGATACCGATCGATTCCGCGGCCAAACTTGTATTAGGTTGAATTCTTGTACTGCCATAGGCGATTGCTGAGGACCCAACATTTTTTCCGGCTGCTATTACGTTATCATAATTTTTAAGCAAAAAACTGCGCAGCGGCATTCCATATTTATCCGGTCTGCCCATCTCAATTCCCCACTTATTAGCACTCGTGCCCTGCAAATCAAGCGGATAGCCGCCAATGCTCACATTATCCCAAAACATTCGGCCGGATAGCAGGTCCGATGGCTTTAGCACATAGTCCATTTCATAATGGTTGTACTCCCGAATGTAAGGATACGTGGGCAGATCGCCTAATTCAGCATGCTCCCACCCGGGCAATACTTTGCGGAAATAATTCAGGATCAATGGCGTTTCTTTATTGCCTAGCGTAACGGCTTCTTGTACAGAAGCGGGGTTAGCAGGGTCTACGGTATAAACGAGCAAAGCGTTAATCAGAACTTCCCCGTCGCGTTGATTCACAGCATTCAAGCCTCTAAGAAAAACGCGGTCATTGGAAGGGGTATAGCCTTTGGTCATGCCGCTGAGTCCAATGGCGAAGCTGTCGCTGACATAGCCGCCGCCAAACTGCTTCTTTTTTTCTTCCGGCTTCAATTTATTAAATACGGTATTGAATTTCTTCCAATCGACATTCTTGAACTTCATCATCATACCGGCGCTCATGTATTCAATATTTTTCTGTCCATAGAACGCTTCCAGACCGGGAAGGCGCTTCACATTCAACCGGCTAATCAATGCAGCGTAATCGCTGTTGTCTACATAATAGGAGGCTGAAATCTTCTTTTTCTCATGCTGCCCATTGGTGTAGGTTATGGATGCGATCTTATGCAAATTATCAGGCGTGTTCGTTTGTTCGACCTCGTTAATTTCAATACCTGACTCCACTGGGATATCTTTAATTAAGTTATTCATATAAGTAGTAAACTCAGGCAGCTTACGGATTTTTGCGTTTCTGAAGCCATCAAACAGTTCTTTCACTCTACCTTGAACGAGCAATTTGCCTTGATCATCTCTTGTTTCGTCCAGGAAAAGCATCTGACTTTGTAGAATCTGACCGCCGAATTCTGCTCGGGGATCTAAAATTGTAACTTTTAAGCCCTCATCAGCAGCTGCTCTTGCCAAGTAAAGCCCTTCGAGTTCACTCCCGATGAGTACAACATCCATATGTTCAGCTGGAAGTGAGTTCGCGCTCTTGGTTACTGTCTCGCCCGGCTGCTCAGAAGGAGTCAAGCTGCTAATGGGAGAGTCCGGATGGGTCAATGAATGGGGCTCTCCGGATGGCTCGCTTTTATTTTGCTGCATCCAAGTTTTGCCTAAAGCAAAGGCTGATACCAGGATGAGCAGAATGGCAAGGGCAATGATGAGCTGAACTTTTGTGCTAAGTAAACGCATGCGTGAGCTCCTTTGGTTCATAGTAAGTACTCCCTTAAGTCTATCAGTTTCGACCCCCTTTTAATAGACGGTCGAAGTTGTTTTTCAATGTTTTTATCATGCACCCCCACAAACAAATTCAACCGGGCGAATTGTTGTAGCATAACCAGGAACCCTTCGCGAAGGCTCCATTTTAAAAATTGAATTTATGTACAAGGAGAGGGAACTTGATGAAGAAGCAATTAATGAAAAAGGTTGTAGCAACGAGTCTCGCACTTACTATGGTAATGGGAGGCGGAACTGCAGCATTCGCTAAAAATGGTCATGGCCATGATCGAGATGACGATGATTTCAAAGGGAAGGCTGAAATAAATAACAATATCCAAATCAACTTGAATTTCAACGATATGAAAAGTGCGCAATGGGCACTGCGTTACATAGCGAGCTTAGCTTCCAAACGCGTATTTGAAGGATACGAGGATGGATCGTTCAAGCCTGACAACAGCGTTTCCCGCATTGAAGCTATTACTGCCGCGGTTCGTCTGATGGGACTGCGCGATAAAGCGGAATCTACTGCAGAAATGCAAACAAAGCTGAATTTCAAAGATGCGGATAAAGTTCCATCCTGGGCAGTAGGCTATGTGGCTGTCGCACTGGAGAACGATTTATTCACGGAAAGTGATGACACCGTTCAGCCACAGCAGGCTGCAGATCGCCTTTGGGCAACGAATCTTTTGGTAAAAGCATTGAAATTAGATGCTGAAGCTAAAACAAAAATGAATACAACCCTTTCTTTTAAAGACGCTGGTAAAATCCCGGCAGGTTCTGTAGGCTATGTGGCAGAAGCGGTCGAAAAGAAATTGGTTGATGGTTTCGAGGACAACACTTTTAGACCTAACCAATCGGTAACACGCGCTCAACTTGCTGCATTGTTGGATCGCACAGGTGACCAACTGCCTGGTCAAGATCAAAACTCTAGCACTGGAACTGTGAACGCACTAGTTAATAATAATGTATTGTCCCTTACTCAATCAGGTGTAACTACTCAGTACAATCTTCACCCAGATGCATTTATTCTGCGCAATGGCGTAAAAGTAAGTGCTTCCGCTCTGCAAGTTGGAGATGAAGTCAAAGTTCGCACTTATAACAATACTGTCGTTTTCGTTGAAGTAACTAAATTAGCTCAACAAACTAACGTTACAAGTGGAACGATCAGCACGGCTGTATACAATAATACTTTCACATTGACAAACAACGGCACTTCTTATCAATATACACTTAGCCCAACCGTGATTGTTTACCGTAATGGCGCGCAAGTAGCTGCTTCTGCTCTTCAAGCAGGTGATGTAGTGAATATCCGTACTACGGGAAATCAAGTGTATTACATTGAAGTGACGCAATTAGCGCAAGTTAACCAAACATTCGATGTCATCGGCGTATTAAATAGCACTACGCTTAACGCACAAGGTAAAATTGCTACGATCTCCATTACTCAAAATGTCAATGGAAGCAATCAAACTTCAATTTATAATGTTTCTGCGGATGTGGCGCTTACTGGCAACCTGAACGCTTTCACTCAAGGACATCTGGTTGAAGTGAAAGGCCAAAATCAAATTGTTTCTTCTATTGATGTGAAGTAAATAATTGATTTAGAGATGAAAAAGGTTAGAGTCATACAACTAGCTCCTGCTGTTAACAGTAGGGGCTGTTGCTATTTAGCGCTGCATATAATTTCAGCTCCTGAGGCAAACTGATTTTTAGCATTGGAAGGAGAGTGGATAGGGTGGAAGAAACACTTATTCAAACATTCAAAAGATATTACGCCGATTACCGAGCTGCCGTCGATGTTGACCAAAGCTTCACAGATGCCTACCAGGCGATCGCTTATCATGTTATTGAGCAAACAGGGCAGCTTGCGCAAGAAGGGAACCTGGATGGCATTCAAAACTTAGTGCGCGAGTTTAACGAAATCCAGCTATCTGTAGGCGGAAGCAACGATTCGGTAAAGGAACGTTTCGAGCAGGAACTCGTTGAAAACATGCTGGATCGAGTATCCCATTAATTTCTATGAAAAAGAAGGTTGCATTATTCAATTCAGCATGCTATATTAGTTTTCCGGCCGAAAACGAGCTGAAAACTTTATGAAGAATAAAAAATAAAGCTTGCAATCGACTGGGTGAATGTGATATATTAGATTTCGCTGTCGCAGAAAAGCTTCGGCGAAAACGAAAGAAATTGTTCTTTGAAAACTGAACAACGAGTGAAGAAGCAAGTCGAGCAATCGA